>NZ_LLXO01000132.1 GCF_001484765.1 Entomohabitans teleogrylli | reverse complement strand
GTAATTATCGTAAACCGGTGCCGTTAACCCTGAAGTGCGAGGACAGCTCACAGGCCTGGCAGTTACAACTGAGCGTGCGTGGTAACGCGGCAGGATTTGATGTCGATAACGCCACGGTGGTGACGGCGCAGCAGGCAAATCTGGGGGTAAAAATCTACCAGAACGGACAGCCATTTAAACTGGGGGAGGCGATTAACGTCAATAGCCTGACACTCCCCGACATCGAAGCACTGCTGGTCCAGCGTGACGGAGTGGAGCTGACTGAAGGGCCATTTACCGCGACAGCAACGCTGCGGGCGGAATATC
>NZ_LLXO01000131.1 GCF_001484765.1 Entomohabitans teleogrylli | reverse complement strand
ACGGTAGAACAGCTTGATTTTGGTGTGCAGCGCCAGTTGCATCACATTGGGACGATCGCTCTTCGGCGGCACTTCGCGCACGCTGAAGTAAAAGACGGTTTCCCTGTCCTGGGGCAGCGACGCCGCATCCGGCAGCGCGTTAATACGGATCATGCTCTTGCCCTGCGGCTCCAGACGCTGCAGCGGCGGTACCACTACCAGCGGACTGCTGATCTTTTTCCCCTGCTCATCCTCGATCCACCCCTGGGCAAGGTATGGCATCGTGGTACTGTCATTGGTAATGTTCAGGGCAATACTCTTTTCCGAACC
>NZ_LLXO01000130.1 GCF_001484765.1 Entomohabitans teleogrylli | reverse complement strand
CTTCCGAGCCGTTGATAATACTGCTTTTCATATTCTGTCGGTGACATCTGATTGCTCGAACCATGCCGACGCTTACTGTTATAGAACATTTCGATGTAATCAAAAATATCGCTGCGGGCTTCTTCCCGCGTTCCGTAGATCTTTTTCTTTATCCGTTCGCGTTTCAGCAACTGGAAAAAGCTTTCTGCAACCGCATTATCGTGACAGTTACCGCGACGGCTCATGCTCCCCTCCAGGCCGTGTGCTTTCAGGAACGACTGCCACTCATGGCTTGTGTACTGACTGCCCTGGTCCGAGTGAACCAGCACCTGTTTT
>NZ_LLXO01000129.1 GCF_001484765.1 Entomohabitans teleogrylli | reverse complement strand
GTTAACACCATCATGATGTGGGCATACGCCAGAATGCGCGAACATTTCTTCTCGGCGTCCTGACCGTACTCTTCACGTTTGGCGACAGCGAAGGAGGAGATAATGGGTGAGTGGTTGAAGGAGAACACCATCACCGGGATCGCCAGCCACAGGGTCATCCACAGACCGCTGCCGGAGGTGGCTGCGCTGCTGCTCAGGGAGAGGGTTTCCAGCGCGGCGCCGTTCCACTGCGGGATCAGATACAGGGCCAGCAACATCAGGGCGGCGACGAACGGGAACACCAGCACGCTCATGGCCTTAACGATCATCTGCTCGCCGAAGCGTACGAT
>NZ_LLXO01000128.1 GCF_001484765.1 Entomohabitans teleogrylli | reverse complement strand
ATATCAGTCATTAGCCTTTTCCTCTCTGCGGAACATCATGATTGTCAGATCGCCTTTAGTGGCCAGACGAACGGTGGAACCTGGCTCTATGCTGTTAAGTTCAAATGCGTCATAAAACTCATTCACGGCTTTCTGGCGGCGAGACTGCTTGCGGCGCTTGTCCCACGACTTTATGGTGTTTTTGATAATCCACTCGCCGGTTTTTGACATGATGTAAATCCAGCCCAGAAGTGCTAAACCCGTGTTGAGATAAGTTGCGATACTCATGCTGCACGCTCCTTATTCACATAATCCGTAACGGGACGAACACACAGAGGTATCAATGCTCGC
>NZ_LLXO01000127.1 GCF_001484765.1 Entomohabitans teleogrylli | reverse complement strand
CTCGCACTTCAGGGTTAACGGCACCGGTTTACGATAATTACCGTCGACCACTTTTTTTATCCGTACATCGCCAAAGTCGACATACACCGGGCCACCTTCGCTGATGGTGCAGGCCGGTGGCTCCACCAGGGTACCGATAAATTCCAGATTCTCCGGATCTGCCGCGCTGACCATGGCGGGTAACAGGAGCAGGGAAATCCACGACAGCCGTTGTCTTTTATTATCCATTTCAGATATCCGTTTACTGGTATTCCACTACCAGGGAGGCCATCACCCGGAAGGCTCCCCCACTCAGGGTGACGCCGTTCTGCTTGATCAGCGCCGCAGATAAA
>NZ_LLXO01000126.1 GCF_001484765.1 Entomohabitans teleogrylli | reverse complement strand
CTTTGCGAAGTACGCCGCGGCTTTTTTTAATATGTCCCGTTCGTCAGTAACCCGCTTCAACTCCTTCTGGAGTCGGCGGATCTCGGCCTGAGCATCTGACTGTTCTTTATTAGTGGATGAGTCCGGACCGTACTTCTTTATCCAGGCGTAAAGGCTGTGGGTGGTGATATCGAGACGTGTTGCAACGCTGGAAACAGAATGACCGCGATCAATAACCTGTTTGACTGCTTCAATTTTAAACTCTTCGGGATAACGTTTACCGCTCATGGGCACCTCTCTTTAAGTCATCTTAAATGACTCCGAGGTGTCTGTTAAACCCGTGGCGATTCATT
>NZ_LLXO01000125.1 GCF_001484765.1 Entomohabitans teleogrylli | reverse complement strand
GGTATTGATGCGGGGGACATGAAGATCACCCGTGTGGCGCCGGGCCGTCTGGCGGATGACAGCACCGATGCGGTGAACGGCTCCCAGTTGCACGACACCAATACCGCACTGGACAAACTGGCCAGCACCCCGCTGACCTTTGCCGGCAACACCGGTCAGGTCGGTAAGCTGCTGGGTGAGAAACTGACAGTGAAGGGGGGCGCTGCCACGACGGGGCTGTACTCGGACGCCAATATCAACACCCTGGTGGACGATAACGGCAACCTGGTTATTCAGATGGCGGAGAACCCGGAGTTCACCTCGGTGAAAACCGGCAACACCACGATCAATAACAACGGG
>NZ_LLXO01000124.1 GCF_001484765.1 Entomohabitans teleogrylli | reverse complement strand
CGTCATCACTGGCTTTGCGTTCCAGTGCGGCGATCTGGCTGTCAGTCAGTTCGATACCCTCACGAGCCACTTTTTCTTCCAGTGCTTTCAGACGCTTTTTGAAGTTCTCAAGGTTATGGCGTAACCAGATGGAACGGACACCACTGCCGGAGATAAAAACGCCCTGTTTGCGCAGTTCGTTGCTGGTCCGGTGCTGACCGTGCGCCGGGAAAGCGATGGCGTAATCAATAACAGCCTGCTCAGTTGCCTCATCGGTACGATTTTTGAGATTGGGAGCACGTCGGCTGCGGTTAATCAGCGCGTCCACACCGCCTTCATCAGCCAGTTCGCGATAACGGTAAAACGTA
>NZ_LLXO01000123.1 GCF_001484765.1 Entomohabitans teleogrylli | reverse complement strand
GAAAAGTCAGAAATACCAGAGTTCGCAAGAGATTGACCATCGCTGCACTCCTGAATATCGGGCTGCAAACACAGCCCGATTAATGCTACATGAGAACAGGCTCAGTCTTATTCATAAGCCAGGGTGAAATCGGTCACGGCCTGGAATTCACCCGGAGTGACGTTAGTGACACCGGCAATTTTTTCCAGATAAGCGGAGAAATTCAGCGTATTAGGACCGTTCCCCAGACCGCGGCCACTGGTCGGCTGAAGCAGGGTCACCGGCTGGCCAGAATAATCCTGAATGCGAACGCCCGCACCAGCCGCCTGACCGGTGATAGCCAGCATGGACATATTACCCGGCACGTTACCACCTGCAA
>NZ_LLXO01000122.1 GCF_001484765.1 Entomohabitans teleogrylli | reverse complement strand
GACGATTCTTCGGATTTCTTTAACAAATCTGCCACTATTTTGTCGACCATTGTGTCTCCGCCACTTTCAATTTTAACATTGTCATCCAATATTGTGGTTGTCTCCGTCGTTGTCGTCGTCGTCGTTGATTTTATTACAATTTTTGTGGGTGTCGTGGTGGGCAATAGTTTAATTTCAATTTCGGGCTCAGCATCGACATCATACAAGTTAATGTTGTCCTTGCCCGAGACCATTGTTTCTGTTTTATTTGATTCAGCGTCGTCGCGGTGTGTACGCAACAATGATTCGCTGTTGCCGTATTCATCATCACTATGATATTCACTCACAGTTTTGTTGTTCACCCATTCGACAATTTCAATT
>NZ_LLXO01000121.1 GCF_001484765.1 Entomohabitans teleogrylli | reverse complement strand
ACACACGTGCTACAATGGCGTATACAAAGAGAAGCGACCTCGCGAGAGCAAGCGGACCTCATAAAGTACGTCGTAGTCCGGACTGGAGTCTGCAACTCGACTCCACGAAGTCGGAATCGCTAGTAATCGCGAATCAGAATGTCGCGGTGAATACGTTCCCGGGCCTTGTACACACCGCCCGTCACACCATGGGAGTGGGTTGCAAAAGAAGTAGGTAGCTTAACCTCAGGGAGGGCGCTTACCACTTTGTGATTCATGACTGGGGTGAAGTCGTAACAAGGTAACCGTAGGGGAACCTGCGGTTGGATCACCTCCTTACCATAGAGAACCGGTTACTGCAGTGTCCACACAGATTGTCTGATGAAAAA
>NZ_LLXO01000120.1 GCF_001484765.1 Entomohabitans teleogrylli | reverse complement strand
CACCACAAAGGCGTTGCTGATATGGCCGCTGTATTTGCGCATCGCCGGGACTTTGTTGATGGCGTACATCGGCATCAGGAACAGGATCATGGCGATAACCGGGCCGCCGAGGGTTTCAATCATCCCGAGGATGCTCGGGTTCAGGGTGGCGACAATCCAGGTGGTCACCAGCATGAACAGCGCGGTCAGTTTGTTCAGGCGGCTGATTTCAATAGTCTTGCCTTTGCCACGCAGGGATTTGATCACCATGCCGTTGAAGCCTTCGCGGGCGCCCAGGTAGTGGCCGAGGAACGATTTGGTGATGGCGATCATGGCGATGATCGGCGCCATCCAGGCAATCAGCGGCGCGTTAAAATGGTTCGCCAGGTACGACAG
>NZ_LLXO01000119.1 GCF_001484765.1 Entomohabitans teleogrylli | reverse complement strand
GGACCGGATACAGGAGATACGTGATGAAAAAAAGGGTTGCTCCTGGCGCGGTGGTGATCGGGTTGCTGATGATTGGCGCCGCTTCTTCGGTCTGCGCCGCGAACCAGGATACCGACGGCCTGAATGGCGGTATTCGCGCTACCGGTACCCTGGTGGCATCGCCGTGCAGGCTACTATCGGAATCGGTGGAACAGAAGATTGATCTGGGCAGCGCCATTGCCTGGGAACTGGAGTTGCGTGGCAGTGTTACCACGCCAGTGCCGGTCTATATCCGGCTCGATGGTTGTCCCGGCGAATACCAGTTTATGCGCGATGACCAGCGAATGCGCGGCACCACAGTACTTACCGGCCAGTCGGCGGTGAAAATGACGCTGTATGGCGAGATGGAA
>NZ_LLXO01000118.1 GCF_001484765.1 Entomohabitans teleogrylli | reverse complement strand
AGTACCGGCGGCTCCGCTGAACAAACGGATCCCTAATCCTGTTTTCGTCGTGGCGATGAGCCCGGAACCAAACCCAGCGGCATTCCCGCGGATAGTGACTTTCAGGGCAGCTCCGCTGTTGCCTGCTGAGCCAGTACAGGTCAGGGGATAAATAATTTCTTGTTTGTAATTGACGCCGTCCACCAGGCGGGTAATCAGGTCATCACCAAAATTGACCGCCACATCACGACCGCTATTGATGGTACACTGGGGCCCCTCAATTAATGTTCCGGAGACCGTTACGGTCGTCGTGTCGCCCTGTGCGGCGATAGCTTGCGTGGCCGGGACTGTCAGCAGCGCCACAATCAGGGCAAAGCGATAACTTTTCATTTCAGTTTTTCTCCCCGGGCA
>NZ_LLXO01000117.1 GCF_001484765.1 Entomohabitans teleogrylli | reverse complement strand
CGGGAAAAGCGGGATAAATCGATATTCGCACGATCCTCGGCATCCAGAATATCGGTATTAAACTCTACCGCCAGAGTCGCTGATGAAGAGCCAAAAATGGCAATAAAGATAGCAATACCCAGACGCCGCAAAAACATAATCGGTAGTCTGTTCTTTTTCATATCTCAAAATCCGTTTATTGCCTGCTGATATGATGCGTCAGCGGGAGAAATTCAACTCCGCAAATAACCTGAAAGAGTTATCATAAATGTTTTCATTGATTTTTTTTAATATTCGACACTACTGGTAAGCGACCATGAAACGAATAATTCCGTACCAGTCACCTTCCGACAGCGTTTTTCCGTCACGCACCACCGATAATAAATAGCGCAGTTCATTATCTTTATTCTTCAGCAT
>NZ_LLXO01000116.1 GCF_001484765.1 Entomohabitans teleogrylli | reverse complement strand
CAGGGCGGCACGCGGCTGATGGTCAGCACTGATGGCGTCGGCGGGGTGCCGGTGGGCAGTCAGGGCTATACCAACGCCTTTGGTATCGCGGTCATTCCCGGGGTGCCGAACTACTTCCGTACCCGCGCCGAGATTGACGTGAACCGTCTGCCGGACGATGTGGAATCTGCCGGCTCGCCAATTGCGGAACTGGCCCTCACCGAAGGGGCGATCGGCTTCCGGCGCTTTGATGTGCTGAAGGGCGCCAAAGTGGTGGCGATTCTGAGTAAGGAAGACGGCAGTCATCCGCCGTTTGGCGCCACGGTACATAACGCCAGGTCGCGCGAACTGGGAATGATCAGCGACGGCGGTCTGGCCTGGCTGACCGGGGTGAACCCGGATGAACGTTTAACCGTG
>NZ_LLXO01000115.1 GCF_001484765.1 Entomohabitans teleogrylli | reverse complement strand
TTAAGACTCGGTTTCCCTTCGGCTCCCCTATTCGGTTAACCTTGCTACAGAATACAAGTCGCTGACCCATTATACAAAAGGTACGCAGTCACACAGGCAAGCCTGTGCTCCCACTGCTTGTACGTACACGGTTTCAGGTTCTTTTTCACTCCCCTCGCCGGGGTTCTTTTCGCCTTTCCCTCACGGTACTGGTTCACTATCGGTCAGTCAGGAGTATTTAGCCTTGGAGGATGGTCCCCCCATATTCAGACAGGATACCACGTGTCCCGCCCTACTCATCGAGCTCACAGCATATGCGCCTTCGTGTACGGGACTTTCACCCTGTATCGTGCGGCTTTCCAGCCGCTTCCACTGACACACATGCTGATTCAGACTCTGGGCTCTTCCCCGTTCGCTCGCCGCTACTGGGGGA
>NZ_LLXO01000114.1 GCF_001484765.1 Entomohabitans teleogrylli | reverse complement strand
GAGAACCGGTTACTGCAGTGTCCACACAGATTGTCTGATGAAAAACGAGCAAAAGAAATCCCAGCAGGCTTGTAGCTCAGGTGGTTAGAGCGCACCCCTGATAAGGGTGAGGTCGGTGGTTCAAGTCCACTCAGGCCTACCAGATTTTCACTCATGCTGCGTTATGGCGCCGCTCGCATACTTCAGTATGCCTGGCGTCACCATGCCCTGCCTGAGTAAAAATCCCGGTACGGGATTTCGGTATCAATGGGGCTATAGCTCAGCTGGGAGAGCGCCTGCTTTGCACGCAGGAGGTCTGCGGTTCGATCCCGCATAGCTCCACCATTCACGACTGACGGTGGTCAGAATATTTCAGAGTGTACCGGCGACGGTATGCTGCGATGTATTTGCTCTTTAACAATCCGGAACAAGCTGAAAATTGAAACACT
>NZ_LLXO01000113.1 GCF_001484765.1 Entomohabitans teleogrylli | reverse complement strand
GATTGTCAGCCAGCAGGGACGGGTGATTTATGAAAGCACCGTGGCCGCGGGTCCGTTCCGCATTCAGGAGCTGAGCAGCGCCCTTACCGGACGTATCGACGTGCGGGTCGAGGAGCAGGACGGCTCGGTGCAGACCTTCTCGGTGGATACCGCTCAGGTGCCTTACCTGACGCGTCCCGGCCAGTTGCGTTACAAGCTGACCAGTGGTCGTCCCCGCGACTATAACCACCGTACTGAAGGCCCGTACTTTGCCACCGGCGAACTGTCGTGGGGTCTGTCCAACGCATGGTCGCTGTACGGGGGCGGTATCTTCTCCCAGGACTATAACAGCGTGGCGCTGGGCGCCGGCCGGGATATGAACGCCTTCGGGACTTTGTCCGCGGATGTCACCCACGCCAGCGCGCGCTTCCCCGGGGACAAGAATCGCCAG
>NZ_LLXO01000112.1 GCF_001484765.1 Entomohabitans teleogrylli | reverse complement strand
GATTCGACACCCATATCAAAACCGGTAACTCTCAACCTTTCAAGGCCATGTGTCAGATCAAGTCGCGACTAATACACCTAATAGTAATCCACGGCTAATATCCCAATACTCTGCCCACCAATCGGACCGGTACTAGTTGGCGTGCCACTCAAAGTAACAGTGACGTTCAGGGTGTTATGGGTATCAGTAGATGTCCGTTTAGTCTGCAAAGACTCACCATCAACCGTAACTTTAGCGCTTACCCCTCTACCCAGATCTATCGTATCACGCCCGGAAGTAGAGATATTGGCTAAATACAGATTGTAAGTGACTCCGGATTTATTACAGGCCATTATCGCTGGTTTAGTCATTGAAGGCACAAAACTTGAGGCGATATCAGTTGAAGTCATATTACCAAAATTATAGTCCAGGGAAGCTGTACTCATACCACACCAGT
>NZ_LLXO01000111.1 GCF_001484765.1 Entomohabitans teleogrylli | reverse complement strand
TTGCCCGGTGGTTAATTCGGTACAGCATGATACGGGTAATACTTACATTGTTAACTGGATGACTGATGCTATTGCACAGTACTGGACATCAGCATCCGGGGCCGAGGGTGAGTGGGGGTTGTATTTGATCACCAACTATACGTTCAGCGGCCATTATATCAGCGGAGGAACCTGGAAACCGATCAAGACGATTAATCGTTCCGCTCCGCCGCCTGGAGGAGGTAGCGATTACTGTACTGTTAGTGCATCACATTGCGATCACTCTGTGTATGGTTTGCGCTTTATGAACAGATTTGGTTATGCAGGTAGTGAGAAAGTGGATGTACCAACCAGCGCCACTAATTCCTGTATTGTATTTGGGATGCCCGTACTTGGGGTATTTGTGCCGGTGTTTCCTGGATCGGTATCGACCCCGGTATGCGGGGCAGGGGGAATAAGTGTACCGGAACCGCCGCCGGATCCTGACTGGTGTGGTATG
>NZ_LLXO01000110.1 GCF_001484765.1 Entomohabitans teleogrylli | reverse complement strand
GCGTCGGCATCAGCATCGGCGTCGGAGTCCGCATCGGCATCGGCGTCGGCATCGGCATCAGCGTCGGCATCGGCGTCAGCATCCGCATCCGCGTCGGAGTCCGCATCGGCATCAGCATCAGCGTCCGCGTCGGCGTCAGCATCGGCATCGGCGTCAGCATCGGCATCAGCGTCGGAGTCCGCATCGGCGTCCGCGTCGGCATCCGCATCGGCATCGGCGTCCGCGTCGGCATCGGCATCCGCGTCGGCATCAGCATCCGCGTCGGCATCAGCATCGGCGTCGGCGTCCGCATCGGCATCCGCGTCGGCATCAGCATCCGCGTCGGCATCAGCATCGGCGTCGGCGTCCGCATCGGCATCCGCGTCGGCATCAGCATCCGCGTCGGCATCAGCATCAGCATCGGCGTCGGAGTCTGCATCGGCATCGGCATCGGCATCTGCATCGGCGTCAGCGTCCGCATCAGCATCGGCGTCGGCATCAGCATCGGCGTCGG
>NZ_LLXO01000109.1 GCF_001484765.1 Entomohabitans teleogrylli | reverse complement strand
TCTGGAGACGGCGGATCTCGGCCTGAGCATCTGACTGTTCTTTATTAGTGGAAGAGTCCGGACCGTACTTCTTTATCCAGGCGTAAAGGCTGTGGGTAGTGATGTCAAGACGTGTTGCAACGCTGGAAACAGAATGACCACGATCAAGAACCTGTTTCACAGCTTCAATTTTAAACTCTTCAGGATAACGTTTACTGCTCATGGGCACCTCTCTTTTAAGTCATCTTAAATGACTCTGAGGTGTCTGTTAAACCTGTGGCGATTCATTTTGAAGTTTTCAGGATTGTGGCGCAGCCAGACAGAGCGGACACCACTTCCTGAGATAAAAACACCCTGTTTACGCAGCTCATTGCTGGTCCGGTGCTGACCATGCGCAGGAAACGCGACTGCATAGTCAACAACGGCCTGTTCAGTTGCGTCGTCGGTACGATTTTTGAGATTGGGGGCGCGTCGGCTGCGGTTAATCAGCGCATCCACACCGCCTTCATCAGCCAGTTCGCGATAACGGTAAAACGTA
>NZ_LLXO01000107.1 GCF_001484765.1 Entomohabitans teleogrylli | reverse complement strand
CCCCCCTCTACGAGACTCAAGCCTGCCAGTATCAGATGCAGTTCCCGGGTTGAGCCCGGGGATTTCACATCTGACTTAACAGACCGCCTGCGTGCGCTTTACGCCCAGTAATTCCGATTAACGCTTGCACCCTCCGTATTACCGCGGCTGCTGGCACGGAGTTAGCCGGTGCTTCTTCTGCGGGTAACGTCAATTGCTGCGGTTATTAACCCCAGCACCTTCCTCCCCGCTGAAAGTACTTTACAACCCGAAGGCCTTCTTCATACACGCGGCATGGCTGCATCAGGGTTTCCCCCATTGTGCAATATTCCCCACTGCTGCCTCCCGTAGGAGTCTGGACCGTGTCTCAGTTCCAGTGTGGCTGGTCATCCTCTCAGACCAGCTAGGGATCGTCGCTTTGGTGAGCCGTTACCTCACCAACTGGCTAATCCCATCTGGGTTCATCTGATGGCATGAGGCCCGAAGGTCCCCCACTTTGGTCTTGCGACGTTATGCGGTATTAGCCACCGTTTCCAGTGGTTATCCCCCTCCATCAGGCAGATACCCAGACATT
>NZ_LLXO01000106.1 GCF_001484765.1 Entomohabitans teleogrylli | reverse complement strand
TGTTCCAGGCGCGGACCATATATTTCATCGCTGATTTAGCCATCATTCAGCCTCCCACTTGATGCCAGCGGTGGTCAGCGCCTCTTTGAATTTCTCGATAGCCTCATATGCTGATAGTGGGTCATCAAAATCAGTTTGATTTGGCAGCTTCACGGTGCGGGACTCCAGCTCTGAAATCTTTGCCTGCTGATTTAATAACGTGCGGTGAGCTATCAATAATTGCCCTCTCACGTTCGCAGCCCGCTCTATTTCGTAATTCAGTACTGATGCCAAATTATCCGCACGAAATCGCTTGTTATCAAAGCTGGTGCGCCAGTTGTCTCTCTCCTGCTGCGCCATCTCCAGCGCCTCTACCAGCGCGAGGATGTTATTCGGATTGTCTGAGTAATCGAGATAACCCTTCGTCTCTATGGCGCACTCAGACAGCGTTATTTTTCCTTCAAGGTAGAGGTCATTCGCCTGCTTGGCTTTTTGCGCTGCCGCTTTCATACGCTGCGCCAGTTCGGTGATATCAGTCATTAGCCTTTTCCTCTCTGCGGAACATCATGATTGT
>NZ_LLXO01000105.1 GCF_001484765.1 Entomohabitans teleogrylli | reverse complement strand
AAATGGCGAACAGCCATACCCTTGGGACCTGCTACAGCCCCAGGATGTGATGAGCCGACATCGAGGTGCCAAACACCGCCGTCGATATGAACTCTTGGGCGGTATCAGCCTGTTATCCCCGGAGTACCTTTTATCCGTTGAGCGATGGCCCTTCCATTCAGAACCACCGGATCACTATGACCTGCTTTCGCATCTGCTCGCGCCGTCACGCTCGCAGTTAAGCTGGCTTATGCCATTGCACTAACCTCCTGATGTCCGACCAGGATTAGCCAACCTTCGTGCTCCTCCGTTACGCTTTGGGAGGAGACCGCCCCAGTCAAACTACCCACCAGACACTGTCCGCAACCCGGATTACGGGCCCACGTTAGAACACCAGCCATTAAAGGGTGGTATTTCAAGGACGGCTCCGCGCAGACTGGCGTCCACGCTTCAAAGCCTCCCACCTATCCTGCACATTAAGGACCAGTGTTCAGTGTCAAGCTGTAGTAAAGGTTCACGGGGTCTTTCCGTCTTGCCGCGGGTACACCGCATCTTCACGGCGAGTTCAATTTCACTGAGTCCCGGG
>NZ_LLXO01000104.1 GCF_001484765.1 Entomohabitans teleogrylli | reverse complement strand
GGGGATTACGCCGCCATACAGCCATCAGCAGTGCGTTCAGGACAATGTCCTTTGTCATCCGTGATTGCATTGACCAGCCGATAATTTTGCGTGAGAACAGATCAACAACCACAGCAAGATACAGCCAGCCTTCGTGGGTCCTGACGTAGGTTATGTCCGTTACCCAACGCTTATCCGGAGCATCCGGATTGAACTGTCGCTGGAGCCTGTTGGGCGATACGATACTGGCCTCGCCTTTGCGTGCCCGCGGGCTACGGTAACCGACCTGAGCCTTTATCCCGGCACGATTCATCAGTCGCCAGACTCTGTTCACTCCGCACTGTTGCCCGCTATCCCGCAAGTCCAGATGGATCTTGCGATAACCATAAACGCAACCGGACTCCAGCCAGAACTGTTTGATCTGTCCCGTCAGTCTCAGATCTACCTGATGGCGCTGAGAATACGGTTGCTTAAACCAGGCGTAAAAGCCACTGGGATGAACATCCAGCACCCTGCAGAGCAGACGAACAGGCCAGCAACGGGAGTTGTCACGAATAAAGGCGTACCTCAGTCGGACAGCTTTGCGAAGTACGCCGCGG
>NZ_LLXO01000103.1 GCF_001484765.1 Entomohabitans teleogrylli | reverse complement strand
TTGCGGCACACGCTGTGCCAGTTCGCGTACAAAGGCTTCGGCGTCAGCGGTTTCGCCTGCCTGTATAATATAGTGTACCAGCGATATGACCTGGGATGAAGTCAGGTACCCGGCCAGCAAGATGGGTGCCAGCCGGTCAACAAGCTCTGCCAGGTCGCGCTGGTGAATATGTTTCTGCAGTAAGGTCAGCGCGGCCATACTGCGGTGGCCGGCGATGTCATCATCCGGAATGATGGTCACATCAACCAGCGGGAAAGCGCTGCTGTAGAGTGTGCCTGCGAGTGCCGGGTCGTCAAACTCATCCAGCCAGCGGGTGGAGTACGGGTACGGGCTGCGTTTACCCGTATAGAACAGCACCGGTATCACCAGGGGCAACTTCTTATGACCCGCTTCCAGATGGCGCTGCATGGCAGCCACGGCATAGCGTATCAGGCGAAAAGCCATATGTCTGTCCGGAGAAGACTGGTGCTCAATGAGCACGTGGATGTAGCCATCACCGCCGGTGGTTTTCAGGCTGTAGAGAACGTCACTGAAATATTGCCGGAGGTCATCCTCAACAAACGAACCGGATTCCAGCTTCAGCGTCGTGAGGTCACAGAT
>NZ_LLXO01000102.1 GCF_001484765.1 Entomohabitans teleogrylli | reverse complement strand
CTGGAGCTGATGCGCAGCGCCTTCCGGGTTATCCGCACGGTGCGGGAAAAACATGCCTGCACAAAATGCGACGCTATAGTGCAGGCTCCCGCGCCTTCACGCCCCATCGGGCGGGGTATCGCCGGACCGGGGCTGCTGGCCCGCGTGCTGGGCTCAAAGTATGCAGAGCATACCCCGCTGTATCGCCAGTCAGAAATATACAGTCGCCAGGGTGTGGAACTGAGCCGTTCACTGCTGTCGGGCTGGGTGGATGCATGCTGCCGGCTGCTGTCGCCGCTGGAAGAGGCGCTTCAGGGCTATGTCCTGACCGACGGCAAGCTCCATGCCGATGATACCCCGGTCCAGGTCCTGCTCCCGGGTAATAAGAAGACGAAGACCGGTCGGTTGTGGACGTATGTTCGTGATGACCGCAACGCCGGGTCAGCGCTGGCGCCAGCGGTCTGGTTCGCCTACAGCCCGGACAGAAAAGGCCTCCATCCACAGACCCATCTTGCGGGGTTCAGCGGTGTGCTGCAGACGGATGCATACGCCGGGTTCAACGAGCTGTACCGCGATGGGCGGATAACGGAAGCCGCCTGCTGGGCTCACGCCCGCCGTAAAATC
>NZ_LLXO01000101.1 GCF_001484765.1 Entomohabitans teleogrylli | reverse complement strand
TGTCGGCCAGAGAATAGTCACCGTTCTCAGATTCATTTCACCACCATTTTATCTGATGCATGCCATGAAAATTATCTGATGCATGCCATGAAAAAACATTTTCAATTCCCTTTCTTTATTCTGTGGGGGGTATTTTAATTTAATTTATATAATATTTTTTCGAGTTTAAGGTAATCGTTTATATCGATCGATGAGATTAAATCAATAGAATTGACATATCAAATTTAAATAATTGATCGCTAATACCTATCTTTTGGGGTAGCGATTTTTTGCTTTTTATTTGGTGTTTATTTTCTTTTATTTCAGTTTGTTATATTATTTTGTTGCTTAAGTAAGAATTAAAGTTATCCACTGTCTGTGGGTAACTGCGTTCTGACGGATACCGTAGTCAGTTATCTCCTGCAAAGCTAAACCAAGATTGTGCTAGTTGAATTATCTTAGGTTGCTGAGGCCGTTATTCAGAGAATGCTTCCATGTGAAGTTAACTAAATAGCTATATGGACACCTCCCCGATGCAAGTACGGGCAGATCTTTTCTGACAAAGTAGCCACACACACATATCCGGTGACCTGCCCCCAGTATTAGATACAACCTTCAGTTAGTAATGTCG
>NZ_LLXO01000100.1 GCF_001484765.1 Entomohabitans teleogrylli | reverse complement strand
CCGCGCATCCGGGTTATCTGGGCTCTCAGGACACGTTTTACGTGGGCAACCTGAAAGGTGTCGGACGTATTTATCAGCAGACGTTCGTTGATACGTACTCGAAGGTTGCGCACTGTAAGCTGTATGTTACTAAAACGCCGATTACAGCGGCTGACCTGTTGAATGATCGCGTGTTGCCATTTTACGCGTCTCAGTACCTGCCAATGCTGAGAATACTGACCGACAGGGGCACGGAGTACTGCGGTAAAGTGGAGCAGCATGATTACCAGCTTTATCTGGCAATAAATGATATCGACCACACGAAAACCAAAGCAATGTCGCCGCAGACAAATGGCATCTGCGAACGGTTCCACAGGACGATATTGCAGGAATTTTATCAGGTAGCGTTCCGCAAAAAACTCTATGGTGAACTCGATACATTACAATCGGATCTTGATGAATGGCTGGCTCACTATAATAATGAGCGAACCCATCAGGGGAAAATGTGCTGTGGCCGGACGCCGATGGAAACATTACTTGATGGGAAACGCATCTGGGCTGAGAAGAATTTAAGCCGGATGTAATCTGACAGACACCTGTATGAATAACCGGTAACTGTCAGATCAGGTCTGAGCTAATACA
>NZ_LLXO01000099.1 GCF_001484765.1 Entomohabitans teleogrylli | reverse complement strand
TAAGTATTACCCGTATCATGCTGTACCGAATTAACCACCGGGCAACCATTAGTACAGGTCGCCGCTGATGCCGGATTAGCCAAAAACAGCGTGCCACCCATCACCGCGCCGCCTGCCAGTATTAATTTGTTTAATACTCTCTTTCCCATTTCCATTATCATCGCTATTATTCTCTGATTTTGTCGGATAGCGGCATCACAAATATTCAGCCTTCAAAGTCACCGTCGCTTCAAATACCCCTTCCACCAGATCGACATTTGCTCTCTGTACCAGCAATGCCTCAATTTTCGGTAGCGCCGACAGGCTGATTTCCACCGGTGTATCAAAGGTGAACGGATGACCGTCGCGGAAGATCTTCACCCCGAGGTTGCCGATATTGCCTACCGATGTCGCCACCGTCGCCTGGTCGACGTTATCAAACGTCGCCAGATTTCCGCGTACGCTGAGCATCAGTTTCCAGTCATTACCGACGGTGCTGTCGCACACGAGGTTATATTTCACTTCCTCGAGATACCTGCCCTCTTTGACTTTCCTGATTGACAGGCGGTCGCCAAACGGCACGCGAATCGTGGTATCGTTATTAATTGAGCACGGTGGTGGTGTCACCAGCATCCCTTTAAAAAT
>NZ_LLXO01000098.1 GCF_001484765.1 Entomohabitans teleogrylli | reverse complement strand
TGTGCCGCAACACGGAGACGCACTCATGACCATCGCACAACAGCTTGAGCAGAAGGGCATCGAGAAGGGCATCGAGAAGGGCATCGAGAAGGGCAGAGCTGAAGGGCTGCTGCTCGGTGAGCAACGTGGAATTGAAAAAGGCGAGCGGGAAGCAACCCTTAAAATTGCCCGCACCATGCTGCAGAACGGCATTGACCGTAATACCGTCATGAAAATGACCGGCCTGACGGAAGATGACCTGGAGCAGATCCACCACTGAATATTCTTTCCAGAGAACGCCTTTACTGCCCGGATGAGAGCAGTAACACTAATCCGAGCTCCTCATCTGTTCAGAACTGACTTCTGGACAGATGAGGGGGCTGGACAAGCCTCCGGCGCGTCAGCCTGTAAAAGTTAAACCTGCCCTTTCAGCATTGCTACCGCCTCGGTACCCGGCATCTGGAACTGCACCCTGTGCCGTGCTGCAACATCGAGCGCAAACACCTTCGTATAGACCTCTGTCGATGAAACCGATTTATGCCCCATCAGTGACTGCAGCACTTTCAGCGGAATACCGGCGTACAGCATATGCATGGCGTAGGAGTGGCGGAACGTTGACCTGCTCCCCGTTGATTAATACACCGCGATATTAGTAATGT
>NZ_LLXO01000097.1 GCF_001484765.1 Entomohabitans teleogrylli | reverse complement strand
AAAACAGGATTAGGGATCCGTTTGTTCAGCGGAGCCGCCGGTACTACAACGCTGACCCCGGGTAACTATGTGAACTTTAGCGGTACCGCCAGTAAGCCCCGGCTCTGGGCGGTACCGGTAGCCCAGAATAGCGCCACCCTGACGGCCGGCTCCTTCTCCGGTACCGGCACCATGGTGATTGATTTTCAGTAACTATGATGGAGAGAAAGGATGCCTGTCATCACCCTACGTTATCTGTTACCGCTAGCCGGTATCTGCGCCAGCAGTTATACGCTGGCGGACGCCACGGTCAATTTTCGCGGCACCCTGATTGAAGCGCCACCCTGTGTGGTGAATAACGACAACATGATCACCGTGAACTTCGGGAATGAAATTATGACCACCCGCGTTGACGGTAGCGACAAAAAACCCATTGAGTATGAGCTTGATTGCAGCAACGCGGTGTCCTCCAGTCAGAAGGTAAGAATATCCGGCACTGTTGCCAGTTTTGACCCCACAGCGCTGGCGGGCGGCAAAACCGGGCTGGGTATCGCCCTGTATAACGGCAATACCCGTCTTACGCCGGGCACCTGGGTGAATTTTATCGACCCGAATAAGCCCAATTTATCTGCGGCGCTGATCAAGCAGAACGGCGTCACCCTGAGTGG
>NZ_LLXO01000096.1 GCF_001484765.1 Entomohabitans teleogrylli | reverse complement strand
GGTGCTGGTCCCGGACAGACGACCCGCCGCGACGTTGGTGATGGTGCGTTCACTGCCGACATCCCCCACGCTGACGGTACTGGTCGGACTGGCCCCGGCAAACGCGTAGTCAGTGCCATTGATGCTGACACCCGCCGTGCCTTCTGCCCGCGCGGTTACCGAACCGGCGCCCAGCGCCACATCGTTCTGGTTGACCGACACCGCGCCCATACCAATGGCTACCGAATCCAGCCCCACCGCATCCGAGTCTGCACCCGTTGAGTTGGCGTGGAAGTACTTCACGCCGGTGGTGTAGATGTTCTCCACCGTATCGCCCAGATTAGCGATATTGGTGGTATTACTTTCCACCTGCTGATTGGTGGCATACAACTGGCTGCCGTTCACCGCATCGGTACTCTGTGCATTCAGGTCACCCGCTGCCACGTTGGTGATTTTGTTCACCGCCTTGTTGCCGTGCGCAGCACTGTAGGCGTTCTGATCGCCGTCCCACAGCAGGGCATCCTGATGCAGACCGGAGATATCACCGGAAATCCCCTCCAGCGCCTGGTTGGTGGCATACAGCTGGCTACCATTTACCGCATCGGTGCTGGTCCCGGACAGACGACCCGCCGCGACGTTGGTGATGGTCCGTTCACTGCCGGCATCCCCCACACTGACGGTACTGGTCGGACTGGCCCCGGCAAACGCG
>NZ_LLXO01000095.1 GCF_001484765.1 Entomohabitans teleogrylli | reverse complement strand
CAATGTTTCCGGGCCGGGATCATTATGTCCGTTTTTTATACCATATCCTTGCTCCAGTCCATCAAGAACAATTCGGTGAAATTTTCTGGCTAGTTCCGGCATACCCAATGCAACAGCCCCGAGAATATTATGCGTAACCAAATCTAAGTTTAATAGAATAGTTTTTTTTCGTTCTTTTAATCGTAGGATATTAATACCATTGGCGTGAATTATCCGGGAGAATCCATGTGCCATATGAATAAGAGATGGTGTATTTGGATAGATTCCTGCGGCAATCAGACTATTACCTACTTCCGCCATGCCAAAATAATCTAAATGATTCAATGCTTCAAAAAACTCAGCCTGCCTGTCGTAATATTGTTGTATATAATTATGTTGTGGATTAAATGTTGGCCGTTCAGCCATTCCTCTTGCCCAGTTCTGCACATCCGGTAACGTTTTATCCAGTCTGCCTTTTTTGTTTTTGATCGTCATATTAATTCCCTTATCTGCCCGGCACCTGATGTAAGGTGCTGCGCTGATTGCTCAGCTTCCAGCTTTTATCCAGCCGACTTTTTTGCTGTCCGGCAGTCATAACGGACCTCCTTGTTCTGTGAAGAGCGGTTTTGTCTCCCGGCACAGGCTTCCGCTGCCGGCAGGGGAGTGTACAGTTAATTCACCTGAATACTGTCCCATTCCGCCATCAGTTGCGGTT
>NZ_LLXO01000094.1 GCF_001484765.1 Entomohabitans teleogrylli | reverse complement strand
TTTTTGTGCACAGAAAACCCCCAGCTAGGCTGGGGGTTCCGGAAAGCTTTCAGCTTTGAGCCAGTTATTAAAACCCCTTTTGATTTGTTAAAACACCTTGCGGTCTGGCAACTGCAAGAGTCAAACAAGAAATCAAAAGGGGGTCCCAATGGGGGACGAAAAGAGCTTAGCGCACACCCGATGGAACTGTAAATATCACATAGTTTTTGCGCCGAAATACCGAAGACAGGCGTTCTACGGAGAGAAGCGTAGAGCAATAGGCAGTATTTTGAGAAAGCTGTGTGAGTGGAAAAACGTTCGGATTGTGGAAGCGGAGTGCTGCGTAGATCATATCCATATGCTTGTGGAAATCCCGCCCAAAATGAGCGTATCGAGCTTTATGGGATATCTGAAAGGGAAAAGCAGTCTGATGCTTTACGAGCAGTTTGGGGATTTGAAATTCAAATACAGAAACAGGGAGTTCTGGTGCAGAGGGTACTACGTCGATACGGTGGGTAAGAACACGGCGAAGATACAGGACTATATAAGGCACCAGCTCGAAGAAGATAAAATGGGAGAGCAGTTATCGATCCCCTGTCCGGGCAGCCCGTTTACGGGCCGTAAGTAACGAAGTCTGATGCAAATGTCAGATCGTATGCGCCTGTTAGGGCGCGGCTGGTAAGAGAGCCTTATAGGCGCATCAGAAAAACCTCCGGCTATGCCGGAGGATATTTATT
>NZ_LLXO01000093.1 GCF_001484765.1 Entomohabitans teleogrylli | reverse complement strand
CCCGGGACGCAACGATCTGGTGTTTCTGGCGCAGTTATGGCGTACGCCGGCGCCGCTGATGGCCGGTGAATGGCGCAGCGTGGTGAATATCCAGCTGGAGTATGAATGATGAAAAAACATAGCGCGCGTGCATTGAGTCTGGCGGTGCTGCTGTTGGCCGGGATGACGACGGCCTTTGCCGATACCGATGTCGTGTTTAGCGGAACGCTGGTGGAGGATCCCTGCGAACTGCATGTCGATTCTGAGGATCAGATAGTCGATTTTCGCAATGTGCCGTCAAAGACGTTTATTACCCACGATCGTAGCGGGCGGGAACGGTTTTCCATCTGGCTGAAGGAGTGCGATTTGTCGCGGGGGGACACGGTCACCGTGACCTTTATCGGCGCTGAAGATGCTTTCCAGCCGGGAATGTTTGCGCTGACCGGAGGCACTGCGGCCGGGATCGCCATTGCCGTTGAGGATGCTGACGGTACGCCGGTAAAGCCAGGCGTGGCGATGCGCCCGACGACGCTGGTGGCGGGGGATATGGTAATGAATTTTCAGGCTTTTATCTCTGCTCCGGACCACAGCCGGGTGCAGGAAGGGGACTTTGAATGCGTGACGACTTTCCTGCTGGAGTATGACTGAGGGTGATAAATATGAAGCCAACGATCGTTCTTGCCATGGTTGCCGTGTTGTCAGCGAGCTGTCTGTTGCCCGCCGAAGCGGCATTAACGGTCAATCGCTCACGGGTGATCATGAATGAAGGGGACAAGAGTGTCAGCATGACTGTC
>NZ_LLXO01000092.1 GCF_001484765.1 Entomohabitans teleogrylli | reverse complement strand
GGATGCCGAGGATCGTGCGAATATCGATTTATCCCGCTTTTCCCGAGCCGGCTATATTATGCCGGGGATTTATACGCTCTCCATACGACTGAACGACCAGCGTATTTCTGAACAGGAAGTCGCTTTTATTGAACGGCGCGTGAATGACCGGCCGATAGTGGAAGCCTGTCTGGCTCCCCGGCAGGTGGAACAGCTCGGTCTGCGTGAGGATGCGCTGAAAATGATCGCGTGGCGCGATGATGGGAACTGCGCCGATTTTTCCGCTCTTGACGGCGTCGTCCTGCGCGGCGATTTGTCGGAATCCACTCTCTATGTCGCCGTCCCCCAGGCGTGGCTGGAGTACCAGGACGCCTCCTGGCTGCCGATTTCCCGCTGGGAAAACGGTATTCCCGGAATGATGCTCGACTACAACGTGAATACCAACGTCACCTGGAACCGTCAGGGGAACCAGAATCAGAGCGCCAGCGTCAGCGGCACCACCGGGGCGAACCTCGGCGCCTGGCGACTGCGCGGTGATTACCAGGGCAGCTATTACAACACCACCGGGCGCGCAGGCAGCTCTACCCATAACTTTGACTGGAGCCGCTTTTACGCCTACCGGGCGCTGCCGGGGATGATGTCCAAACTGACCGTTGGTGAGGATTATCTTACTTCCGATCTGTTTGACTCCTGGCGCTACACCGGGTTGTCGCTGGTCAGCGATGAAAGCCAGCTGCCGCCGAAACTGCGCGGCTATGCGCCGGAGGTATCCGGTATCGCGCGCACCAACGCCAAAGTGATTGTCAGCCAGCAG
>NZ_LLXO01000091.1 GCF_001484765.1 Entomohabitans teleogrylli | reverse complement strand
GGTGGTGAAATGAATCTGAGAACGGTGACTATTCTCTGGCCGACAATATTTCTGCTAATAACATCGACCGCAGAAGCGGCATTATCGGTGGAGCGTTCACGCATTATTTTTAACGAAGGGGACAAGGCGGTGAGTCTGGGGGTAACGAATAACAACACCCAGGACCCTTATCTGGCTCAGGCATGGATGGAAAATGAGAAAGAAGAAAAAATCAGCGGTCCCTTTATGATCCTGCCACCGGTACAAAGAGTGGAGGCTGGCAGTAAAACCCGGGTTCGCATCCAGGCGGCTACAGGCATCGCCACATTACCCGGAGATCGGGAGAGTGTCTTCTGGTTAAACCTGCGTGAAATACCGCCAAAATCAGATAAACCCAATGTTCTGATGCTGGCCATGCAGACCCGGATGAAAGTCTTCTGGCGCCCGAAGAGCATTAAGGTTGATCCTTCTGCGGATACGGTTCCCGGAACCAGCACCCTGACGCTGGCTCTACACGGAGGGCGTTACGAAATACATAACCCCACGCCTTATCATTTTTCCTTTGTGGAAGTCCGTAACGGACTACACGGTAAAGGCCTGGCAAATTTTGAGCCGGTGATGGTGGAACCAAAGGGAAAAGCCACTCTTCCGGTATCTGCTGCTCAGGCAGGCAATACCCCGGTATTAATGTTTATTAATGACTATGGCAGTGCCCGGTTATTACCCTTCAGGTGTTCCGGTACTACCTGTACGGCGGGCAAAGTGGAAATGCCCGGGGAGAAAAACTGAAATGAAAAGTTATCGCTTTGCCCTG
>NZ_LLXO01000090.1 GCF_001484765.1 Entomohabitans teleogrylli | reverse complement strand
GTACGCCATAACTGCGCCAGAAACACCAGATCGTTGCGTCCCGGGTTGAGGATCTGTGGGCGGCTTTGCATGCCGGGGCTCAACAGTTCCCCATTACGGTCGCTGAGGCGCAGCGCGACGCCTGTCACCCCGCCATGCACCCGGAAAAAGCGTCCGTCGCTTGGTTCCATCTCGCCATACAGCGTCATTTTCACCGCCGACTGGCCGGTGAGTACTGTGGTGCCGCGCATTCGCTGGTCATCGCGCATGAACTGGTATTCGCCTGGACAACCATCAAGCCGGATATAGACCGGTACCGGCGTGGTCACATTACCGCGCAACTCCAGTTCCCAGGCTATGGCGCTGCCCAGGTCAATCTTCTGTTCCACCGATTCCGGTAGTAGCCTGCACGGCGACGCCACCAGGGTACCGGTAGCGCGGATGCCGCCATTCAGGCCGTCGGTATCCTGGTTCGCGGCGCTGGCTGAACAAGCAGCGCCCATCATCAGCAGCCAGAGCATCACAGCGTCAGGAGCAACCCTTTTTTTCATCACGTATCTCCTGTATCCGGTCCGACAGCGCGCCGTCAGGACTTCGGCACCTCGGCCCGACAGACATCGCCGTTGCAGCGGAACGGCAGGGTCGGCTTACCGCCGAAATCATTAATGGTGGTGACATGCGGCGTGGCGAACTGCGCGCTCTTTACCATGGCGCTGGATTTCGGCGCCACCATCACGGTCTGGAAACCTTGCGCCACCGCCTGCCCTGGCGCCGCGGTAATACCGATTACTGTCATGTAATAGGGCGTCGGGTTCTCCACCCGGTAGCCGCCGCTCACCTTGTGCAACACCAGTTGGTTATCCCAGCGACTGTACTTCTCCGGCAGAATGGCTTTCGGACGGTAGAACAGCTTG
>NZ_LLXO01000089.1 GCF_001484765.1 Entomohabitans teleogrylli | reverse complement strand
TTACTCAGCCTTGACATCATCAGCCCCCGAAATACTCAGTGCCGACTCCGGCGTAGTGGGGATAATCTCAATGGCCTCCAGCCACACAGCATCAACAGCAGGTGCAATTTTTGATTTGTCGCGGTCGATTCCGTATTTAGCAACACCGGACAGGCTGATTGATTTTGCAGCCTGCCAGCGCCACATGCGACGAGCATTGTCGAGAATTACTTCGTTACCTGATTTTTCGGCCAGTTCACCAAACCAGACACCGGCAGAATATGTGCGAATAATTACGTGCCGGCCCACATATTGCGTGGCCAGCGTTTTCGGTTGTGAATTTTCAGAACCACAAAATAATGCCGCCAGTTCTTTAGCCTGGCCGATTGTTAGTTCGTTAATATCAATATTCATTTTTTATCTCCGGTAGTTAATTTATTCGTCGTTACGCTGTTTTCTGTTAACTGGTTATTGGTCATTTGTTGGCTCCCGTTGTATTTACCTGCTTGCGGTTAGAGCGGCATACCAGCGCCCAAAAGTTCATATCGCAAATCAGCGCTACGCGCATTTCGGCAGTAAAGCGACAGCCAAGCTTATTTGACTTACCGACTGAACGCCGACGCTTGCGCATTATCTTGCGCGTATGAGCCGCCTGAACCTCAATCTGGCGTTGTCTTGAGGCATAAACACCCTTTGCAGGTATTTTCCGCGCCTGTTTCTGGTAAGCAGTTAACAGGTCATGTACGTCTGTGGATTTGGTCATGGTTGGCTCCCTCAATCGTTCCAGCTGCTTACGTCTTCCGCTACCGCTTCGTCTGCTGCATCCTGACAATCAATAGGCTCATGCCATGACTCAGCGGCGGCAGCGGTGATAGCACCCCAATCTCTGGCGCATGATTTACGATGCTTGCGCCTTCCCATGCGCCACTCTGGTTTTTTCAATTCTTTGTTCCAGGCGCGGACCATATATTTCATCGCTGATTTAGCCATCA
>NZ_LLXO01000088.1 GCF_001484765.1 Entomohabitans teleogrylli | reverse complement strand
CTACTTGTCGCGCTGGAAAAACTCTGCCGTCTGACCTGCCTCCATGAGCAACTGGCTGTCGCGGTTTGATTAATGCTATATGTAATCTATATGGAAAACTGTGTTCTTTTGCTATATACTTTCCATATAGTCATAAAACAGAGAGGTAAATCATGACTACTATTGCTGCAACTAAAACCATCGCGACAGCAAAACGCCGTTCTCGCGTCGTTAAAAGCAAAGTGGAAGGTCGCGCACAAACTGCGCCGAAGAAATTCCTGTTCCAACTACGCGCACTCGACAACGAATATGGTGTAAGCGAAGAAACTTTCACTCGCCTTATGGAAGAACTGGCTCTTAACCAGACTGAGTTAGTTCATAAAGCGCTGCGCTACCTGGCGCGCGATGTATTGCCAGCTTACGAACTGGATAACGGTCCACTGACCGATGCCCAACATGCTGCCATTACCAAAATGTCAGGTATGGAAATTACAGAAGAAGATCTGGACTCTCCGTTATTTAAATAAGCAGGAAGCGCATGGCCACTGACTTCAAACCATTACCAGAACCAGGAGACATTCTCTGGTGTAAGTTTCCTCATAGCGAGGACTTAGGCAACCCGGGGCCATACCCACGCCCCGGGCTTGTTTTGAATGTGTTTACCGATATTCACTCGGTACTTATTACTTACGGAACATCGCAGATCGGTAAAGTCTACGACGGAGAATTCGTCATTGATGCTCAGCTAGATACCGCTGGGCTTGATGTACCGACAAAGTTCGACCTGAACCGACTTCAAAAGCTGCCCTTTAATGACGTGTGGTTTGAAACATCACCAGGCGTAACCATGAAAATCCCATTGCCCAAAATGGGCGTTATCCCGCCGAAATTTATGCCAGTTATGCGCACCGCTTGGGCAAAACGTCCGAAAAAATAAAAAAATTTTCGGCTGCTTTTTTAGTAAGCGTCCAGCGAGAACCGTATTGACGGGGATGTGTTATTCAG
>NZ_LLXO01000087.1 GCF_001484765.1 Entomohabitans teleogrylli | reverse complement strand
TGTTCCAGGCGCGGACCATATATTTCATCGCTGATTTAGCCATCACTCAGCCTCCCACTTGATGCCCGCGGTGCTACGAATTTCCCACAAAACACGAGGCACACCACCATTTCCAACCGGGTCGCGCTTGTCTTTGAGCATCACGCTTGATGCCGCCCAGCCAGGCCGAGCGGGCAACTCTTTGACACGCACGAAACCAGCGGCACGCAGTGACGCGCCCGATTCATCAGCTTGGGTATATGTGATGCAGCGGTGATAGCCCATTGCTCTGGCAGCGCGCCAGATTGCGCCGTACAGAGCGCTGTTAGCGTTGCGTTCACCAGTAGTGCAGGTACGATTGACCTCAAGCGTCAGCCCATCGTCGAAGTGGCGAGCTACCGGGCGACCTGCTGTCGCAACGCCAATCAGTTCCCCAGCGGCGTTTTTCAGCCCGACGCTGAACTTGTGTCCGCGTGGCGGTTTATTGTGCCGGTGGTGCTGTGCGATAAATTCCTGTGCGGTTTTCAGCGTTATTGGTGAGATGACCATCACTCAGCCTCCCACTTGATGCCGGCGGCGGTCAGCCACTTGAAGAAATTGTTCTGACAATCGATATAGCCTTTCGCGTAGTCCTCAGTAGCGCCATAGTGACAAATCTGGAACTCATCGAACTGCTTCACGGTGACGGTGCGCGACTCAAGCCCAGCGATTTTTGCCTGCTGATTTAATAGCGTTCGCTGGGCAATGAATAACTGGCCTCGGGCCAATTCATTCTCTGTTTGCGCCTTCTCCAGCGCCTCTATCGTCACAGCGCCAGCCGCTTTCCATGCGGACCACATGTCGGTGATGTTCGGCTCATGGTATGCGCCATCAGAAGTCCGGCGCTTTTTGAGGTAGCCCCACGGCAGAGCCGCTTCGCCTTCCAGCCACGCCTCGAATTTCTCTCTCTGCGCCAGTTCGGTAATATCAGTCATTAGCCTTTTCCTCTCTGCGGAACATCATGATTGT
>NZ_LLXO01000086.1 GCF_001484765.1 Entomohabitans teleogrylli | reverse complement strand
GGCGGCAGCTTCACGTTCGGTTCGATGAGCGGCTCGGGCAGTGTCAGTCTCAGCCGTGACAAAATGCACAGCAATTACGATTCGGTGGTGGAGCAGACGGGGATTTTTGCCGGCCGGGGCGGGTTTGATATTACGGTTGGCGGTCATACCCAACTGGCTGGGGCCGCCATTGGCTCCACGGCGGCGCCGGAGAGGAACCGGCTGGAGACCGGGACGCTCGGTTTCGGGGATATCGGTAACCGGGCGGATTATAAGGTGGAGCACCAGAGTAGCGGTTTCAGCAGCGGCGGCCCGGTCGGCAGCCAGTTTGCCGGTAATATGGCGAACACGCTGCTGGTCGGTGTGAACCGTGAAGGCCATGACAGCAGCGTGACGCGCTCAGCGGTGTCGGCGGGCACGATAGTGGTGCGGGACCGGGAGCGCCAGCAGCAGGATGTGTCGACGCTGAGCCGGGATGTGGCGCAGGCGAACCAGAGCCTGTCGCCGATTTTTGATAAGGAGAAGGAGCAGAAGCGGCTGCAGCAGGCGCAGTTAATCGGCGATATCAGCAGCCAGGTGATGGATGCGGTGCGGACGGAAGCGGCGATAGCGGCGTCGGCGCAGGCGAACGAGGATATCCGTAAGGCGACGCCGGCGCAGCGGGCAGAGGCCAGAGCGGCGTGGGAGGCGGCGAACCCGGGTAAAAGCGCCGGAGACGGCGATATCGACCGGGTGCTGTTCAGCCGGGCTTATGATGAGGCGATGCGGAACTCTGCGTCTGGTACCGGGGGTAAGTACCAGCAGGCGATGCAGGCGGCGACGGCGGCGGTGCAGGGTCTGGCGGGAGGCGACCTTAAGGCGGCGCTGGCGGGAGGAGCGGCGCCGTATCTGGCGGAGGTGATAAAAAACAGCACCACCAGCGACAGCGAACGGGTGATGGCGCATGCGGTGGTGAATGCGGCGCTGGCGAAGGCACAGGGTCATAATGCGCTGGCGGGCGCAGCGGGCGCGGCCACGGG
>NZ_LLXO01000085.1 GCF_001484765.1 Entomohabitans teleogrylli | reverse complement strand
GCCTTCATTATAAGAGGCCGGCAGGTTTTCT
Source organism: Entomohabitans teleogrylli (assembly GCF_001484765.1). GTDB lineage: Bacteria > Pseudomonadota > Gammaproteobacteria > Enterobacterales > Enterobacteriaceae > Entomohabitans > Entomohabitans teleogrylli. The sequence continues at coordinate 989 of NZ_LLXO01000085.1, read as the reverse complement.
TTCAGCAGTTTCAGCGCCTGCAGGGCCTGACCGTCAGAGAACTCAGACGCCAGTACTGAAACGTAGGCTTCCAGGGCGTGAGTCACCGCATCCAGCCCCCCGAAAGCACACAGGGACTTCGGCATATCCATCACCAGGTTGGCGTCGACAATCGCCATATCCGGAGTCAGGGCATAGTCGGCCAACGGGTATTTCTGACCGGTGGCGTCGTCAGTAACTACCGCGAACGGGGTGACTTCGGAGCCGGTACCGGATGTGGTGGTGATGGCGATCATTTTCGCCTTCACGCCCATTTTCGGGAACTTGTAGATACGTTTACGGATATCCATAAAGCGCAGCGCCAGCTCTTCGAAGTGCGTTTCCGGATGTTCGTACATCACCCACATGATTTTCGCAGCGTCCATCGGGGAACCGCCGCCCAGCGCGATGATCACGTCCGGTTTAAAAGAGTTGGCCAGCTCGGCGCCTTTACGGACGATGGTCAGGGTCGGGTCAGCTTCCACTTCGAAGAACACTTCGGTTTCCACGCCGGCGGCTTTCAGCACTGAGGTGATCTGATCGGCATAGCCGTTGTTGAACAGGAAACGGTCGGTAACGATGAGCGCACGTTTGTGGCCATCAGTAATCACTTCATCCAGCGCGATCGGCAGTGAGCCGCGGCGGAAGTAGATAGATTTCGGAAGTTTGTGCCACAACATGTTTTCAGCTCGCTTAGCAACGGTTTTCTTGTTGATCAGGTGTTTTGGACCAACGTTTTCAGAGATGGAGTTGCCCCCCCAGGAACCACATCCCAGCGTCAGTGAAGGCGCGAGCTTAAAGTTGTACAGGTCACCGATACCCCCCTGAGAAGCCGGGGTGTTGATCAGGATACGCACGGTTTTCATCATCTGACCGAAGAAAGCGACGCGTTCCGGCTGGTTGTCCTGGTCGGTGTACAGGCAGGAGGTATGGCCGATACCGCCCATGGCCACCAGTTTTTCGGCTTTATC
>NZ_LLXO01000084.1 GCF_001484765.1 Entomohabitans teleogrylli | reverse complement strand
CTGACCGCTGCCATCACTACCGTTCTGGCGAAAACCTACGGTGGTTCTGCCCGTGCATTCGACCAGATCGATAACGCGCCGGAAGAAAAAGCTCGTGGTATCACCATCAACACGTCTCACGTTGAATACGACACCCCGACCCGTCACTACGCGCACGTTGACTGCCCGGGCCACGCCGACTACGTGAAAAACATGATCACCGGTGCTGCCCAGATGGACGGCGCGATTCTGGTGGTTGCTGCGACTGACGGCCCGATGCCGCAGACCCGTGAGCACATCCTGCTGGGTCGCCAGGTAGGCGTTCCGTACATCATCGTGTTCCTGAACAAGTGCGACATGGTTGATGACGAAGAGCTGCTGGAACTGGTTGAGATGGAAGTTCGCGAACTGCTGTCTCAGTACGATTTCCCGGGCGACGACACGCCGATCGTTCGTGGTTCTGCTCTGAAAGCGCTGGAAGGCGACGCAGAGTGGGAAGCGAAAATCATCGAGCTGGCGGGCCACCTGGATACCTACATCCCGGAACCGGAGCGTGCGATTGACAAGCCGTTCCTGCTGCCGATCGAAGACGTATTCTCTATTTCTGGCCGTGGTACTGTAGTAACCGGTCGTGTAGAGCGCGGCATCATCAAAGTGGGTGATGAAGTGGAAATCGTGGGTATCAAAGAAACCACGAAAACCACCTGCACCGGCGTTGAAATGTTCCGTAAATTGCTGGACGAAGGCCGTGCGGGCGAGAACGTTGGCGTTCTGCTGCGTGGTACCAAGCGTGACGAAATCGAACGTGGTCAGGTTCTGGCCAAGCCGGGTTCAATCAATCCGCACACCAGGTTCGAGTCAGAAGTTTACGTTCTGTCCAAAGACGAAGGCGGCCGTCATACTCCGTTCTTCAAAGGCTACCGTCCGCAGTTCTACTTCCGTACTACTGACGTGACAGGTTCCATCGAACTGCCGGAAGGCGTTGAGATGGTAATGCCGGGTGACAACATTCAGATGACCGTGACGCTGATCCACCCGATCGCGATGGACGAAGGTCTGCGCTTCGCAATCCGTGAAGGCGGCCGTACCGTTGGCGCGGGCGTTGTTGCTAAAGTTCTCAGCTAAT
>NZ_LLXO01000083.1 GCF_001484765.1 Entomohabitans teleogrylli | reverse complement strand
TCCTCACTGATAACTTAAAACCATGGTTGCCGAACCGTTAAACGCTCCACCCGGCAGCGCGGCGGCATTCTGCGCCACCGGCACCGCATACAGCGCCGGCGGGTTGTTGGCAGCATAAGTAAATTGCAGTTCCCCGCTATTAGGTATCACCGCCGTTTTTGACGCGTCATACACGCGGATCCCGAGCCCGGCGACATCCGTCATAAACAGGCCGCCGTTGAACGATGCCGGGGTACCCCGAAGGTTAATTTTCAATGTGTTACGCAGCAGGTTTGAACAGCTCAGGCTGTAGCGAATCTGCGTTTCATAATTCACGCCGTCCACCCGGGTGGTCAGTACCTCACCAAAATCCACCTCAATTTGCTGGTTGTTATTGATCACACACTCCGGTTCCACGACAGTGCCGGTGATATGCATATAAGAGACACCACCGTCCTGGGCCAGGCTGCTCAGCGTAACCGCACCCAGTGAACACGCAACCATAAGGGGAAGCAGGTTATTTTTCATGACGTTAACCCTCCTGTAATTATTGCGGGATAACAACCGGCTGAGCCTGACAGATGGCCCCCGCGCACTGGAATGGCAACAGGCGCAGGCTGCCGTAATCATTAACCAACGCCAGTACCGGCGCACTACCCAGCGCATCCGCGCCGGAGCTCAGCGTGACTTTGCTCTTCGGCGCCACCATCACCGGCTCAAATCCTGCTATTCCCTTAGCCTCCAACGAACTACGGCCCTCTACAAATGTCAGGTGGTAAGGGGTGGGATTATTCAGTACATAACGACCGCCGCTTTTGGCCAGTGTGACCTTCTCTACGCCCGGAACCGTATCGGTTTTGGCATCGATTTTTATCGCCGCCGGACGCCAGAAAATCTTTAGCCGCGTCTGCAGCGCCAGGGTCAGCACGTTCGGTTTATTGCTGCGCGGCGGAATCTCCCGCAGGTTGAACCAGAACACGCTTTCGCGATCTTTGGGCAACCTGTCAATCTCCGGCAGCGCCTGAATGCGCACTGAACTCTTGCCGCCGGACTCAATACGCTGTACCGGCGGCAGCACCATTAACGGGCCATTCAGCTTGTTTTCCGCCGCATCCTCGATCCACACCTGGGCCAGATACGG
>NZ_LLXO01000082.1 GCF_001484765.1 Entomohabitans teleogrylli | reverse complement strand
ATTAATTGAGCACGGTGGTGGTGTCACCAGCATCCCTTTAAAAATAATGTTCGCCTCATTCGCCGCCATCGCCGGGTTGATGACGGCGTACAACATCACCGCAGTTATTAACTGACGCATCGGCTGATCCTCACTGATAACTTAAAACCATGGTTGCCGAACCGTTAAACGCCCCACCTGGTAGCGTGGTGGCATTTTGCGCCACCGGCACCGCATACAGCGCCGGCGGACTGTTGGCGGCATAAGTAAATTGCAATTCCCCGCTATTAGGTAGCACCGCCGTTTTTGACGCGTCATACACACGGATCCCAAGCCCGGCGACATCCGTCATAAACAGACCACCGTTGAACGATGCCGGGGTACCCCGAAGGTTAATTTTCAATGTGTTACGCAGCAGGTTTGAACAGCTCAGGCTGTAGCGAATCTGCGTTTCATAATTCACGCCGTCCACCCGGGTGGTCAGTACCTCACCAAAATCCACCTCAATTTGCTGGTTGTTATTGATCACACACTCCGGTTCCACGACAGTGCCGGTGATATGCATATAAGAGACACCACCGTCCTGGGCCATGCAGCTAAGTGCTATCGCGCCCAGTGAACACGCGACCATAATGAGAAGCCTTTTATTTTTCATGATGTTAGCCATCCTGTCGTTATTGCGGGGTAACAACCGACTGAGCTTTACAGACAGTCCCTGCGCACTGGAATGGCAGCAGACGCAGGCTGCCGTAATCATTAACAAACGACAGTACCGGCGCATTACCCAGTGCATCCGCACTGAGGCTCAGCGTGACGTTGCTCTTCGGCGCCACCATCACCGGCTCAAACCCTTCTATTACCTTACTATTCAATGATCTACGGCCATCAACAAAGGTCAGGTGATAAGGCGTCGGGTTGTTCACGACATAGCGGTTACCGCTACGCTCCAGCGTCACTTTATCCATCCCCGGCACGGTGTCCGTTTTGCGATCGACGGCAATCGATGCAGGACGCCAGAAAATCTTCAGCCGCGTCTGCAGCGCCAGGGTCAGCACGTTCGGTTTATCACTGCGCGGCGGAATCTCCCGCAGGTTGAACCAGAACACGCTTTCGCGATCTTTGGGCAATTTGTCGAGCTCCGGCAGCGCCTGAATGCGCACTGAACTCTTGCCGCCGGACTCAATACGCTGTACCGGCGGCAACACCATTAACGGGCCATTCAACTTGTTTTCCGCCGCATCCTCGATCCACACCTGGGCCAGATACGG
>NZ_KQ947392.1 GCF_001484765.1 Entomohabitans teleogrylli | reverse complement strand
TCGGTTTCCACCGTCAGACTGCCCTCGGCCAGCTGCGCTGTACCGCTGTCCGCCACAAAGGTCACACTGACACTCTGGCTGCTGCCACTGATGGTGGCGGTCACTGCAGAGATGCCTGCCGTGGTATTCGTCAGGGTCATCACTACGCTGCCGTCCTCACCGGTCACCCCGGACGCGGCTATCGTCGCACCATTATCGGCACTGAAGCTTACGCTCTGGTTCGCCAGGGCATTGCCCTGCGCATCGGTCACCACTGCCTTCACGCTGTTGGTCGCCGACCCGTTGGCCTGGGCATTATCGGTTTCCACCGTCAGCGCCCCCTCGGCCAGTTGCGCCGTGCCGCTGTCCGCGGTAAAGGTCACACNGTGCCGTCCGCCGCAACGGACGCCGTCTCACTGCTCACCGCCAGCTGCGCCGTGCGCTCATCAGCGATAAAGCTCACGTTCACACTGCGGCTGCTGCCGTTATCCAGGCTGGCGGTCACCGCCGTCACACCTGCCGTGGTATTCGTCAGGGTCATCACTACGCTGCCGTCCTCACCGGTCACCCCGGACGCGGCTATCGTCGCACCATTATCCGCGCTGAAGCTTACGCTCTGGCCCGCCAGGACATTGCCCTGCGCATCGGTCACCACTGCCTTCACGCTGTTGGTGGCGGTGCCGTTGGCCAGGGCGTTATCGGTTTCCACCGTCAGTGCCCCCTCGGCCAGCTGCGCCGTGCCGCTGTCGGCCACAAAGGTCACGTTCACACTCTGGCTGCTGCCACTGATGGTGGCGGTCACTGCAGAGATGCCTGCCGTGGTATTCGTCAGGGTGACGGTCACGCTGCCGTCAGCCCCGGTCACCCCGGACGCGGCTATCGTCGCACCATTATCGGCACTGAAGCTTACGCTCTGGTCCGCCAGGGCATTGCCCTGCGCATCGGTCACCAGCGCCTTCACGCTGTTGGTGGCCGTGCCGTTGGCCAGCGCGTTATCGGTTTCCACCGTCAGACTGCCCTCGGCCAGTTGCGCCGTGCCGCTGTCCGCCGTAAAGGTCACGTTCACACTCTGGCTGCTGCCACTGATGGTGGCGGTCACTGCAGAGATCCCTGCCGTGGTATTCGTCAGGGTCATCACTACGCTGCCGTCAGCCCCGGTCACCCCGGACGCGGCTATTGTCGCACCATTACCGGCACTGAAGCTTACGCTCTGGCCCGCCAGGGCATTGCCCTGTGCATCGGTCACCACTGCCTTCACGCTGTTGGTCGCCGACCCGTTG
>NZ_LLXO01000079.1 GCF_001484765.1 Entomohabitans teleogrylli | reverse complement strand
TGCATTCAGGTCACCCGCTGCCACGTTGGTGATTTTGTTCACCGCTGTGTCACCATGGTTCGCCGAGAAAGCGCCTTTGTCTGTATCCCACAGCAGGGCATCATTCTCCAGCCCGCCAACGCTGGTGTTCAGGTTCTCCAGCGCCGTATTGGTGGCATACAGCTGGCTACCATTTACTGCATCAGTGCTGGTCTCCGACAGACGGCCGGCGGCCACGTTGGTAATGGTGCGTTCACTGCCGACATCCCCTACACTGACGGTACTGGCCGGGTTGGCTCCGGCAAAGGCGTAGTCGGTACCGTTGATGCTGACACTCGCCGTACCTTCTGCCCGCGCGGTTACCGAACCGGCGCCCAGCGCCACATCGTTCTGGTTCACCGACACCGCACCCATGCCAATGGCCACCGAATCCTGGCCAACGGCCTGAGAGTCAGCCCCGGTTGACCTGGCGTGGAAGTACTTCGTCCCCTTCTCATTAATGGTGGTCACCGTATCGCCCAGGTTGCTGATGTTCTGCGTGTTCTTGGCAATATTGGTGGTATTGCTTTCCACCTGCTGATTGGTGGCAAACAACTGGCTGCCGTTCACCGCGTCGGTACTGTCCGCAGTCAGGTCACCCTTCGCCACATTGGTGATTTTGTTCACCGCGGTCCCGTTATGGCTTGCCGAGTAGGCGCCCTTGTTCGGATCCCACAACAGCGCATCGTCCTGCAGACCGGAGATATCGCCGGCAATCCCCTCCAGCGCCATATTGGTGGCATACAGTTGGGAGCCGTTCACCGCGTCGGTGCTCTCCGCATTCAGACGGCCAGCAGCCACGTTGGTGATGGTCCGCTCCGCATCGTTATCCCCTACACTGACGGTACTGGTCGGGTCAGATCCGGCAAAGGTATAGTCGGTACCGTTAAGGGTCACCCCTTCAGTCTTCATCACTCCGGAAGTCACGGAACTGGCCCCCAGCGCCACATCGCCAGCGCCTGTTGCAACCGCACCCATACCAATCGCCACCGAATCCTGGCCCAGGGCCTGCGAGTCTTCACCCGTTGACCTGGCATGGAAGTACTTCGTGCCGGTGTTGTAGATGTTTTCCACGGTATCGCCGAGGTCAGCGATATTTGTGGTGTTGGTGTTCACCTGCTGATTGGTGGCATACAGTTGGCTGCCGTTCACCGCATCGGTACTCTCCGCATTCAGCGCGCCCGGCGCCACACGGGTGATCTTCATGTCCGCCGCATCAATACCGGATGCCGTCACGCCCGGCCCGCCGCTGATGG
>NZ_LLXO01000078.1 GCF_001484765.1 Entomohabitans teleogrylli | reverse complement strand
ACAAATCACTAACCGGACTGAGCGATGTCGATCATAGCACCAATACCCCGTACCGAACACAGCGGAACGGGCAAAGTCAGCTATGTGGGTGGCGACAGCAAAAGCTCATCCTTATTTATCCGGCTGTTGAAGCACCTGAAGTCTATGTACCGACGGGCAAAAACGATAACGCTCATCGTGGACAATTACATTATCCACAAAAGCCGGGAAACGCAGCGCAGGCTGAAGGAAAATCCGAAGTTCAGGGTGATTTATCAGCCAGTTTACTCGCCATGGGTGAACCATGTAGAACGGATATGGCAGGCGCTTCACGACACGATAACACGCAATCATCAGTGCCGGACGATGTGGCAGTTGCTGAGAAAAGTCCGGCACTTTATGGACACTGCCAACCCGTTCCCCGGCGGTAAACATGGTCTGGCAAAAGTGTAGCGGTATTAGGCGCAGCTATTTAGGTGAAAAGAGTTTAGGTATAGCCCAGAAGCTTTATCAGTTAGGTTATTATGATCATGTGGTGAAAGACTTGATAAGTAAATATTCAACCACAGAGGGAGGGTTGTTTTCAATAAATAACATACAGTCGCATGTACATTCTACCAGATTTCATCCTGGCCAGCCTGTAGTTAATACATATTGGACAGAGTTAGAACTTTTCTTATCTGCCTGCTGGAAATACATTACTGAACAAGACATTAATAAAAAGAAGAATGCCACTGAATTAGCTGGTAGTTAATAGTGAACTGGAGTTATAGGTTGATTAGGGCTTTGTAGATTAAATCGAGTTTTTATGTGATTGGCTGATCTAATCGCTACAGCCCTTTCAATATCGGGTCTCCATGGCAAAGCAAAAGTTTCAAATCACCAACGGATCTGCATACCACTAAGCTCCCTGGCAGCATAGGACCAAGGTAGTCTGATAAGCCAGTCGTTGCTGATGGAGAAATTAGGATACTAAAAGATCACTGAAAACTACTAATCGGAAATTTCGGCGGTTCCGGCGTAGAACCCCACATTGAAAAAAGCAACGATCAAGATGTACCGAATACTGGAATCGGGCATTGAGTCTGAATATTTCAATATCATCCTGGAAAACGTCAAAATCACGACAGTTTCTCCTTACCTTGCCCCTACAGGTATCAACCTGAGCGGGGATTACGTCTGGAGAACAAACCTCAAACTGGGACAGGGTAAATACCGTGCATTACGCTCAGTGGATAGCAGTCTGTACAAAAAACAGGCTTAGCGTAGGATATTTTCCGTTTTCCAAGCGGACCCCTACTTGTCGCGCTGGAAAAACTCTGCCGTCTGACCTGCCTCCAT
>NZ_LLXO01000077.1 GCF_001484765.1 Entomohabitans teleogrylli | reverse complement strand
GTCTAGATTATCCGTGGCGATTCAATCTGGGCTCTCAGGACTCGTTCTACGTGGGAAACCTGAAAGGTGTTGGACGTATTTATCAGCAGACATTCGTGGATACCTACTTATTTTGGTCGCGGTAAAGGCATGGTGGCTTACACGCTGCTGTGTCACCACATCCCAATTAACGGATACCTGATTGACACAAACGACTACGAAGGCCACCATGTCTTTGATATCTGGTACCGCAACACTTCAGCCGTGAAGCCTAGGGCCATTACCGGAGACATGCACAGCATCAACATAGGGAGCTATAATCACTATTATTCTTTTTCTGATCTTCATCACAATCTGTTAGATATGAATAATTTTCTGACACTGTTCTCGTTTTTAACCATAAAATAAAGTCAGAATGGTTTCTAATATCTAATTTCTGCTTAATTGCCCTCCGGTAATTACAAATTAATTTAGAGCTAACACGCATTTTATTTGCTATTTCTGTTGTGCAAAAACCTTTATATAAATAACCTGATATTATTTTTTCCTTTATTGATAAGTTATGTTCACCTATACATTTCCCACAATTTATATTTTGGAAGTCTGGTGGTCCATGTTGCTCTCCATCAAAAATAATTTTTTGTAATTTTTGACGCATTATAATTATTGGATCTTGTAAACTAAGAATGCCATTTTCCACTGGGCATTTAATTGTGTTTTTTTGATATTGTTTATGATTGTATATTGTTATGCGTTTCGTACGTAGCTGTTCAAACTTATAGTCATTAGAGTTTTTGAAATAATGGCAATCAACCCAGTCGAAGGCTTTTTCTCCAGGGCTTCTTATACTAAATATTAAATCTGCTGAAGTCGATTCACTTACAATATTAATATTGAAATGATGCTTAAATTCATCATGGAATAACTCTGAAATTAAATGTAAAACTCCAGTTGAAAAATAGTTATTATCTGTTTCAAATTTAATATTTAAAGATGTTTTGTTATTTTCTTTCATTCCTCATTCCTTTTTTACATAAAAGATATCGTTTTTTAAGTTATATTTTTCTTTTTATTTAATGGTTTTGTGTGATTTTTAACAATAAATACAGTGAGTTATGTTTTCAATTTTATATTTGAAACGGTTAGGAATTATCTCATTTTTTGTTAAGAAATCAAATGATATTTGTTCAAATAAAGGCATAATGAAAAATCTTATTTTTTTATACAGGAATTTATTGATATATAAAGTCTATTTTTTGTCATGTTTTGAATTTGTCAAAATTCCTAATGAATATGCAAAAGTAGATCACTTAAAGGGAACTCTGCTCGGATTGTGCGATCTGATCAATCGCCAAATCAAAACAAATCACTAACCGGACT
>NZ_LLXO01000076.1 GCF_001484765.1 Entomohabitans teleogrylli | reverse complement strand
CGAACTGAGCGAGACGGAGAAGCAGACGGTGAGCGCGCTGGCGACACTGGCGTCGGGTCTGGCGGGCGGTCTGACGGGAGACAGTACCGCAGAGGCGGTATCGGCCGCGCAGGCCGGAAAGACGACGGTTGAGAATAATGCTTTGAATCCGATTGACTTCGGTAAAGGCATGGCCGACATAAGCTTGTCCCAGCAGACTCTCGGCGTGGACATGATTAAGAACGGTGCTTCACCGGATGAGCTGACAGAAGCGCTGATCAAGAACTCACAGGGACAGATACCTGACGGACAGAACGCAGCTAAAGGTCTGATAATTGCGTGGGCTGAATTTTTCGGTGTGCCGGTCAGTGCATTAACGGCTGATGGAGAAATGACACCACAAAGAGCTACGGAAATCGTGGCAAGTGGCGTGCCGACTAGTGAAGCGAAGCTGATGCAGTATGTGGTGGCTAAAGCGTTTTTAGCGGTTACAAAAAATACTACTGTTAAGGCTGAAACTGGTAGTTCTATAATTTATCATGAGAATTTTGGCGGACACACAATACAGAAACATGTTGGAAAGTCAGATGCTCAATTACTGGCTCGTTTTGAAAACGAACCTAATTTGTCAGCTTCTTCTACATTCTTTAATCAGACAGCAGCAGACAAAGCTATAGGAAATGGTATAGCAGCTAATAAAGGACAACTTGCAGAGTGGTTAGCTGGGGATCAATCACGTTTGATCTTGCAGCATACAGAAAAATTTACTGTTGGCAAAGTGATACAAAAAAGCGATGGTTCATCTTATTTTTCCAAGAAAATTACCATAGTAATAGATAGAGATCCTGCAATGCCAAATGGTTATCGGGTGCATACTGCGTACCCTAAATGAATACGGGATGATTTATGAAATTTGAGAATATTGCCTATTTACTGGGTGCTTATTTTCATCAGGATTGGTTTTTCGATGCCCCAAATTCTGATGATATTGTTAAATCTTTTATCGAACGAGAATCGTCAGCCAGAGTTTTGGCCTTAAAGCAGGAGATTACCCTGCTATTGTTGGATGATATCGAATTATCTAGTGATTTCATTGCCAATAACAATGGATATTATGATCCAACGCCAGATGGCTTAACTGTTCGGGAGTGGTTCCAGAATATATTGAAAGTACTACCTTAAATTATCATACGAGAGATCCCGGCCTGATTGCCGGGATCTTCTTTTTAGCCGTCAGGCTCACCCACAATGCCCGTCCCCACGCTTGTACACCGGCAGATCGCCGGTGTCATTGAGCTCCCCCGGAAAACCTTCCAGCCACAGCTTCATCTTCTGCCGGTTGACGTAAGCGACGCTCAGCCCCTCGGCGCAGGCGTACAGCTCGCGGGTGTT
>NZ_LLXO01000075.1 GCF_001484765.1 Entomohabitans teleogrylli | reverse complement strand
CCCCTTCAAGGGTCGCAGTCACACCGCCGCTGGCGGACACCCCGAGGGAGGTGTACTGGCTCTGGGTCCAGTTAAAGTTGGCGGTGACATCCGCGATGCTACCGGGATGCGAGTAGAAACCACTCGCCTGGCTGCGGGTCGGCTGGCTGCCACCCACGCTGTTACCGGCGCTGATACGGTAATAGTCGTTGTTGTCCAGGCGTTGACTCCAGCTGGCGTTCTGCGAATAACGATCGCGGCTTATGCTGCCGTTATAGCCCGCGGTGCCCGGTCCCAGCGGCATGGTCAGCGAGATGTAGGCGCTGTCCTCCTTTTTGCCGTTGAACTCGCTGCGCGCGGCGTTGAGCGACACCGACAGGTGCCGCCAGTCCCCGAGATCGAAATATTGGTTCAGCGAAATGCTGTAACTATCAGTATCCGGGCGGTTCCAGTAAGTCTGATGCGACCAGTTGATATGGGTCGACAGACGCAGATCTTCAAAGTTCTTGGTCGCCTGAATGGTGTACAGCTCTTTGCTGTTACCCATGTAACCATCGCGGTAACGCACATCCAGATACTCGCTCATGGTGAGGTAATCACGCTCCGAGAAGCGGTACCCGGCAAAGGTCACCTCACTGCTGATTTCGTCAAAGCGCTTCGAATAGCTCACTCTCCAGGATCGCCCCTGGCGATTCTTGTCCCCGGGGAAGCGCGCGCTGGCGTGGGTGACGTCCGCGGACAAAGTCCCGAAGGCGTTCATATCGCGGCCGGCGCCCAGCGCCACGCTGTTATAGTCCCGGGAGAAGATACCGCCGCCGTACAGCGACCAGGCGTTGGACAGACCCCACGACAGTTCGCCGGTGGCAAAATATGGCCCTTCGGTGCGGTGGTCGTAATCACGGGGCCGGCCGGTCGCCAGTTTGTAACGCAACTGGCCGGGACGCGTCAGGTAAGGCACCTGAGCAGTATCCACCGAGAAGGTCTGCACCGAGCCGTCCTGCTCCTCGACCCGTACGTCAATACGTCCGGTAAGGGCGCTGCTCAGCTCCTGAATGCGAAACGGACCGGCGGCCACGGTGCTTTCATAAATCACCCGCCCCTGCTGGCTGACAATCACTTTGGCGTTGGTGCGCGCGATACCGGACACCTCCGGCGCATAGCCGCGCAGCTTGGGCGGCAGCTGGCTTTCATCGCTGACCAGCGACAACCCGGTGTAGCGCCAGGAGTCAAACAGATCGGAAGTAAGATAATCCTCACCAACGGTCAGTTTGGACATCATCCCCGGCAGCGCCCGGTAGGCGTAAAAGCGGCTCCAGTCAAAGTTATGGGTAGAGCTGCCTGCGCGCCCGGTGGTGTTGTAATAGCTGCCCTGGTAATCACCGCGCAGTCGCCAGGCGCCGAAGTTAGCCCCGGCGGTGCCGCTGACGCTGGCGTTCTGATTCTGGTTCCCCTGACGGTTCCAGGTGACGTTGGTGTTCACGTTGTAATCGAGCATCATCCCGGGAATACCGTTTTCCCAGCGGGAAATCGGCAGCCAGGAGGCGTCCTGGTACTCCAGCCACGCCTGGGGGACGGCGACATAGAGAGTGGATTCCGACAAATCGCCGCGCAGGACGACGCCGTCAAGAGCGGAAAAATCGGCGCAGTTCCCATCATCGCGCCACGCGATCATTTTCAGCGCATCCTCACGCAGACCGAGCTGTTCCACCTGCCGGGGATCCAGACAGGCTTCCACTGTCGGCCGGTCATTCACGCGCCGTTCAACAAAAGCGATCTCCTGTTCAGAAATACGCTGGTCATTCAGTCGTATAGTGAGTGTGTAAATTCCCGGCATAATATAGCCGGCCCGGGAAAAGCGGGATAAATCGATATTCGCACGATCCTCGGCATCC
>NZ_LLXO01000074.1 GCF_001484765.1 Entomohabitans teleogrylli | reverse complement strand
GTAAGCGTCATCTCAGTACCGTCTGGCTCAGAAACCACGATCCTGTAACTTAAGCCCCCACTTATTTTGCAGGTGGACACCTGATGCGCGCCAAAGAAAAACTTCCCCGAAAACGATATTCCCCTGAATTTAAAATGGAACTGGTCAGGCTGGCTCTTGAAGAAGAAGGAAGTGTTGCTGCGCTGGCCCGACAACATGACGTCAATGATAACCTGCTCTTTAAATGGATAAGACTCTGGCAACGTGAAGGACGGGTCTGCCATCCACGGAAAAACTCATCGTCGCTTCCTGCTCTCATACCTGTGCAGCTTCGGGCTGAGACATCTCCCCCAACGTTCGAACCGCCATCCTGTTCACCCCAGACTACCTGTCACATAAAATGTCGTGGCGGAGATATAACGCTGACTCATCCCTCAACTGAACTCATCACCACTGTCCTGCGTGAACTGATGCGGGGGCCTGTATGATAAATCTACCTGCAGGCACCAGAATCTGGCTGGTTGCCGGCATTACCGATATGCGCAACGGCTTCAACGGCCTGGCCGCAAAGGTGCAGACGGCGCTGAAAGACGACCCGATGTCCGGCCACGTCTTCATCTTCCGGGGCCGCAGCGGCAGTCAGGTCAAACTACTGTGGTCTACCGGAGACGGGCTGTGTCTTCTGACCAAAAGACTGGAGCGCGGGCGCTTTGCCTGGCCGTCAGCCCGCGATGGCAAAGTGTTCCTGACCCCGGCGCAGCTGGCAATGCTCCTTGAAGGTATCGACTGGCGGCAGCCTAAAAGACTGCTTACGTCCCTGACTATGCTGTAGGCCTCTTTATCCTGGTGGTCGCAGAATAAGCCTGGTAAAATACGGGTTTATGAACGACACCTCTTCTGACGACATCCTTCTGCTGAAACAGCGCCTTGCCGAACAGGAAGCGCTGAACCGGACCCTGCTGGAAAAGCTGGCCGACCGGGAGCGCGAAATAGACCACCTGCAGGCGCAGCTGGATAAACTGCGCCGGATGAACTTCGGCAGCCGTTCAGAAAAGGTCTCCCGGCGTATCGCACAGATGGAGGCTGACCTGAAGGCGCTTCAGAAAGAAAGCGATACGCTGACCGGCCGGGTGGATGACCCGGAAGTGCAGCGCCCGCTGCGTCAGACCCGCACCCGCAAGCCGTTCCCCGAATCACTCCCCCGTGACGAAAAACGGCTGCTGCCAGCGGAGCCGTGTTGCCCGGACTGTGGCGGTGCGCTGAGCTACCTGGGTGAGGATGCCGCCGAACAACTGGAGCTGATGCGCAGCGCCTTCCGGGTTATCCGGACCGTGCGGGAAAAACATGCCTGTACTCAGTGCGATGCCATCGTGCAGGCCCCCGCGCCTTCACGCCCCATCGAGCGGGGTATCGCCGGACCGGGGCTGCTGGCCCGCGTGCTGACCTCAAAATATGCAGAGCACACCCCGCTGTATCGCCAGTCTGAAATATACCGTCGCCAGGGCGTGGAGCTGAGCCGTTCACTGCTGTCGGGCTGGGTGGATGCGTGCTGCCGGCTGCTGTCGCCGCTGGAAGAGGCGCTTCAGAGCTATGTCCTGACCGACGGCAAACTCCATGCCGATGATACCCCCGTCCAGGTGCTGCTGCCGGGTAACAAGAAGACGAAGACCGGGCGGTTGTGGACGTATGTTCGTGATGACCGCAACGCCGGGTCTGCGCTGGCGCCGGCAGTGTGGTTCGCTTACAGTCCGGACAGAAAAGGGCTCCATCCGCAGACCCATCTTGCGGGGTTCAGTGGGGTGCTGCAGGCGGATGCGTATGCCGGGTTCAACGAGCTGTACCGCGATGGCCGGATAACGGAAGCCGCCTGCTGGGCTCACGCCCGCCGTAAAATC
>NZ_LLXO01000073.1 GCF_001484765.1 Entomohabitans teleogrylli | reverse complement strand
CCGCGTTTGCAGCATATCTGACATCGTAATTATTTCAATGAAGATACATGGCGAACATAATGAATAATATAAAACTGTCTGTGCTGGCAATTTTATTAATAAGTCCCGGGATATATGCAGCCCCAACCACCTATTCCTGGCCTGCGGTAACGGCAGTGACGGGAACTGGTGCTTCCGGAAACGCACTGGTAGTCAATATCACGGTACGTCCGGCACAGATCACTGCCGAATCGACGGCAAATTTCTGCGCGACTGTGGGCATAACTGGTTCGACGACCTGCTTTGTCGGCATTGTCGCCCAGACTAAATCCCGGCCGACGCAATGGACCTCACTTTCAGTCTGTGGAAATGCAACGGGTACGAATATCAGTATAGGCAATGGTTGTATGTCCGTCGGGTCCGAGGCAACCTGGGCGCAGGTTGGTCCCGCTTTGCAGGCGCTGTCAAATGGTAATTATAATTCTGTCCTTACCAACGGTCAGTATTGGTACTTTCAGGGTGAAGTGACCTGCGTAAAATATATGGGAGGGTTCCATACCGTGGCGGGCATATATGAACCTCTGGGTATCAATGCAACCTGTACCCCACCTAATGATATCTGGTGTGCGCCAACCTCTCCCAGCACCAATATCAGCCACGGTACGCTGGATATCTCGGCGGCCTCCGGGCATGTCGCCTCCACCACCCTGAACATGCAGTGTTCCGGTAATACAACATACATCCTGCGGGCATTAACCCATCCGATTCGGCTGAGTAACGGCCTGCAGTCAACGTTGCGCGTCAATAACGCCGCGCTGGGTTCGACGATCAGTGGTTCGACCGGAACCCAGAGCCTGAGCATCAGCTCCACGCTGAGTGGCAGCACCAGCACAACCGGGAGCTTCAGTGGTCAAACGATCCTGATGGTAGACTATCCATAGGAAATAAGCTACCTGCATTGCAGGTAGCTTTGGCACTGCCCCCAGTAAGTGGGTGAACGAAGAGCTTCAGCAGGAGACCTGCTGGTAATAGCCAAGCTGGCAAACGACTCACTACTGGCTATTGTGACCGAGAATGGGACCACAATTGAGCAACAAATAATGTGGTTATTTGGATTTTCGGAACTTGCTCATCTTGGTTTTTCCATCAAATCAGAACTGGAAACGGAACAGGATCGCATTGGCTTTGCGGCCAGAGTTATACTTGAACAAATAGGTGTTGAGGCTGAAGAGGAAGCTCCTAACTGAATACCGCAATGAATCGCCACGGATAATCTAGACACTTCCGAGCCGTTGATAATACTGGTTTTCATATTCAGCCGGTGACATCTGATTGCTCGAACCATGCCGACGTTTACTGTTATAAAACATTTCGATGTAATCAAAAATATCGCTACGGGTTTCTTCACGCGTTCCGTAGATCTTTTTCTTTATCCGTTCACGTTTCAGTAGCTGGAAAAAACTCTCTGCAACCGCGTTATCATGACAGTTACCGCGACGGCTCATGCTACCTTCCAGACCATGTGACTTCAGGAACGACTGCCACTCATGACTTGTGTATTGACTGCCCTGGTCTGAGTGAACCAGCACCTGTTTTTGGGGATTACGCCGCCATACAGCCATCAGCAGTGCGTTCAGAACAATGTCCTTTGTCATCCGGGATTGCATTGACCAGCCGATAACCTTGCGTGAGAACAGATCAACAACCACGGCAAGATACAACCACCCTTCGTGGGTCCTGATGTAGGTTATGTCCGTTACCCAACGCTCATCCGGAGCATCCGGATTGAACTGTCTCTGGAGCCTGTTAGGCGACACGATACTGACCTCGTTTTTGCGTGCCCGCGGGCTCCGGTAACCGATCTGAGCCTTTATCCCGACTCGTTTCATCAGTCGCCAGACTCTGTTCACTCCGCACCGTTGCCCGCTGTCCCGCAGATCCAGATGGATCTTGCGATAGCCAT
>NZ_LLXO01000072.1 GCF_001484765.1 Entomohabitans teleogrylli | reverse complement strand
TTTCCGGAACCCCCAGCCTAGCTGGGGGTTTTCTGTGCACAAAAAGATCCCGGTCAGATCGTTCTGACCGGGATTTTTCACTCATCAGTTAGAATGATATCTTTATCAACTAGTCGCCCAATTTCACGGCTGTTTTCAATCATTGATAATGTTCGATTAAATAAGCCATTAATATTATCTTGTAACCTATCAGGCATTAAACTTTCTATATCCTCTAACTCACACCCAAGTTTAATTACATCCACCAACTCATCTGATGAATTCATTTTTTCCAATAAGTCATGAACATAAGGCTTGAAAATAAACCCCTCAGCCTCATCAATAGATATTATTTTATTTTCAAGACAATATAAAATACCCAAGGTTAAAAAACCTATAAATTTATCTGCATCGCCTTGACTAATTTTATAATTAAGTTTCATTTTTGATTGCTCCAGCCCGGTTTAACTTTAACATCAAACACTTTACCACTCTGGCTTTGGAAGTAATGAACAGATATTTTATTACCCGATACGTCATATCCATCTTTATATACTTTACTCCACTTTCCAGATTCTATGGCTCTCAGACTATCCAAAACTTCTTTATTATTCACCGTATTCTTAACAGTTCCGTTCTGTATCGCTCTAAATCCTTGAGGATATAACGGCGCATTTTTAATGGAACTATAAGTATTCTTAATACCTTTGGAGTTTGCACCTAAGATCCCTACAGCCGCTTCCATCAGCATCATATTCCGCTGATCTTCCCTGACTTTCTTGGCCGCATCTTCCGGTGAAAATCCTTGATTTACCAGTTCCTTTTCCCGAAACTCTGCATTGAAGAACCCGGACAGAGGACCACTGCCATTACCCAGCCAGCTCATATATTCAGAGCGGCCAACTTTATCGTTATCCAGTCTCCCACCAAAAGCTAACTCTTTGGCTAAGTCATGGTTGATAAACGCCAGTTCTTCGCGGCTCAGTTCCCCATTCAGCGCCATTTGTTTCAGAGTTTCAATGGTTTTGTCGCTGGCCTGCCGGTACTCCTGCCAGACAGACTGCTTACAACTGTCATCCTGACAGGCAGCTAGCTTATCGCGCATATCCTCAACTGAGGGCAGATTCTTATCCAGAATCTTCTGGCTTAATTCTTTAGCCTTACCGCAGGCTTCTGCCGACATTGTTCGACAGTCACCGAGATCTCGCGAGGCCAAAGCATTATTCTCCACATAAATCCCAACAACAAGAGTTGGGATTTGTCAGAACTCATCGATAATAGAAATGCCAAAAAATCAAACCTATAGGTGGACCCATCCACGTCAATTTAAGACAAATAAATAAATCTTCCGATGAAAATGGAAAACTGTCATTTATATCCCAGGCCAACCACGCCCCTAACAAACAGCCAAACATTGCTAAGATGAACAATAAAAAGCTCATTGAGCAACATAAATATAAAAGATTAAGTAATGATTTAGTGCTATTTCTCATCATTACCTCCCAAGCCATTCAGTTTATCCTGAACAATCCCAGACACAGCAGAATCCCCAACATTACCTACTATGGATGGCAATGGATGTTGTGGTACTGGTTTGGTTATTGTCCAGACTCCTGTCGGTACCCACTCATATTGCTTTGATATTGGATTTAACTTTTTATCAAATGGTACTTTTAGAACATTACCTGCGGCATAACCTATTGAAGCTCCGGTTTTAGCCAGCAGGACTCCCATAAACGGATCATCACCTTTAATCTCTGCTGAATAATATCCACCGACAGAATTCCAGGTGACAGTCGGGTTATAACCTTTACCTGCTGTAATTGCTCCTATCACACCCGCCCCAATAACATCTGAGAGTTTCACCTCTCCAGTTACGCCGTATTGAATACCTGCGTTAGCTGCCGCCGATACACCTACTGCGATTAACTGGCTTTTAGTATTATTGGCCGCATTTGAAAATATCGCTTTTCCACCCATTACCATAAAGGGCCAAGACGTTGGGTCCATAACTATCGCCATAAGGCGGTCACCGTCAGTAATATTGTCTTGCAGGAATTTTAGATCTGAACCATTGAGGTATCTGACAATAGCGGCAGCATCCGGGTCTTTCAGTCTTTCACCCAGACGTATCGTATAAAGTGTATTAGGATCATCATCAACAGCAGCATTAGTGGAGGCCTGTACAAGTTCTTCCCATGTCACACAAGTCACTCCGCCGCCGGTGCATGCTTCGGCCAGTTCATTACTGTTTTTATTGCTGATATTGATGTACTTCTCAATAACCTTATTACAGTCACCACCTGACTTCTTACAGTCAGACAGTTCTTTATCAAACTGGTGTGCTTCCTTGTCACTCAGATAGTTATTCTCCACCGTCGTCTTTCCGGCCTGCGCGGCCGATACCGCCTCTGCGGTGCTGTCTCCCGTCAGACCGCCCGCCAGACCCGACGCCAGCGTCGCCAGCGCGCTCACCGTCTGCTTCTCCGTCTCGCTCAGTTCG
>NZ_LLXO01000071.1 GCF_001484765.1 Entomohabitans teleogrylli | reverse complement strand
CCCCCTTCAACAATCGCGCTCACACCAGTTGGTAACAGAGAAATACAGGAGGCTGCAAAAATAAGCGTCCTGGTGAATTTGTTATAGTTGTATGTTGCATATTTCATCTAAATTTATTCCCTATCGCTATACAGCACCCGACATGCTCAATAAACAGTGGATGCTGTCACATTCTCCAGTGATGCATAAGCCAGCCATACCGGTGACTTAAAGCGTAAACTCAGTGATATTCCGCCCTGAATGTCGCTTTGGCTGTAAATGGACCTTCATCAAGCTCAATTCCCGGTGCCTGTACCAGTACCGCCTCCAGAGTGGGCATAGTCAGATTATTGATTTTCAGAGGCTCATTGAGTTTGAATGGCTGCCCGTTGGCGAAAATCTTCACCCCAAGCGCCGGACGCTCTGCAGTACGTACCGTTGCATCATCCGTGTCAAAGTTCACTGGCGAACCGGTATAGGTTAATGAAAGTTGCCACGCGGCTGTGGTATTTTCGCAAACAAGATCCAGCACCACCGGTTGCCGATAGATGCCGCTGGTGACTTTCTTAATACCGACCTTATCGCCAAAACTGACCAGCAGCTCAGCACCACCGTTTAGCGTGCAGGGTGGGGGCGTAATCAGCGTCCCGTGCAGGACAAGATTTTCTGGATCATCGGCCGCTCTTACCAGACTGAAACCACCGCCGGTCCCGTAAAGAATAAAAAACATTACCGTCGCAAAAGGAAATAATCTCGCCCTGCCGGCATTAGTGCAAAACAGACGAATAAATCGTGCTCTCATTGCCATGATTCTATTTCCTTTTATATCACTGATAATCCACAACCAGTGAAGCAACAACATTAAACGCCCCGCCGTCCAGATTAACGCTGCCATCTTTGACAGGCACCGCCGCCAGTTCCGGAACGCTTACCGGACTGAAATTTAACCAGGACCCCAGGGCTAAACGTTGTGTTCCATGTAAAAAAGCAATACCAAACCCGGTCTTACCCCCTGCGAGCGCAGAAGGATCAAAAGACGCCGGGGTCCCGGTTATGCGCAGCTTTAATGCATTATTGACGGCCTGCTGGCAATCCAGCGTGAAATCGATTTCCCTCTTATAATTCTCACCATCAATACGCGTTGTCATGACATCGCCAAAATCCACGCTGATAATATCGCCCTGGTTCCCCGAGACCTCACAGGGCGGTTGTTCCACAAGTATGCCGCTAAAATTGACTACCGCATCGGCCATCACGGAATGACTTACGCCAGCCATTCCACCGCCCAACAACAGCATAAACATCAGTTGCCGGGAAACCCGACGTGTTATTATTTGCCACATATCTGCACTCCCTTGCTACTGATAGTTAATAACCAGCGTTGCGGTGCCGGAGAAAGGTCCCCCGGTTAACGTGGCATTATTCTGGGCTACCGGGGCGGCATAGAGTGAAGGTACTGTCGGGTAGGTGAAATTTACCCAGCTCCCTGATGCCAGGGGGGTTGTTCCATTAAATAACCGGATCCCCAGCCCACTTTTACTGGTTCTGATCAAACCGCTACCAAAACCCGGCGAATCACCACTGATTGCCAGTTTCATGGCAACACGCTGGGGACTCTCACATTCGAGTTCGACCCTGACCGGTTGCTTATATTCTTCCCCATCTATTTTACGCGTCACAATGGAATTGCCGAAATCAACATCAACCACATCATTACCATTAACCGTGCATGTAGGCGCATCAACAATCACACCGCTGACATTCAGCAGCGTGGTGTCGCCTTCAGCAGCAAATACCGATGCAGGCAGAGCAACGATCCCAAAAATGGCGTAACAGAGACTACCCGTTAACTGTTTTTTCATTATTCATCCCTTAATAACTTTTTATTCGGCAATGGGGTTTTCAGGCTTACCGGCTTTACAGGTGTTGCCTGTACAGGTGAACGGCAATAAACGCTGGCTACCATAGTCATTGACAAAAACCAGAGTCGGTGAATTTCCGATACTACTGGCCGGAACATTGAGTTTTAATGAACTTCCGGGTGCGACCATTGAAGGATCAAATCCTTCAATCCTGTTTCCCCTGACACCATTACGCAATTCGACAAAAGAGAAATGATAAGGAGTGGGATTATTTACCACTATTGCAGTTCCCTTACGTGAGAGCGTCAGTGTCCCGGCACCCGGTACGGTGTCTGCCGTAGGGCTGATGACCAGGGATTTTGGTCTGTAGAAAACCTTAAGACGGGTCTGCATAACCAGGGTTAACACATTGGCCTTTTCATTCCTGGGTGGGATCTCGCGCAGGTTAAACCAGAAAACACTTTCTCGATCTTTAGGCAAAGAAGTTATATCAGGTAACGCCTGCACCCTGACCAGCGTTTTTCCGTCAGGCTCGATACGCTGTAGTGGCGGTACAATCATTAACGGCCCGGTTATCTTTTTCTCTTGCTCATTTTCCATCCAGACCTGAACAAGATAGGGATCCTGAGTATTACGATTTGCCACACCCACACTGACCGACTTATCACCTTCATTCAGCACCAGTCGTGAACGGTCAATAGTTAATGCAGCGC
>NZ_KQ947391.1 GCF_001484765.1 Entomohabitans teleogrylli | reverse complement strand
TTTATCTGCGGCGCTGATCAAGCAGAACGGCGTCACCCTGAGTGGCGGCGCCTTCCGGGTGCTGGCTTCTCTGGTAGTGGAATACCAGTAAACGGAAGACATGAAATGGACAACAAAAGACAACGGCCCGCGTGGATTTTCCTGCTGTTACTGCCAGCAATGGCCGGCGCGTCAGACCCGGAGAACCTGGAGTTTCTCGGCACCCTGGTGGAACCACCGGCCTGCACCATCAGTGAAGGTGGTCCGGTGTATGTCGACTTTGGCGATGTACGGATAAAAAAAGTGGTAGACGGTAATTATCGTAAACCGGTGCCGTTAACCCTGAAGTGCGAGGACACCAGTCTGGCCTGGCAGTTACGGCTGAGCGTACGCGGCAACGCGGCAGGATTTGATGTCGATAATGCCACGGTGGTGACGGCGCAACAGGCAAATCTGGGGGTGAAAATCTACCAGAACGGCCAGCCGTTTAAGCTGGGGGAAGCGATTAGCATCAACAGCCTGACGCTACCGGCTGTCGAAGCATTGCTGGTCCAGCGCGACGGAGTAGAACTGGTGGAAGGGCAATTCAGCGCCACGGCAACACTGCGGGCGGAATATCAGTAAGTCATAAAAAAATGGCTGCAAATGGAATCGCTCAATTAAGACCTGTCAGTTGCTGAATTTTTTTTGCCGTGTTGGGTTTCCCCGCAGGCACAGGAAAAGAGTATTCAGTGAAAAAAATCAGAAAACGCTGCGAATGATTCACCGCGTTTGCAGCATATCTGACATCGTAATTATTTCAATGAAGATTGATGGCGAACATAATGAATAATATAAAACTGTCTATGCTGGCAATTTTATTAATAAGTCCCGGGATATATGCAGCCCCTACCAGTTATTCCTGGCCTGCGGTAACGGCAGTGACGGGAACCAGTGCTTCCGGAAACGCACTGGTCGTCAATATCACGGTACGTCCGGCACCGATCACTGCCGAATCGACAGCAAATTTCTGCGCGGATATGGGCATAACGGGTTCGACGACCTGCTTTGTCGGCATTGTCGCCCAGACTAAAGCCCAGCCGACGCAATGGACTACACTTCCAGTCTGTGGAAATGCAACGGGTACGAATGTCAGTATAGGCAATGGCTGTATGGCCGTCGGGGCTCAGGCAACCTGGGCGCAAGTTGGTCCCGCTTTGCAGACGCTGGCAAATGGTAATTATAATTCTGTCCTTACCAATGGTCAGTATTGGTACTTCCAGGGTGAAGTGACCTGCGTAAAATATATGGGAGGGTTCCATACTATGGCGGGCAAATATGAACCTCTGGGTATCAATGCAACCTGTACTCCACCTAATAATATCTGGTGTGCGCCAACTTCTCCCAGCACCAATATCAGCCACGGTACGCTGGATATCTCGGCGGCCTCCGGGCATGTCGCCTCCACCACCCTGAACATGCAGTGCTCCGGTAACACAACATACATCCTGCGGGCTTTAACCCATCCGATTCGGCTGAGTAACGGCCTACAGTCAACATTGCGCGTCAATAACGCCGCTCTGGGGTCACAGATCAGCGGTTCCACCGGTACTCAAAGTTTGAACATCAGTTCCACGCTAAGCGGTAGCACCAGTACGACCGGGAGTTTCAGCGGGCAAACGATCCTGATGGTGGATTATCCATAAAAAATATATCGGGTTGGGTTATTTTATATACCAGTCCGTTATATTTGTATCTACGGCAATGACTGGCTGAAGCTATTCAGGATATCGCTCATGTCGATAGTCCAGGCTCGGGCTGAAAATGTATCCCGGGCCTGTTGCTCCCGATAAGCAAGCAGCAACTCCCCGAAGACAAATATCAACTACCGGGTTAACTCGGTTAAAACACCTTACTTCATAATAAGAAAGCATCGATTATGGCCGATATAAGGGAGATGGGATCAGGGACGTTAAAAGGATACCTGAGCAACCCGGCGCCAAATCCCCCATGAATAAAAACGGGGGAGCGCGCTCCCCCGGGATGTCAGGCTTCCTGAACCTCATGCTGGCCGGAAAGACAATCCGTTGCCCATTGAACAATCGCCAGTTGCTGTTCCAGCTTACCGGCATCGACGGCAATAAACTGCGGGCAATCCCGTCTGCCGCCCATCAGGCAAAGCGCCACGGTGGTTAACGCACCGGTTCCGTCCTGGAATGCGAGAATCTGTTCAGGGGTCAGCCGTTCGCGGAATGCGGGAAACGCTTCGCGAAGCTGCCCACAGAGGGTAAAGAGTCGATCGCGTAACGCCGCGCTCTCCTCAACCGACATATACCCTTTCGCTTTTCTCAGCGCGAGGTAATTCTGTAACACGCATCGTGCAGCAATCATTTTCCGGACCAGGCGTTGTTGATACAACCCTGGCATAACATCACCTCTTGTTGTTGAGGATCCGCAACCCCACGATACGGTTATTTTCCAGGCAATTTATTGGCTGATGTCAAAATTCTGAGCAAAGACCATAAAAACCCCATGGATTTATTGGGCGGAGAGATAAGATACCGGTAGCCAGCCGTAACCGCACCGTCGCTGCGTATACCGCGCCAGATGCCACTGCCAGTGCCTGTAACGATAAGCGCGAATTCGTACAGCACCACGCGATACCTCCGCCTGGGGTTCCGTTTGTCTTAGATCGCGCCAGCAATTTTACGCTCCGATAAACAACAGCGTGGTACCGTCATGTTCTGAACAACAAACAGCTGACGCAATAATAAATCCACTGTCTTTTAACAGAATGAACATGCAGGAATATCTTAGCTTTTAACTCAACTATTTTGCCTGCCTTGCCGTTCCTCTTATAATAAGTGACAACGACGCAATGGGCAGGCCACTGCTGACAGTAAGCCGCTCATCAAAATAAACCACATACCTTACCAGGCAGATGAGTTATTGCCGACGAAACCTCTCCCCCTTGAACATAAAAACACCAAAAACCTCAATCAAAACAACGATAATTCATTTATTATCAATAAATTACATTATTTATATTACAAATAAAATTAACTTTTCTGGTCAAATCTTTCATAACCGTGTATTTTATTCTAAACGCCTCGCAAACTCTTAACGTATTAAAAATGATACCGACCAACCCCATCAAAATTTCGGTATTAATTTTGATACTTTAAAAGCCTCTTCTATTCATCCGGTTATGTGATCGCTGTAAATAACTCACCATAGTCACTGTTAATAAAATAGCAAAATAAAGACCACATTTATCATGACCTGAATAAGAGCCTGGTTCGCCAGTCTCTCATATATCATTACTGAGGCTCTACTATGGATACCGTTCAAAATACCCTCGTCACGCGTGAAGCCAGTAGCTGGCGAAAAAGTGATACTGTCTGGATGCTCGGCCTGTACGGTACCGCTATCGGCGCCGGGGTTCTGTTCCTGCCGATTAACGCCGGCGTCNTTTCCCGATGACCTTCTTCGCCCACCGCGGTTTAACCCGTTTTGTCCTCTCCGGTAAAAACCCCGGGGAAGATATTACTGAAGTGGTGGAAGAACATTTCGGCATTGGCGCCGGTAAGCTGATTACCCTGCTGTATTTCTTCGCTATCTACCCAATCCTGCTGGTCTACAGCGTGGCGATCACTAACACCGTGGACAGCTTTATCACCCACCAGTTGGGGCTGGTGTCGCCGCCGCGCGCCATTCTGTCGCTGATCCTGATTATCGGTATGATGGCCATCGTACGCTTCGGCGAGCAGATGATCGTTAAGGCCATGAGCGTG
>NZ_LLXO01000068.1 GCF_001484765.1 Entomohabitans teleogrylli | reverse complement strand
TGTACGCGAACTGGCACAGCGTGTGCCGCAACACGGAGACGCACTTATGACCATCGCACAACAGCTTGAACAGAAGGGCATCGAGAAGGGGATTCAGCTCGGAGAACAACGTGGCATTGAAAAAGGCGAGCGCGAAGCCACCCTTAAAATTGCACGAACCATGCTCCAGAACGGCATTGACCGTAATACCGTAATGAAAATGACCGGTCTGACCGAAGATGACCTGGCGCAGATCCGCCACTGAGTATCCTCTACTGAGAACGCCTTTGCTGCCCGGATGAGAGCAGGTACACCCACAGCATTTCATTCCGAACGCGTCGTCTGTTCAAAACTGGCTTCTGGACAGACGAGGGGTTGGACAAGCTTCCGGCGCGTCAGCCTGTAAAAGTTAAACCTGTCCTTTAAGCATCGCCACTATCCTCTCAGGAATTTCAGGATCTGCCAGACGGTGCTGAGACGACGCTTATGTTTGTTCACCAGGAATACATTACCAAAGTCATCAATCACGGAATAAATGATGCGCATCCCGGGCAGCAACTGACACCGCAGGTAGTTAACGACATTTCCGGACACTGGCATCAATTTTCATTTCAGACATGGTATCCCCCTTGCTTTTCTCTGATTAAAGTTTATCCATCATAGCGTAAATGGGTACTGCAGTGCTGGAGGGGGAAGACCATCTCATTGTTTACACTTTTTCAGAGGCAATTTTTTGTTTCTTTATCCTCTTTACCAGAAGGGTTGAACATAGGAAACCCATCAGGCTAAATACCACCATCACGCTAAATACATAGTTGTAACCGGTAATGCCTTTAAAATTATCCAGAAGTGCACCGTAAAAGGTATAGGCAAACATTGCTGGCATATAACCGATAATACAGCCAAATGCCATCGCTGAACCACTGTATTGACGCGATATTCCGATCTCATCCATCGGTGCAAAGAAAATGGCGCGCTGTGAAAAAATGATTGCGCCAAATCCTAACGTTACCGCCATTCCGACATAGACATTCATGGACTGATGGGGTAATTGAATGAAGACGATCATGGCAATAGCAGCAATCAGGAATGTCCATTTCAGATAGACTGTTGGAGATTTGGTTACTTTATCAGCAATGAATCCACCAATCGGGCCACCGACCATTTTTAACGCATACTGGTTTATAATGCCATATGTCCCTACAAGAGCTACAGGTAACATATAGATATCCTTTAAGAAAGGTATGAAATAGGTTAATCCACAGTAAGCGGCATAAACAAAAAATATTCCAAATGCAGCAAGCCATACGTTCGCACAGGTCAGGATATGCCTGATACCCCTGAGAACCTCTATATTTGCACTACTGTTGTCCTGCACAGTGACTTTGTCATCATCATCAACAATAAAATAGGTAATAATACCAACGATAAGCGTAATTATAGTGTAAAAAAGCAGCCCCGCCTGCATACCTGCTTTTCCTTCGCCGAATTGTACAAAAACAAACAAGGCTCCAGACGCAATAATGACATCCACAACTCCTCGTCCGGCTTCAAGAAAACCAAACATTCGCCCTTGTTCTTTCTGTGTCCCCAGCAGGCGTACCGCTTTTAATAATACAGGCCAGAAAATAACATCGCCAAAGAAAGCCATTGCCGCAAAACATAACAGGTAACCAGTAAACGAGGGTAGTGTGGATAAATATAATCCGCATAATCCAACACCAATCAACCCGAATGGCAATAGTATTTTTTTTGAGTAACGGTCAGCAATATAAAGGGAAAGAAACAATCCAGTTGTCTGGACGATTGTATATACAGTAAAACCAAGACCAATTTGAGTATTCGTTAAACCCCAGTCATTTTGCATGGGAACATAGAAAACATCCTTCATACTGGAGAGTTTAAATATTGTTCCTCCGCCGAGGACTAAAAAGCACAGTCGTGCCCACTTATTCATGAACATAGTTATACCTTCACGTATATAAATGAATGGGAGTAATAATTTTCCATTCTCGTACCTGAATAATAAAAATACGATTAGGAAGTTGATGTGAAATGTTAATCAGTAATTATTTTTTCATCAATAAACTTATTACATATATTTCTGATATAGTTAATTTGTTCTGTTGCGTATTCTGATTCCTGATTAAGACGCTCGTTAACCTTATCATCTTCAGGTAATGACGTATAACTTGCCGTTCTCCAGGGTATCCATGGGTTATCTCCCTCATCGTCGAAGCGGAAAGCGGGAGCAAAGTAATCGACTTCCTCTTCAAGGCCGAAAGAAATTATCTGGGGTTTATCCTCTCCCAGCAGTAATAATTTCCTGAGCATATCTTCCATAGGTAAATCCCCATATCCAGATCGACATGCTTCATGCGCCCAGCCAGAACCATCTCTGATAATTTTGGCATCTTTTATATGAACTTGTGTTATATATGGCGCCATGATATTCAGCGCATCAAGAGGCCTTTCATTGGCATTAATCATATTTCCAAAATCAAAAAGTATTGAAAGATTTTTCATCCCGCTACGTTTTACCAGACTGACCAGTTCCTCGCTTTTGATATCTTCATGTTGTTCAATCGTGAATGTTAATCCGCAATCATCAAACTGAGAAAGATATCTTATATCAAGATGTATTTTCTCAATTATATCATGCAGATACCCTTCATAACGGGGATAAAAACGTACAGATGAAGCACCAGTTGCAAAGGCAATCCTGATGGCATCATCCAGCGTTTTTTTATCTGATGCACTTGTTTCAATGTTAACGTCCAGTCCGTAAACTTCCGCTTTTTTCCTGAAATCAGATAACTGATGGTCACTCATCATTTGTAAGGCCTGAGTTTCACCATCTTCAACATGAATCTTTACGCCATGTAATTGATGCTGATGAGCGATGTCCAGTAAATCTCCAGGTAGAACCTGTTCGTATCGCATATTTAAATGAAATGCATAAGCATGTAAATATAGAGGAATATTCCTGGCTCGCTCAGCGAGACGAGCTCTTTCTGTTTTTTTCATTTTCGCCCTCATTCATCGTCGATATAAAGTTCAACGGACTCCAGTCTCCAGTACTCAAAGTCAACCTGAACTACTCTTTTTTCTCGTGTTGCACGATGTTTTTCAATCAGGATGACGAAAGTATTTGGTGCAACACCTAACTCTTTACATGCTTGCTCAGGTATTTTTACGGGTTTAAATACCATTCTTTTTATACTCAGGAACTGACCGAAGTCCTTTTCCCAGATATCTGCAAATGACTGGTTAATGATCTTATTAATAAAACCTGATGCAAAGCCAGCATTAATGTAGGATTCGTGATAAAAGACTTTATGTCCGTCAAGGCCACACCAGCCAGTGATTCGATAGCTACCAGTATCTTCAGAGAAAGCCTTCATCACACCGGGTGGAGGTGTTTTGCAGAATTCTTTTTCCATATATCCCCAAAACGGATGTCGCCCTTGAGCCCGGGCTTCTACATTAAAGCTGGACTGTGCTTTAGGGTTATAGATAAAACGTCTGGGAGCGATAAACCAGCCGCTGCGATTTTTCCTGAAGATCAGTGATGCAACTTCTAGTTCCAGTAAAACTTGTCTCAATGTCATCCTTCGGGTATCCAACAATTCGCACAACTCCCGCTCAGAAGGAAGTCGTGAGCCTGCGACCAGATTTGTCTCAGACAACCACCTTTCAAGGCGTTCCCGGATGATATCTACATTGCTTTTGTCTTTCATATTCACCAATCTGGTATAAACCAATTTTTTGATACGCTAAGATGAGAAAGATTAAACAGCAAGTTATTTTGCCATTGATGACTAAGTTTTGTGCGCCTCATCGCAAAGGCATACTGTGCATTCATCATTAGAGGGGGTGACCTGCCCCCAGTATTAGCTACAACCGTCAGTTAGTAATGTCGGTTTGTTTATCTTCACATTTTCCATTTCGCCACCGTGCTGCAAACTCTGATGGCGTCTGATAATTCAGTGCCGAATGTGGCCGACACTCGTTATAATCCTGCCGCCAGTCATTAATCGTTTTCCGGGCATGAAGAATATCGCTGAACCAGTGTTCATTCAGACACTCATCGCGAAAGCGTCCGTTAAAACTCTCAATAAATCCGTTCTGCGTTGGCTTACCTGGCTGGATAAGCCGTAGTTCCACACCATGCTCAAAGGCCCATTGATCGAGCGCGCGGCAGGTAAATTCCGGGCCCTGATCGGTTCTTATTGTCGTCGGATAGCCCCGAAATAGCGCGATGCTGTCCAGAATACGCGTGACCTGAACGCCTGAAAAACCGAAAGCAGCGGTGATCGTCAGACACTCCTTCGTGAAATCATC
>NZ_LLXO01000067.1 GCF_001484765.1 Entomohabitans teleogrylli | reverse complement strand
CCGGCCGGACGGTGGATGAAAACACAGGGAGGAACTGTTCCCGGGGCTCTCCCTGTCACCCCGGGTTAGACCCGTCGTTGCCCGGATATCCCGGTATGCATGGCGTTCCTGCAAGCCAAACTGACTCAACCAGGGTAAACTAGCCCGGTTTTGTTTTCAGGACCGATGTAATGAACACTTCTCTTAAGCCCTTCAATACCTTTGGCATTCAATGCAATGCCGCTCAGATTGTTAATGCCAGCACGACAGAACAACTGATCGGCGCATGGCAGTCAGCGATGTCGGCAGGCCATCCGGTACTGATTCTCGGGGAAGGAAGCAATGTCCTGTTCCTGGAGGACTTTTCCGGCACCGTTATTCTGAACAGAATTGAGGGTATTACGGTCCATGAAACGGATGACGCCTGGCATCTGGAGGTGGGGGCCGGTGAAAACTGGCATCAACTGGTATGCTTTACACTGGAGCGTAATATGCCGGGACTGGAAAACCTGGCCATGATACCAGGCTGCGCAGGCTCCTCGCCGATCCAGAATATTGGCGCTTATGGCGTAGAGCTAAGCCAGCGCTGTGAATGGGTCGTTTGTGTAGAGCTGGAGAGCGGGCAGGTGCAGCGTTTATCCGCAGCACAGTGCCGGTTTGGTTATCGGGACAGCATTTTTAAACATGAATACCAGCACGGTTATGCAATTGTCGCTGTGGGGTTGCGTCTGGAGAAGAGCTGGAGGCCGGTTCTGAACTACGGTGATTTAACGCGCCTGGATCCTGAAACAGCCACTGCTCAGCAAGTATTTGACAGTGTATGCCGGATGCGTACCACAAAGCTCCCGGATCCGCGCATCCAGGGAAACGCCGGGAGCTTTTTCAAGAACCCTCTTCTTGCCGCCCCACAAGCACTGCGTTTTATGGCGACACATCCTGATGCGCCGCATTATCCTCAGCCTGATGGTTCGGTAAAACTGGCCGCTGGCTGGCTTATCGATCGCTGTAACTTAAAAGGGCAGCGTATCGGTGGGGCTGCTGTACACCGCCAGCAGGCACTGGTCCTGATTAACGAAGAAAGTGCCACCAGTGATGATGTGGTTGCGCTGGCACGTTATGTCAGGCACAAAGTAGGGGAGAAATTTAATGTCTGGCTGGAACCTGAAGTACGTTTTATTGGTGCTGCAGGAGAGATCGATGCCGTGGAGAAAATAGCGTGAAAGACAATACGGTTCCTCTTACCCTGGTTTCTATTCTGGCTGACGGCGAATTCCACTCAGGCGAACATCTGGGAGAGCAATTGGGGATGAGCCGGGCGGCAATTAATAAGCATATTCAGACGCTACGTGACTGGGGTGTGGATGTTTTCACCGTACCGGGTAAGGGCTATAGCTTACCGGAGCCGATCCAACTATTGAATCCTCAGCGGATACGGGAACAGATAACCGAAGGCGCTGTGGCTGTGTTGCCGGTCATTGACTCGACTAACCAGTATCTGCTTGATCGCATTAATGAGTTACACTCCGGCGATGCCTGTATTGCCGAATATCAGCAGTCTGGCCGCGGTCGGCGCGGCAGAAAGTGGTTTTCTCCTTTTGGCGCGAACCTGTACCTTTCCATGTACTGGCGGCTTGAGCAAGGGCCGGCAGCGGCGATTGGCCTGAGTCTGGTGATTGGTATCGTGATGGCAGAAGTTCTCCACGATCTTGGCGCAGATCAGGTACGGGTCAAGTGGCCAAACGATCTGTATCTTCAGGATCGTAAGCTGGCAGGGATCCTGGTCGAGTTAACAGGGAAAACCGGCGACGCAGCGCAGATAGTCATTGGCGCCGGGATCAATCTGGCGATGCGGCATGTTGAATCGGATGTCGTTAATCAGGGATGGATTAACCTTCAGGAAGCCGGTATTACGATTGATCGTAATCAACTGGCCATTCGTTTGATTAAAGAACTGCGCACTGCCCTGGCGTTATTTGAAAATGAAGGGCTGGCATCTTTTCTGTCGCGCTGGGAGAAACTGGATAATTTTATTAACCGTCCGGTAAAATTGATTATCGGTGATCGGGAAATTTACGGTATCTCGCGGGGAATTGATGAGCAGGGAGCTCTGTTGCTGGAACAGGATGGTGTAATAAAACCCTGGGTTGGTGGGGAAATATCTCTGCGCGGCGCTAAATAGTCTTCTTATATTATCAACGCTGGTGATGGGAAGAAGCCGCAGGGACTTTTCTGCGGCTAACGCCGTTATTTTCTCAGACGCACCGATTCGATAGCATGGTTTGCACTTTTCGTTAAAATCAGGCTGGCCCGCTCGCGAGTGGGAAGTATGTTTTCTTTTAAGTTCAGCCAGTTAATTCCTTTCCATAACTGAGTGGCTACATCAACGGCTTCTGCTTCGGTTAATTTTGCATAGTTATGGAAATAAGAGTCAGGGTCGGTAAAGGCCCCTTCCCGGAATTTAAGGAAACGATTGATATACCAGGTTTCCAGTAATTCTTCCGGCGCATCAACATAAATAGAGAAATCCACAAAATCGGAAACGAAAACGTGGTGGGGATCGTGGGGATAATCCATGCCGCTTTGCAGTACATTTAACCCTTCCAGTATTAAAATATCTGGTTGAGTAACCGTTTTGTCGCCATCTGGAATCACGTCATAAATTAAGTGGGAATAGACCGGCGCCGTAACATTGGGTACGCCGGATTTAATATCCGCAACGAACTTCACCAGTTTATGCATATCATAGGACTGGGGAAATCCCTTTTTCTTCATCAGGTCCCTTTCCTTCAGTACCTGGTTAGGATGAAGAAAACCGTCAGTGGTGATTAATTCCACCTGGCGATGTTCCGGCCAGCGGCTCAGTAAGGCCTGGAGTACGCGGGCAGTGGTACTTTTACCCACCGCGACGCTACCGGCGATACTGATAACGTAAGGGATCCGCTCACTATTCCTGCCGAGAAATTGTTCCAGTACAGCCTGGCGGCGTAAATTAGAACTGATATAAAAATTCAGCAAACGGGAGAGCGGCAGGTAGATCTCTGCCACTTCTTCCAGAGAAAGATCTTCGTTGATGCCTTTCAGGCGCGCCACTTCACCTTCGGTCAGAGTCATGGGGACGGAGTCGCGAAGCGCCGCCCACTGGCTCCGGTTAAATTGTAGGTATGGAGTCATTAATGTTTGTTCTCTGGTACTCATAAGCATGCTTCCGCCGGCCACTCAGGCTCTTTTGTACAGCCAGCCGCGCGGCGACTGTCCGGGATGACCTGTTTGCGCATAATAATGCATTTATTCGAGACAATGGGCAGGAGGGTAACACCAGATGGTGGGGAATAATAAGAAAAAATCTGGCGACGTGATGCCTGCATGCCAGGGCATCACGCTCAACAATAAGCTAACCAGAGCGGTTAACGCACGCCGGGAAAAGTGCTCAGCCGCTTGTAATAGATAATCGACGCCCGGCAAGTTCCGGCACCGGAGCACAGATAATCGGGTAACCCGCCCAGGCAGCGGTAACCTGACGCCCGCAAGAATTTTTCCCCAGGGGAACCCGTCGGCATATTAAGGTATACCAGGCCGCGCTGCTGCATGCGTGCCGCCGCCTCCAGCGTGTTAAGCAGTAACTTGCCGGTTCCCTGACCACGTTTATGGCGTAAAACCCGCAGGGCTTTTAACTGAGCGCGATTCATACCATCACTATCCTGACTGAGTGACAGGTACGCCATACCAGCAATACCCACTTCATCGCGTGCTATCCAGATCAGCGCGCTATTTTGTTCAAGGGCACTCCTGAGCCGATATACCTGAGTTTCCACGCTGCTGAGGCTTGTATCAGCTTCAACAAGCAGAGTCGCGATGTCCCGGTAGTAAACGGGCAGAGTCGCGGAATTGAGCTGGGCAATTTTCATGGGATTCCTCAACGGCTACAGTCGTTTTTTACTGTGCAAGAAGTGATCCATGTCACATAAAGGAGTCAGTGCGGCAGGTATTACGTACCATGATGACAATAAGCGCACTGAAACAGAGCGCTGTTTTTGACCGTTTGCACTTCAAAAAAGCAGCAAAGGCCTGGTTTTGTTTATCGAAGGCTGTGACGCAAACGCGCTTTTGTGGCTATTATTTACCCGCCGCTGACCGAATATCAGTCAGAACTCTGTGGAATTGAGCAAAATGTGAGCGGTAGAGCGTTTTATGCAATTTTTTTGTTGCATGAGACCGCTGCTGTTCCTAGAATGCGCGCTACTTGATGCCGGCTTAGCTCAGTAGGTAGAGCAACTGACTTGTAATCAGTAGGTCACCAGTTCGATTCCGGTAGCCGGCACCATCAAGTTCGGGTGGGGTTCCCGAGCGGCCAAAGGGAGCAGACTGTAAATCTGCCGTCACAGACTTCGAAGGTTCGAATCCTTCCCCCACCACCATTTTCGGCAACGCGATAGCGTCGCCTGGAGCGATAAGCATAAGCAAGTCGGTCCGAATGAAGGGATATTCCTTCAGTACAGAAAGATTCGGGTAGCCGAGTTCCAGGATGCGGGCATCGTATAATGGCTATTACCTCAGCCTTCCAAGCTGATGATGCGGGTTCGATTCCCGCTGCCCGCTCCAAGATGTGCTGATATAGCTCAGTTGGTAGAGCGCACCCTTGGTAAGGGTGAGGTCGGCAGTTCGAATCTGCCTATCAGCACCACTTCTTTTCTCCTTCCGGTTTCTTTTCTGTAAGTATTCAGCGAATTCAGGCAGTAGCCTGGTTGATGTGGTGATACCACCGATTTATCCGTGTCTTAGAGGGACAATCGATGTCTAAAGAAAAGTTTGAACGTACAAAACCGCACGTTAACGTCGGTACTATCGGCCACGTTGACCATGGTAAAACAACGCTGACCGCTGCCATCACTACCGTTCTGGCGAAAACCTACGGTGGT
>NZ_LLXO01000066.1 GCF_001484765.1 Entomohabitans teleogrylli | reverse complement strand
TTGATTTGGCGATTGATCAGATCGCTCAATTCGGACTGAGTTCCATCAAAGTGATCTACTATTCGGCGCAGCTATTTAGATTATCCGTGGCGATTCATTTTCTTCAAAATACTTAACCTCATGATATGATAAATAGAGGGTGTTTTTATCATAAAAAAGGAATTCTATCAATGTATATATCATCAATAATAAAGCATAAAACTACAAGTGAGAGGGATGCCGCAATAGCTCTTGATCGGGCTCTGAGCAGGGTAGGAAAAGACAGTAAAAGTGTACTGAATGATGTAAAGGCGGGGGTTGAGAGAGCGTCATGGTATAGCTCTTGTCTTTTCGATAAATATCAGGATATATGTTCTGAGTTGAAATCCGAGGATGCCAGATTCATTAAATCTATATTCGAAATATATAAATGAATAGACATTATTGCAGATATAATGCAAATGTACATCGAAGATGAACTCACGTCCTTTAGGGCCTGGAGGATGTCAATCACATCACTACAAGGTAGGGCGGGCTGTAATCACAGAGTACCCGCCTGAATCATCAGCTACATTTCCATTAATGTTCGCGAGCAGGATGAGGAGGCGGATAATCAAAATCAACCTTGATCGGCTCCGCATAACAGCTGTTCCATAGCTGACTGTAAAGCGCATCCACGCGCTCGGCCATTGACGCACTATTCAGCACCAGCTCAATGTTGCGTGAGTTATCAAAATAGCCCCCGCTCCAGTTGCTGGTTCCCACCCAGGCCGTCGAACCGTCGATAGTCATCAACTTACTGTGAACCACCCTCGCAAACGGGATAAATCCACGGCTGGCGGGAGGGATCGTCACCACCTTCAGCTGAACGTTAGACACCAGTGACAGGCTCTTTAACCAGAACACATCCGGCTTCTTCAGATTCCAGTTCGCCACCATCAGTTCAACCTGCACACCACGCGCTGCCGCGCTGCGCAGGGCGTTATCAATGGGGGCGTAAAAGGAGCGCTTCCCCTTTTCTCCCCACGTTAGCGGAGCATAATCCATCACCTGTACCCGGATCCGCGATTTGGCGTTGGCCAGCAGACGCGGCAGTTCAACCTGCGAGTCAATCACCCCACTCGGGTTATAATCGCGCGGGCTGGCAACCAAATAATTGCCCTGCGGAGCCGATTTCGGCACCAGCCCCGCCAGCTTCGGCACTGGCTTATTTTTCTCAAGCAGGGCCTGCGCCTGCCAGTCCTGATCGAAAATAGCCTGAATCTGCCGCACCGTTTGCGCATCGCTGATGCGCAGACCGGTCTCCTGGATCTGTTCCAGCGCGCGCCAGTCAAAATTCTGGCTACCGACAAAGGCTTCTTTGCCATCCACCAGCAGATACTTGGCGTGGACAATACCGCCGGTCAGCCGATGGAATGGAATAATCCGCAGCTCTAGGTTCGGGATCGCTTTCAGGGCCGTCAGCGTTTCCGGCGTTGAAAGGCCCACGCCCTTCTCCTCCATCAGAAAACGAATTTTTACTCCACGCTCCCCGGCGGCCCGCAGACGTGCCAGAACCCCATCCAGCAGAGAGCCTTTTTCATTCGCCACATAAAACTGCGCCAGATCGATATGGCTGTGCGCCGCATCGAACATCTGCTGCCAGACCTCGGCGGCATGACGTAAGTCGTTATTCTGTAAGGTGGTTTCCTGCGGCGCGTTATACACCAACTCGTAGCCGGGTATGGAGAACGCCGCCCATACAGGCTGGCTTAACAGCATCCAGCTTCCCGCCAGCGCGCTCATCAAGCGGCCAGCCGGCCATCCGCATTGACGATGTTCAGGCATAGCGCTGCGCCTCGTGGCCTTCCCAACGTTTGCCGCCCTGCTCCGGACGGCTGACCGGGCTGCCAGCACGGATCAGCAGCACTTTCAGCAGTTCGTTGATCCGCTCCATTCGGCTTTGCAAATAGTTATTGCCCACCAGGCACAGTAGCGCAATCGAAATCCCCAGGCCGGTGGCATACAGTGCGGTCCCCATGCCGGCGGAAACCATGCTGGCATCGGAGACGCCGGAGGCGGAAAGGGCCTTAAAGGTATCCATAATACCGAGGATCGTCCCCAGCAGGCCCAGCAGCGGCGCGGCGGTCACAACGGTTTCAAGCATCCACAGTCCACGCGACATCTGCGGTTTGCTTAACAGGTACTGAGCGTCGATGAGATCGCTCATCGCCTCGCGGTCTTCTACCGTCTGCTTTTTCTCCAGCACCGGCAGAATAAGGGTCAGAGGGAGGCTAGTGCGCCCGGTCAGCGATTCCGGCAGGTCCGACACGCAGCGAACGTCCCCCGTCAGTGCCTTTTCAAAGCGCAAAGCCTGACACTGGGCCCATGAAAAATAGAGGCTGCGTTCAACCAGTATCACCACGGCGATCGCCAGCGCGGCGTACATAACGTAGAAAATAATGTCGTGAATCAGATTGGCATCCATCAGAGTGCCCTCCGGTTAATTAAAAGGTTGCTTCCAGCGAGACGCTAAAGGTGCGCTCTTCGCCAACGTTGTAGTACGGGGTACTGGCCTTCACGCCGTCGTAAACCGCCGCGTTAAAAGTCGTTGAACGGACGGAGGTCAGGTACTGTTTATCAAACAGGTTATCGATGCCAAAGCGCAGGGTGGCGCTTTTAACAATCTTTTTATCCACCGGCAGATGCACGCCCGCAGCGACATCAAAGACCGTGCGCCCGCCGATTTTTTCGTCGTTGGTCAAATCGCCGTAGAATGAACTGACGTATTTGCCGCCGAAGCTGGCGTAGTAGAGACCATCGTTATAGCCCAGCGATGCATTAAGCATGTTTTTCGGTACGTTCGGCACCGTTTTGCCCGCCGTTGGCAGCGGATGTCCACCGTTGCTCACAATGTCATCTTTCTGTTCGGAATGGGTGTAGGTATAAGAGGTGTAGTAATTGAAGTTGTACGGCAGCTTACCGCTCCACTCCAGCTCCAGACCTTTACTCTCCACGCTGCCGATGTTCATCATTTCGTAGTCACCATCCGCATTGGTGGTCGAAATCTGCCGGTCGGTATAACGCATATAGAAGAGCGTCGCGCTCAGCAGCATATCTTCGCGCTGAAAACGCCAGCCCAGTTCGTGGTTCCAGCTCAGCTCAGGTTTGGTGCTGATCGAATCGCCGACGTTATAGAGCACGTAGTTGGGTGGCGTACGCATGTTGCGCGTCAAGTTATAGAACAGCTGGTTTTCGCTATCCGGCTTATAGCTGATGCTAATGTTCGGCAGGAATTCATGGTAGGTCGCCTGGCGTTTTTCCGGAGCGCTATACAGACTGCCTTTATTATCGCCTTTACGCTCGACATACTGATAAGCCAGCCCGCCCACAAGCGTCCAGTCCGGCGTCACGAACCAGCTATCCTGAAGCCATACTTTGTGCGCTGGA
The DNA here is from genome assembly GCF_001484765.1 of Entomohabitans teleogrylli. GTDB lineage: Bacteria > Pseudomonadota > Gammaproteobacteria > Enterobacterales > Enterobacteriaceae > Entomohabitans > Entomohabitans teleogrylli. The sequence continues at coordinate 4,185 of NZ_LLXO01000066.1, read as the reverse complement.
GTAACCGTGTACTGGTTACGCCCCTGTACCGTATTGCCGTTAGCGTCTTTGACCTGATCGGAGCCGCCCGGTTTGCCGGAAACGTTCGCCGGGTTGCCATCGTCCTGGATGCTAATAAACGGCTGAGTCTGCGACTGTCGCGCGCGCTCATACCAGTAACCGATATCCAGGCTGTGCTCGTCATTAATATCCCACTTCAATTTTGTGGTAACGCCCGGTCGCCAAGTCTGGGTCCACGAAGGCCGGTAGTAGGTACTGGAGGTCAGGCTGCTGAGATCGTATTGTCCGGCGGTATCAGAAGTACTAGATAGGACCGAGGCTGTTTGTCCGGTAAAACTGCCGCCGTTACCCCAGTAGTAATAGGGCTGAACGGTTAACGCGAGATTATCGCGCAGCTGTAAGTGCTGAGAAAAAGAGAGGGTGAAGGTTTCGAACGGATTACGGTTCAGCTTATAATATTTGCTCAGCTGGCCTTTGCTGTTATAGACCCGGGTGGTCGAGTAGTCCTGGCGTGGGTCTTTTTCGAACTGCGCTTTACTCAGGGTGTTATAGTTGCTGTTATCCTGACGGTTATATTTCATGATCAGGTTGCTGCTGTTACCGTTACTATCCTCGTACAGTGAGTTCATTTCAAACTTATCGGAATAATTACGCCCCTCCCCGCGCCATTTTTTGGCTTCAGTATGCGAGTACGAGAGCCAGTTGCTGAAACCGTTGTACTCACCGGTCTCCAAACGAGCAAAAGTTTTGCTGAGGTTATGGCTACCAAGCGTTTGTTTGACGAAGCCGCCAAACGCCTTTGAAGGACGTTTTGCCACAAGGCCAATATTGCCGCCGCTGGAACCAATATGCGGGCCGTCAGCCTCGGAAGATCCCTGGGTGACAAAGATCTGCTCAAGGTTTTCCGCATCGCCCAGCAAGTTGGGGTAGACTGCATAGTTGCCGGAGTCGTTAATCGGGATGCCATCCATCGACAGGCCGATCTGATCCGAGTTCATCCCGCGCATGGTGTAGTCGATACCGCTCAGGCCGCTGGCGTCATTGCTGTTGACGTTCATTCCCGTCGTATATTTCAGCATGTCAATAGCGTTGCTGGCGCCGGGGGCTTTATCCATCGCCTCTTTGGTCAGGGTGGAACGAGCTTTGCCGCTGTCTTCCTGCACCATCAGACCGCCGCCGAGCGATTGCCCCTTAACGTTAATCTCCCCCACGTCGCTGCTTTCCGCCGCCAGCGAGGACGCTGATAACAAGGCCGACACCACGGCTAACGCAATCCCAGAACAATTAAAGTTTTTCATTACTTTTCCTGTAAAAACAAATGATTAATTAGGTTTATGGCGCCTGATAATTAAACGTCGCGGTAAATTTTTTGCTTCTTTGTCCGGCAAAAACCTCTTCAGGAAAGGGCTTCAGCTGACTGATGCTTTGCAGGGAACTAAGCGCAGCGCGATTGAGCAGCATGTTCGGCGCCCTGCTGGCAATACCGGAAGCCAGCACTCTGCCGCTGCGGTCAACCTCCAGCCAGACCTCCACGTTGCCCTGCGGGCGCTCCAGCGAAGCCTGACGGCCGCTCGGGTAGCGCTTGTGCTGCTCCAGCGCGCGGCGCAGCGCCTGCAGGTAGCCGTTTTCCGCCGCCTGCGCGTTCTCCTTCGGCGCCGAAGGAGAACGCGGCGCGGCCGGTTTACTCACCGGGCTACGAACGGCGGCGGACTGCGGAGCCGCGCGCGCCTGAGGTTTCGGCGCTTTTTCCTTAACAACCGGTTTAGGCTTGGCTTTCGGTTTAACAACCGATTTGGCCTGGATAATTGGCTTTGGCGCAGGAACGACGGATTCAGCGACCACCTCCGGTTCCGGCTCAGGTTGAATTTGCGGCGGTGTTTCCGGCAGCGGTTCCGGGACAGGCTCCGGCTGCAGCGGTTCGGGTTCAGCCAGCGACAGTTCCATGACCGTATCGTCGTAATGCGGTTTTACCTGCAGCACCGCCTGCTGGCCGGCAAACAGTAAGCATCCGGCGACGACGATGGCGGGTAGCCAGCTAACAACGTGACGTGAGCGATAAAGCAGATACATATCACTGCTTCCGTGTGGCAATGGAAATGGAGAAGAAACCACCCTGACGCAGGGTATCCATCACGGCGATCAGGCGTTCCACCGCAACCTCTTTATCGCTGTTCACGATAATGGAGGTGGTTTGGTTTTCCTGCTGCTGTTGCTTCAGGGTATTGACCAGCGTATTAAGGGGCAGCGGCTGGCCATCAAGCTGCAGCAGGTCGCCGGCGCCGAGGGTGATAATGGCTTTTTTTTGCGGTTTAAGCTGTTGGGCGCTACCGGCCGACGGCAGTTGCGTTTTCAAGCCTAGAGCCGGGATCACATTCAGGCTAATCAGGACAAAGAAAACCAGTAAAAACATCATCACATCGATCATCGGGATCAGTTCGATATGGGCTTTAGTCTTTTTAGGCTCATTCCAGTTACGCATGGCACTCTCCCCAAAAATTGAAGGGACCAATTATAGAAGCGCTTTGTTTATTTTTTGTTTCAAATTTATTATTTTATTATTGTAACCAACTCATTGTTTGTGAGAAAACAACTATCTATACCCGATTAACCTGAAGATGTATAAATAGACCCGTTTTAGTTCCATGCATTTTTTGAGATGCTGGCCAAATAATGGTGTTGTCGATATTCCTCTGGCGTCATTGGAGATCTAGCTGGCTGCTTTAAAATAAAGCTGAGAGTGTCTGGTTTTCGTTTAATTTACAAGGTTATCGATGACGAGATTTTTATATAGGTGGTCGCAGTAGGCAAATGGGAAGACGAAAAAACCTATGAAACGACCCGAAAACGTCTTTCATAAAAGAAATACAAAAGTTTACATTTTTATTTCTTCTGTCAGAGAAAATAAATCCTTCCCCGTGCTCACCCCGGGTTTTCTCAAAACCGAATCTGCAGCATTTACCCGGTGCACCATAACCCCCCGTCTTTCAGGTCGGGGAAATAAGGCGCGGTTTTCTACCTAACCAGGTTTCACGGCACGACAAATACATCAAAATATTGTAGAATGATTATATAATATATTGATATTTAAAATAAATATCATTTTCGGTACTTTGAGGTGTATAGCATTTGCTATATGTTTGTGTTGTGTTATTCTTGTATATCAATTGCTATACAAGAGAAGTGTGTATGAAATCAGATGTTCAACTCAACCTAAGAGCTAAAGAGTCTCAGAGGGCACTCATCGATGCCGCTGCAGAGATCCTTCATAAATCGCGAACCGACTTTATCCTGGAGATGGCCTGCAAGGCTGCGGAGAACGTGATCCTTGATCGCCGTGTTTTCAATTTTAACGACGAACAGTATGCAGAGTTCATGGATATGCTCGATGCACCAGTCGAGGATGAACCCGCCATTAATAAACTACTGGCAAGGAAACCTCAGTGGGGCGTATAACTGCGCCGGAGCCGTTATCCAGCTCCCATAAGCTGGCTGAGTTCGTCAGTGGTGAAACAGTTCTCGATGAATGGTTAAAACAGAGAGGTTTAAAAAATCAGGCTCTTGGCGCTGCCCGAACGTTCGTTGTTTGCAAGACGGGTACGAAGCAAGTAGCTGGTTTTTACTCTTTGGCCACCGGTAGCGTTAACCATACGGAAGCGACAGGCAGTCTTCGGCGTAACATGCCAGATCCTATACCGGTGATTATACTTGCTCGCTTGGCGGTAGATTTCTCATTGCACGGAAAAGGGGTTGGTGCCGATTTACTTCACGATGCGGTTCTACGCTGTTATCGCGTAGCTGAGAATATTGGAGTTCGTGCGATAATTGTTCACGCGCTTACTGAAGAAGCCAAAGGTTTCTATACTCACCATGGGTTTAAGGCCTCGCAAACTCATGAGCGGACTCTGTTTCTTAAGCTTCCATGACTGGTTACTGGAGTAGGGAAGTAGCTGATGCCATCATAACATATTAATTATTATGGTATTTACATCAAATTTAACATAATCTTTGTTATGCGCACCAAAATTGTAACCCCAATATTCTGATGTCACTTTTAACCCATTTCTGTTGTTCAATGTATTGGCAGATGACGGATATTGGCGTACCTCCGCAGCTACTGGCAAAATAGCTGGGACTCCACAAAATGAATCGCCACGGGTTTAACAGACACCTCGGAGTCATTTAAGA
>NZ_LLXO01000065.1 GCF_001484765.1 Entomohabitans teleogrylli | reverse complement strand
GGTATGGCCGATACCGCCCATGGCCACCAGTTTTTCGGCTTTATCCACCGCGTCTGCAAAATCTTTCGCGCGGTACAGCGCCAGGGTCGGGGAAAGTTTTTCGTGAGCGAACGGTTCACTTTCATCGGTATTTTTCACCTCGCCGATCAGAACCTTTGTTCCCGGCGGTACGGAGATGCCCGCCATTTCGGCAATTTTCCCCGCAGTCTGCCCCACAATTGCCGCATTCAGCGCGCCGTTTTTCAGAATCAGCGCCGACACCGCTTTAAGCTCTTTACCCCGCAGTAAATATCCGCCGTGGCTGGCGAACCTCTTCCGGGTAGCCTCATAAACCGCATCCACCACCACCACCGACTGTTCAGATGCGCAGATCACCCCGTTGTCAAAAGTCTTGGACATCAGGATCGAGGCGACCGCGCGTTTGATATCGGCGGTTTCGTCGATAACCACCGGGGTATTGCCCGCGCCGACACCGATCGCCGGTTTACCGGAGCTGTATGCCGCTTTCACCATCCCCGGGCCGCCGGTGGCGAGAATCAAGTTAATGTCGGGATGGTGCATCAGCGCGTTGGACAGTTCAGCGGAAGGTTGACTGATCCAGCCGATAAGATCTTTCGGCGCGCCTGCTGCGATAGCCGCCTGCAGAACGATATCCGCGGCTTTATTGGTGGCGTCTTTGGCGCGCGGGTGTGGAGAGAAGATGATGGCGTTACGGGTCTTCAGGCTAATCAACGCCTTAAAGATCGCCGTGGAGGTCGGGTTAGTGGTCGGCACGATACCGCAGATGATACCGATCGGTTCAGCGATGGTTATTGTCCCGAAGGCGTCGTCTTCAGACAGCACGCCGCAGGTTTTTTCATCTTTATAGGCGTTGTAGATATATTCAGAAGCGAAGTGGTTTTTAATCACTTTATCTTCAATGATACCCATGCCGGTTTCGGCTACCGCCATTTTAGCCAGCGGGATTCGGGCATCCGCAGCGGCCAGAGCGGCGGCGCGAAATATTTTATCAACGTGCTGTTGAGTGAAGCGGGCATATTCACGCTGGGCCTTTTTGACGCGCGCCACCAGCACGTTTAATTCATCAATAGAATTAATCGACATGGAAACCTCAAACAGGGAAAAAAACGCCGCCGCTGAGCAGGGCGGCGAAAAGATTCAGCCAAGGCGGCGTTTAATTTTTTCGACCATCATGGCGGTGGAAATACCATAACGGTCATGGAGCGTCGGCAGCGCGCCGGCCAGCAGGAACTCGTCAGGCAGCCCGACAGTATCTAATTCACAGCGCACGCCTTTACGCATTAACAGTGCCGCGACGGCTTCGCCCAGACCACCGATACAGGTATGGTTTTCTGCGGTGACCACCAGGCGGCCCGGCTTCGATGCCTGCGCCACAATGGTCTCCTCATCCAGCGGCTTGATGGTCGGAACATGCAATACCGCCGCGCTGATGTTATCGGCGCGCAGTTTTTCCACGGCCTCCAGCGCCCGCATGGTCATCAAACCGGAAGAAATAATCAGCACATCGTTGCCCTCTTCCAGCAACTTCGCTTTCCCCAGTTCGAACTGATAATCATATTTATCCAGCACCAGCGGCACCTTACCGCGCAGCAGACGCATATAAACCGGACCGTGATGATCGGCAATCGCCGGCACCGCTTGTTCTATCTCCAGGGCATCGCAGGGATCGACAATCGTCATCCCGGGGATACCGCGCATTATCGCCAAATCTTCCGTCGCCTGGTGGCTCGGGCCGTAACCGGTGGTCAGCCCCGGCAGCGCAGCGCAGATTTTGACGTTCAGGTGCTCTTCGGCAATCACCTGGTGAATAAAATCGTAGGCCCGGCGCGTGGCAAAAACCGCATAGGTCGTGGCAAACGGGATAAATCCCTCTTTCGCCATCCCGCCGGCGGCCCCCATCAGCAGTTGTTCCGCCATACCCATCTGGAAAAAACGTTCCGGATAGGCCTGGGCAAAAATGTGCATATCCGTATACTTCGACAGGTCGGCGGTCATGCCAACAATTTCCGAACGCTCCGCCGCCAGTTTCGATAACGCGACGCCAAAGGGAGCAGCGACGGTCGCCTGACCTTCATCGGCGATAGAGGCAATCATCGCCGAGGTTTTTAAACGAGGTTTCTGGGTTGTCTGGCTCATGACTGCACTCCTTCGGGTTTCCGGGCATCCAGCACCGCGATGGCTTTTTGCCATTCGTCAGCATCGACGCGAATAAAATGGTTCTTATCGCGGGTTTCAAGGAACGGAACGCCTTTGCCCATCAGGGTATCGCACAGAATCACCCGCGGCTGGGTACCGCGATAACTTTTCGCGTTATCAAATGCCTCAATGACCGCCTGTAAATCGTTACCGTCCACACGCTGGACATACCAGCCGAAAGCCGCCCATTTTTCGTGCAGCGGTTCGAAACCGAGGATCTTGCGCGAATCCCCATCAGCCTGCTGTTTATTAACGTCGACGATATTGATCAGATTGGTTAATCCATAATGCGCCGCCGACATCGCCGCTTCCCAGGTTGAGCCTTCATCCAGTTCTCCGTCTGACATCGAGTTATACACCCACGCCGGGGTCTGTTTTTGTTTCAACCCCAGCGCCATCCCGACGGCAATAGACAAACCCTGCCCCAGCGATCCGCCGGACATTTCCATCGCCGGTGTATAAGTCGCCATACCCGACATCGGCAGACGGCTGTCGTCGGAACCGTAAGTCTCCAGCTCATCCTCAGGAATAATTCCCGCCTCAAGCAGGGCCGCATAGTAGGCAATGGCATAGTGACCATGGGAAAGCAGGAAACGATCGCGGCCTTCCCACTCCGGCTCCTCCGGGCGGTAGGTCATGGCGTGGCTGAATGCAGTCGCCAGTACATCGGCATAACCCAACGCCTGGCCAATATAGCCCTGCCCCTGAACTTCCCCCATACGCAGGGCATAGCGGCGGATACGCCACGCTGCTGCCCCAACTTTCTGTAATACATTGGTACTCATCACACAGCCCTCGCTTAATGGATCAACATGCCGCCGTTAACGTCCAGGGTGATCCCGGTGGAGTAAGAGGAAAGGTCGCTGCCCAGAAATAGCGCCGCACGCGCAATATCGATTGCATCGCCGAGACGATTCATCGGAATACCGGCGAGAATACTGGCGGTCATTTCGTCGGTCAGTTTACCGGCGGTGATATCGGTCTGAATTAACCCGGGGGTGATACAGTTGACGCGCACATTGTCCGGACCGAGTTCACGCGCCATCGCCCGCGCCAGCCCGAGAACCCCGGCTTTTGCGGCGCTATAGTGCGGGCCGCCGAAAATACCGCCGCCGCGCTGAGCGGAAACAGAAGAAATACAGACAATGCTGCCTGATTTCCGGGCGCGCATAAGTGGGATCACCGCCTGCGACATCAGCAAGGTTCCGCGCAGGCTCACATCCAGTACCGCGTCGTAATTTTCGCGCTTAATATCCATCAGCTTAAGCGGTTGGGTAATACCCGCGTTATTCACCAGGATGTCGACACGACCATATTTGGCCGCCACTTGCTCTACCGCCGCCTGTACCTGCGCCTCATCAGCGACATTCGCCGCCAGACCGAGATGTTCATCTCCGAGTAATTTGGCCGCCGCTTTGCTGGCGTCATTATTCAGGTCGATAATGGCAACTTTAGCGCCATTTTCCGCAAACAATTTTGCCGTAGCAAAACCCAGCCCGCGCGAGGACGCAGCGCCAGTAATAATGGCAACTTTATCTTTTAACAACATAACAGACTCCATTTATTAACAGGATAATCAGGAAATACGCTTATATAAAATATAACTAGCGAGGTTCATCAATAATCATAATGGATAGCAGACCAATGGCTGCGCAGATCCCAAAATAAGTAAACACGGTATTAAAGCTACCCGTCTGGTCTAATAAAAACCCGGCCAGCATCGGGGAAACAAAACCGCCAAGATTGCCGCCAGTATTAATTACCGAGGCCGTAATGGGATATATTTTACTGTCTGACGCCGCCATACCATAGGCGGTAAAAGCTGGCCATCCGATATTAAGACACAGCCCGACAAAAAATAATCCAATACACACAGCCAGGGTACTTTGTGGAATATTCAGCATAATCACCATCATCAGAATGGTACTGATAGCGGTGAAAATCATGGTGGGTTTTCTGCGCCGGCCAAGTAGCTTGTCAGAAACATAACCGCCGAAAATCGCGCCGATAAAACCGCCGATACAGGGCATACTGGCCACCAGCCCCATGCTCATGAAATCGAAGCCCTTCTCTTTGACCAGATAGAGGGGGATCCACGTCAACAGCCCATACAGCACGCTGACCATCATAAAATAGGCCAGGCAATCGCCAAGAATATTTCTTGAGGTAAATAAGCCTTTGACGGTGGTAATTGGCGCCAGATCCCGCACCCGGATAAGCTTATCAAGCGCGCTAAACTTACTGTCCAGAACGATGTTATTTCTTTTAGCGTCGCCTTCCGCGGCATCAGAATTGATATATTCCAGCTCTTCCCGGGAAACAAATTTACATTCCGCGGGCTTCGACTTCACCAATAGATACCAGACCAGGGCGATAACGATCCCGGGAATGGCAAATGAGAAGAAAACCCAGCGCCATCCCCAGGTGACCGCAATCCAAACCGCCAGCGGCGGCACCAGTATCGGGGCAAACATGGTTGAAGCAATATAGACGCCGGTGGCGGTTGCCTTCTCTTTGGCTGGGAACCAGTTATTTATTGTCGACGCAAGCCCTACCGGACATGGCCCTTCCGTTAAACCCAGTCCCAGGCGGATGAATTTCAGGCCGAGCACCGATGAGGCTGTGCCCATCAGCCAGGTAAATGCTGAGAAACCAAATATCGAAAGCGATACCAGAGCGCGGGTCCCCTTTTTGGCGATTAAAAAACCTGCCGGGATCTGGCTCAGGGCATAACCCAGGAAAAACATACTGGCAATCGCGCCGGCTTCAAAGTTATTAATATGAAACTCTTCAATAATAAACGGCAATACTGCGCCAATATTCGTGCGATCGGCATAATTCAGCGCATAAACGATGAAAATAAGTGTTAACACCACAAATCGATAATTGGTCTTTTTCGCAGTCGGGTAAGGTACGGTTTGTTCTATACGTGACATTATTTAAACCTCTATGTATGAACAACTTTATATATAAATACACTTTCGTTTAATACCCACTCACTATAACCCGCCAGAATTTGATTTGAATTCAAAAAAATTCATTTCATGCTGAAAGAAATTTAATACACTATCGCCATCACACCAGAAGTGTGATAAATATCACCATTCAGTGGTGTTCACGGGTTATCTGGTTATTTTCGTGTTGGCTGTCACACTTTTCAACCTGGCAGGGAAATAGCCTGCCGATTTCTTTATCATGCACAAAAGTCTCTGGTGTAAGGCCGGCAACATGCACAACGATTTTATTAAGAAATTACCTTTGCCCTCATTAAAAAATCTGCAGGCCTTTGTTGAAGTCGCCAGCGCCGGGAGTATTAATACGGCCGCAACGCACCTCAACATCACGCCTTCCGCCGTCAGCCATCAGATTGCGGCGCTGGAAGATTTTTTAGGCAGAAAATTATTCATTCGCAATGGCAAAGGGGTCACTCTGACACAGCCGGGTGAAGAGTATCTGCACCAGATTTCCGGCGCGCTGAATATCATAGGCAGAGTCTCTGACAAGATGATCAACGAACCGCACAGTGAAGTGCTGCGGGTACATTCAGCGCCTTCATTCGGGATTCTATGGCTAATCCGCAAATTGGGTAACTTCAGAAAACGCCACCCGGAGATCCTGATCAATCTCACCTGCTCTTATGAAAACCTGCAGTTTTCCCGGGATAATATAGATATCGATATTCGCCACGGTATCGCCGCCTGGGATGGTTACAGAGTACTGACGATAAAAAATGAAAGATTACAGGTGATGGCCTCCCCGCGATACCTGGCTGAACATCCGCTTTCCGGGCCTGAAGAGATTATCAATCATAATCTTATCCACTCATCTTCGACTCTGGCCAACTGGGAAAGATGGTTCTCTTACCACAAAATTAATACCAACAGGCATGGATATAACCTCAGTTTTGACCGTTCTTATATGAGCTTTGAAGCGGCCAAAATGGGGCTGGGCATCATCCTGGAAAGCTCCATGCTCGGTACCGAGTTGATTAATCAGGGTATTCTTAAATCAGTTTTCGCGGAACAATATACCTATCCCATTAACGCCCACCATCTGGTAATGCCGCACATTAATGAACGAACGCATAAAGTCAGAATATTTATTGACTGGATGCGCGAGGAATTACTCAGTGAAGGTTATGAGCTGTAGCCCGCAAAACCCGCCTTAAGTCATCTCTTAATCCCGCGAATCAGCGGCAGCGCGTGATAAAAAACCGTGAAAATCCCCGGCATACCTTCCTTATAAAATGGCGATGATTTTATTTAAATTCTGGAGAACTCCCAACACCATGATTCATTTACAGTTAATTCCTAAAGCCATTAATTATTGGCTATGCCATGCTGATTAACGCTCACACACTCACTAACGTTTGATGAGGACATGATGAAAAAAACAATGATGGCATTCTCCGCACTTCTGCTGGCCGCTCCTGTATTTGCCGCAACCACACACGCCACAGACGAAACCGTCGCCGCCGCTCATGAAAGAGCCAATACCGCTCAGGAAAAGCTCCATGAAGCGCAGAACCAGGGCGAAGAACTGAAACTGAAATCTCAACACGCCGCTGAAGATAAAAGCGACAGCGTAAGCAGTAAGGTCAGCGAAGGCTCGCAAAAAGCCTGGCATAAAACCAAAGAAGGCACAGAGAAAGGCTGGAATGCCACAAAAGAAGGGGCCGAGAAAGGCTGGAATAAAACCAAAGAAGGCGCCGCAACGCTGGAAAAAAAAGTCACTGAATAACTGACAGGCCCGACTTCCTTTAAATAATACCTGCAAGCCCGTGGTCACTGTACTCACGGGCTTTTTCTGTCTGTCCGGCAGTAAGTTAATAGTAATTGACCGCCAGTATCCCGACATTTTGCCCGCCAAGCGTGCCGGTAACACCCGGAGTTCCGTTCAGAGTAACCTTCACATCCATGGGATTGATATCAGATGTCGAGACCCTGTTGCTCTGCAAAGACTGCTCAACGCCATTGATAAGCACCGTCACTGTTGCGCTGACCCCGAGCCCCAAATCGATAGTATCGCGCCCGGCGCTGGAGACATTTTGCAGATACAGGTTGTAGCTCACACCGGCTTTATTGCAGGTCATCACGGCCGGTTTTGTTATTGACTGACCGTCCACATCCTCCGGTGCCATCGTACCAAAATTATAGTCCAGGGAAGCTGTACTCATACCACACCAGTCAGGATCCGGCGGCGGTTCCGGTACACTTATCCCCCCAGCCCCGCAAACCGGGTACGATACCGTTCCGGGAAACACCGGCGCAAACACCCCAAGCACGGGCACGGGCATCCCAAATACAATGCAGGAATTAGTGGCACTGGTTGGTATATCCACTTTCTCACTACCTGCATAATTAAATTTGTTCATAAAGCGCGGACCATACACAGAGTGATTGCAATGTGACGCACTAACAGTACAGTTATCACCACCTCCTCCAGGCAGCGGAGCGGAACGATTAATCGTCTTGATCGGTTTCCAGTTTCCTCCATTGATATAATGGCCGCTGTATTGATAGTTCGTGATCAAATACAACCCCCACTCACCATCGGTCCCGGATGCTGATACCCAGTACTGTGCAATAGCATCAATCATCCAGTTAACAATATAAGTATTACCCGTATCATGCTGTACCGAATTAACCACCGGGCAA
>NZ_LLXO01000064.1 GCF_001484765.1 Entomohabitans teleogrylli | reverse complement strand
ATTATCAACGGCTCGGAAGTGTCTAGATTATCCGTGGCGATTCATAAAGCAGGTTAAGCACCTTGATTATATTGACCTCAAAGAAGTGTCAGTAACGACATAATAATGTTCTTACAGTCATTACCCTAATTAATAAAAATGAAGCAAGTGTTATCATCAGCAACCACTCACTATGCACTACCTGATACCATCATTGTAACTGTAAAAGTGCATATCACAATGGATAACCAGCGAGCATAGCCGTTAATCATCTACACATCACAAATTGACTAAATGAAGTTATTAACACTAATCTGGAGCTTATACGACAATATCTTTACCGAAAATACTCTTTGTCTATGACTGATTAGAAACGCATGTAAACAGATCGGAATTTCGATCAGCCCATTCTTTATTCTGGCTAGTTTATAACTTCAATCCTTCCTGTATTAAGGCCATAAAAATCGTAGTGCTTACTGCTTTACTGTAGTCACTTAGTATAAGTAAGATAAAAGAACTTAACGTTTGCTGGCGCGTTACAGCCCCCCTGAGACTGTATTCAGTACATAGATGAATATCAAGAAAAAACACCATCAGAAAAGTGACAGCAGTATCAGTCGCAGTTTTAAATACACAGCTGTCATCGATTCTGTTTTAACGCAACTGTCTTTTTTTATGTCACCGGTAATGGATATGAATCACATTCAACCGGAGACTTTCCTCATGAATTACATCTTTAACGATTTCTGGCAGAAACGTATTGCCGCTACCTTTCAGAATGCCCTGGATGCCTATCCACGAGTATTAATGCTGAGGGTTGATCTACGCCTGCCTGATACCCCTGCCGCCACTGACGCCGCTGTAATATCCCGTTTTACAGAATCCCTTAAAGCCAAAATTACCGCCTGTCAGTTGCGTAGAAAGCAGGAAGGCAAACGGGTACACCCCACAACGTTGCGGTATGTCTGGGCTAGGGAGTTCGGCGAGCGTAGCGGTAAAAAGCACTATCACGCTGTTTTACTGCTGAACCGAGAGAGTTGGTGTGGAGTTGGTGATTACAATTCACCGCACACGCTGGCCGGGATGATTAAACAGGCCTGGTGTAGCGCGTTGCAGGTGGACGTGCAGCAGCATGCCACACTGGCGAATTTCCCTGAGAATCCGGCGCTATGGATTGACAGGGGGAACAGCGCACAACTTCAACAGGCCCTGGCGCGGGCTGATTACCTCGCTAAAGACCACACCAAAGTCACCGGTGATGGCGGGCGTAACTTTGGCTGCAGCCAGGGCTGACTTCCTGCCATTCCCAGTCCCTTACCTAGCCTCTCCAGGTAATATTTTACATACACGCCTTATCCTCTGAAGGAGTACCGGTGTGCAACAGAACTCAACCCATACCGAACTCCTCCCGTCATTCATTTTCAGAGGGAGAGATTCCATGACCACAGCCACTAACCCCATTCTTTGCGCAGAAGACCCACTTATCGACATGGTATACATCACCACATACACCGGTATGACCGACAAGTGGTTCTACAAATTGATTCAGGATGGCAGGTTCCCGAAACCCATCAAGCTGGGACGCAGTTCCCGTTGGTACAAAAGCGAAGTCCAGAGCTGGATGCAGCAAGCTATTGCCGACTCACGGGGGTCCTGAAGTCAACCGGGCAGCATCGCTCCCGTAAAGCGGCTAACTGCATACCGCTCCGCTGGCAGCGTGAACACGATAAGCGGCGTTAATGTGACGCGAAGCCCTGCCCCGCTTGCCGCCGAAAATCCTGACCCATCAGTTCCAGCTGTCCATAATCAACCCGTAACCCGCCATCCTCCACACAGACGGCCATCTCTCGACGGTGCCTGCCTGCATGTCGTATGGCGGTAAGGAGTCAGTCCGATGAATTTTAAGACCATTACCAGTGAGAATCTGCACGCCGAAATTCGTATGCTGAAATGCTACCTCGCCAATGACCACCGTGGGCATTTTGTGACAACCAGTGAAGCGACAAACATGCCGGGGCAGGTATGGAGCTGCGTATCCTGTGGCTGCCGACTCATCTTCCATACCAGCACGCACGCTGATTCACCCTGGTTCGAACATGACCAGAGGACAGTAGCTACCAGTGCGTTGATGGGCTGTGCGCATATTGACCCGGCAGTGAAAGCGGAGATACGCAGCAGAACATTACGCAGTCTTTTCAACACCCCAGATTCCCCGGTAATGTCGCAGGCCTGGTACTGCGTCTGGTGCGCTAACCATTACAGCGGGGAAAAACGCTGCACCGCCTGCGGGACCGGTATTTACAGCATTGAGGAAGCCTGCTGGCAGAATAATTACACCTAAATTGCCCTGCTTGTTGGGGAGATGCCAAACTACAGCTTCATTGGGTCTGCCACATGAGCAACCATGATTTTAAAAAGTGGATAATGCTCTGAAAGAGACCAAGCAACAGCACTTACAGTGCTGCATCTACATGAATTTTTTGGGTTACAGAACTAAATTTCGGGCATATATCGGAATGCAGTACGCAATTTTTCACGTAAAAAAACTGTGATTTTTGCCTTAGGTTACGTAAAATATCACGTAACCAAATTCATTCGATTTTATACGGATTACAGCATGGCTAGTGTTGATGCAGATTACTGCTACTCTTTTCCAGCTATACGTGGCATTCAGGCTGGTCGTCCTTTCTACATTGCCACATGCCCGATGCGCATCATACCCAAAATATTCAGCTTTGATGAAAATGACGTCCCTCCTGAGCTACGCGCACAACGCACGCTGAATAAATCACGCATCCCCGAAATGGTGCGTTATCTGCTGGAAAATCCAAAAGATTATGTGTTTTCAGCACTGACAGCGTCTATTGCCGTTGACGTTCAGTTTGATGAGTTCCCTAACTCCAACAACCTGGGGACGTTGTGCGTGCCAATGGATGCACAAATTCTAATCAACGACGGTCAGCATCGCCGTAAAGCGATTGAAGACGCTTTGGATGCTCGCCCGGAGCTGGGCCAGGATAATATTCCGGTGTTGTTCTTTGTTGATGAAGGCTTAAAACGTAGCCAGCAGATGTTCGCCGATCTGAATAAATACGCTATTCGCCCCAGCCCGTCGCTGGCGTCTCTATACGATCATCGCGATGCCAGTTCAAATCTGGCACGTTACCTGGCGATGTCCATAGAGCCCTTTGTTGGAATGACAGAACTGGAAAAATCTGGCATCAGTCAGCGGTCAAATAAGTTATTTACGTTGAGCAGCATCAAGCAGGCTACCCGCGCATTGTTGGGTAAAGATCCCAAAGAGAACAACTTTGAGGAATGCACTCAAATTGCTACCCAATATTGGCAAGCTATTTTTAGCGTGATGCCGGATTGGCAGCTAGCGGCTAAAAAAGAGGTTTCACCGGTTCAGTTACGACAAGATTATGTTCACGCTCATGGCATTGGATTGCAGGCACTTGGGCAACTGGGATATACCCTGCTAACGGATTATCCTGAGCAATGGCCGGAGAAAATAGCTGCACTGAAAACTTTTAACTGGCGCAGAAACAACCCGGATCTCGTCAAACGTGCGATGCAGCACGGCAAACTGAGTAAAACCAGTACCGCGATCCAGCTCACCTGTAATGCGCTAAAAACCGCGCTCTCAATCCCCCTCACTCCTGAAGAACAGGAGCTTGAAGCTCAAATGGTTGTCTCATGAGTACATTAGTTCAGGCCTACGATTTGGCCGAATATGAAGATTTTATTAATCAGGAGCAGTTCGCTGGACGCCCTCTGGCCGAATATGTTGCTGAGGTTCAAAGAATTTATTGTGCGGATAATCGTCCGTGGGTAATTGGCTACAGCGGCGGGAAAGATTCTTCTGCCGTAATTACGCTGGTGTATCTGGCTCTGCTTGGCCTGCCCCCGGAAATGCGCAACAAAGATGTTTTTGTGGTGTCGTCCGATACGCTGGTCGAAACGCCTGTGGTAGTTGATTTAATTAAGAAAACGATGTTGCAGATTGAGGCAGGCGCAAAGCGTAATGACCTGCCAATCACTCAACACGCAGTAACGCCTAAAACGAATGAAACCTTCTGGGTCAATTTACTGGGTAAAGGTTATCCGGCTCCAACCCGGAGTTTCCGTTGGTGCACTGAGCGCATGAAAATCAATCCGGTGAGTGACTTTATTAAAGATAAGGTCAGCCAGTTTGATGAAGTGATTGTTGTCCTGGGTTCACGTAGTAGTGAGAGTGCCTCCCGTGCACAGGTCATCGCAAAGCACAAAATTGATGGCTCACGCCTGGCCCGACATACCACGCTGGCAAATGCGTTTATCTATACCCCTATTGATACCTGGGATGTCGAAGACGTCTGGAAACTGCTGCGCGGCGCGTTCCGCTATGCCCCGGACGATATTGATGAGTGGGAAAGCCCGTGGGGTGGAAACAACCGTCCTCTGTGGACGCTATATATGGACTCTTCCGCTCAGGGTGAGTGTCCCCTGGTGATCGATGAAAGTACCCCTTCTTGTGGTAACTCCCGCTTTGGCTGCTGGACCTGTACCGTAGTCACCAAAGATAAAGCGATGGAGAGCCTGATCAAGAATGGCGAAGAATGGATGTCTCCGCTGCTGAAATACCGTGATCTGCTGGCATTTACCACCGATCCAGTAAATAAAGACACGTTTCGCAACTATAAACGTCGTACTGGCAAGGTCAGTTATCAGTATGCCAAAGATGGCGAAGAAATTAGTGCCGAGCGTAAACATGTTCCTGGCCCCTACTGGCTTAAGTATCGCCAGCAGTGGCTAAAAGAGCTGCTGGTAATCGAGCGTGATTTAAATGCTCAAGGCCATACGATTACGTTAATTACCCAACCGGAGCTGCATGCTATCCGTCAGGAATGGTTGAAAGATCCTAATGAACCAGACTGGTATGACACGCTACCGGGTATTTACCGAGAAGTGTATCAGCAGGATTTAGACTGGGTAGTGGACGATCAGTCGCGCTTTGACGCCAGCGATGCAGATTTGTTGATACAGATAGCTCAGGGATTTGACGTTGCACCCGAGATGGTCATGAAGCTGATTGAACTGGAAGTGTCAATGGAAGGGCTAAGCCGTCGTCAGGGGATTTTTGACAAACTCGGTACCATTCTAAAACAGGACTGGGGTAGTCTCGAAGAGATCCAGCAGCAACAAGCAGCACTACAAAAACGTAACGACCGGGATATTCACCAGGAAGAAGTCACCAGGCTGGAAGCTGAACTTCAGGTTCTACAGCGAAGAATTGTCGATGCCAGTGAATCCTCTGTTTTAGTCGAGGAGGAAAACGAACGTGCTCATTAAACAACTAGTGTTACATAATTTTCGGGTATTTAACGGTACTCATACCATTGATCTGGCCCCCAGAAAGCGCCCACACGATTTGAATCCACGACCTATTGTACTGTTTGGTGGTTTAAACGGTGCAGGGAAAACGTCGATCCTATCAGCGATCCGTCTAGCACTATATGGTCGGCTGGCGTTTGGCCTTGCCACTCAACAACAGGAATATGTCGAGCAACTTAGTTCGTTAATTCACAACGGTGCGTACGATATTGAACAACCTGAGGAAGCCGCTGTCGAATTGACCTTTACCTATAATAAGGGCGGCCATGAAGCGGAATTTACCGTTACGCGAACCTGGAAAAAAGGTAAGAAAGATCGCCTATCTCTGCAACAGGATGGACAGCCACTCAGTGAGCTGGATTACGATCAGTGCCAGGGGTTTCTTAATGAATTAATCCCGCATGGCATTGCCGATCTGTTCTTTTTTGATGGCGAGAAAATTGCGGAGCTGGCGGAAGATGAATCCGGCAATATTTTGCGTACCGCAGTGCGCCGTTTATTAGGTCTGGATCTGATATCCAAACTGCGTAATGACTTAATGATTTTTGTTAAGCGCCAGCAATCCAGCCAGTTGGTGGGTTCTCAACAACAGCAGATTGCAGAGCTTGAAAAACAAAGTAAAGAATTGGCCTGCCAGACTGAAGAGATACTGGAAAGAGCCGATTTTGCCAAATCGCGGATTGAGTTTATTTCTAAAGATATTATCCGTTATGAAGGTTTGCTAAATGCTCAGGGGGGGGCTTTTGCCCAGACAAAAGCGCAGGAAAAGCAGAAAGTTGATGCGTTATTGAAAGATAAGGAACGTCTGGAAAAAGCACTGCGTCAGGAATGTGATGGGCCGCTACCTTATGCGCTTGCGCCCACTATTTTGTCTCGTTTACTGCAACAAATTACTGATGAAACGCAGATTAAACAGGCAAAAAGCTTTGAAAAAGAGCTGAGCCAGTTTTTAACGCAACTCAGAAATGATATTGCATTTCGTTCTGAGGGAACTGGCAAAATAGCAGCTGAAGCGATTACCGATAATCTAAAAGAGTATATGGCAACTAAGCCTAAAGGCGATTTGCTGTTTGATATCTCTGAACGTGAAGCCGGTATGCTCCAACAGTCGATTGAACAAGACAGCAAAAAGGCATGGCAACGCTTCGATCTTTACCGTACCCAGTTATCAGAGACTGAACAGCAGTTAGAGCAGGCTGCTGCAAATATTGCCCGCGCCCCGGAAGACGACCAGTTAATGGAGCTCTTTGAGAAGCTACGCGAACTGGATAAGCAACGTGAAAAACAGCGGCAAAAATATCTTTCATTGCTGGAAGATGCTAAACGAATTAAGCAACAGCAACTGGATTGCGTTCGTCAGGTACAAAAAATGCATGATGTTGCCCGAAGTCAGCATGGCTTGAGTTGCGCCTTTAAAAACGCTCAAGAAACGATTAATTTACTCGATCGATACAGTGATGTATTAACGCAGGCAAGAGTGAAAACACTGTCAGCGAATTTCGAAATAGCCTATCGCAAACTGGCCCGTAAAGAAGATTTACAACTTAGTGCGCACATTAACCCAGAGACGTTTGACGTAGAGCTGATTGATGAACAAGGATCCGTCATAAAACGTAAGCTGCTTTCTGCCGGTGAAAAGCAAATTTATGCAATTGCTATTCTTGAGGCTTTAGCAAAAACCTCAGGCCGTGATTTACCGGTGATTATCGATACGCCATTAGGACGTCTGGATTCTCAGCATCGGGATAAACTGATTAACCACTATTTCCCGTTTGCCAGCCATCAGGTAGTGCTGCTATCTACTGATACGGAAGTGGATGAGCGTTATTTTGTTGATCAATTGCGTGATGATATCTCTCATGCTTATGAGATTGTGTTTAATGCACATACCAAATCGTCTGCACTGAAACCTGGCTATTTCTGGGAATTAACTAAGGAGGCGATCTGATGCTCCCGAATCGAATGGTGCTTAGTCGTCAGACTGAAGAGCAGCTTAAAAAATTGAAAGGATATACAGGGATTACGCCCAATGTCGCTGCTCGACTGGCATTTTTCCGTTCGGTAGAGAGCGAGTTCCGTTATTCGCCTGAGCGGGATACCAAGAAGCTGGATGGCTCGCTGGTACTGGATAAAATTACGTGGCTGGGGGAGACATTACAGACTACAGAATTGGTGTTGAAGATGCTTTATCCACAGATGACGCAGAAGGATATGATTAAAGCCTGGGCAGCACATGTTGAGGATGGGATTGCGGGGTTAAGAAACTATCGCTCGGTAAAAGATTTTGTATATGGAGTATACAAATAATGGAAAATAATAAGTCGATATTCACCCCATCTTTGCTAACAAAGCATGAAAATGGCACACTAACAACGGTAATCTGTATTAGTCGCGACTTGATCTGACATATGGTAATCCCCCCGAAAAATCGATGCAGGCATAAGTAGAATTTTCTCCTAACCTGAATGCAGGGGGGATTACCAGTGCATATAACAACATCAAAGGATTATGAGGGGCCCTTTAGTCCCCTCGCCGCCAGCACGAAATTAACTAAATTTTTCAGAAAGCTAAGATCCATAGACCTACCAGGCTCAACCCTTAGATGTATTAGCTCAGACCTGATCTGACAGTTACCGGTTATTC
>NZ_LLXO01000063.1 GCF_001484765.1 Entomohabitans teleogrylli | reverse complement strand
ACATTACTAATATCGCGGTGTATTAATCAACGGGGAGCAGGTCAAAATAGGAAAGGGCGAATTAACACAAGATAACAGCCTGAAATCATGGCGATTTCAGGCTGAAATTATCACAAAAAAACAAAATAAAACCATTAAAAACAACTAGATATAATTAAATTTATTGTGGCGAATTTTTGAGAATTTCATCTATAAGTTACTGTCATTCCGGTTCAGAAAGGTGCTTGTGCAGCGTCATTTCGATAACACGGTCAAGTTCCTGCTGGAGTTCGCTTGAGAGTCGATTGAATTCATAGCTGAATGATCTCCCACGAGTTTTCTTCCTTGCGAACCGATCTTTGTCGGTGAATTTCCATAGTGCTTTTGTGACAAACCTTTCTTTCGTTTTTTGGTGAGCAGCTGTTTTCTTAAGACATGCCAATATGCGATCTTTAATTTCTTCATCCGTCAGTTGGTTATCATCACAGATATCTTCTATCTGTGAAGTAACCTGACTCACCATATCTTGCGGTCGGACATCTTGTTCCTGAAGTGACTCTGCAATAAGTAACAGAGCCTTATAGTCAGGGTAATTAAGCTCAGACTGGACCGGAAAGGCAGCTAATAGCGATGCAGGAACACTGGCAGCTTGAAGCGCACGAGTAACTTTTGCAGCAGATAGTCCTTGATCTTGCGCTATATCTTTCTGATTCATGCCAGCATCCCTAAGCACCATCAGCCGCATACCAATTTCTCGTAAGTTATGTTCACGAGCAGTCTGAATGTCTTTGGCCAACCTTCTGGCATCATCAGCCGAAACAGGGGTATCACTGACAAGTACATCAAGTGGGCGATGGCACAGTATGGCGGATAAACGGCGCCGCGAGCCATCAAGAATCTCTATTCTATCGTCAACCCTGACCCCAATAGCAGGAAAGAACTGCTGAAAAGGAAATGTACGAGTAATGTCTTTCAGAGATTCGGGAGTCAATGAGGCTTGCTCACGGCCGTTAATCTCCTGCACAACAAATGTCTTATCCTCAACCTCTTCAGCTGGCACAGTCTCCAGCCTGAATAAAACTTTTTTCCCTGAGTGTAGGGTAAATATGCTTGAATAAGCGTCGCTGCTCTTTTCTTCAAGAAAAGAAGGGGGGGTAAGTGTGCGCCCTATAGTGACTCTTTTTTTAGTCATTAGTTAATTCCTCAACCTGCACGTAAGTACTCAATACGATCAAAAACCGCTTTTGCAAAATCCTCTGCTGCAGCTCTTGCGTTCTTCAGAGCTTCACTGCTGCCGACATAGGTAGAAGGGTTTGCGGAAATAACAGTATCAAACGACTCACCACATCGTTCAAACCCATCCAGTCGTGGGAGAGAAACGTCAAGCATATCGCCACCAAAAATCTCTTTGGCCAGACTGTGGCAAAGTTTGTGGTCAGTCTTGTTAATCAGCTTGGACATGAAACCAATATTTGATTTCAGTCTGACGGGGCACCCGGATTCTTCAATAAGTGCTACTAACTCCGGAAGTCTGGCCAGGTATTTCATTGTAGAGTGGAAATCAACCTGTGCCGGCGGAACTGGCGTGAAAAGTAGATTGGACGCGGCTATTGCATTCATCAAGAAAGCATCAAGATGAGGGCCACTGTCGATAAAGATAAAATCATAGTCATGTACTAGTTTGTCGATGATGTTCTTACGAAGTACCGCATGGATATTCTGGCCTGGCAAGTGTTCCTGACACAGTTCTTCCCACCGGGATGCTATGAAGGCATCTTCAATAGACGCGGGGATAACATCTACCCCCGGAACGACCGATGGAACAATGAACTCTTCAATCAGCTCTTCACGAGTGACGTTCTGAAGCATAGCCTGTGCACTTGTTGTTTCTACAGCACCAGTGGCTTTAATGTGATTCAAAAACATTGTTGCTGATGACTGGGGATCAAGATCGATAACCAGAACCCGCAAATCTTCAAATAACAGGTGAGGGTGAACCCTTAATGCATGAGCTAGTGATACAGTGGAAACTGTTTTGGATACGCCACCCTTAAGGTTGCCAACAAACAGAGTAAACGCTTCTTTATGCCGATCGCGATATTTAGGAACTCCTCGATGTTGATAAAGATCGATGATATTTTGAACAGACATGGCGTATTTAGTTGAAGAACCTGCCGCTCTTTTCTCAAAAACATACCCCAGTTCTTCCATTTCGCTGACAGCATAATCCACGCTCGCCCGGGTTAACTTGGGAAGTTTGGCCAGTGCAGCTTTGGCATATACCTGGTAATAAGTATGCTCCTGAAGCTCATCCTTTTGCTCCATAATTTGCCGGGTAAGTGTGGTCAGCATCTTTTCGGAGCGTTGAGCGACTTTCTGAAGTTGATTTATCCCTGTCGACACGATGATCACCTGTATGCAGTTTTCTTTGCAGAATTTAAAAATACTGCATACAGGTAATGATGTAAACTATAAACAGGGATATTGTGACTTTGTACAAGAAATTAGTCAGTGCTCGCCGCAAGTACTGACTAGCGAAGTCTGTCAGTACGAGGAAGCACCAGGGAGATGGGGTTACATTGGGCACCGACGCGCATTATTCTCCTGAGAAAAAGGATTTATCCACTTTTCCACAGGTTCGATCCAGTAAAAAACGATCCTTATATGATCATTAATATGATCCTTTAAGATCCCACTTGCTATTTATGTTTTAATATCATTCTGTTACAGCATTTTTTAACCACTGTAGCGAGGATTATATCCACTGTATATTGTATTCTATCCACTATAAAGAGGTTACTATCTGCTATGGAGAGTCAAAGATAACCACTGTAGTGAGTTTTGCTAATGAAGCATGTGGATAACTCTCTTATTGAAATGCTTGATTGTCTTTTTTACATATTTTCTGCATTCAGATCTGTTTTCGTGACGATTTTTTATGTTCGCATAACCACGTTTTGCTTTTTTTGTGAGCAAATATTCACTGTAGTGAGCTATCTACACTGGAATATCCGCTATAGTGAGTGCTAATATCCACTGTATTCAGTGAGCGGTAACTGATCTTACAGGCAGAAACGAATGGACGATGAAAATTCATTGATCGCAAATTCATTTACAGAGACAGACAAGAAAACTGGAAATTTGGTCACTCTGGTGCCCAACTCAAGCAATACTGTTCAACCTGTAGCACTGATGCGACTGGGGCTTTTTGTTCCAACACTGAAATCTACGGCGAGAGGCCGCAAAGGCCAGATGGCCTCTATGGACGTAACAGAGGAGCTTAAGCAACTTTCTCTCGTTCGTTCAGAAGGTTATGAGAACATCAAGATTACCGGTGCCCGTCTTGATATGGATAACGACTTCAAGACTTGGGTGGGTATCATTCATGCGTTTGCAAAATATAAGGTCCTGGGAGACAGCGTAACGCTTCCTTTTGTTGATTTTGTGAAATTATGTGGAATCCCTTCAGCACGCTCCTCAGCGGCGCTCAGAAAGCGTCTGGATGCCTCTTTAACCCGTATTGCCACTAACACCATTTCTTTTACCAGTAAATCCGGTGATTATTATGTGACGCATCTGGTGCAGTCTGCGAAATACAGTCCCAGGAATGATGAAGTTACCCTGCAGGCTGATCCTAAGATTTTCGAACTGTATCAGTTTGATAAAAAGGTTCTTCTTCAACTGCGGGCGATTAATGCACTTTCGCGTAAAGAATCTGCTCAAGCTTTGTATACGTTCATAGAAAGCCTCCCGCTTAATCCGGCACCGGTTTCCATGTCTCGCCTGCGTTCCAGGTTGAACCTCACATCTCGTACTATTACGCAAAATGCAACGGTACGTAAGGCAATGGAGCAACTGAAGAATATTGGTTACCTTGATTATACTGAACTGAAGCGTGGTCGTACGGTGTATTTTCATATCCACTATCGTCGGCCCAAACTGCGCCCCGAGCATATCCCTGTTGGTCTTCCCTCTGAAATTGAGCAGGAATTACTGGAGGATGAAGTCGCTACTGAGCAGGATGGTGAAATGGTCAGGCTAACCCGGGAAGAGCTTGAGATCCTTGATAAGATTCGCAGTGGCAAGATTGTATAACCACTATGATGAGTAACTTTACTTCGACTATCCACTGTAAGGTGTAATGAGTTGTTCAGTTACCTGCATTTCTTCGGCTCCTGCCCACAGTTCCTGCTTTCTGGCATTAGTATCTCTCTGTAGTGGTTACCCTGTAGCGTTCTTTTCTCTCTACAGTGGTTATCACTTTAGAGTGGTTGCTCTCGTCGTAGTGGATGTTTTGCTGTAAATGGTGGAATCTCCTCTCTACAGTGGTTGCTTATTCGAATAAGTATCTATTTTTATTTTAACTTATTGATATATAGAAGATAAATATTTCATTTTAGAGGATGGTCATCAACTTGTAGTAAATTTTTTTTATTCCATATCCTTCAGTTACGTATTGCTGGAGCCGAAGTTCTGATATCCACTGTGGTGAGTAACGACATTACTGCCTTGTCTCTCTGGAGGATCTGCGTTAGATCGACTTTGCGAATTATTCTGTGACGTTGTCACGATAAAGCCGATATGAATCCTCTGTCCTGCTATAGCTCTTCCAATTAATATCCACTGTAGCGAGTAATTGGTTGTTGCCACCACTGTATACCATCCAGGTGCGAGGACCTGGTAGCGTTTATCAGATGACTGTGATGAGGAGACTCTGGATATCCGCAAGAAAAATCTTCAGGGGGGCAAAACCACCCCGGAACAGCCCCCTGAAGGAATAGCAATTGCCTTCTGTACCTCGGTAATGTGGCGGGGCCACTGATTAGCGCCTCGGTCTCGGCGATGGTCGGTCTTCGCTGGGAGTTTATCGCGACCGCGATTATTGTGATTGTTAATATCTGGCAACTGGCGATCATGTTGCATCGTAGCTTCCATACTGCTGCGTAATCACCTTTCTCTCGTCTCAACTGGTATTGACTTCACAAGGTAAATGCCGGTTGTTGAGTCTCTTTGGTTATAAATGCATTATCGATCACAAAACGATCATTTTTATCTCCTGACATCTTCCAATATTTACTGTTACGCGTATAAAGTTACGCGTAACATTTTTTTAAAAAGAGGTTTTATGAAAAATTTATTCGATTTGTCAGGCAAGCGCGCGCTGATTACTGGTTCTGCCCAAGGGATCGGGAATCTGTTGGCTGGTGGGCTTGCAGGGTATGGCGCTGAAATAATTATCAATGATCGTACACAGGAGCGGGCCGACCAGGCTGCACAGGCGCTGGTTGCCCAGGGCCATCGCGCCGTAGGGTATGCATTTGATGTAACCCGGGCGACTGAAGTCGAGCAGGCGATTGCTTATATTGAAGAAGACATTGGGGCGATTGATATTTTAATTAATAACGCGGGTATCCAGCGTCGATTCCCTTTTACCGAATTTCCTGAGGATGAGTGGGATAAGATTATCGAGGTAAATCAGAAGGGCGTTTTTCTTGTTTCGCAGCAGGTGGCTAAATATATGATTCCGCGCCGGGCAGGGAAAATAATTAATATTTGCTCGATGCAGAGTGAACTGGGACGTAAGACAATTACTCCTTATGCGGCATCGAAAGGGGCGGTAAAAATGCTGACCCGCGGAATGTGCGTTGAATTAGCGGAATATAATATTCAGGTTAATGGTATTGCTCCGGGATATTTCGCCACCGAGATGACTTCCGCTCTGGTGAATGACGAAGTGTTTTCCGCCTGGCTGTATCAGCGAACTCCAGCAGCGCGCTGGGGGAAACCGGAAGAGTTAATTGGCGCAGCGGTCTATCTGGCTTCCCCAGCGGCAAACTTCGTTAACGGTCATCTCCTGTTTGTGGATGGTGGGATGCTCGCCGCCATCTGAACTCCACCACACTGCAGATTGCCTGTTCGTTGGTTGCGGAAGTCCGAGGTCGGCGAGCGGATCTGCAGAATGAATTAACCCCCTGTGATGCTATTCATAATATGAGGATCGCTTATGCAAATGCTCGCGAAATTACCAGTTCGCCGCTGGTGGTATTTAATGCCGATTATATTTATTACCTACAGTCTGGCATATCTCGATCGTGCAAATTATGGTTTTGCCGCTGCGGCGGGAATTGAAAGTGATTTAGGTATTACAAAAGGAACCGCCTCACTTATTGGCGCGCTATTTTTTCTCGGCTATTTCTTTTTTCAGGTGCCTGGCGCGATATATGCAGTAAAACGCAGCGTGCGGAAAATGATTTTCTTTAGTCTGGTATTATGGGGATTCTGCGCTGCGGCTACCGGGTTTGTCAGTAATATCCCGATGCTGATGGCGATTCGCTTTATTCTCGGCATAGTTGAGGCGGCGGTAATGCCAGCGATGCTGATTTATATTAGCAACTGGTTTACCAAAACCGAGCGTTCGAGAGCCAACACTTTCCTGATCCTCGGTAACCCGGTGACCGTCCTGTGGATGTCCATTGTTTCCGGCTACCTGATTCAGGCCTGGGGTTGGCGCGAAATGTTTATTATTGAGGGGATTCCGGCGGTACTGTGGGCGATTTGCTGGTGGATTCTGGTTCGCGATAAACCCGCAGACGTTTCCTGGCTCAACGATCGGGAAAAACAGGTTCTTCAGCAGGCAATGGACAGCGAGCAGAGCAATATAAAGCCGGTGCGTAACTATGGTGAAGCGCTCCGCTCGCGCAATGTGATTATGCTCTGCGCCGTTCATGCGCTGTGGAGTATCGGGGTGTACGGTTTCATGATGTGGATGCCGTCGATTCTGAAAAACGCCGCGCAGATGGATATTGTGGCGGTAGGGTGGCTGGCGGCGGTGCCGTATCTTGCGGCGATCTGCCTGATGCTGACGGTCTCCTGGCTGTCAGATAAGTTTCAGAACCGTAAGCTGTTTGTCTGGCCATTATTACTGATTGCCGCTATTGCATTTTTTGGTTCGTGGAT
This sequence comes from Entomohabitans teleogrylli, assembly GCF_001484765.1. GTDB lineage: Bacteria > Pseudomonadota > Gammaproteobacteria > Enterobacterales > Enterobacteriaceae > Entomohabitans > Entomohabitans teleogrylli. The sequence goes on along the minus strand of NZ_LLXO01000063.1, from coordinate 2,521 downwards.
CGTAGGTAACCAGGCATTCTGGCTCTCTTATGCGCTGCTGGTCGTTGCTGCTGCCTGCATGTATGCGCCTTATGGTCCTTTCTTCGCGCTCATTCCCGAGCTGTTGCCGCGCAACGTTTCAGGTGTATCTATGGGGTTGATTAATAGCTTCGGTGCGCTGGGCGCGTTCCTTGGCGCATGGTTGGTGGGGTATCTGAATGGTATCACCGGCGGACCTGGTGTATCTTATACCTTCATGGCTATTGCGCTGCTGGCTTCCGTGGTGTTGATGTATAACGTTCACGCGAGTAACCCGCCCTCTTTAACGTTCGTGACGGCAAAAAAGGTGACGGGTTAACATAAAACCTGGCAGTTGTGATAAGGTTCTCTGGGAATACATAAGTCGTATGTCGTAGAGAACCTGATGAAAAACAACCGGATGACATTACAGGATATCGCTAACTTGGCGGGACTCAATAAAATGACGGTCAGCCGTTATTTGCGCGACCCCGGCCAGGTTTCCCTGCGCAGTCGTGAGCTGATTGCAAAGGTCATGGAAGAGAACAACTATATCCCTAATCGGGCACCGGAAATTTTGCTTAACGCGCGTAGTAAAACGATAGGCGTGCTTATCCCTTCATTTCGTAACCAAATTTTTGCTGATGTTCTGGCCGGAATCGAGTCGGTCACTTCTGCGCATCACTACCAGACCCTGATTGCCAACTACGAATACGATCCACTGCGTGAAGAGCGTGAAGTGCTCAATCTGCTCTCTTACAATATTGATGGGCTGATTTTGACCAGTAAGCAGCATAGCGATCGTATGGTGCAGTACGTGCGTGCCAGCGGCATACCTGTCGCTGAACTGATGGATTTCGGCGGCCAGCATCTGGATATTCAGGTGGGCTTCGATAACGAAAAGGCGGCATGGGACATGACCAACGCTTTCCTTGAAAGCGGTAAGCGGGCGATTGCCTTTTTTGGTTCAATGGATGATCCGCGGGATTTAAGTCGTTTTTATGGTACCGAACTGGCGCTGGCGGCGCATGGCCTGAAGGCATATCACATGGTGCCGCGGACGATCTCTTCAGTTGCCCTTGGCCGACAGATGTTCCTGCAGATGCAGCAGTCTCGCCCGGATATTGACGCAATTTTTTGTACCAACGACGATCTGGCGGTTGGTGTGTTGCTGGCGTGCCAAGTGCAGGGAATTGCTGTGCCGCAAAACATGGCTATTGCCGGTTTTCATGGCCTGGAAATTGGCCGCGCGCGGCTAAAAAAAATAGCCAGCGTCATTACCCCACGTTATGAAATAGGCAAAACGGCGAGTGAAATACTTATTGCGCGATTGGCCGGTAAAGACGCGGTAAATCGCGTTAATCTGGCCTATCAGATATATTATGGTGATACATTGTAGCTATGGATTGACGGTGATATTCCATTTTATTCTTATTGTGTTGATTAAGGTTACTAACCTGTGACCTGCTCCCCGTTGATTAATACACCGCGATGTTAGTAATGTCTTCATAAGACACATGAGGACATCCCCATGAAGAAGCGTTTTTCCGACGAACAGATCATCAGTATCCTCCGCGAAGCTGAAGCAGGAGTGTCTGAACGAGAACTGGTTCATCTCGCTGGAGGATGCACGGTGCAAAAATAGAGGCGTGGTGCATACACTATAATCAGGGGCGTTCCCATTCTGCACTGGTCTGGATGACGCCATCCGAATTCGCTGAGAAGTCTGCCGGTTGCCTGAATATGCAGCCAATATGAAGCCGGTTATTATTGATTACGGCAGGATCAGATTCGGGGTCAGGATCGTCAGGAGGAAGGTCATGTTAAAACCCGTGGCGGTTCAGATTTTGGACCTGGCTCATTCGAGCTGAAAATCATTGCATAATGCTTAAAGGTGAGCCAGAAGATTAAAATTTTGATGCAGGTCAAAAAAAACACTTTAACAAATAATTAGGATTTTTCAACATTCTGATTCTGCTTACAAGACGATTTCTTATTCAGTCCTATGTTAAGTGAAACTTTCAGCTGCACTCTCGAGATCAATGAGAGATCTTCTGATATATTATAATAAAAAAGATGTTAGGAGTTAATCCGAAGCCTGTAGAAGGTCCTCTTTTCTGACTTATTCTGTTTCTGATATAGGAAAGGCAACCATCCTAATATGTTTACTAAAACCTAGGATTTTTCCTTTTTGCGAAAAATCCTAGGTTTCAGGTTATGAATCAGTAAAATTTCATATTGATTTTCGTAATGTGATAATTAATAATTGTAGGTAAAGAAGGGTTTTTATTTATTTTCTGGTGATCTAAATTAGTTAATTAAAAAATAAAGTAACTATTATTCAGCTATGCTTATTCTCTGGTGAGCTAGAGAAAATGGTTTCCTATACCTCTAAAAACACGATGTTTATTATGTGATTTTTTGAATAACTAGTGCGCTTTCATTTTTATGATGAGAGTCATTATTATTGTTCTCTAACTCAATGGAATAAGTAGATGAAGAGCCCGGTATTTCAGCAGTTTCC
>NZ_LLXO01000062.1 GCF_001484765.1 Entomohabitans teleogrylli | reverse complement strand
AAGTTCTGAGGCCGGCTCAGAAGCGCCAGGCGGTGCATTTCCTGCAGGAGGCTTATCGTATCAGTGTCCGCCGGGGATGCGGGTTGCTGATGCAGAGCAGAACTGTCTACCACTGGCAGAGCCGGCGTGACGATCGGGCGATAACCCTGCGTATCCGGGAGATCGCGGAAACCCGGATACGCTATGGCTGTCCGCGTATTCATATCCAGCTGCGGCGGGAGGGCTGGCTTGTTAACCATAAGAAAACACACCGGATTTACTGTCTGGAAGGCCTCAACCTGCGCAGAAAGCGCCCCCGCAGACATGTCAGTGCAGCACATCGCCAGCAACGTCCGGTCCTGACCCATATCGATCAGTGCTGGAGTATGGATTTCGTGTCGGATAATCTGTTTAACGGACGGCGTTTCCGGGCGCTGACTGTAGTCGATAATTTTAGTCGGGAGTGTCTGGCGAGCCATGCCGGAAAGTCGCTGAAAGGCGAGGATGTGGTCGGTGTGATGGAGGGGTTGCGGGTGCTGGGTAAGCGCCTGCCGGTACGTATTCAGACAGATAACGGCAGCGAGTTTATCTCAAAAAGTCTGGATAAATGGGCGTATGAACACGGCGTGACCCTGGACTTCTCGCGCCCCGGAAAACCGACAGATAACCCGTTTATTGAGTCATTTAACGGCAGTCTGCGGGATGAATGCCTGAACATTCACTGGTTCCTGTCACTGGAAGATGCGCAGGACAAACTCGACAGCTGGCGCAGGGAATACAATCATGAAAGGACGCATTCATCATTAAATGACATGACTCCGGCTGAATTCATCCGAAGTCTCCGGAAAGACGAAGATCTCTGATTTAGCACTGCACTGATTTTGGGCCAGGGTCAAGAAACCGGAAATCTCAAAAAGTGTGTGGAACTAAAACGGGTGTGCTTACATGACCAGTTTTGCTGCTGTGCCATTCTATAGAAAGAGACATAATTCGCCCGACAATTAATTTTTTGATATACATCAAAAAATAATCAAAATCATAAATTAGAGAAATATATAAAACATCAATCCTTTGTAGGTATTAAATATTAATTAACTCGGGGAGGGTGAATCATTATGCTATTTAACATGACACTTCCCGATAAGCTTCGTGGACAAAACCTGGTCCTATTACACTAGCTACAGTCCGGTTACATTGTAAAATTCTTACCTCCGTGTTAAAGATAACTTGTTGTAAGGTAACCAAAATGTGAAGATTCCTGGTGGTGGTTACTTACATGCTTATTAAATTATAGGTGAGGGGTTATTGATTGGTTTTGTGAATTATATTTTTTATCCTTGAAAGGAATTTATTTGAATGGAAACGAAAAAAAATACTCTATTGGCTGGTCTATTAGTAGGTATGGGCTATGTAGCTTCTTCTCTGGCGGCTGACGGGCAGATTATATTTACTGGCTCAATGACAAGTCCGACTTGCGTCATCAGTGTCAACAACCAGGGCGCGACGGCAACTGTCAATATGCCACCTGTGCTGGCCAGTCAACTGGCTCATGGTGGCGATACAGCCGGTGAAACGCCATTCCGTATCACTCTTGATTCCTGTACCGGACCCACTGTACTTAGCGCTTACGTCTATTTTGAACCTGCCGCCGGTTATACAGCAACAGCAGGGATGATGAATAATAAATCAGGACCGGGTTATGCAGAAAATATCCGGATCGAGTTACTTCGTGATTCCTACTCACTTAATCTGGAGGAGGGGGTCAACTGGTCGACATGGTACGCCAGTGCTGCTGATCTGGATATAAACACTGTTACTAATAGTGCTTCCGGAGATTTCGTCGTTCGCTATTATGCTGCTAACGATTCTGTAACGGCAGGGACGGTTCAGACTGTAGTGAACTACACCATCATTTATTTGTAGGTGAGACTCGACAGAACACACCGCTACGTTGTTACAGGCATCGTGGTTGTGTTTCAGGATTAAGTTAAACCGGAAAGGAGTTTTATAATGAAGATGAATAAAACAGGTGTTCTGCTGATTACTTTACTGGGGATGACACCTGTTTCTCAGGCCCTTGCCGTTGATGGTCAGATTGAATTTACCGGTATGATTACCGATGTAACCTGTGTGGTTAGTGTTAACAATCAGGGACCAATGGCAACAATTACTCTGCCTACCATATCGCTCTATGATGATATCCACGCAGATAGTGAGACGCCGTTCCGTATCACGCTCGAGGGCTGTACCGGTCCCACCTTAAGCACCGCTTACACCTATTTTGAGGCCGGGGCAGGATATGCGACAACATTTGGATGGCTGAATAACAAATCAGGACCGGGTTATGCGGAACATGTTTATGTTGAGATCGCGAGAAATGGAGGTAACCTCCAGCTGAATGATATCACGCACCAGAGTCAGGCCACTTTTGATCTTTCCGATGGTTATGCAGACTACACTGCTCATTATATAACCCTGGGTGGGCCGGTAACTGCAGGAGATATTTATACTGTGGCAGATTACACAATTATGTATCAATAGAGCGATATCCTGAAGGCGGGAGCTTGTTATACTTCTACCTGTTTCAGAGCCGGTTCCGGGCATGGAAAAACCAGAGGTTTGTATGAACAGACCTCTCTGTAATGAAATAACAGAATATTGTGTTACTCACCCGGAGAATGAATGTCTCCAGTAACTTCCGTGAATCAGCACCGGATACTACCTGCCAGTATTGCAGGGATAGCGTCTAACCATTTTTATCTATTGCGAAATATAACCGGTCTTACTGATCTGTTTCTGCGTTAGGTTCAACTGCCAGTCAGGAATATTGGTTTATTGATCTTCGATTTCTCTTTTTCGCCACTCCGTTGCAAATTCAGAAGTATCAGATAATTCAGTGTGAAACGTATACAGCCTTCGTTGTCGTCCTGTTGTTAGTACTCTCGGCTCAGAGATTATTTATCCGAACATAGCTTATCCAGGTTACGCTGAAGAGCTGAACAGGTCTATGATATGACTATGGAGGTGCTGATCTGCTCAGTATTAAAAACCTGCTTATCTGATATTGCTGTATATCAAATTGGTATCAGTCTGAATGATTTGCTTATTTTGATCTAAGTCACGATTTAGAAGATATGAAAAATCACACTGTCCCCCCCGTCTTATTAAGTCGTTTATCTTGATTGTTTTTTTGATGCGTAGTTTTTTATATCGCAATATCTGATTCTGATTCTTAATTTTATAATAAATGAGTTTTTTATCTATCAGATAATGCCTGACAGGCAGAGGCAAAAAATGACAACCTTTGAAGGCACATGTTAAAATATATTTGAAGTGAGTTTTTAAGAATGTTCATGGTGAAAATGCTCTTGAAAAAAGAGTGGTAATGAAATGCCTGATTTTGTGATTAAACCTCACTACAGGCTATTTTGCTCTCTGGTACAGGATTACCTTAAACAAGGAACTTAATCTATGATGAAAAGAACCTCTCTACTGGCAATAGTTATTGGCATGAACTTTACGATGCCGGCTCAGGCTTATGACGGTATGATTACCTTTCAGGGTGATATTACTGATAATACCTGTGAAATATCTGTCAATGGCGGTGGGGCAACAGAGACTGTCAGTTTGCCGAAGATTCCGGCATTTGCACTGAACTCCCCGGGAGTAACTCAGGGCGATACCCCTTTTACGATTGCATTAAGTAATTGCACAGGAGCGACGCTATCATCTGCTTATACCTACTTTGAGAGTGGAACGTATCTGGACTCAGTGTCAGGGCGTCTGAATACGGTATCAGGAAGTGATTCCGCAGGGAATATTCAGATTCAATTACTGGATAATACTCACCAGCCAATTTTTATTGGCGACCAGTCAAGCCAGAGTTCCAATCTTATTGATATCTCTTCAGGAAGCGGGTTGATGGACTACATCGCTCGTTATTATGCCACCGATGCTGCTACGGCAGGTACAGTTTATACCTCTGTTAATTACAGTATTGTTTATCTGTAATCCATAAATTCAGTGCGGGGTTCACGTCTACCCCGCGATTAAACAGGCACAATCTATTGTCTGTAATGTGCTGCGTGACAACGGGTAAAGTTTCAGTATCCGGGTTTTGTGATGCCTGAAGAAATATCCTGGCTGAAGGAAAACCGTGTTAAGGACTGATTCATCTGTTAAGGACAGACTCATGTTTGGTTATAAGTTCAAGCATTATATGGCAATTACAGCCGTTTCACTGTCAGTCGTATGGGGTTCCTGTTCTCAGGCTGCTGTTGTAATTAATACGACGCGTGTTATTTACAATGAAAAGGCCGGCGAAACCATCGTGCAATTAAGCAATAAGGGGAAAGGGCCGGTACTGTTACAGTCATGGATCGATGATGGTGATGCAAAAGCGCAACCCGGTGCGGCTAATGTGCCATTCAACCTGACCCCTCCTGTAGCACGTCTTGATCCTGATAAAGGGCAGACACTGCGTATTGTTCGTACTGGTGGGGGAGTGTCTTCGCAGCAGGAGTCCCTGTTCTGGCTGAATGTACTGGAAGTGCCACCTAAACCGACCAGGCAAATCGCTGCCGGTGACAACCTGATGCAGTTCTCTTTTCGCTCACGTATCAAGTTATTTTACCGCCCCACAGGTCTGACAATGACTTCCCAACAGGCCTACGAAAAAGTTGTGTTGGCCCTGCGCAAGAGTGGTTCGGACTATGCGGTTGTCGTTAAAAACCCATCGCCGTATCACATCACATTCCGTCAATTAGATGTTCGCCAGTCTAAAGATTCATCTGTGCTTGGTTATCTCGGTAAAACACCTGACAGGATGGTTGCACCATTCAGTGAGTTGAGTCTGGTACTTCAGGGAGTCAAAGCTCCCATTCCGGCAGGGGTAAAAGCGTTTTATAGCCTGGTTAATGATGTGGGTGGAGACAATAAGTATGAAAGGACGCTGGCGACCAGGTAAAGTCTCTGAAGTATACCGTCACACAGTCCGACAGGCATCCTGCTCAAAACTCATGATCTTGATGCCTATCGCTCTGGTTGTTAGTTCGTTAGCGCAGGCCCGGGAGGAAGGAGAAGAGGTTGAATTTGACGGCTCACTTTTGCGCACAATCGTTGATGTCAGCGCGTTTTCACGCGGTAATCCTGTCTCACCAGGTTCACACCGTATAGATATTTATATGAACGATCGGCGTAAAGGACGGCGCGATGTGACTTTTGTCCTTTCATCACCGGGTGACACCAGTGCGATACCTTGCTATGACATAAAGTTACTGACATTACTGGGTATTGCGGTCGATAAGTTGGATAAAGCCGCACTGGAGCGTCTGCGTTCCGAAGCACAATGTGGGGATCTCAGTGATATTGTCCCTGGTGCTACAGCCAGATTTGATACCGGCAGCCAGCGTCTGGAGGTTCGCGCTCCGCAGATTCTGCTACAGCACGAGGCAAGGGGGGGCGTGGATCCTGCTTTATGGGACCATGGAGTCACAGCGGCTACGCTACAGTACGACTACAACGGTTATCGTTCCGAATATTCAGGTTCGGCAAGCCAGAGCAGTCAGTACATGTCACTACGTGGCGGATTGAACTGGCGAGTATGGCGTCTGCGCTATCGTGCTAACGCTAGCTGGAGTAACCAGCAGGGATTCAGTTATCACAGTAACCAGACCTATCTGGAACGCGCTCTGACTGACTGGCACAGTAAACTAGTACTCGGGCAGTTCACTACCGAAGGTCAGGTATTTAACAGTGTGGGATTTCTCGGGGCTCAACTTAGCTCAGACGATCGTATGTACGCCGATTCCCGCAGGGGCTTCGCGCCAGTCATCCAGGGGGTGGCGAATACCAATGCGCTGGTTAAAGTCACTCAGGGCGGTTATCAGATTTATGAAACTACTGTACCACCGGGACCATTTGCGCTTGATGATTTGTACCCGACCGGGAGCGGGGGGGATTTACTGGTCACCGTCAGGGAGGCGGATGGCCGTGAACAGGTATTTACCGTCCCGTATGCCAGTATTCCTGAATTGCTGAGACCCGGAGTCAGCCGCTATTCTCTGAACGCAGGTAAATACCGCAATAGTGCCATGAAGGATGAGCCGCTGTTAGGTATGGCGACATGGCAGCATGGTTTTTCGAGCCTGTTAACCGGATATTCCGGGCTGATAACTGCCAGAGACTATACCGCTGTGTCCGGTGGGCTCGCGTTTAACACGCGGATGGGGGCATTCTCTCTGGGGGCTATCCAGTCCCGGACCCGGCTGGTGAATCAACATTCTAGGCAGGGGAACAGTCTCCGGTTCACTTATGCCAAACGTCTGCCGGTGACTGATACCAGCCTGGCATTGACTGGATTTCATTATACCGGACAGGGATATTATGAGACGGATGAGGCGATGTTGTTGCGTGACAGGGCGAAGTACCCACGGAATAGCATCAGCACCAGTAACTCTACCTATGCCCGACGTAATCGTCTGCAGCTTAATGCTACTCAGCAGTTACCCGAAAGGTTTGGAACCTTTTCTTTAAACGCAAACTGGCAGGATTACTGGAATCAGAAGGGAACTGACACTGAATATCAGGTGAGTTACAACAACTATTTCAAGCGTGTTAATTACGGAATTAGCCTGAACCGGATACGTAACCTGACGACTTCCCGCTGGGAAAACACGGTAATGCTGACATTCTCTATCCCGTTAGGTTCCGGGCCGAGTACACCAAATCTGACCAGTAGCTACACTCGCCAGCGAGAACAACACTCGCTGCAAAACTCTCTTTCCGGATCGTTAGGCGAAGATAACCAATACCGTTATGGTGCGTTTTTCAATGGCTCGCGCCACAACAATGGCGACAACGCAACCAGCGTAGGGGGAAATGTTTCGTGGTCAGCGCCCTGGGCATCGCTTGGCGGGAGCTATTCCACCGGGAGCGGCTATAGCCAGTATGGCGCAAACCTGTCCGGCGGTGTCGTCGCCTATCAGGGGGGTGTGGTATTTACTCCGATGCTGGGAGATACCACGGCTATTGTTGAGGCTGAGCATGCCGGTGGCGCCAGGGTCACAAGCTATAGCGGAGTTCGTTTGAACAGTCGTGGCAAAGCCGTTGTGCCCTGGCTCAGTCCTTATCGGCAAAACTCTGTTGAAATTGACCCGCGTGGACTCTCCCATGATGTGGAACTGAAATATACCAGCCAGAATGTGGTTCCAACTGCAGGCGCTGTGGCCCTGCTGCGTTATGAAACGGAGAGTGGTCATACCTTCCTTGTAAATAGTGCTGATATCAACGGCAAGCCTTTACCTTTTGGAGCCACTGTTATGGATGAGCAGCAACGCGTGGTGGGGTATATCGCTCAGGTAGGACAGGGGTTATTGCGTACAGCAAAAGAACAGGGGACGCTAACCGTGAAATGGGGTGAACTACCTACAGAACACTGCCAGTTCAGCTACCGCATACCCGTTTTATCTGATACGAGAGCGTTTGATTACCCTCGTTTGAATGCCACCTGCCAGTAAGCAAGGAAAATAGGATGACGCAACAATTCCCTGACAATGTTAACCCATACCGCGCACTGTCTTGTCGGCTATCGGCTGGCTGGCGTTCTATGGTAAGACTAAAAATCTTTCTCCTTATGCTGACAGGTTCCGGATATTCTGGCCACGCCATCGCAGATGGAACATGGGTAGACTGTATTTATGGTGGCAGTAGTACTCAGAATATTAATTCAACTACCACCCTTGATGTACCGCGGGATATTGGCGTTGGCGAAGCAATTGGGCCGTGGATTACTGTATCCACGCCCGGAGCCTGGCGTTGCACACACCGTGATGAATACCAGAATATCCACCCACAAATGGGGGTGCAGGTTGCATCGCCGGGTCATGTTGCTGTTCAAGCGATTGATGTCGATGGGGTGACATACAGTGCTTATAGTGCGGGTAACATGTCATTGATGGGAATAGGTTATGTGCTGCGCTGGCGTTTTACGCTTAATGGTCAGGCTAAAGACTGGACGGCCTTGACCAGCGGGCGTGAAGCTTTTCAGTCTCCTGATCAGTTGCTAACGGCAACTGATAATAACGGAGCTCCCTGGCTGTTGGGAGTAGAAACACAGATTCGTTTTGTCAGAACCTCCACGAATACTTTAATTAATGGCCACAGCATTGGCATGTTTTATGCGGCATTGATGCGTCCGGTACAGGTGTACAATGGCAGCATTAATCCGGGTTCAGACAAAATCAGTTCAACTTTTTTCAGCAATGCGACTTACATTGCTTCTGGTGGAACCTGCACCACCCCTGACGTTACGGTCTCTATGGGGGATGTGAGTATTTACGCGTTTACCGGTATCGGTTCAACGGCGGCAAAAACTCATTTTGATCTGCGCTTTAATTCCTGTCCGGCCAATATGAACAGTATTGATTATAGTTTTGCTGCTACGACTCCGATTCTTGATGCCGGTAATGGCGTTGTTGCATTGAATGCATCATCAACGGCAAGCGGTGTGGGAATACAATTAATGCGCGAGGAAAATAAGGCTGTGTCATTTAATGAGTTATACCGACTGGAGAGTTATTCATCTGCGTATGGAGGGAGTTATACGGTACCGATGATTGCCAGTATTTACCAGACAGAAAAAGCCATTGCCGCCGGTAGTGTACGTAGCGCAGTGACATTCACGTTAAACTATAAGTAGTGTTATGAAAGCGTTTCTGAAATCTGGCGGATTATGGAAAAAGCGTCTTTTCTGGTTAATGTTCACTATAGTGATGGTAGTCTTTTTTGAGCCAGTCAGTCCGGCAGGAGCAGCAATTTATCTGGGAGAAACTCGGATTATTGTCAACAGCCGGGAAAAGGAGGCTACGCTACGAGTATCGAATGACAGCGATGCGCCAGTCTTATTGCAGGTCTGGGTGGATACCGGTGACAGAGAAGCAATACCGGGAGATATTTCAGTACCTTTTACCATTACACAGCCGATCCTGCGTCTGGATGGTAAACGCTCGCAGCGCCTGCGTATTATCTTTACTGGAGAGGAGTCACAACTGGCCGGTGACAGGGAAAGCGTATTCTGGCTGAATGTACTGGAGATCCCACCGAAACCGCGGGCAGACCCAGAGAAGAACCGCATACAGATGGTCTTCCGCAGCCGAATCAAACTCTTTTACCGCCCGGAAACGCTCAGGGAAAACACGAATATTCCGCGCCATCAACAGCTGCGTTTTAAGATTATCGTTCAGAATAAAGTACCAGTCTTGCAGATAAGTAATCCGACGCCATTTTATCAGACACTGCTCGAGCTGGCTGTGGGCCAGGACAGGCAACGGCCGCAGCTAAGTGTTTTGCCGGATGACGGTATGGTGGCGCCTTACCAGCAGTTACAGCTCCCTGTGAGCCAGGCCGGAAGAGATATCACCAGAGGGATGCGCGTCTTTTATTCGCTGATTGATGACTTTGGTAATGTACTTACCGGTGAGCAAACTCTACTGTAGAGACTGAATCTCCTGCACTATCGCCTGGCGGCAGGAATATAACCGACAGATCACACTCACCGTTAAATAACCAGGCTCCAGAGAATTTCCCTCAGGATTTATATGTGACATAACTACAGGCAAGGCCACTATATATGTAAGCGTCCAGCGAGAACCGTATTGACGGGGATGTGTTATTCAGTTGGCAGTGCTACGCGCCAGGGGAGCAGTTCATTCACCCGATTGATCGGCCAGTCTGCTATGACGTCAAGCACATGCCGGAGGTCGCTTTCTGGTTCCACGCCGTTCAGTTTGCACGTCCCTGTCAGACTGTACAGCAACGCTCCACGCTCACCACCGTGGTCTGAGCCGAAGAACAGCCAGTTTTTTCTCCCCAGACTGACCATCCGCAGCGCATTTTCAGCAAGGTTATTATCCGCTTCGGCCCGGCCGTCTTCCGCATAGTACGTCAGTGCCGGCCACTGGTTTAGCGCATACGTCAACGCCTTCGCCAGTTCTGAGTGTCGCGACAGCGTTTTCATCTTTTCACGCAGCCAGCTTTCCAGGGATTTCAGCAGCGGTTTCGCTTTCTGCTGACGTTCAGCAAGGCGTTGTTCTGCCGGTATTCCCCTTATCTCCGCCTCAACGGCATACAGTTCGCCGATACGTTTCAGGGCTTCCTCCGTCAGCGCCGACGGCGTGCGAACGTGCACATCGTGGATTTTACGGCGGGCGTGAGCCCAGCAG
>NZ_LLXO01000061.1 GCF_001484765.1 Entomohabitans teleogrylli | reverse complement strand
GCCCGAGGTTAAGCGCCTGAAGTCGCTTGAGGAAGAGAACGCCAGACTCAAGAAGCTGCTTGCCGAAGCCATGCTGGATAAGGAGGCACTTCAGGTGGCCCTGGGGCGAAAGTACTGACGACAGACCAGAAGCGGGAAGCCGTGGTATTGATGTGTGATGCGACCGGTCTGTCGCAACGTCGTGCCTGCATGCTTACAGGCTTGTCCCTGTCGACCTGTCGCTATGAGGCTCAGCGTCCGGCGGCTGATGCGCATTTATCAGGGCGCATCACTGAGCTGGCACTGGAGCGCAGGCGTTTTGGTTACCGCCGCATCTGGCAGTTACTGCGCCGTGAGGGCCTTCATGTCAATCACAAGCGCGTGTACCGCCTTTATCATCTTAGAGGGCTGGGCGTAAAACGCAGACGGCGTCGTAAAGGGCTGGCAACAGAACGTCTGCCTCTGCTCCGCCCGGCGGCGCCCAACCTGACCTGGTCGATGGATTTTGTCATGGACGCGCTCGCCACCGGTCGCAGGATCAAGTGCCTGACCTGTGTGGACGACTTCACGAAGGAGTGCCTGACAATTACCATCGCATTCGGGATTTCAGGCGTTCAGGTCACGCGTATTCTGGACAGCATTGCACTGTTTCGAGGCTATCCGGCGACGATAAGAACTGACCAGGGGCCGGAGTTCACCTGCCGCGCACTGGGTCAATGGGCTTTTGAGCATGGTGTTGAGCTGCGCTTAATCCAGCCGGGCAAGCCAACGCAGAACGGATTTATTGAGAGCTTTAACGGGTGATTTCGCGATGAATGTCTGAATGAGCACTGGTTCAGTGATATCGTTCACGCAAGGAAAGTCATTAATGACTGGCGGCAGGATTATAACGAATGTCGTCCACATTCAGCACTGAATTATCAGACGCCATCAGAGTTTGCAGCACGGTGGCGGAATGGAAAATGTGAAGGTAAACAAACCGACATTACTAACTGATGGTTGTATCTAATACTGGGGGAAGGTCATTACCTGCCAGGGGAATATCAGCCGCCTCAAAATTTCTAAAGTTGCGGATTCCGAGTTTTGATAAATACATAAAACTCCCTCTAAATGCATTACATAGGCTTTGGAAAGACGTTCTTCTGGCAAAAAGCTCATAAAATTTAACAGCGAAGGTTCTGAGCGATTTTACTTTATTCTTTTCTTATCATCGGCCGTTAATTGCAAGAGTTCAACACTTGGATTTAGGACTTGCTGTTGCGGAGACAGCCACAACATCTATATGTGGCACAAAGCCGACCTTCAGCCCCTTCTAAATTAATGAACACATCTAATAAACCCTAGCTAATTACCCCATCTAATCGAATAAATCAGTTTGCGTTATGCTTTTCCAACACAACAGCTGAAGGATAACGTCATGCAAACTGTAAAACTGAACAACGGGATTGAAATGCCCCTGCTGGGCTTTGGTGTGTTTCAGATGTCTGATGCCGCTGAATGCGAAAGAGCCGTTATTGATGCCATCGATACGGGATACCGCCTGATCGATACCGCCGCGTCTTACCAGAATGAAACCCAGGTCGGGAACGCACTGAAACAAAGCGGTATCGCCCGTAACGAGCTCTTTGTAACGACCAAACTTTGGCTACAGGATACCAATTACGAAGGCGCTAAAGCCCAGTTCGAACGTTCCCTGAATCGGCTGCAACTTGATTACGTCGACCTGTATCTGATTCACCAGCCTTATGGCGATGTCCATGGAGCATGGCGTGCTATGGAAGAACTGCAGCAGGCAGGCAAAATTCGCGCCATTGGTGTCAGCAATTTCCATCCTGACCGACTGGCCGACCTTATCGCCTTCAACAAAGTTGCCCCTGCGGTGAACCAGATTGAGGTTAACCCCTTCAATCAGCAGCTGCATGCCGTTCCATGGAACCAGAGCCGTAACATTCAGCCGGAAGCCTGGGCACCGTTTGCTGAGGGAAAAAATGGTCTGTTCCAGCATCCCGTGTTAACGGCAATAGGCCAGAAGTACGGCAAAAGCGTGGGCCAGGTTGTGCTGCGTTGGATCTTCCAGCGAGGTATCGTTTCGCTGGCGAAATCGGTGCGCAAAGAACGCATGGAAGAGAACATCAACATACTCGATTTTGAACTCAGCGCTGAAGATATGCTGCAAATTGCCGCCCTCGACACCGCTACCAGCGCCTTCTTCTCTCACCGTGACCCGGCAATGGTGGAATGGCTGACTGGCCGCAAACTGGATGTTTAAGTCACGATAAAAGAGGTATTCATTCAATGCAAAAACGTTATCTGGGTCAATCCGGACTCGAAGTCTCCGCGCTTGGGCTCGGCTGCATGGGTTTAAGCCACGGCTATGGCCCGGCCACCGATACCCGTCAGGCTATCGAGCTCATTCGCGCTGCGGTTGAACGTGGCGTCACCTTCTTCGATACCGCTGAAGTGTATGGCCCCTTCCTCAATGAAGAGGTTGTCGGTGAAGCCTTAAAACCATTTCTTGACCGCGTGGTCATCGCCACCAAGTTTGGTTTTACTTTTGGCGACGACAACAAGCAGCAGATTTTAAACAGCCGTCCGGAGCATATCCGTGAAGCGGTGGAAGGATCATTACGACGTCTTAACACTGATGTCATTGACCTGCTATATCAACACCGTGTCGATCCGGACGTCCCGATTGAAGATGTTGCGGGAACAGTGAAGGACCTGATCGCTGAAGGTAAAGTTAAACATTTCGGTCTGTCCGAAGCGGGCGCGCAAACCATTCGTCGTGCGCATGCCGTACAACCTGTCACTGCCCTGCAAAGCGAATATTCAATGTGGTGGCGCGAGCCTGAACAGGAGATCCTGCCGTTGCTGGAGGAACTGGGTATTGGTTTTGTGCCCTTCAGCCCATTAGGCAAAGGCTTCCTGACGGGCTCGATTAAGCCAGGAACCACTTTTGGGAAGGATGATTACCGCAGTACAGTGCCGCGTTTCGCCGAGCAGGCGATTGAAGCCAATGAAAAGCTGGTTTCATTGCTGGGTGAACTGGCGGCAGAGAAAGGTGTGACGTCTGCACAAATCGCGCTGGCGTGGCTGCTGGCACAAAAGCCGTGGATTGTGCCTATCCCTGGAACTACGAAACTGCACCGGCTGGAGGAAAACCTGGGGGCCGCCGACATCATCCTTTCTCAGGATGACTCGCGACAGATAACCCAGGCGCTTGAAACGATTAAAATCGTCGGCGAACGTTACTCTCCTGAGCACCAGGCTCGCGTAGGCCGTTAATACCCGGACGGGTCCGCTGCAATTGGCGGACCCGTTATTCCTGGTAGCGAAGTGCATCGATCATCAGCGCAAAAGCAGGCGGATGCTGCTTGCGGCTCGGGTAGTAGAGGTAATATCCGGGGAAAGACGGACACCAGTCCTGCAGAATCTGGATAAGCTCTCCTGAATTTATATAATCCTGCACCCTGTCTTCAGGTATACAGGCGATACCAAAACCGGATAACGCCGCATCAATTCGTTCCGCCTGCAGATTAAAGGTTACCTGCCCTTCTACTCTGACACGTAACGGTTTCCCCTCCTTCTCAAACTCCCAGTGGTAAAGCCCACCGGCTGTCGGCAGGCGCATATTGATACACCGATGATTTTGTAGCTCGTGCGGCGTTTCAGGTGCAGGATTTGCAGCGAAATAAGACGGCGCTCCTACCACAGCCATTCTCATATCCGGCCCAATTCTTACCGCAATCATATCCTTATCCACACTTTCGCCAAGGCGGATCCCGGCATCAAAACGCCCCTCAACAATATCGACAAAGCCGTTATCAACCACCAGTTCGAGATTAATTTCGGGATATTCCCTGAGGAAGGGTTTTAGCTTCGGCCATACCAGACTTCGCGCGGCATGCTCCCCGGCAGATAAACGGATATTGCCGGAGGCGGTGCCGTTCAGTTGAACAAGCGATTCCAGTTCCTGTTCAAGATCGGCAATGCGAGGTTCAAGGCAGGCAATAATTCTCTCACCGGCTTCCGTAGGGGCAACGCTTCGGGTCGTGCGGGTCAGAAGGCGAATATTCAGCCTTTCCTCCAGGGCCTTCATCGCGTGGCTGAGTGCAGACTGAGAAACGCCCAGTTTACCCGCTGCTTTGGTAAAACTTCGCTCCCTTGCCACCACAAGAAAGATTTGCAGTTCGTTGAAATTTTCTTTGAGCATCGGCGATTTCCTTATGGGGGCATTCCCTTCATCGCGTACTCATGAAGGGTGTTCATAGACACAATCATTTTAGCCCCATTACTGACATTAATGATAATTGATATTCTGACCGTATCAAAAATAAGTCTGAATTATCAGTAGGTTTATCATGAGAATACTTGTTGCAGGGGCGACAGGAAGTATTGGCCTTCATGTCGTCAACACTGCTATCAAAATGGGCCATCAGCCTGTAGCGCTCGTCAGAAATAAACGCAAAGTAAAATTGCTTCCTCGTGGAACAGAGGCTTTTTACGGCGATGTTTCAATGCCGGAAACACTCACCGAATTGCCGAAAAATATTGATGCCATCATCTTCACGCTCGGTTCCGATGGTCAGGGTCGTATTGGTGCCAGAGCGATCGATTACGGCGGAGTACGTAATATTTTACGAATTTTCAAGAATACGCCTGTTCGTATCAGCCTGATGACCACGATTGGCGTGACTGAGCGGCTCAGCACCTGGAATCAACGCACTGAGGTTCATGACTGGAAAAGACGTGCCGAGCGTCTGGTCAGGGCCAGCGGTCACCCCTATACCATCGTCAGGCCCGGCTGGTTTGATTACAACAATGATGATGAACACAGAATCGTTATGCTTCAGGGAGATCGTCGCCATGCGGGAACACCGGAAGATGGTGTGATATCCCGGGAGCAAATCGCAGCGGTTCTGGTCAGTGCCCTGACCCACGACGAGGCAAAAAATAAAACGTTCGAGCTGGTAGCTGAGCGAGGCGAAGCACAGCAGGATCTTACCCCACTGTTTGCAGACCTACAGTCTGATAATCCACAAAAAAATGATGGGGTTCTGGACATAGACAATATGCCTCTGCGTGAAGAACCTGAGTGCATTATTAACGAACTGAACCTGTATTCAAAAAATTAACCTGAATCGCCACGGATAACCTAGACACTTCCGAGTCGTTGATAATACTGGTTTTCGTATTCAGTTGGTGGCATCTGATCGTTCGAACCATGCCGTCGTTTGCTGTTATAAAACATTTCAATGTAATCAAAAATATCGCTGCGGGCTTCTGCCCGCGTTCCGTAGATCTTTTTCTTTATCCGCTCACGTTTCAGCAGCTGGAAAAAATTTTCTGCAACCGCATTATCGTGACAGTTACCGCGACGACTCATGCTACCTTCCAGACCGTGTGATTTCAGGAACGACTGCCACTCATAGCTTGTGTACTGGCTGCCCTGATCAGAATGAACCAGCACCTTTTTTTGAGGATTACGCCGCCATACAGCCATCAGCAGTGCGTTCAGAACAATGTCCTTTGTCATCCGGGATTGCATTGACCAGCCGATAACCTTGCGTGAGAACAGCTCAACAACCACGGTAAGATACAACCAGCCTTCGTGGGTCCTGATGTAGGTTATGTCCGTCACCCAACGTTCATCCGGTGCCTCCGGGTTGAACTGCCGCTGGAGCCTGTTGGGCGTCACGATACTGACCTCGCCTTTACGTGCCCGCGGGCTCCGGTATCCGACCTGAGCCTTTATCCCGGCGCGCTTCATCAGTCGCCAGACTTTGTTGACTCCGCACTGTTGCCCGCTGTCCCGCAGATCCAGATGGATCTTGCGATAGCCATAGACGCATCCCGATTCCAGCCAGAACTGTTTAATCTGTCCTGTCAGTCTCAGGTCTGCCTGATGGCGTTGTGAATGCGACTGCTGAAGCCAGGCGTAAAAGCCACTGGGATGAACATCCAGCACGCGACAGAGCAGTCGAACAGGCCAGCAACTGGTGTTGTCACGGATAAAGGCGTACCTCAGTCGGACAGCTTTGCGAAGTACGCCGCGGCTTTTTTTAATATGTCCCGTTCGTCGGTAACCCGCTTCAACTCTTTCTGGAGACGGCGGATCTCGGCCTGAGCATCTGACTGTTCTTTATGAGTGGAAGAATCCGGACCGTACTGCTTTATCCAGGCGTAAAGGCTGTGAGTGGTGATATCGAGACGTGTTGCAACACTGGAAACAGAATGACCGCGATCAACAACCTGTTTGACTGCTTCAATTTTAAACTCTTCGGGATAACGCTTATTGCTCATGGGTACCTCTCTTTAAGCCATCTTAAATGACTTTGAGGTGTCTGTTAAACCTGTGGCGATTCAGCTCGTTCATTTGTCCATATTTCCTCCGGGGAATATACTACCATTTTTTACGATTGCTCAGACCACATAGTCCTGGCTGAACTCCATCAAAAACATCTACTATCAGAAACGATGTCTATGAATTACACATCTTAGATCATAAATTCTGCTCCCAGTATTACTATGTAAGAGCAGACAACAGCCTGCCCTTTTACAATAACCTTTTTACCTATTGCTACCGTTATGGCTTATCCACCGGTATATTCTTTTCCACTTCACGGTACCAGCGCGGATGATGCTTTTGCGCCCAGCGGCGGCTGACCTTGCCAACGATCATCCCTTTAATCGACCCTTTTACCCAAAATGCCATATAAATATGGATAAGGATTGCATGGATCAGGATGATGGCTGCTGTGGCATGGAGCAGCAGACTATAACGTATCATCCGCATCGGGAAATAGTCCGCAAAGTATGGTCGCCAGATAATGACGCCGGTTACCAGCAGCACAAAAATCAGACTCATGATGCTCCAGAACATCATTTTTTGCCCAGCGTTATATTTCCCGACATCCGCCACCTTATGTTCATTACCTTTGAGTACCTCGATAATCCCCTTCATCCACGGCCAGTCGTGACGATCCGGAATATTGTGACGCACAAAACGTACAAACATGAACATCAGGGCGATGAAGATCAGTACCCCAAAGAATGGGTGTAGAATGCGTCCCATCTGCGGTGTACCGAAGGTTTCTGTCAGCCACTGCAGTGTCGGGAAGAAAAGCGCAATACCGGAGAGCGACACAAGAAAGAAGCAAACTACTACCGTCCAGTGACAGGCCCGGTCAATAAATTTAGTTCTGACAATCATTTTGCTCGGCTTACTCATGGCGATCCTCCTCATCTTCATTCACCTCTTCGTTCGGCCCGACGCCGATGTAATGGAAGATCAGCCCGGCAAAAGTGACGATGAAGCCTGCGGCCGACAGCGGCTTGAGTATCCCTTTCCACAGATTGACAGGCAGATCAATATGCGGATCTTTCGGCAGATTATGATATAAATCCGGCTGTTCGGCGTGGTGCAATACGTACATTACGTGAGTACCACCGACACCCTGCGGATTGTAAATACCGGCATGCTGGAAACCTCGCTTTTTCAGCTGCGTGACGCGCTGTTCAGCCAGTTCCAGCATCGCTTTTTTAGTGCCGAAATGAATAGCGCCGGTGGGACAGGTTTTTACACAGGCCGGCTCCTGGCCGATGCTGACACGATCGACACACAGGGTGCATTTGTAAACCCTGTTGTCGTCCTTATTCAGGCGCGGAATATTGAACGGGCAGCCGGCGATACAATAGCCGCAGCCGATACAGTATTCAGACTGAAAATCGACAATACCGTTGGCATACTGGATGATTGCCCCGGCAGACGGACAGGCCTTCATACAGCCGGGGTGTACGCAGTGCATACAGCCATCCTTGCGGATAAGCCATTCCAGTTTGCCATTTTGCGTGGTTTCGCTGAATCGCATCACTGTCCAGGATTTGGCACTCAGGTCGATGGGGTTGTCATATACCCCAGTGCACTCACCCACAGTATCGCGGATATCATTCCACTCTGAACAGGCCACCTGGCAGCCCTTACAGCCGATGCAGGTTGAAACGTCAATCAGCTTGGCGACTTCTTCTTTAAAGTCGCGCGCCTGTGGTGGTGGTGTCATCGGGTTAGTTGCCGAACGCCTGATAATGTCTTGTGATTGCATGGACATAGCTTCGCTCCCTACGCCTTCTCAATGTTGACCAGAAACGCCTTATACTCCGGCGTCTGTGAGTTGGCGTCGCCAACGGACGGGGTCAGGGTATTGGCAAGAAAGCCTTTACGCGTTGCCCCTTCAAAGCCCCAGTGGCACGGAATACCAATGGTATCAACTCGCCTGCTGTCAATGGTCAGAGTCCGCAGACGTTTGGTTACCACCGCCTTAGCTTTAATAAAGCCGCGTTTCGAGGTGACTTTAACCACATCACCATGGACGATACCCTTCTCCAGGGCCAGTCCTTCGCCGATCTCAATAAACTGATCGGGCTGAACAATAGCATTCACCAGAGAATGTTTGGTCCAGTGGCGGAACAGTTCGGTAATTGAATAGGTCGTTGCCACATAAGGGAAATCCTGCGCATTGCCCATATTTGACTTGTCGCTGTCAAACAGGCGCGTTACCGGACTGGAGACAACATTGGGGTGTAATGGATTGGTACCGATCGGTGATTCGATGGGTTCGTAGTGCTCTGGAAACGGACCGTCGTTCATCTTGTCGATAGCAAACAGCCGTCCAACACCCTCAGGGTTCATGATAAAAGGCCCGACACCGCTGCCCGGCGCGGCCTGACTGTAGTCAGCAACGTCCATCCCTGCCCAGCGTGAGCCATCCCAGCGCAATAAAGGTCGTCTGGCATCCCAGGGTTTACCCTGAGGATCGGCTGAAGCACGATTATACAGAATGCGCCGGTTAGCCGGCCACGACCAGGCCCAGCCAGGCGTACATCCCAGACCGTAGGGATCGCTGTTATCACGATTCGCCATCTGGTTCCCCTGCTCTGTCCAACTGCCACAGTAGATCCAGCAGAAGCTACTGGTTGAACCATCATCACGTAACAGTGCAAAGCTGCTGAGTTGCTGGCCTTTTTTGACAATAACCTGACCCTGATCGTCCAGCAGATCGCGCGTTGCCATACCGTTCGCTTCTCTGGCGACCTCTTCGGGGTGCGGATCGCAGGGGTCTTTATAATCCCAGGACATGTTTAACAGCGGTGTCGGGTTAGCACCACCCTCATCACGGTACAGTTCGCGCAGACGCATAAACAGACGCCCGAGAATTTTGCCATCGTGCAGAGCCTCCCCGGGCGGTTCCGATGCAGCCCAGTGCCACTGCAGCCAGCGTCCTGAATTGGCAATAGAACCGTTCTCTTCAGCGAAGCACGATGACGGAAGACGGAATATTTCAGTTTGAATATCTGCCGGGTTGACGTCGTTCATCTCATCATGATACTGCCAGAAATTAGAGGACTCAGTGACCAGCGGATCAATCACCACCATGTACTTGAGTTTCGCCAGTGCAGCAGAGGACTTGTTCTTATCCGGGAATGCTGCCAGCGGGTTGAACCCCTGAACAATGTAGCCATTGATTTTTCCTGCATACATCAACTCTACCTGAGTCATAACATCGTAGAGGCGATCCCATTTGGGTAACCAATCGTATCCCCAGTTATTATCGGCGGTAGCGTGATCGCCCCAAAAGCTTTTCATCATACTGACAAAGAACTTTGGCGTATTTTGCCAGTAGTTAACTTCATTCATCCCCAGAGCTGGCGGCATAATCTGGCTGATATAGGTCTGGTAGTCGGGCTGTTTTTCCGACGGCAACGGCATGTAGCCGGGCAGATTCGTGGACAGCAGACCCAGATCGGTATACCCCTGAATATTTGAATGGCCGCGCAGGGCATTTCCCCCGCCTCCCGCCATGCCAATATTCCCCAGCAGTAGTTGTAACATACCGGCAGTGCGGATAATCTGCGCGCCAGCCGTATGGTGCGTCCAGCCCAGGGCATACAAAATAGTCGCTGTGCGGTCAGGTACGCTGGTACTGGCAAGAATTTCGCAGATACGCTCGAAATCCTCTATTGGGGTACCGCACAAACGGGTAACCAGTTCCGGCGTATAGCGTGAAACGTGGATTTTCAGCAGATTCCAGACGCAGCGTGGGTGGTTCAGGGTGGTGTCGCGTAACGCATGGCCCTGTTCATCGAGCTGGTAAAACCAGCTCGATTTATCATACTGGCGTTTTTCTGCATCATAACCGCTGAATAATCCATCATTAAAGGCATAGTCTTCGCGGACAATCATGGCTGCGTTCGTGTAATGGCGCACGTATTCGTGCTGTACACGATTATGTTCAATGAGATAATGAATTATGCCCAGCAGGAATGCGGCATCAGAGCCGGCACGGATTGGGGCATACAGGTCGGCCACCGCAGCACTACGGTTAAAACGTGGGTCGACCACCACCACTGTTGCATCGTTTTTAGTCTGCGCTTCCACTACCCACTTAAAGCCAACCGGATGCGCTTCGGCGGCATTACCCCCCATGATCAGCACCACATTAGCGTTTTTAATGTCTACCCAGTTGTTGGTCATTGCACCGCGTCCGAAGGTCGGCGCCAGCGCAGAAACAGTCGGTCCGTGGCACAGGCGCGCCTGACAATCGATGGCAACCATCCCCAGCGCACGGGCGAATTTGCCGTCCAGAATTCCGGTTTCATTACTGGCTGCTGATGAGCACAGCATACCGGTAGTTGTCCAGCGATTGACGGTCACGCCCTGCGGATTACGTTCAATAAAATTGGCATCTCGGTCATCTTTCATCAGCCGGGCAATACGGTTGATGGCGTCATCCCAGCTTATTCGTTGCCATTTATTGGAACCCGGAGCCCGATACTCCGGGTACATCAGGCGATTTTTGCTGTGGATATAGTCAAGTACTCCGGCACCTTTGGGGCATAAGGAACCCCGACTCACCGGGTGATCCGGATCGCCTTCAACATGATAAATATTTTGCGTAACATTCTTACCATGATCGCCCAGGCTGTACATCAGCATGCCGCAGCCCACTGAACAATAAGTACAGTTATTACGGGTCTCTTTTGCTTTTAACAACTTGTATTGCCGGGTTGCAGCCTGAACTGAAAAAGTGGATAAAAATCCGAGAGATCCAGCAGTGGTTCCTGCCATGCCACCCGCGCAGATACGGAAAAACTGCCTGCGACTGAACTCCATATAACCTCCAGCTTAAACTTAAGACATGAAAAGGAACATGGATTATAAGGTTATTCCAGATGTTAAACCATTGTAATTTTATGGTTATTGCAGATGCGACTACCAGGGAATAAGGAATCGCAATTGCCTTCTGCGCCAATGTTAGCATTTTTTGCCTGTGATACTATAACAGAGCCATTTTTCAGAGCCTGGATTGATGAAAAAGAAAAATACTACACCCACGCCCCACGATGCGACATTCAGGCAATTCCTGACGCAGCCGGAGATAGCCCGGGATTTTATGGAGCTGCATCTCCCGGCAGAACTGCTTGCTATCTGTGACCTCACGACGCTGAAGCTGGAATCCGGTTCGTTTGTT
>NZ_LLXO01000060.1 GCF_001484765.1 Entomohabitans teleogrylli | reverse complement strand
CTTCCATACCGCCATACTTCTTACGCCAGGTAATGGGATGGACTACCTCCTCCCGTAGCGGTTAACTGTACGAAATGTGCTCACCAGGAGAATCGCCATGAATATCGTATTTCTGGGTATTGATCTGGCTAAAAATGTTTTTCAGCTCTGCGGATTAAACCAGGCCGGCAAACCGGTTTACACGAAACGCACTGGCCGAAAAGAATTACTCCAGACGCTGGCAAATATTCCAGCCTGTCTGATAGGGATCGAAGCGTCCACCGGGGCATTTTACTGGCAGCGTGAGTTTGAGAAACTGGGGCACAAAGTAAAGGTCATCAGTCCTCAGTATGTAAAACCCTTTGTCCGTGGGCAAAAAAATGACGGTAATGATGCACAGGCCATTGCAGTGGCTCTGATGCAACCGACAATGCAGTTCGTGCCGCCAAAAAGCCCGGAACAGCAGGATATGGTGCGCCCCGTCTTGCTGAGGTGTTGCCGGTGTACAACGTCAAAACTATTGCCGCCAGTCTCCGGCGTCAGGGGCTTCGTGCAAAAGCGGCCCCGGTCAGCTATCGTGCGCACAGCCTGCCGGTGTCTGATAACCTGCTGAAGCAGGACTTACGCCACCGGCCCGAACCAGAAGTGAGCGAGTGACATCACGTACTTACGTACAGAGGAGGGCTGGTTGTTTGGAGAAAACAAACCACGGCCCCGGCAACTCAACGAGTGATGGGAAACACCTCCACGTACGTGGAGAAGACCCTGGACGACTCGAACCAGGTCAGGTAAGACTGGAAACACCTCCACGTGCGTGGAGAAGACCGCTGACGACGCAGACTGGCACAAGCTAACTAAGAAACACCTCCACGTGCGTGGAGAAGACTGCAGTGCACCAGACTGGGCGGCTAAAACAGGGGAAACACCTCCACGTGCGTGGAGAAGACGTTTACCGCTGATAAATACAATCCCGCTCCCCGGAAACACCTCCACGTGCGTGGAGAAGACACTTCCCTGATGGCATCTCCAAGCTTAGCGGTAGAAACACCTCCACGTGCGTGGAGAAGACGGTGCAATATGTGGTGGACTATCGCGCAGTATGGAAACACCTCCACGTGCGTGGAGAAGACTCAGGCAGCCGACAGATTTTACCGCCTTCTCAAGAAACACCTCCACGTGCGTGGAGAAGACGCGCAACGAGAAGGGGAGGCAGATACGTCGCTAGAAACACCTCCACGTGCGTGGAGAAGACAATCAGTCGTGTCTTCTACTGTCCATCGGCTTAGAAACACCTCCACGTGCGTGGAGAAGACGT
This sequence comes from Entomohabitans teleogrylli, assembly GCF_001484765.1. Lineage (GTDB taxonomy): Bacteria > Pseudomonadota > Gammaproteobacteria > Enterobacterales > Enterobacteriaceae > Entomohabitans > Entomohabitans teleogrylli. The sequence continues at coordinate 11,461 of NZ_LLXO01000060.1, read as the reverse complement.
CTTTTTCTACCTCTATCAGTGAACCAAACTGGAAACACCTCCACGTGCGTGGAGAAGACTCGATGCATACGGCGCCAGCGGCAAGACAAACGGAAACACCTCCACGTGCGTGGAGAAGACCAGATACATCTCCTGAATCGATCAAGAAAATGGGAAACACCTCCACGTGCGTGGAGAAGACTCTCTCGACAGGGAGGGATGCGCGACCGACCTGGAAACACCTCCACGTGCGTGGAGAAGACTCTATCTATGAATGGGCAAAGGGAAATAACGAAGAAACACCTCCACGTGCGTGGAGAAGACGCTGGGGATCGTTCACCACCATGCTGGGCGCAAGAAACACCTCCACGTGCGTGGAGAAGACCAGGCATCAGCGCTGGTTGGCCGTCTGTATGTGGAAACACCTCCACGTGCGTGGAGAAGACCCATCCCGGGGGAAGAATGGGACGCTCAAATAAGAAACACCTCCACGTGCGTGGAGAAGACTCGACGGAACCACGGCCACTGTGAATCGCCTTGGAAACACCTCCACGTGCGTGGAGAAGACGCGATCGCCATTGCCTGATTTAGCGGGTTGCCGGAAACACCTCCACGTGCGTGGAGAAGACTTTGAACTGCAGCCAGTCAGCCCATGTACGGCGGAAACACCTCCACGTGCGTGGAGAAGACAAACACCCGTAATTAATACCGCCCCAAACCCTGGAAACACCTCCACGTGCGTGGAGAAGACTCGTTTATTTTATGCTATGGGTAATAATGGCGAGAAACACCTCCACGTGCGTGGAGAAGACACCAATATATTGTTAAAGAACTCTCTGAACAATCCACATATTGGGTTTTCTACCTAATTCTCCATCAGTATTTTCTCAATTACCAGTTGCAGTCCAGATATCTCACAGAGAGTTTTATCGGGCAAACCGACTGTTCTGATTTCATAACCGGGCGGGCCGGGCAAGCTTTTAAATATAATGACCCCTGCATCTGTCGGACAGTGACCCAGCAAATAGTCCACCACATGATTAGCAACAGAGTCTTTAACACCGGAAACAAATACATTGGCCCTGGGCTCGACAAACCAGAGCTTCATGCGGCCACGTACTGCTGGCGGAAGATCATTAGCCACGACGACTATCATTTCCTGCTTTCCCCCAGCAGGCGTGTAACATCACGCGCCACCTGCGTCAGAAGATCCATGGTGATAATGCGTTCACGAAAACGTTTTGCCAGAAGGTGTTTGTCATACTGCCCGGCCATTTCCTTATTCAGCGCAAAGGCCAGGTCGATACTCAGCTCAGCTTTATACAAATCAGCTAAATCATAAATAAAAGGCAGCGGTGAGCCTGTATGAATAAATCCGATTCGGGGAGAATATCCCATCGCATGGACTGCTGAGCAAAGGATGCCATACAACGCAGCATTGGCAGATGTCAGGATTTGATTGGTCGTATCGCTCAGTTCAAAACGATTCGGCGTAAACTGGCGTCCTTTCCAACCAACGCCATAATGTTGAGCTTTTTCCTGATAGAGAGCCCGAACCCGATGCCCCTCCATTCCCATCATCTCTTTCAGGCTTTTTCCGGTAAGATCGGCATCAGGAAAGCGGCTGGAAAACATCATTCTGGCAACGTCCAGCGCACGTTTCTTATCACAAGCCAGCTCCATTTGTCGCCGCATATTGCGACTATCTGCCGTTGGCTGAAAACCGGCCGCATAAAATAGTAAGCTGTCTTCACCTACCCAGCAAAGCGAACAATTAGCTGCCGCCGCCGTTTTTACCGCCTCGTGAGTAACAGACGTTCCTGGCCCAAGTAGTAATGTATTCAATGTCGCAACTGGCAATCGCACAACATTGCCGTCAGAGTCCAGCCATTTCAGACTACTGTCATCGATCTCCAACCTGCCGCGTTCCAGATAAATAAACGGATATTTATCCCTGACCTGCGGCAGTGACTCACGAGTAATTTTGACAAAAAGGCGTCGACCATTTGCCATACATCCTCCCTGAATAATTGCGGGCCTCCTCCGGCCCGCTGATGTTACAGTCTGATAACAGTAACCTGGCGATCGCGGTAACGCTTGTCAGTACCAAACTGAACAGGCACATCATTAAGTGTTAACACTTCGCCTTCCTCAGGGTGAGTACCTGTCAGAACCTCATAGCCTGTAATACGACCTTTTTCACCTGCCAGGGCATCACAACATGCCCACGCCTCCTGTGGCGTATCAAAGATACCCTGTCCAATAAATTCCGTGGGCGCACAGCTCTTTCGTCCCAGCGAAAGCTCCCATACAGGCGCAGCCAGTGCATCGGAAATACGCTGCGCCAGTTCAGATTCCAGCGACACCACAACAGCGAAGACGCAGTCCTGCAAATAATAGCGATAGGTCATTTTCGTGCCCCCACCGACGGCCTTTTTACCTTCGCTTGTTTTAGGTATTAGCAGTAATTGCCACGGGTCATTTTCATCATAGCCGCTACCAACCATATGAAAATCACGTAACGGCGGTGGCTCGACACCAGGCTTATCCTCACGAACCAGCGCACGAACGCGCCAGTCTCCCTCACTCATCATAGCCAGAAGTTCATGTTGCTCGCCGCCTGCACCCAATGCAGCACACAAAATACCACACACACCGGACATGGTCGGGAATGACAGTGTATCGCGGCGTCCAAAGCGAGAGTCATGTCCCCAGCTCTGTAGCGGACCTTCCAGCCAGAGGAGCAAATAACGCTGATTCATGGCTTACCCCACGTGACGTTGCAGATCGTGGATCAGATTATCAATGGAGTAATTCTCGTCCTCCCCCCATGGATAGTCCCCCAGTTTTCCAAACAAAGAACCGAAGAGCTTCTCTTTTTTATTCAGGTAGTTATTCAACGCTTTGATGCTGGGCTGCAAATAACCACCGAGCTCTGCTTTAACGGGCGTTTCAAACGGAACCTGTAAACGCTGCCCTTGACGTACCAGCACACGCGCAAATTCCCACGGGCAGGCACCAGACTGCGTGGTCTGGCGCGCGGATGGTACAGCAACAAACAGCGCTCTGGTAAACGCGTCTATCGTCTGACCCAGGAGCTTAACAGATGCAGGATCATCACCCAGCCCCAGGGTTTGCACCAACTGGCCTAAATCAAGACTGATATAGCGATAATAGGTTGCAGCATTAAACTCCAGGCTTCCCATATGTGCAGAGCCGGGCTCATCCTGCCTGTCATCCAGAGCAGTAAAAAACTCCACCTCGTTACTCACTTTATGTGTGGAAATGGCATGACTAAATGAGGCCGCCGCTTCGACATTCATCTCCGCAGCTTTAGCAACCATTCGCCCAAACAGAGTGATATCCAGCGCATCCAGATTCCTGTTGAGATTCTTCTTCGCCAGTTTAGCCAGCTCTTTATCTTTGATCTGCAGGGCATCAAAGCCTTTTCCATCCACATATGCGGCAAAAGCAGCAGCTTCAGCATCACTGATAAACAGCAACGTATCATCAGCCAGCAATTCAGCGATTTTTTCTGCACAACCTTCTGCCTGGCCCTCACTGGCACCCAGAGCGATACAATGTGGATAAATCAGCTCTTTAACTTTTTTTGTTCTCACGCCGAGTCTGACGCCTGACTCCTGAAGCGCCATACGCACCTGACGCTTCCAGCACTGTGAACTGACCCGGGCACGGGTAACACCGCCAACGACAGCGCTTTTTGGCGCACCGACATCATCACGATTTAAACAGGTCACAGGGAAAGATTGCAGAATATGAAATTCAATACGGGTATTTTTCAAATATGTCATGACATCTTCCTTGTTTTAATCAAAAAAAACAGTTTCCGGGAGAGGAACGATTTGCAGTAAGCCGCAGCCAAAGGCACGACCACGCCCGATGCCACTCATGAAGCTGCGTTTAAATAGCCGAAGATCCACTACAGTGAGCCGTCCACTTAAGGTGGCCTGTTGCAGTGTGACGTTTTTCTGAGCGCCCGCATCAAACCGCATCACCTTAATGGCATCAACCTGAACCTGTAACGGATCGACGTGAAAACCCCAACCCGAAGCGCGCTGGCAAAACCATGCACCAATAGCATCACGCCCAAGTATCGGTATCAATTTGTGGGTCCCTCTGTCCCGCCGGGTAGGGTTTAGACAGACGGTGAAACGATAATGGTGACTGGAAAGAAATCCCTCCGGCAAAGTTCGGGTTTCCAGTTCTCCAACGTTCGGTTCTTTCGGCGGACGATTTGACAGGATTAAAACGCGCCGTCCGCGAGCATCACCGCCTTTATCAACCCACTGGATACCACTGATTACAGAGCTCTGCTTCTGTTCATCAGAACGGATATCATCAAACAGGCCATACACCACACGGTGCAAACTGTAACCATCAGTAATATTCAGTTGACGGCAGGCGGACACATCTAGGCGCAAAACGCTGATGTAGTGCGTCATAGCCCGTTCTCCTCACGTGCCTCTCTGGTGTAAAACTGTTGTGCCCAGCGCGCTTTTGTCTTATCACTGAACCACAGAAGATCATTAAGCAGGCGCTCATAATCGAGGGCTGACGGCACACGACTCTGAACCAGTGTCAGCAGAGGCCGCAGAATCAGGCAGGCTTCCTGTGCAGAATCACACGCCAGCAGTCGACGCAATCTGGCTCTTGCTTGATCGCTGGCATTACCCTCAGGAAAGCTAAGTGCAATCGCTCGCCCCAGAGTCAAAGTGCCATTTTTCTCTGCACGACTATTCGCCAACCCTGCAGCAATCAATGCATGAACGCGTCGTTCGACATCATTATCAAGCCTGATACCAAAGCTGCCTAAAACCTCCCAGCTTTGATATTCAGTCGCTGGATTTGCTGCACGACGCAAACGAGCAGCGCTTCCTTTGTCCTGGTTGCAGAGCCTGAACAGGTAGCTGATAAACTCGCCGCTGCGCGTGCGGCGTTCTGTTGTTGCACTCATACGATCTCCTTCCTGGGAACTTCAAGGTAGTCCGCGACGCCAGGGCGATTCCTGGCCCACGCGTCAAGCTGACGTGTTGATTCATGAGGACAAAAAGTATCGAAAGCCTGATAAAACCAGAGAGAAAACTGCCAACGCAACCGCTGACGCACATCGGGATCCGTACAGTTCTCAATCAGGTCCTGCGCCTGATGTTCGCAGAGTTGCCAGAAGAGTTCCGTCGCCAGTGCGGCTATTGGCTTAGGCTCAACCTTCATTTCACGACACCAGTTGCTGACGCCGCCATATAAACGTTTTGCCAGCAAATCCAGCGCTGTCATTTCCCCCTGGAAATGGGAAAACCACAATAAATTCAACTCATCAGGATCCAACCAAAGTAAGGATTCCACCAGATCGTCTGAACCAGAAACATACTGTTCTCCTGCGTTGCTACTGACTCTTAAACCGCCGGACCAGATGCCAAACGATATTTTCGTTTGGCGAAGCTTTGTCACAGCAATGCGTAGTTGCTCGCATTCCCATTCAGCCCCCTGAACCTGCAGGAATGCCAACAGAGAGGTCAGTTCCCGCCAGGGGCGACGACTGGGATCAGTCCACTGAACTTTTAGTTCTTTTCCTTTCTTGTTAATCAGCACAGAAGGATCGTAAAGCCCTTCCTTATAATTACAGTGGCTGATACCTTCGCTATAGTGCAGCCCCCCCTTTGCCAGCAGGCAAAAACGCCCTACAGGTACTAATCGCCCCATAAGAGTGCGTTTCAGTTCACGCGCAACAGGACAATCTTCGCCTTCTGGCATCATCTCCCAGGGTGCTCGTCCCAGACCGGCTGGGTATTGTGTCAGCCCAGCAATATCGTCTGTACTAAATAAATTCAGCCAGAGTGTTTCCCGGAGTGTGGAACCCATGCAAAAGCTGTGCATCAGCCCCATAAATGCCAGCGCCGACCCGGGTTTGCCGGTAGCTGATTTACCTTTATTGTTGGTTTTTCCCGTATAACCCGTCGTCAGTACCACACTGTTATCGGTTTTCTTCCCGCCCAGTGCCATACTCATCTGCACCACCACTAACAGCGCCTTATCCGCATCACTCATTGGTTTTTCACACTGGCCTTGCGTCAGTACCGTTGTATTACCGGTAGACACTTCCGGTAGCACTGCACCAAACGGTTTAATTTCTGCCCGGACGATTGCAGGCATTTGCAGAAACGGCCGTTCGCCATACAACCAGAAACGATCATGCCATTTTTCCAGATAATTCAGCGTAGCGAAACACAACCCATCAGCACCGATTTCACGCCACTGTTTGTCGTTTTCCGGCGTCACAGCTGCCTGACAAATAGCCTGTAACATCTTCATCAGGGCAATTTTCTGTAATGCATTTCCTCCCAGTGTACGTAACTGTGGATCGCTGAAGACCTGCTTCAGACTGACCCTCCCCACATCCACTACAGGGATCCAGGGCTCGTCAATAAGACTGAAGCGATTACCCGACTCCTCCATCTCTCGTCACTCCTTTTTCATAATGCGAAGACCCGTGTCGTCCCGATAGCTGTAGCGGTAGCGGGACGACCGGAACTCTCCGTCGATACCACGCAGATCACCCTCGACACCGACAACCGCTACTCTCAGCTCACGATCTTCATCTTTTGCGGTGTTTCCGGCATAAAACAGATGCTGTAATCCGCAATCCCAAATCCATTCCCCTTCCACAGCATCGGGGTATTGCGCGCTACGCAGCGATACCCGCTCGCTTTCAAGACGCAGGGAATATTTTCGCCATAGCGCTTCATCCAGTTGGCTGCGTCGCCAGGGAATTTCCAGCCATTCACCGCAACGTAACTGCAGGCGGGTTATTCTGGCTTTCTCATCACGAGTAACGCCACGTAACAGCAGAAAAGATCCATTATCTTGCTCGCTGTAGCGCGTCTGGGCACGGCTTTCAGGCAGCGTCTGAGACTCGCCAGAAAGCGTCAGGCGAGCGAGTTGTTCAAGCTCATTGATCCCCTTACGAACAGGCCACACTTTTCTGCCGTTAAACAGCTCATGTTTCCACTGATTCATGGGTGCAGGTTCATCACGTGGTGCGTAAGTCGCCTCCAGCATGAGGCGAATATCTTTCGGCAGGGACACAGCAGAACATCCTTGCCAGACCTCCAGCGAGCGGCAAAGAATATAGGGGGAATACACCAGCGCACTGGCCCCAAACTCTCGTTCAGGGGATACTATTGCTGACTTCAGATCCGGCGCCAGGATCCAGGCTTCACAGCGAGCGTCGTCCGGACGTGGCGTTTTAGCATGACGCCACAGACGACCAAGACGTTGCATCAATAAATCAGTCGGCGCAAAGCGGGTTACCAGAAAATCAGCATCTATGTCGATAGATTGCTCAAGAACCTGAGTACCAACCAGGATCCGCCCGGTTTGAACTCTCTGTCCCCAACCCCCCTTGCCATACAAACCAACCCAGCTATCCTCTATCACTGCCCGATCGCGTTGTGTGAACCGGGAATGTAACAGACCACACGCAATATCCATTTCCGCACAACGTGCTGCAAAATCAAAATAACGCGCCTGCGCATCGCTCACAGTGTTTTCAATCCACAACACCTGCTGGCCCTGTTCTGCACGTAATAACGCTTCCTCCAGCGCTATTGTCGATTCGTGAGGAACACACTGTAGCAGGACCTTTTTAGATTCCGGAGGACACAGCGGCAAACTCAAAACATCAGACGACACGCGCGACTGGGCACTAATTACCGGATAGGCATCACAGTCATAATCCGGTTCTGACAATAGCGCAGCCCTGCGCGATTGCGTCAGCGTAGCGCTGAGAATGATGACCGTGCAGTGAAGTTCACGCAGCATCTCAACCAGCTTTTGCATAATCAGACTGGTGAACGCATCATAACTGTGCACTTCGTCCAGGATAACCACCTTCCCTGCCAGCCCAAATGCTCGAACAAATCCGTGTGTGACATTCATCGCCGCCATCAAAGCCTGATCGAGAGTGCCAACCGCAAATGGTGCGAGTAAACCGCGCTTGCGTGAAGAAAACCAATGACCTCCTGGTCTGCCCTCCTCACCCATTTCTTGCTCCTGCAAATGCGACTTGCCATGCAAGAGCAGCGCCTGATGATGATTGCTGCCCGACACAAGAATAGCCTGAAGGTAGGTTGTGAAACGTTGATGGATTTTATCGGAGGTGAGCTGGGTGGGCAGTGCGAAATAAATCCCTCTTGCCTGCCCGGCTGCTAAAACCTTATAAGCTGCATACAGTGCCGCTTCTGTTTTTCCCAGCCCCATTGGGGCTTCCAGCACATAAACCCCAGGTCCGACTACTGCCTCATATAGCGAAAGTTGCGACTCATTGGGGCTATAGGGGCACCCCATTTCATCTTTGAAAATTTCACCAAATTCCAGATTCGGAATAAACCGTGGTGTCGCAATTCCTGCGACTTTCAGAGCTAGAGGAAGCTGGTTCTGCCACGACAGCGCAGGATCGTCAAACAACGAATTTGAACCAATCCAGTCCGAAACCGAAGTCAGCCCCGCCAGCAACTGCCGCAGGGCAAAATCTGAACGGGTGATTGCTGGCCAGGGTTCATTTAATACCCGTTGCAATGCCTCAACCAACGCACGACGCTCACTCTGCCACTCCTTCCCCCCCAGAACTTCGCTATCCGCACTGTAGAAACTTGTTACTGAACGACATCCATGATGCTGCCCGACGATCACGCCTATATGCGAGCTTCCCGAAATATCCTCCAGTGCAATCGCCCCAGCCCCGGCGTGTCCCCCCCAACGCGCTTGTTCAAAATGACCAATTTCTGCAGCTGTAGCTCCAGATGAAAAACCCAGAGTTGAAAGCAACGACTGGACCTGGGAGGATGACGTAGAGTTAAGAGCTATTTGTAGGCGCAGGTAGAAAGTCGGCGAAAGCTTTCCTGTATCGTGACAGGCTGCAACTAACGAGCTGCCTTCAGGAAAAAGCACCTTCCGCAGGTATTCAGGAAAATGACCGATCAGATATTTAGCGACTGAGCCAACGATTAGACAGTGCTCATAGACGTTGCGTCCTGGCATTAAACTGCCATCAGCAGACCGATATGTCTTTGCCAGGCATTGCTGATACTTAATGACTGGAAAAGCATTTTTTTTTCGGGATCTCAGCACATCTCCTCCAGCTGTAATTATCAACATAAAAACTGAATAAAACCCACACATACAAAAATACAATATTCGGTCCAGCTGCTGACAAAATTTTTATTTGAATTACTTTTTCACAGACAAAATATTGGCATCTAAATCTTCACTTACCATAGGTAACATTCCTTAATAATTTCCTGTAATGCAATAAATTCTTTCATATTCCATTTCCTCACCATTAATTAACGTCGTATTTCTTTGAAATTTTATCTTTTATTATCCACATCAAATAAGCACTATATTCCATCCTTTATTAATAAATACAGATACATGCCAGATTTCGTCCATAATCACTTACATCTCTCAGTTAAAAAGAAGCGGTAGACTATCATCGATTAAAATTTACAACCGCGATATTCATCATGTATTTCAGAGTTATATTTTTAACACACCATTTTGAATGATTATTACTCATTGAAAATCCTCGCCTTAACAATCGCTTTTATTTTATTGATAGATAAAAACACAGTAATACCTAAATAGCTTATATGGACATCTCCCCGATGCAAGTACGCGCAGATTTTTTCTGACAAAGTAGCCACACACATATATCCGGCTTCGTGAGCCCTGATGAACATCCGTACTCTCTGGCCTCATTAACGCCATGACTTATTACAGTCCAGCTATTTATCTGGTTCACAGAGAGTCGGTTCTACCTGTCAGTACATCAACTCTTTGGACTTATTAAAATCAGTTAGTTACTTAACGATACACTCTGTTTTCTGGTTTATTAGCGCCCACGCTATTCGCGCATTTTTGTTAGCCAGCGCCACTACAGCTTTATTTACGCCGCTTCGGGCAATAATACCTTTCAGCCACCGCTGGAGACCTCCACATCGTTCTTCCGGAAGGTTGATGACCCGGTAAACCACTGAGCGGGCGCTATGAATAAGCAGTCCTCGCAGATAACCATCCCCGCGTTTTGTTATCCCGAGCAGTCTGACTTTACCACCACTGCTGGCTCCTTCGGAACCAGCCCCAGATAACTGGCAAAATGCCGGCCATTCTGAAAACCAGCGCTGTCGCCCAGAGCTACCGTCAGGGCAGAAGCCCCTAATCGCTGGCTCCCTTATCTCTGGCTACTCATAGCTACATCGGTCATTTCTTCACGCATTTCTTTAAAATTCATGTCCGTTCTCCTGTCGCGCTAAGGGCCGATGGCGTCCGGCATCCCCTACGATCTGGCCAGCCATACTTTCCACAAGATTATTGTTCAGTCTGTATTTCATCTCCAGACGCCGGAATTTTTCCTCTAATGCCGCGACATCGTCATACAGATCTGCAATGTCGTGCCGGAGTTTTTCATTTCCTTCGCAGTTCATAATTTCCCCTTTCTTTTCCGTTGGTTAAGTCAGATGGCATCCCGTCTATGCGAACAAATTTAACTCTGTCCATTGTGCAAAGTCAGTCTTATTTTTCACTTTTAAGTGAAATCTTACATTTAAGCTTATTTTTACTTTTAGTATAATTTTCACTGTCAGGAGGATATACTATGTTTAATGTCATAACTCATGAGGACGCAGTTCCTGAGTTGAAGGAACTACCGGACGAACTGCGAGGTCGCATGTTCCGACTCATCGAACGGTTAAGCCAGGATGGCCAGCTAAGAATGCCGCACAGTAAGCCGCTGGGCACCGGAATGTTCGAACTCCGGGTTGGGGATAAAAACATTGCCAGAACGCTGTATGCATACTCGATAGGCCAGAATATCTACCTGCTGCATGCGTTTGTTAAAAAGACACCGAAGACACCTGCAGGAGCGATAGAAATAGCCAGGAAAAGGCTACAGGAGATGAACAAATGAAAGGCATAACATTAGACGATCTGCGCAAAGAAATGCTTGATACCCCAGAGGCTGTCCGGGGTTATGAAGAAGCAGACAAAGAATTGATGCTGCTGCAGATGCTGTACGACATGCGCGAACGCGCTGGTCTTTCAAAAACCGACATTGCGCGCCGGCTCAATATTGAGCCGTCTGCTATTACCAGGCTTGAAAAAAATCCTCTTGGCGCCAGCGTCAAAACACTCAGTCGCTATGCAGCGGCATGTGGTGCGAAGATCGATATCAAAGCTCTGTACTGATAGGGTGGGACCGCGGTCCCACCCTTCTATCCCCGATTCATCAGTGAAAGCCTCCCTACAACAGCCTATAAAGATTAGTCACTCAGGTAACCAGGTGTCGTCTTCCCAGTTCGACTGAAGGACCGCCTGCACGTCTTTTTTGTCCTCATCTGATCGGGTTTCTGTTATCTGAAGGGTAAGCGTGCAGCGTGAACCGTATTGACGGGGATGGGTTATTCAG
>NZ_KQ947390.1 GCF_001484765.1 Entomohabitans teleogrylli | reverse complement strand
AACACCACGGCTTCCCGCTTCTGGCCTGTCGTCAGTACTTTCGCCAACCTAAAGCTCTTGTCCGCTCCCAGCAAAATGCTTCCACAGGGAGTTGAGATTATTTATGGAGATGTCTCTGTCTCGGAAACATTGACAGGCATTGGTGATGATATTGATGCCGTTATTTTCACTTTGGGGTCCAATGGTTTAGGCCGCATTGGTGCTCGGGCAGTTGACTACGGCGGGGTAAGAAATATTCTGCAACAACTGAAGCATCGGCCAGTCAGAGTCGTGCTGATGACCGCTATCGGCGTGACAGAAAGAGAAGATTCGTATAACCGCCAGACGGAAGCGCATGACTGGAAGCGACGAGCGGAACGGCTGATTCGCGCCAGCGGTCATCCCTATACCATCGTCAGGCCCGGTTGGTTTGATTACAACAAACCTAATGAACAAAAAATCGTCATGCTACAGGGAGACAGACGTCACTCAGGCACACCGGCTGATGGCGTTATTTCCCGTAAACAAATTGCCCGGGTACTGGTTTGCGCATTAACGGACGACGACGCTAAGAATAAAACGCTGGAACTGATTGCCGAGCATGGCAAAGAGCAGCAGAGCCTCACCCCGCTTTTCTCAGCCCTGCAACAGGACAGCGCAGGTAAAAACGATGGTATTCAGGATATAAACAATATGCCCCAGGACTCAGAGCCTGAATGCGTTATTCATGATCTTAACGCTATGACGCAATAACCGATGCAACATAAAAAGGCGGTATATTCTACCGCCTTTTTTCATCACGCCTTCAGAGAAGCCATATCAATAACGAACCGATATTTAACATCATTTTTTAGCATTCGCTGCCAGGCCATATTAATATCCTGAATATTGATTAATTCAATATCAGAAGCGATCTGATGCTCCGCACAAAAATCGATCATTTCCTGTGTCTCCGCAATCCCACCGATGACTGAACCGGCCACTAATTTTCGTCCTAAAATTAGCGGTGCGCTGTTCAGCATCAGATTCAAATCCCCCTGATACCCAACGAGTACCAGTGTTCCACTCAGCGCCAGCGTCGGAAGATAGGGATTCAGGTCATGAACATAAGGCACTGTATCGATAATCAAATTAAACTGATTACGCGCATCCTGCATCTGTTTTTCATCGGTTGAAATAACAATATGCGTGGCCCCCAGATGGCGGGCATCGGCCTCTTTATTTGGAGAACGACTAAATAACGTGACTTCAGCGCCCAGCGCCTTGGCCAATTTAATCGCCATATGCCCCAGGCCACCTAACCCAACGACCGCAACTTTGCTGCCCGGACCAACATTCCAGTGACGAAGCGGTGACCAGGTGGTGATGGGAATGCGTTTTGTCACAATACCGGCAGGGCAATTTCTGATGGGTTCATCGGACATAACGGCCGACAGCCGGGAGAAACCACAACATTCAGTGATATTTTCTCACGATTTTTTATGGGGCAATTTGAGGTCACACAGGCAGACTGGTTGGCTGTGATGGGGGAAAAACCTTATGTGCGCGATCGCTCCAATCCCTACTATCTACTTCCTGGTATGACAGAGCGCATTACGCACCCGGATCATCCCGCGACGGTATCCTGGCAGGATGCAATGAAGTTTATTGAGAAACTTAATCAACGAGAAGGTACAACTGGTTATCGATTACTGACAGAAGCTGAATGGGAATATGCAGCACGAGCGGGTAGTACAACACGTTATTTTTTTGGCGATGACGCCTCTGCGTTAGATAATTATGCCTGGTATGGAGAAAATTTTGTTTCTGGTGGTACACATCCCGTTGGTATGAAAAAACCGAATCCATGGGGATTGTATGATATTTACGGTAATGCCTGGGAATGGGTCAGCGATTATTACAGTACCCGCTACTATCTCAAAGCACAGAACACGATCCGCAAGGCCCGATGGTGGTACAGAACGTGTCGTGCGTGGCGGCAGCTGGCATAGCGCATGGCGAAAACCCTACCCCGAGGATTATCGTGGGATAAGTATTGGATTCAGAGTGGTTTACACCGGCTTACCATAAATTGAACGTCCGATTTATGATACACTACCCTTCCGTGAGGAATTTATGATGAAATCAGAAGACACCCTTGACTGGTATCCGGCACAACTTCCGCCAGTGAAAGTTATTCTTGGCGAAGCCGTGCTGGCTGTGAGTAAACAGAGCCGACCGATTAATACCCGTACCTTGCTGGAATACCTTCAGGTCATGCAGGACAAACAAAAAAGGCGGGATGACAAAATCGCCATGCAGACTGCGATTGATGTTCTCAGGGATAATCAGCGCATTAACGGCAGACGTTAATGCACCTCCGGGATCAGTGTCAGGTCTGAATGATCTCAACCGTATGGTTTTGTCCATCATCCTTCAGCGGTATTCTGTCATCAGAGAGGAGAACACCATCCAGTGTCACTCGATATTTTGCATCGCCGCGTGAGATACTAATCTGATAATGGCTTTCGCCATACTGATAAGCAATAGAAAAAGACGGCCACTCATCCGGTAACCGGGCATGAACAGTAAAGTCAGCGCCGGTGCGTTTTATCCCCAGTAATTCCTCGGTAAGTAAACGCCACGCCCAGCCTGCAGAACCGGTATACCAGCTCCATCCTGCACGTCCGGTATGGGGAGCGACGCTGTAGACATCAGCACTCATGACATAAGGCTCAGCTTTATAAATCCCGGCAGAGCCCGCATTCAGGGTATGATTTATAGGGTTGAGCATTGACCAGAGTTGCCAGGCACGTTCGGCATTCCCCATCCGGGTAAATGCCATCACGGCCCAGATGGCGCCATGCGTATACTGCCCTCCGTTTTCCCGCACACCGGGCAGGTACCCCTGTATGTAACCTGGATTTGGACCGTGTCCATCGAAAGGAGGCGTTAACAGTTTAATCAGTCCCCTTTCGTTATCTACAAGGTGCTTATCCAGCGCCTGCATGGCCTTTGCACACCGCCCCGCGCTCGCGGCCCCGGACAATACAGACCAGCTTTGCGCAATCGCATCAATCCGGCAGTCCTGTGAGGTTTTCGATCCCAGGGGAGTACCATCGTCAAAATACCCGCGCCGGTACCATTCCCCATCCCAGGCGTGGGCTTCGAGATTACTTTGCAGGCGCAGAGCCTGTGAACGGCACATCGCGGCGACGCTTTCATCCAGCCTGCGCTCCGCCAGCGCTGCAAACCGCTGCAAAATGTCGTACAGGAAGAAGCCCAGCCAGACGCTTTCACCTTTGCCTTCGATACCCACCCGGTTCATCCCGTCATTCCAGTCACCAGCCCCCATCAGCGGCAGGCCATGCTCCCCGAAGCGAAGTCCATAGTGAATAGCTTTGACGCAGTGTAACCAGAGTGTCTCTTCGGTGCCGCTGATGACCGGCGTGTCATAGACAGACTCTTCACCAGGCTGAAGCGAGCGTCCCTCCAGATAAGGAATGCGTATTTCCAGTGCATCCATATCCCCCGTCGTTTCAACATAGTGGCAAACAGCAAGCGGCAGCCAAAGATAGTCATCGGAACAGCGGGTACGCACACCGTTGCCGTGTGGCGGGTGCCACCAGTGCTGCACATCCCCCTCGATAAACTGCCGTGATGCACAGAGTATTATCTGTTCACGCATCCGCTCCGGAGCAGCGTGGCTCAGAGCCAGCGTATCCTGCAGCTGATCGCGAAAACCAAATGCACCGCCAGACTGATAGTAGCCACTCCGGGCCATAAGACGGCAGGCGACCGTCTGATACAACAGCCAGCCATTAACCAGTAAATTTACGGACGTGTCGGGGGTGTTAACCACGATTTTATCGAGAACATTGTGCCAGTGATTATGAATCCGGTTCAGCTCCTGGCGGACTGTATCTTCGTTCATGTAACGGGCCAGCGTCTCATGAGCACAAACATCATTCTCCTCTGCGCCGAGGATAAAAATAAACGTCCTCTGGTCCCCGTCAATCAATGTAACCGCCGATTGCACCGCTCCGCAGGGATCCAGACCGGCCCCCGTCTTACCAGAAAGCTTTTGCAGTTTCATGGCCGAAGGGGCGTGAAGGGAACCATTACGGCCAATAAACTCCCGGCGATCCCCTGTCAGAGAACAGTCATTACCGCTGACGGCAAAAAATGCAGTTCGGCCGCCACCATTATCACCATAAAAGTTGTTCGCAAGCACCCCGCAGCCGCCGGGCGTTCTGGCCACATGTGTCACAATGTGAGGGGCTGAGCGCGTTCGTGTTTCTCCGAGCGTCCACTCTACATAGCCTGTGACGGAAAGTTGACGTGTCCGTCCCGAAGAGTTGCTGAGCGTCAGGAGCACCAGTTTAACCGGATCTTCTTCAGCAACCAGGACCGTCAACTCGCTGTCTATACCACTCTCACGATGGGCAAAAACGCTGTAGCCAAAACCATGGCGGGTCAGGTAATCACCGTGTCCGCGAACAGGTAAAGCCGTCGGCGACCAGCACTCCCCGCTCTCTTCATCGCGCAGGTAAAATGCCTCGCCGCTGCGATCGCTCACCGGATCGTTCTCCCACGGCGTCAACCGGTATTCATGGGCATTCTCATACCAGGTATAGGCCTGCCCTGCCTCTGAGATCACACAGCCAAAACGAGAATTTGCCAGTATGTTCGACCAGGGAGCCGGTGTAAGCGCATTTTCCCGAAGGACGATCTGATACTCCCGCCCATCCTGAGAAAATCCACCGTACCCATTGAAATGGCATAACTGACTGGTATCAGGGCTCCAGTCCGTATGTTGATTACGCTCGCGCACAGCACGCGGAATGAATGCCCTTGCCGGCGATTTCAGGGTATGAATACGCTGGTTAAGCTGCTCATTAATACCCCCTGCGCGGTCATCAAGATAAAGACAGGCCACGCTCATCAAAAGCAACTTATCCTCAGCGGAGAGATGCTCACCGTTCCGGACAAAAAGCCCGCCCTTTTTATCCAGCAGACTGGCTTCAGACCCGGCATAAATTAACTCCATAATCTGATTTTGTAATCCCTGCTGGTAGCCGCCGGGGCTGTTATTCAGGATGACCAAATCAACATCCAATCCTTTCTGTCGCCAGTAACGGTGTGCCTGAATCAGTTTGGTCACTGAGGCGATACTTTCTTCGCCGGTTATACTGAGCAGCACTATCGGCAGATCGCCTGAAATTGCCCAGCCCCACAGACCGGACTGACCACGCCGGTTGCGGCTGATCACCTGGCCTTCGGCGCGCAGCTCCTGGACAGGGTAAAGCACAGCGCTGGCGAGACGATTAAACAAAGTTGCATCATCTTCACTGGCATTCATCTGGCGTAATACCACCAGACTGTGAGACCAGGCCAGTTCAAAGACGCGATCGGCAATAGGGTAATCGCGATATTTTTCCAGCAACGCCAGGCTCTGCTGACGGGTCTCGCTGATACCATAAATGATATCAATCGTGACCGGTTGCCCCGGTTGTAGAGTGATGGAGTGACGTATTGCCAGTATCGGATCCAGCACTGACCCCGACGTGTTGCTGAGCGTCCCTCCCGTCTCTGTTGCCAGGGCATCAGCAGGGTTTCTGCCACGACCAAGAAATTTTGCCCTGTCCGTTTCAAACGAGACGTTATGTCGGTTATCGCCATGCACCACCATCATGTGAAACAGGCAGGGGCTCGCTTCATCCGGAGAGCGCGGGCGCCGGTGGCAAAGAATGGCGCCACGCTCAGGATCCAGCTCAGTCTGAATAAACAGATTGCTGAATGCAGGGTGTGCCAGATCGCTGGCATCAGGTGCCATTATCACTTCAGCATAGGTTGTCAGTTCCAGAGAGCGGGGCTGGCGACCACGATGGATCAGTGTGAGCCGTCGCAACTCAACATCATCCTCCGGGGAGATCACCACCTGAGTTTTGACGCTAAGTCCTCCGAAGGTGCGTCGGAATTCAGCCCCCGCATCGGTGAAGAAAACTTCCTCGTCTTGTCCGCTGGAGTTGCCTGTCGGTTGCCAGGTATTACTCCATACATCCCCCGTCTGTGTATCACGGATGTAGCAGAATGCTCCCCAGTTATCACGGGTGGTATCACTGCGCCAGCGTGTGATTGCAATATCGTTCCAGCGACTGTAACCACCGCCGCCCGCGGTCAACATCAGATGATAATGGCCGTTGGACAGGAGTTGAATATCAGGAGCTGGTGTATCCACGCTATAGAAAATACGGGGTTCATAGCGTACGGGTTTGACCCTGCCTTCATGAGATTCAAAATGACGGCGCGGACTGTACAGATCGACCGCATCCGGCACGCGCTCCTGTAACAGCAGGCTCGCTGACCGGAATACCGTACTGGACATGAATCGTTCAGTCATGGGGGCGTCAAGCAGCACATGAGCCAGTGCCTGAAATGCCATTCCCTGGTGATGCGCCATCCAGGACTGTACCACCGCATAGAGCTGGCCGGTTGCGAGGCGTGAGGGGGTATAGTCCAGCGCTTCATAAAAGCCGTATTCGCCGTGTGCGCCATTTTTTTGCAGCCTGAACAGGTTCTCACAGGCTCTCTGTGGAGAAACCATCAGCGCCAGCATTGTGGCGTAAGGTGCGACAACCATGTCATCGGCAAGCCCCCTGCGCAGACCAAGACCCGGTACGCCAAATGCCTGATACTGATAATTATGCTGAACATCAAAAGCATGATAGCCAGACTCTGAAACACCCCATGGTACCCCGCGTTCTTTCCCCCAGTGAATCTGGCGCACAACCGCCGACTGACTCATTTCATCGAGCAGGCTGCCGGGCCAGGTGGGCATCACCAGATTCGGCATCAGGTATTCAAACATGGACCCGCTCCATGACATCAGGGCAGTTTCATTATCAATCGTTGTAAACAGTCGACCCAGCGCGTACCAGCTTTTAAGAGGTAGCTGATTAGTCGCAATGGCAAGAAAACTGGTCAGGCGGATTTCAGACGGCAGGAGATCGTAGTGGCTCTTGTCAGGCGTATTCGTGTCACAGTTATAACCGATACTGAGCAGACTGGTTGCTTCGCTGTACAAAAAGGCGAAATCCATCCGGGCATGCTCATCCAGCCGCTGTTCAAGTTCGGTGATAATATTGAGTCGCATTCGGGCCTGCTCCGTCGCTGACGCCGGTGATGTTCCTGTACCGGTTAATGTCGGACGGGCAAGCTCGCTCAGCGTCGGCAGCGTCTGTTCGTTCCACGATACAGGTAACCAGCCAAGCAATAACGACCACTCATGGCAGAACTGAACCAGTTGATTCTCCAGATGTCCTGCCCAGCGAATCTGAAGGGGTGACCCCTGATGACATAACGTGGACAGATGGTTGCACTGGATGCTCATATTTTTCAGTTCACTGAAAAATGCCTGTGGAGAGAGTGACACCGCGCTCAGGCAGTGTTTGCGCAGCAGTCGCAGGCTGTCAGGTGGGTTCTGACCCCACTGTTTTTCCAGAATATCCAGCGTATCGTTCAGTCCTGCCAGTATCTGTTGGCTGTTTAAAACAGGCTGATGACGCATGGCAGACAGCCCTGCACGCAGCGTCAACAAATGCCCGGCCATATTGCCGCTGTCGACACTGGAGATATAGCGTGGACTGAGGGGGACCAGCGTACGGGTGTCATACCAGTTGTAGAGATGGCCCCGGTAGTGCTCCATTTGATCCATCGTGTCGAGCGTGAGCGACACGCGCCGGAGCACCTCTCCGCCAGGCAGGTAGCCAAAGTCCCATGCCGTCAGGTTAGCCATAAGTGAAAGACCAATATTGGTAGGAGAAGTTCGGTGTGCCACCGTCGGTTGTGGTATTTCCTGATAATTATCAGGCGGAAGCCAGTTCTCTTTTGCTGTGGCAAATGTTTCAAAAAAAGCCCAGATTTCACGGCTTGTCTGGCGTAACAGCTGTTTTTGTTCCTGATTAGGCGAAAAAACCTTACGCACGGGCTGGCGACTCAGCCAGCTCATCAGCAGCGGTGCCACACACCATACCAAACCGATCGGTAACGCAATCCCCAGCAGCTGTGGAGCAAATTGTCCGGTCAGTATTGTCAGCGCCACGCCACCGGCAACGTTCAGCCACATCGCCTGATAAAAACGTGCAACAGTGGGTCTGGCCTGACTGCTGTCCTGGCTGTGGCTGACCCACTGGCTGAGGTGACGCCTGCTTATCCCCAGTCGCCATAGCGTCACGGCGATCGCTTTCAGCGAATATCCGGCTTCGTGCGGCAGTATCGCAAAATTAAGGCTGATACCTGACAGACGCTTTAGCGCGCCCGCCCCCACCAGTAACAGATGCGGCTTCACGCGGCGACGCAGAGGTTTATGCAGAAGGTCATGGCTAATGCAGAGGATAGCTGGCAACAGCCATATCAGCAACAGTATGCCCAGCCAGTAAACCGGATTGGGTACCCAAAGCAGAGCGAAGAACAGCAATATCAGTAAGGAGGGGGCGACCAGACTGCGACGTAGATTATCGAGTAATTTCCAGTAAGAAAGCGCGGTCAGCGGATTCCTGACCCGGGTTCCATCGGCTTTTCTGACGCGTGGTTTTAGCCAGTTAAGCAGTTGCCAGTCACCCCGGATCCAGCGTGAACGTCGTGCAACATCCGACAGATAATTATTAGGGTACTGTTCGTACAGTAACACCTCGCTCAGCAGACCCGAACGTGCATAGCATCCTTCAAGCAGATCGTGGCTGAGTACCAGATTTTCCGGGCAGATGTTCGTAGTGGCCTGCATAAAAATATCAACATCGTAAATCCCTTTGCCCACAAACGAGCCTTCCCCAAAGAGATCCTGATAAATATCCGAAGACATCATCGAATAAGGGTTATTGCCCGGTACGCTGCTGCGCAGGGCTGCGTAACGCCCCTGACCGTTGCGTGGTATCTCCTCCGCAAGACCGGGCTGTAAAATACCGAATCCTTTGACAACCCTCTGGCGTACCGGATCATACTCAGGCGTATTCAGCGGATGCGCCATCGTCGCGACGAGTTTGTGTGCCGTATCGCGCGGGAGCACCGTATCGCTGTCCAGGGTAATGACGTATTTTATGTGACCCGGTAAAAGGTGGGCAGGCATCTCTGCAACGCTGACGAATTGCGTTCCGGGATGGCGCAACCAGCTGTTCAGTAACGCCAGTTTTCCCCGCTTGCGTTCATAGCCCATCCACGCTCCTTCCGAGGGGTTCCATTCAGGCTGGCGATGTAACAGATAAAAACGTGGTCGGCCGGAGGGGTAGCGGCGATTAAGCGCCTGCGTATCGGCGATAGCCTGTCTGAGCAGCGCGTGACTTTCCGGCGAGGGTTCATTTTCAGAATCAGCAAAATCAGTGAGCAGCGCGAACCTGAGATTTTCGTTTTCATTCCCCAACCAGCAGACTTCAAGACTGGTGAGGAGCTGGCTGAAACTTTCGTGGCTGGTCAACATGCAGGGAATGACTAACATGGTGGCACTGTCAGCGGGAATACCGGCTGAAAAATCCATCCCCGGCAAGGGTCGAGGAACGCGAAAACGGGTGGTTGCATCACTGAGCAAATCGCTCATTAACTGAGTTAATGCGATAATCAGAGGTAATATCACCGCGATCAATAGCCAGTCTGCGCCCTGCATGGCGGTTTCGTGCAATATTGCTGCGGTCGCTGCGGTTGTCAGCAACGCCAGGCTTCCAAGCCATGACAGCAGGGTTATTCTGTTGAAACTGTGCCGCAAGCGTATGAGCCTTGAGGCGTCTGCCAGGAGATGAATATCCAGCGCCTGTCGACCTTCGCCCGCAAGATAATAACCAACATGATGTTCCGGTGTATTGGGCGCTTTTTCCTCTGAAAGCGCCAGCACCTTCTCAGCAACCTCAGGCTCGCTGAGACCGCTGTCCCTGGCCAGAACCTCAACTACGTGCCGGTAATGATCCCGGGTATTGAAGTGCATCCGGGGATAGATGCCGGCAGGATCATTGCGTAATGCCTGTTCGACAACGCTTATCGTTTCGGCGAAATCAGCCCAGTCCGTTTCACTCAATAAACGCAGGCCCGCGATGCTGTTACTGACGGACAGCTGGCTGGCGGCAAGCTGCTGATTGAAACTATGTATGAGAACGTCAGTGGTGATCCCCTGTTCCCGAAGGCACTGATCAACCCAGGTCAGAGGTAACGACAGCGCGTTGCCATGCCCCTGCAGGCGCCGCACCAGCTCTGCGACAAACGCACTGGTTAACGGAGGTCGGGAGCGCGCCATATCGGCAACCACCATGATTAAATCACCAGGCGCACTCTCTGCGCATTCGACAATCCTTGTTATCCACGTATCAGCAAGGTTTCTGTCCTGCTGCGCTTTTATCACTTCCATACTGATACGACGAAGATTTTCAATCAGCGCAAGGCGCAGCATTCCCGGTAACGCCCAGACTTCACCCAGCGTCAGCGGCGTCACCTGTTGATAGGCAGTGAGATAGCTGGTCAGGCTGGCGGCATCCCAGCGGCCATCGCCGTGAGCAATGGCCTCTGATGCAATATGATAAATTCGTGGGCAATTCAACGGCGATACCAGCGACGGAAGACCTTTGCCAAAGCTTTTCGGCAAGTGCTGGCGGACGGTGCGGATTTGTTCCTCAATAAGATAATAATTGTCCAGCAACCATTCACCGGCGGGCATGATACTGGTCTTTTTACCCGCGTTAAGCTCATAGCAATTTTGGGTGATGACGTCCTCATTGTCACCAAGCCTTTTCAGAAGATAATAAGGATGTTTATCCGGCGATACTTTATGAGTCCGCGCCAGCTTCTGACCGTAGCGTTCCATCTGGACGGTCGAAAAGAGTTCTGACCGCGAATTATTTTCACCGACAGGATCGTTCGCCGAAAACGTAACATTTTCGGAGGTATTCGTAGGAGTACGGGAGCGGTTAAACCACGCTCTGGGGTTTATTTTCATAGCGTTGCTCTGATGCGACGTTAGCGCGCAGGAGCAGTTGCGAAATCAGTTCAGAAACGTTCTCTCAGGATGGGCGTAAGGCATCAGGGATTTAACAGCTGCTGGAATTTAACTTAAGTATAGAATATGGGCTTTATCTGCGGTTTATCGGTCGGAACTAGCGTCGGGAGATAAACAGGTTCTTACACCCGGGGCAAAGTAAGGCTTGATTGCGACGGATTTTTGACACCGATTGAACTGATTTTAAGCCACAATCAGGGCAGGCAACAATGGCGGTAGACACACCACTGAAGAGTCTCATTGCGTAATCGATAATGGACATAATCATTAACCTTTCAATGAATGAGCTTCACCGTATCACATATGGACAAGTTTTAATCTATTTATTTTGATGCACTAAAATTCAGGATAGATGTTAGCAGCCACAGTCCCCCTGATACCGTTGATCCGACAAAATTCAATATAGCTTCCTGGGATGAGTAATTCTGATTCGCGGAAGTGAATGACTGAAATGTGAAGCAGAACGTCTTTTCGGCCATCTGAAAGGATGATGAGACTTTTAACACTGAGAGTGTCAACGCTTTTGACAATTTTGCGCTACGGATAATCCGCAGTTCGTTCCGGTACTGCTCCGTTGCTGCAGATGACAGTGCGCTGCGCCTGCGAATCAGGGAGATCACCGAAACCCGGGTCCATTATGGCTACCGCAGGGTGCACGTCATGCTGAAACGGGAGAGCTGGCGGGATAATCATAAACACATTTACCGTCTCTACCGCGAACAGGGACTGTCCTTGCGTCTCAAAAGACCGCATCGCAAAAAATCAGCACAACGCCGCCAGCCGCAGCTTCAGGGGGCTGTATCTGAACCATGTCTGGGGCATGGATTTTGTCTCTGATGCCCTGTTCGACGCCCGCCGGTTGCGTCTGTTGACGGTGATTGACCTGTATACCCGTGAATGTCCGGGGCTCTGTGTCGGGCAGAATCTGCGTTCAACGGAAGTCGCGGAAATACTGAACAGCATCGCGCTCAGGCGTCCGCTTCCCCGGTTGCTGAAAGCGGACAATAGCGCTGAATTTGCAGGGAAAATGTTGGGTAAGTGGGTGTATAAACGAGGGATCCGTATTGATTTTTCCCGGCCGGGAACACCAACGGATAATGCCACAGTGGAGTCATTCAATGGCAGATTACGCCAGGAGTGCCTGAACGAGAACTGGTTCATGTCGCTGGAGGATGCACGGTGCAAAATCGAGGCGTGGCGCATACACTATAATCAGAGGCGTCCCCATTCTGCACTGGGCTGGATGACGCCATCCGAATTCGCTGAGAAGTCTGCCGGTTGCCAGAATATGCAGCCAACATGTGAAGCCGGTTATTCCTGATTATGACTGGATCAAATTAGGGGTCAGGGTCAATCAGATTAGTACACATGCTTATCTTATGTAATATAATTATATTAATTGCAAACTCCTAACGTCAGGAATTGTAAATAGTAAAATAAACCTTGTGCTAGCAAGGTTGCCATGCGTTACTGGTCTTGTGGATTTGATCAACAGATTAAATAGTGAAGTGATTTTTTTAAACGGTGAATCTTCGTGATTTTACCTATTTAATTTAACCTTATTTTAATACACCAATTTATATCTGTGATTAAATTATTTTCTCGAATGGTTAATCCAGGTGATAAAATGTTAACTAAGAATACTGGCATAGTAAAATGGTTCAATGAGGGTAAAGGATTTGGGTTTATTACACCAGATGATGGTAGCGGTGATGTATTCGTGCATTTTACCGCAATTCAGAGTGATGGATTTAAAACCCTCGATGAGGGACAGAAGGTCGCATTCTTTATAGAACCAAATAAAAAGGGGCCATCAGCATCTCATGTGGTGACTCTTTGAGGACACAATAAATATTCTAAATTTATATTTTAAATGTCCTGGTTGTTGTGGTTCTCAATATCGGGTATCGCTATTCGATACTTCTGAGAGAAACCCTTACGGTGCAATATGCATTTTTTGCAAGTCTGACATGGTTGTCAAAAAAATTATTAATCAATAGGAATTAATNAATAATAAATAATAAATAATAAATAATAAATAATAAATAATAAATAATAATTATGCCCATTTCTACCCTCGGAATGGGTAGCTTTTTATACTTTAAATGAAATAAAATACACATTCTTTATTGATATATAATTGCGAGGTTTGCATGAAAAAAGTAATAGTGTTTTTCAATTCTGAACCTAGTGTAATCGAAATTATGGCTGATGAGGCTACGAATATTCTTCGCAAGTATCCCAGTGGTGAAAGCATTGAGTTAAAAATTATGATTGCCAGAATATCATCTCTGACCGGTGATCATCAGTATTTTTCTGTAGCATCAGACAGACATCTTTTACTCGATGAGATTTTATATGCAATCAATAAATTATCCCTAAATTAACTGAGTAACTGATCTCCCCCCTGAAAACAGTGCCAGTCTAAACTGAAGTCTCCGGTCTTTCTTCCCGCTTACAGAGAGGCTTATTGCCATGAAAAAGACCCGTTATACCGAAGAACAGATTGCGTTTGCGCTGAAACAGGCCGAAACCGGCTCCCGCGTATTATTCGTCACCAGAATGGCGCCGGCCGCAATCGCATGCCTGGCAATCGCCGTGTCGTTAGGACACAATTGGTGTGCCGGCCAACCGCAGCGCGACCCCACGGTAGAGCGGCATTGAGACGGGCGCAGAACGCGTCAACCAGCTCAATGTGGCGGGCGGAGTCCTTTGGACCGGTGGCGCCAAAACGCACTTCGGCATAGGTGATTGCCTAGACCACAATACGGTGGTTACGCAGCACACGTTTAATCACTGCGGCGGGCTGCTCGCGCATGATGAACGAGCAGATACAGGTATCGAGCATGTAAATTTTTTCCCGGTTTTTTTCACAGGTCAAATCGTCCTTCGTCGCTGACAACGTCCTCGCGCTCTGTCATAAAGTCTGTATCACCTATGCTGGCGTCTCTCATTTTCACGGAAGATCCGAAAAAAGGTGAAGTCGGAGCTTCTGGTTTTGAGCGAGATGTCTTCTATGCAAATACCGGAGATTGAAGAAAGAGAGGAAGCTGATATACTGGTGTAAGAACAAATCTTACATTATGAACTGGAGACGATATGGCTCGTACGATGACGGTTGATGTTGGCGATGAACTGCGTGATTTTATAAATTCCCTCGTCAAGGCCGGGGATTATCGCACCCAGAGTGAGGTAATGCGCGACGCACTGCGTTTGTTGCGTGAGAAGCAGGCTGAATCCCGCCTGCAGGAATTACGCGATCTATTGGCCGAAGGGATTAGCAGCGGCGATGCAAAACCATGGAATAAGGATGCGTTCCTGAAAAATGTCAGAGCCAGGGCGGGAAATG
The DNA here is from genome assembly GCF_001484765.1 of Entomohabitans teleogrylli. Classification (GTDB taxonomy): domain Bacteria; phylum Pseudomonadota; class Gammaproteobacteria; order Enterobacterales; family Enterobacteriaceae; genus Entomohabitans; species Entomohabitans teleogrylli. The sequence goes on along the minus strand of NZ_KQ947390.1, from coordinate 2,429 downwards.
AAAAAGATTGAGCTGACTCCAAAAGCGGAAGAAGATTTGGAGGCTATCTGGGACTACAGCTTTAGACAATTCGGGGTTGTCCTGGCGGATGAGTATATCGGCCGGATAGCTGCGGTGTTTGACGTGCTGGCCATGCACGAGATCGGAACGCAGCGTGCAGAACTTGGAGAGAATATCTTCTCACTGCCGGTTGAACAGCACATGATCTATTTTGTGTCTTCTCATTCGGTAGTCACAATCATCCGTATCCTCAGCCAGTCCCAGGACACAGCCAGGCATGAGCCCTGGAGATAAACAATAAAGCCAAGTTGAATTTTATTTTTTTCATTTTATATCAATGGGTTTTTCAAAGTTCGAGACTATAATTAAAATTATGTAATTGTCTGTTTTTGATATATTCACTCCAACAGGGAGACAGGCAAATTATGGATGAAAAGAAACTTAAGGCCCCTGGCCCTTGCGGCTGAACTGGCTAAGGGCCTTAAAACCGAAGCCGATCTCTATGTGTTTTCCCGCATACTGACGAAGTTAACGTAAAGTGTTCCCGACAAACGACTCAGTGCGAAAGGTCATTTATCTGGCAATCTGGGATGCTTCAAGGAAATGTAGTATGCCGATCCAGAACTGGCGGTTGGCGATGAGCCGTTTTATTACCGAGTTCGGTGACAGTTACACAGAATTAAGTACGAGCTCGCATTCTTATTTCTTGAGTCCTTCATCAATCAATGGATGATATTGATGCACAGGATTTCTGGATTTACCCCTATATATCCAGACGCGTTTTCTCTCTTATGGTTGCGATAACTTTCTGCGTATATATTCCCGTGGTGAGCGATACCCCAGCGCGCTGTGTGGATGATGTTCGTTGTAATGACTGAACGCCACCGCCAGATTCATCACCGCCGTCCCGCTGTCCGGTTTGGGCATGATGCTGATGTAATCCCGCTTTATCGTCTTCACGAAGCTTTCTGCTATACCGTTACTTTCCGGGCTCCTCACTGCTGTTGTGCATGGCTCAAGCCCCAACATACGAGCGAACGCCCGTGTTTCATGCGCCCTGTAAGCCGAACCATTATCCGTCAGCCATTCCAGCGGCTCTGACGGCAGACGCTGCCCGAAGCGTTTTTCCACCGCGCCCAGCATCACATCCTGCACGGTTTCTTTGTCATAGCCGCCCGTGCCCGCGGCCCAGTCGATGATCTCCCGGTCACAGCCGTCCTGGGCAAAGGTTACCCGCAACTTTTCGCCATTGTCACAGCGGAACTCAAAGCCATCTGAACACCAGCGCCGGTTGCTTTCAGCGACCGCCACGCGTCCTTTATGGGCCCGTTTTCGGTGGTTATCAGCAGGCTTACGTTCAAGAAGCAGATGGTGGGTGCTCATAACGCGGTACACCCGTTTCGCGTTCACAACAGGCTGCCCGTCCTGCTCTGACTCCCGTCGCAACAGTGCCCATACCCTGCGGTAACCGTATGTGGGCAGGTCGGCCACCGCCGCATTTATCCGGGACAACACCGCGGCATCGTCAAAACGGGATTGTCTTCTGCGATCCTGCCAGTCAGACTGCCGGTGAACCCTGATGCTCAGCTGCGCACGCGACACACCAATACTCCGGCTGACGTCGGCTATTCGTCGTCCCCGGGCAACAAGGGCGCATGCGCAATCCATTTTTTTGCCCGGCCGAACTCCACTGCCTCTTTAAGTATTTCAGCTTCCATCGTCTTTTTGCCCAGAAGGCGCTGAAGTTCGCGGATTTGCTTATTGGCAGCAGCAAGTTCAGATGCGGGAACGACCTCTTCGCCTGATGCCACGGCGGTCAGAGAGCCGTCTTCATACTGCCTGCGCCATTTGAAGATCTGGTTAGCATTGATGCCATGAAGACGGGCAACATGAGACACGGTCATGCCGGGCTCCATAGTCTGCTGAATAATGGCAATTTTTTCCTGCGGTGTACGACGGCGACGCCGCTCAGGTCCTGATAACACTTCAACCATCTTATTATTCTGACTGGTGTTAAACATAGGTCTAAGACTACCTCTTATTTTAAGAGAGGCGAAGTGTCTGGTGGTCTATGGGGCCAGTCTAACCATCTGCAGGCGCAACTGGATAAACTACGCCGGATGAACTTCGGCAGTCGTTCCGAAAAAGTCTCCCGCCGCATCGCACAGATGGAAGCTGACCTGAACCGGTTGCAGAAAGAAAGCGATACGCTGACCGGGCGGGTGGATGACCCGGCCGTGCAACGCCCGTTGCGTCAGACCCGCACCCGCAAACCGTTCCCCGAATCGCTCCCCCGTGACGAAAAACGACTGCTACCTGCGGAACCTTGCTGCCCGGACTGCGGTGGTGCGCTGAACTATCCGGGCGAAGATACCACCGAACAACTGGAGCTGATGCGCAGCGCCTTCCGGGTTATCCGCACGGTGCGG
>NZ_LLXO01000057.1 GCF_001484765.1 Entomohabitans teleogrylli | reverse complement strand
GACACTGCCCGAGCCGCTCATCGAACCGAACGTGAAGCTGCCGCCAGCGCTGGCGTTCTGCTGCTTCATATCATAGCGGGAGCTGTCCTGCTGCGAAGCGAGCGTCAGGTTACGTCCCACCCGGGCCTTCACGGTTTCGCCGCTCACCTGCGCCCCACTCAGCGTGGTATCGCGCCCGCTGATAATGGTCACCTGACGACCGGCATTCAGCATGGTTTCGCTGTGCGTGGTACCGTTGCCCCGCTCGCTGCCCTTACCCTGGTTCATGCTCGCGGACACACTGATGCCCCAGCCCCCGGAACCCACGCCGATACCCACGCCCACGCTACCGCCCCGGCTGTCGTTTTTACCTTCCAGCCGCTGCGTATTCTGAGCTGAAAGCAGATTAACATCCCGCTCTGCGGAAAGCAGCATATCGCGCCCCGCCTGAAGCTGGCTGCCCTGCACAGTGACATCACCGCCGGTGGCGGTGATGCTGAGGTTGTTACCGGCGATCAGGGCACTGCCCTGCGCCTGGCTGCGGGTCTGAGTCTGCGTGGAGGTCGATGACTGACTGCCATACGAGAGGCTGATGCCGACGGTGTTATTGCCACCCCCCGCCTCGCCCTGCGCATTATCCAGCCGCAACGCCTGAGCGGCCTGCACGCCGCTCAGCGCGGCTTTCGTCGCCGTCAGCGCGGACAACCGGCTGTCATTTTCCTCCCGGGCGCTCTGCGCTGTCTGCACCGCCGTATTCAGGGCACTGCCCGCCGCCCCGGAGAGCGCCAGCGTAAAGCCGCTGCTCTTCTGCTCCACCTGATGTCGCTGCACTGACGACTCCCGGGCGTCGGTGATAGCGACCTCCCGGCCGACAAGCGCCATATCCCGGCCGGCAATCAGCTCAGAGCCCTGAACGTCAAGCCGGTTACCGGCGCTCAGCGTCAGACGGCCCTGACTGCTGCCGACGATACTGCCGCGTCCGCCCAGGGTGTCTGCGCTATCCGTGACCCGAATCTGCTGGCTGCCGTAGCTGAAACCAATACCGCCGGTGCCGGAAAGCCCGGTTTTCTGCTCCTTTCGCCAGTGTATTTCGTCCACCGATTCCGCCGCGGTGGTCACGGTGAGGTTACGCCCGGCCTGCAGGGCCACGTCACGGGTTCCCGCCACACTGCTGCCACTGATGGTCAGGTCACGCCCGCTGATCAAGGTGATGGAATCACCGCCAAGGCTGGCGCCGTGAGCGCGGTTGATAATGACCTCATCATGACGTTCGGACGAACGTCCCGACAGCAGGCCTTTACTCGCCTGCCGGCTGTGCTCCGTCAGGTGATAACCGCCACGCCCGGCGCTGATGGCCATATCGCCGCCGGACTGCAGGGTCAGCGCCTTATCCGCGCTCAGCGTGGCGGCCGTCGCCGTCAGGTGATTACCGGCCAGCAGCGTCAGGTCGCCAGCGGCGCTGAGAGTACTGCCGGAGTCCTGATACCGGGTCAGGGTACGCCAGTTATTTTTACCGAAACGACTGTGCTCACTGTGAGTCTGCGTCAGGGTCCCCAGTGTGAGGTCGTGGCCGGCCTGTAGCAGGACATCGCCCTGGCCGGACAACTGGCTGGCGTCAAGGCGAATATCATTCAGGGCCGCCAGCGTCATTTTTCCCCCGGCATTTTGCACAAAAATACCGGCCAGCCGGTCGGCGTATTCGCCATCGGCATTCGCACTGAGCGTACTGCGGCTCAGGATATCCCGCCCGGCGAGCAGACTGACGCCGTCACGCCCGGTCAGTACGCCACCGGTATTCGTGATGTCCTGACGGGCGGAGAGCTCAAGCCGACCGGCATCCATACGACCACGGTTTGTTACCTCCTGCGCGCTGATCTGCACCCGCTCACGGCCGGCGATAACGCCGCTGTTGTTCAGCGCGCCGGTGAGATTCATCGCGATACTGCGCCCGGCAAGCAGCGCACCGCCGCCGTCCACATCGCCGGGGCGCACCCGGGCATAGACCTGCGGCGCCAGAACATCCCGGGTACTGCCGTCCGGCAGGGTGACGGTCTGCCTGACCAGCCATACCATGTCGGCAGTCAGCAGCGCCATCTGTTCCGCCGTGAGGGCCACACCGGGGCTCAGATTATACTGCCTGGCGAGTGTCACCCCGTTATCCATCAGTTGCCGGTACTGCGCTTCATCGCTGGAGAAGCCGTCCAGGAAGCGCTGACCGGTCAGATTCATTATCTGATCGCGCACCAGTTTCTGTTCGTAATAACCATCCCCCAGCCGCTTCAGCAGGCCATCCGGGCTGCCGGTCAACTGGTTCATCATATAATCAGAGCCCAGCCACTGACGGGCGCGGGTAAAGCGCGGATCGGTCTGTGTCAGGTAACCCGCGGTACTGTCCGGGCTCAGGGTGAACAGGCGGCTATCCGGCAGGCGAAAATCCGGCATCATCACCCGTACTTCCCTGTCTGCCGCCTGCCCGCCGGCAACGCGTAGCGGTACCACAGTGACCGCGGCTGCCATACCGGCGCCGCGCGCCTCTGACTGGCTGCCGGGCTGTGCGGCGCTGCGCCCGGCAATCACCGTACCAGAGCCGGTTATCCTGGCGTTACCCTGCCAGGCCTGAACGCCCAAATCAATGGTCTGCGTCCGGGGCGCCGGACGCCAGTCAGAAGAGCGCCTTCCCTGCGAGGTTTTGGTGCCGCCGATGGTACGTTTGGTCTTTTTCGGGTACCAGCGGGTCTGCCTGCCCTCTTCGGTGGTGATACGTTCACCGGTAGTGCCCTGGTTATCCAGTACCCCCACCCGGGTGATGAGCGTACCGCCGGAGACCACCTGACTGTCGCGGTTGGTGGCCCTGTCGGCGTCAACCGTCATCCCGCCGCCGGCGATAATCTGCCCCGGATCGCTGTCGGTAACCTGCGTCTCCCGGACTGTCCGGGTGTAGTTGTATTCATAGAACTCCTGGCCGGATTTCCCGTCCGCAGTACGGGCGCGCCGCACGCCGTACTTATCCCTTTCACTCAGGTCAACGTCAGCCCAGTCATAACGTTCAGTCGCGCCCTGAAAGGTCATTTCATGATGCTGGCTGACGCTGGTGGTGGCCGTCGTGGTGGCAAAACGGTCATTGATATTATTCAGTGTCGCCGTGTTCAGCCACAGACTGTCGCCGGCCTCGATGCGCGCACTGTGGTTGTCGACGGACTGCGCCCGGCCGCTGGCGTGATAACCGGCATCCAGCGCGCCGCCGATGGCCAGCCCGCCGGTGCTGTATATCAGGCCGTGCCGGCGATTGTTCAGACGCTGCGCGCCGATATCCAGCCGCTCCCGGGCGGCGATAACCGGCGCGCTCTCGCCGTTGCCGGCATTCTCCAGCAGACCGGTGGCGATAGCGATATGGTCACCGTAGAGACGCCCGCCGGGGCCATTAATCAGCGTACCGCTGACGATGTGTGTCAGGCCGCCGTCCAGCAGTCCGTCATTCAGGAGCGTGCCGCCAATAAGGAGATGATTTTCCGTGGCGCTGATTTCCCCGCCCGCCTGATTGGTCAGTTCCGCCGCATTCAGGGTCAGCGCGCCGCCGGCGAGGATTTGCCCGCGGTTGTTCACCCCTCCCTGTATCCGGATATCCGCGTCGCCGCCGGCGACAATCCGCCCCTGATGGCTGAACGTCTCGCTCAGGGACAGCGCCAGCGCGCCGCCGGACAGGATGTCGCCATCGCCGCTCATGGCGCGGGCCGCGATCCGGCTCTCCCGGTCGGCGACCACCGTCCCGCCGCTGGCGGTGAAAGCCAGTGTGCTGCCGCCATCAACGGCCAGTTGCTGCTCTGCCGACAGCAGGCCCCGGGTGTTATCGAGCGTACTGCTGACCGCCAGCGCCAGTTGTTGCCCGGCGCGTATCGCTCCCTGGCGGTTATCAAGGCGCTGCGCGGTGACGCTGACCCTGTCGCCTTCCATTCCCTTCCCGGCGCGGTGGGTGTCGCCGTTAAGCAGCGCGTCCGTGGTCACGGCGAGGGTTTTTCCGCTGCGTATCAGGCCGCCGGTATTGTCGGTCTGCGCCGCGCTTATCCGGATGTCGCCCGGTGACAGCAGTTCACCACCCTGACTGAGCAGCGCGGACCCCGCGTCAATATCCAGCGCGCCGCCGGTCACGCTACCGTCGCGATTATCGAGCTGCCCGGTATCGAGGCGAATTTTTCCGGCGCCCTGTAGCGTGCCGCGCCGGTTGTCCAGCGCCTGCTGCTGTGTGGCCACGCTGAGGTCAGCCCCGGCCCGCAGGGCGCCCTGCTGATTACTGAATGCCAGTGTGGTCAGACGCACATCCTGCCCCCCGGCGATAACGCCCTGCGCGTTGTCCAGTTCACCGCTGCGCAGCGTCAGCCCGCCACCGCTGATAATGCCGCCCTGTTCGCCGCTGTGACGGTTGATAAGCTGCCGGCCCCGGGTATCGAGGGTCAGCCCTGCGCCGGCCTGCAACAGGCCGCCGCTGTTATCCAGGGCGCTGCTGGTCGCAAGAAAGGCGCCGCCGGCCGCCAGCCACCCCTGGCGGTTATCCACCTGCACGCCGCGAAATGTCAGGTCGCCCTGCGACGCCACAATCTGGCCGCCCTGGTTATCCAGCGCCCCGGTCAGGGTCAGCGACATCATCCCGCTGCCGCTCTGGAACATCCGCCCGTTGCGGTGCGCCAGGCTGTCGCCGGTAACCGACAGCGCCTGCGCCTGCGTCCGGCTGTCGTTCATCTGCAGTTGCCCGGCGCTCAGCGACAGCCCGCCGCGGCTGACAATATCACCGCCGTCATCCCACAGCCGGGTGGCGGCAAGGGTGAACTGCCCGCCATCATGCAGCAGTTGCCCGCCGGTGTTGTCGAGCTGAGTGGTATCAATCCGCCACTGCCGGGCGTTGCTGCTGATCACCCCGCCCCGGTTATCCAGCCCGTCGCGCAGGGTGAACGTCTGGTCCTGCCCGCCACGCTGAACCATCTGCCCCTGTCCGTTGACCAGCCGCCCGGCGTCCACCTGCAACTGATCGCCGCTCAGTGAACCGCCGCGGTTATCCAGCACGGCGGCCTCGCGTATTGTCAGGCGCTGTTGCGCGCTGACCGCCGCCTGCGCCGTCACCACCTCCCCGCCGCGGGCATTCAGGATGATATCGCGCCCGTGGCTGCGGCTGCCGCGGATATCAATACCGCTGCCGGTCAGCTGTATTTCCCCCGCCGCCCGACTCTGCCCGCCAGCAATCAGCGCGCCCTGACTGGTAACCGTTAAATCGCCGGTATCCGCAAAACGGCCGTCGCTGCCCAGCCCCGCCGCCAGGGTTCCCTCTCCGGTCACCGTCACGCTGTCGGCGCGCAGGGTGGTGTGCTGCGCGCTGGCGAGGAAACCGCTGTTGTGTAACGCCCCGACGGCGGTGACCGTCACACTACCGCCGCCGTGGACTGCCCCGCTGTTGTCCAGCGTCCCGCGGGCGGCGAGATCCATACCGCCCTGCGCGACTATCTGACCGCTGTTGTCAATCCGGCCGTCGACGCCGACCACCACCGTGCCGGCCTGAGCGCCGATATGCCCGGCATTGCGCACCCCGACGCCGCGCTCCGTGCCGGAAAGGCGGATTTTCCCGGCGTACATCCCGCCGAGCTGTGAAACATCGACCCCGAAATCAGGCCGCCCTGCGGCCGCCTGCGTACCCGGCGACACGGTGTCATGCGCGGCATCCGTCTCACTGGCGCCGCCGGTAATGCGCAGCTCCCGGGCCCATATCCCGGCGTTAACCTGAACGGCGCGGGCGATAATGTCGGTATGGTTCGCCTGCGTGCTGTCCATACCGGCGCCGGTGACGGCCACGGTCCCGGCGCCGGTGCGGTAACCGGCAATGCCGCTGTCGTTAAGCAGCACCTGACCGGTGGTCAGGGTGGCGCGGCTGGTGTTGATAAAACCGCAGCCGTCGCAGGTGATGCCGGCCGGGCTGGCGATAACCACCTGCGCCTGCCTGCCCGCCACCTCGATAAAGCCGTTCAGCCGGCTCGGGTCGCGGGCGTTAACTTCGTTGAGGATCACCCGCGCTTCGCCCTTCGCCAGCCAGGGATTGGCGCTGACCATGCCGCCGAGCTGCGTGGCGGTATGGGCATGCGAGTTATTGAGGATGAGGCCTTTTTTGTCGACATCGAAGCGGCTGTAGACATTGCGCGATACACCGCCCCGGCCCGGGGTCTGGATGTTGACCTGCGGCGTGCCGTCGGCGCTGCTGATAACGGTCGGCTGCTGCCTGCCCGGCGCCGTGCGGTCGGCCACCACCTCAGCGCAAGCGGGATAAACGGCCCCCAGCGCCAGCCACAGGCTGAAGCACAGCCCTTTGAGACGCGGCAGACAGCGGCGCGACGCCACGCTCCCACGGCCGGGCCCGCCGTGGGGCGCCCGGGCGATATCCGCCACCACCATCAGCATATTCCGCGCCGGATTAAAGATGATTCGCCAGCAATGTTTATTCATTTTATTGTCTTCCTTGTATTGCCTGCACGGGGGACCGTCTCAGTAATTCCAGTTCAGGTTGAAGCCCACAGTGACCGGGTCGGTGTGGTAGCCATCCGGTTTTGCAAGCGGAATACCGACAAACAGGTCATAGTTCATTCGCATTGCGCTGCCGCGTAATCCCAGTACGCCGCCAGCCAGATGTTTACCGATGGCAAACTCGCTGCCGCGCCCGCCGATTTCGCCGTAATCAACGCCGAGATACAGCTCCTGCCCCGGCAATGGCAAATACCAGCCGAGGTCATTGCGCACGTACCAGCCGCGATCGGCACTCAACGTGCGTTCGCCGTCGAAACCGCGTACCGTCCAGCGGTTACCGATAGAAAACTGGTCCTGCGGGGTCAGCGGCGTGTTGGTGGACTGGCGCGAATACTGGACGTTGTAATGAAAAGCCTGCGCCGCCAGGCGGAATGGCACATCCAGCTGCGCGTTGATTTGCAGAATCTTGCTAAGCGCCGTCGCCTCTTCCCAGTACTCCTCTGGCGCAGGCTGGGCGCCAAACCAGCGAGTACCCCGCTGATAGCTGATGCCCGCATCGAGGGTCGCCCATGACAAGTAGTGGCGGTGCTGCAAACCCAGTTTCCAGGCTGCCGTATGGCGGCGCTGCACACCCACTTCGGTATCGTCAATCCAGTTTTTTGATTCGCGGGCCAGCACGTCGTATGTCAGGGTGGTTTTCTGGCTACCGTTGCGGTGAATAACGCGGCTTATCTGAATATCGAGATTTTTGCTGTTGCCGCTGTAGCGATAGTCCCCGGTGCGACCGGCGACCGTCTGGTGGTAGTCATAATCATTGCCGGTGACGCCAACCATCCAGTAACCGAAGGGAACGGAATAATGGGCGGTGAGGTTTTTGGTGCCTTTATCGCCGTGATGTTCCAAATCATGGGTTGCGGAAATGTAGAATAAATCGCTAAGAGAGAAAGGATTATCCAGTGAGAATGTCAGGCCGCCCTGATAGCGCCCGGTATTGCGGGTGCCGGAATCATCCAGCGATGCCCCAAGACGCCAGATTCTGCTCTGGCGACGCTGCAACAGGATATCGCTTTCCCCGGGCTGAGCGCCGGGGGCAATATCCATACTGGCCTGCACCGTGGGCAGACGTTGCAGGTTTTCCAGCCCCTGTTCAATATCGCGTAGATCGAGCAGATTGCCGCTATGGGCAGGAAAGGCGCTGTACAGCGTGACGTAACGATTGCTGTCCGGCGTCAGTTGTACTGCGCGGATTTGCCCCGGAACAAGCGCCAGTTGTAGCCGTCCGCTCTTCAGATCCTGCGCCGGCGCCAGTACCCGGGCGGTGACATAACCGCTGTCCACCAGGCGATTTTGCAGCGCGCTCATCAGCATATTAATGCCCTGGCTTCCCAAACAGCGCCCCTCTCCCTGACGGGCGATACGCCGCAGAGGCAGCCAGTGAGGAAACGCCTCCAGGCCGGTAAGTTCAACCTGGTGGAGCGGAAAACAGGGCGTTTCCAGCGGAAAAGTCAGTTTACCGCTGGCGCCGGAAGGCGCGGAAAGACGCACATCCGGCGCCGTCGGCATCAGTTGCTGCTCCAGGGCTTTTTGCTGCTCCTGTTGATGCACAAATGGATCGGCGATCGGCGCCGCCTGCAGCGCAAACACCATCAGGAAAGAGACCAGACACACCCTTCTGATATAAGACAAAAATATATAACCCATCAAAAAATCCCTGTCACAGCGTTCCGGTTATCGGTAAAAAATAGGTATTAAATGACAACGACTATCTTTTTATTCGCTATCTATGGCTGTTATGCATTGCCATTACAGGATCCGGAGAATATATCCATGGTCAGCAGAGAGCATGCTTAACCCGGCGAGTTTTCCGGCTATAAAAACATCCATAAAAATACCGCCCGACAGGCTAACAAGCCCTGTTCATCTGATGTTTATCAGTATTTTTATTGACGAGATCAATATCTTCGCCACGTTAGCAACGCGGATATTGCACTTCATGATTATCACAATGAATAAAGTCATAAATAGCAGGCGCCACTATACCTGTAAATGACCCATTTGTTTCACACTGGACTTTTATTCCGACAACTCGCGGCCATTTATCTTTAATACTGATACTTAGCTGTAGAATATATAAATATTATGTCTGTATCAGAAGGGAATATATCAAGGGGGTCAGACAGAAGCTTGATAATAGAACAGTAAATAGACACAGCGCCGCGCCAACCGGGCAACACCATCACCGAACCCGGTATCAGGACGCATACCACACGGGATTATCGCTGGCCAGCCAGCACTCGCCCCGGACATGGCCAGCAACGGTTTACCTCCGGGATACACATCTCCATTCCCGGGGAGAAGTCTCCGGGAATGGTTGATCCTGTTCACGCATCCAGTCACTGATGCGGCCTTCGAGCGCCGCCCGGGCACGCAAAAGACGGCGTCGACGATCGTCCAGCCCCCGCCGGGTACCACACAGTTGCTGAGTGACTTTGGCCAGATCGCCCGAATATAACAGACACCCTTTGCAGGCATATAGCCACGCCGCGGAGCGGACCGCATATTCATCACGCTCCAGCAGTTCCGGCTGCGCAATCAGATTGATACCCAGCGTCAGGCTACAGTTTTGATAGGCCTGGCGCCCGGTGACTTTCAACAGGCCGCGCCCACGAAATGTCCAGCCGTCCCCCCAGGATTCATTGCCGAGATGCTCGCGCCCCCATGCGCCGCCGTAAATCACATTGGCAATGGCCTCCTGATTGGCCGGACGATTTGCCGTAGCGCCAAGAATCCGCGCCTGATCCCAGGAAATACGGTTATTAAACGATCGTTGTAAAACGGAGGGAATATAGTCAAACGATTCAACCAGCCGGGTAAAGTCCTGTGACTCATGACCGATCATGGCAATAAACATCGCCCGATCCCGGGGGCTGCGAATGCCCTGTTCAGACAGGGCAATACGCATATGCGGTATCCAGCGTCGGGCTTCATCAGGCGTTAATCCCGCGGCCTGTTCAAACTGTGATAAATCCATTTTCACCACTCCTCATCCCGTGCCCGGTCAAATAAGAACGCAGTCAGTTGACAGGGATCCCTTTGAGCGGATATATCCCCCACACATTGTCTGGTTTGAAGAGCGTCTGAGCATTCAGCACCATTTCATAAGTGTCTCCGCCATAAGCAATGACGCGCCCCAGCAAAAAAGAAGCAAAATAAGTGTTCCAGTCATCAAATTCAGCCCGCGCCATCAGTGCCACTTTCCTGAGTAGTGCCCACGTTTCTTCCTCAGTGAGATACCCCATAAAATGGAAACAGCGGGCGAGGAAAGCCGTACGCTCATAATCCCAGGCAGACATGCTGGAAACCCCGGCAATTTGTGCATCGCTGAGTTTGATATGGGATCTGAGGTAGCCAAGTGCTTCCTCGCAGGCTTTCCATTCTTCATCATAAAACTCTGCGGGGCGTATACTCTGTTTTACGCTCTGGAATGTACTGGCATATTTGTCCCGATGGCCTTCTTCAATCAGCCATTTGATTTTTTCACGGGCGCTATTCTCATCGAACACCTCCCATGATAAAGCAAAACCCTCCTGATATTCCTGCAGATTTCCTTCGGTAATTTTCAGTAACCGGGTAATCTCGCCACGATGTTCTATCAGCAAAGCGCCGAAGGCCAGCCATTGCTCCTGCTCCGGAGGTAATTGATTGGCGGCGATAAACGCAGCTGTCTTCTTTGCGGAGTATTTCAGAGCGAGCATAATCGCCACACACAAAATAACCACAACCACCGCGATAATACCCAGAACAGTTAACATGCTACACACCTCTCTATAGATAAATACCCACTGTCTTCAGATGCCAGCCAGGGCTCTGAAGCGCTGTTATTTATATTTTCCTCACTGAATTACTTTCATCAGGACGGCGAAATTCCCTTCTGCCACCATGATGTTTATCTCTTATTTCATAAGACGGTTTTTGATGACTTTCTTGCTGTCCACCGAAAGCGTGGCATAACCTGAATCTTTAATATCATTACTGGCAAGGCGTCCTTCCACTCCGATATCTAAGCGATGGACATTGTTAAATACACCAGGTTCCTCAAGCCTTACCCCTTTCCATGCCCAGACGGAAAAACGTTTCCCCAGAGCGGTTTCCTGTTCAGCCATAAATGTCTCCAGATGCGAGAGATCCACTTTCTCAAGAGAAATAAGATAATCCTCAAGACGGAACCGGGAAGCATCGCCACTCACCCGGATTTCCACCTCACGAGGTTTCTGAAACTCTCCTGTTTTGTTGTCCAGCCACATACTCAGCAATTTTCTCGGGTCGTCCGGATTCGGGTAAGAAACTGAGCACGTGGTCATAGCCCCATCAGGGTATTGCGTATCAGAGGTGATTTTCTCTCCGGGAGCAAAAGAAGACCTTATGCTATACACCGTAGCGGTAGCTCCAAGTTTTTCTTTCACTTTCTGAAAACAGATATCCGGGCCGTCAGATAATGAATACTTATAAGCCGGTTCATTATTTGCTTCCGGAGGCGGTGACACAGCCGAACCGGCAGCCGGACTGCTTATTTCTTCTGCATCCTCTTTACAAGCAACAAGATTTGTCACAACGATAACTGCGATGGCCGATAATAACCATGACTTTTTCATAAAACAGATAACCTCAATGTTGTTTTTCCACATCCATAATGAATCGGGTTATTAAAGGCTGCCGCGCAATTTCCTGCACAGCAGAATTAATGCAATTTTAACCCTTTTTTCTGCTCAACTTATCCCGAATAGCCAGCGCATCGACTTATTCAAAGAAATAAATCGGCGGCGGACCATATTTATTCTCCTGATCCTGACCTTTGCGCATCAGGAATATCAGCAGGATCAATTGCCCCACCACCGGTAGGAACATCACCATGACCCACCATCCGGAACGTCCGATGTCATGTAAACGGCGCACCAGTACAGAATATGACGGGCACAGCGTGACAAGGCCCAGCGCAGCAAATATCACCGGCAGCACTTCCTGCGGCGCATCCGACAACATAACGGACATTGCCCCACTACCGGCGAAAATCAGCAGTACCACAAAATTGTACCACCAGTATTCCCGCCGACTGGCTCGCTCGCTGAGATCCAGATAATGATGAAAGAACACGCAGTGAAACCATTTCATGGCTGGATACCGGGTTAATATTTCAGCGACGAAAGCGCGGCCTGGCCGGCTGGTTTGTATTTCTCTTCCAGGTCGCTGGTCGCGTTAAAGGTCGCGATCATCAGTTTTCCGTTAAAAGAGGAGAACTGCATCAGGTTATAGATATATCCGTCCGCATCAGCCGCATCAGGGGTATTTAATTCCAGGCGACCGGTATTATGACCATGCACTTTTACCTGAGAAGAGGATGGTGAAAACGCGCTCATCTGCTTTGTCATGATCTCCATCACCTGAGGGAGCTGCGCTTCCTTAACAGCACTCCCGGTGACGCTAAATGCAACCGTCACCTTTCCCTCTTCACTGGCGACATACCAGGCTTCCTGGGGCCGGTTGCCCGGCTGAGTGTACTTCTTCGCCAGCAGATCCTGCGGCATTTTGACAAACTCAACCGGCAGTTCAATGGTGGCTTTTCCACCGAGAATTTTTACCACCTGGGTTTTATCCGCCGCCAGCGCGGCAGAAGAGAACAACAGACTGCCGGAACTGACTAACAGTGCGCTGAAAATAACTCCATGTTTCATAAGATTAACTCCATTAATAATTTAAACTATCAGCAACGTTCATATTTCACAGCATGCCCGGTAGTTCCGGGCATTTTCCGGTAGCTTGTCTGGCTATCTTGCGGCCGTTGTTCCTTTAAATGCTGGTCCAACGACCGCAATCAACCGATCGCAGAGGCTCCGTTTTTACTCAATATTTCAGCGACGAAAGCGCGGCCTGGCCGGCCGGCGCATACTTCTCTTTCAACTCTTCCGCCGTATTAAACGCGGACAGCAGGAACTTACCGTCCCGTGAGGAAATCTGCATCAGGTTGTAGATGTTTCCTTCCTCAGTTGGGGTAGTCATCTCCAGGCGACTCATTTTCCTGCCGTTCACTGTCACTTCAGAGATTGAGGGAGAAAAGTCGCTCATCTGTTGCTTCATTATCTCAGCAAGTTTCGGTACCTGGGCTTCGCTTATCGCATTGTCAGTAAGGTTGAAGACAATCGCAACTTTGCCGCCTTCACTTTCGACGTACCAGGCTTCCTGCGGGCGCTGCTCTGCAGGATATCTGGCCTCCAGCATCTCCTGAGGCATTCTCACAAAACCTTCCGGCATAACGATAGACGCTTTACCGTCGAGAATTTTCGTCGCATTAGCATCGACTTCTGTTTTGCCGCCATTATCACAGGCGGAAAGCAGCAGGGCGGAACCAACCAGCAGAGCACTAAAAATAACGCCATGTTTCATAACTAATTACTCCATAAATGACTGATAATGTATTGAAAAACTGATGTATCCATACATCAGGTAATAACATCCTGACCAAAGAAAATCTTCAGCCATGGCTTAAACAAGAATAACGACTCACTGACCTGACTGGCTGCTTCAGATATTCCTCTGCACAGGGTGGTGAGCATTAATCAATCTGCTTTAACTTTCCCATTCCAGCGGAGAAACACCATATTTATTGCTACCCGACTGGCTTTTCTGCGTCATAAAGATCAGCCAGATAGCAAATCCGAGTAAGGGTACAAAGAGTACTAATGCCCACCATCCCTTTTTGTCTATGTCATGGAGTCTTCTGACCAGCACACAAATTGACGGGCTGAGAAATAACAAACTCACCACCACACCAGTCGTTAGATGGGCGCTGGTATCCTTGCCAAACATTGCAATAGCGACAAAATTAACTATCAGAGACAAAATACAAACAATAAGGATGTACATCCAGTATTCATGGCGTGACGCTCTCCCTTGCAGATTAAAATAGTTACCAAAAAAAACCTTATTAAACTCTCTCATCATTAACTCCCTTTAAATCCACCCGAGAACATCCTGGAATACAGCATTACCTAAGGACGATAAAACCGTAATATATACAGCCCGATTTTATTCAGGCTGATTTACCCGTCATTAAATAAAGTGGTTGGTCTTATTATTTCCTTTTGCCTTTTGCCGCCGGCTTTTCCTCCGGTTTTACTTCCGGTTCAGCCGCCGCTACCGGCAGATCGCGCAGGCTCAGGTTGACAAAGTAATCCTTACCGAGGATTTTCCCGTTACCCAGCCACTCGATACCCCGGTAGGTCATCCGTACCCCGGCTTCACTGCGCCGCAGGATATTCCCCGCGCCGTCCGACACCGCGTATCCGCTCTCGTTAAGCAGGTTCACCGTCATGGTCTGCGCCTGAGTGTCGCGGTACATCTGCTGCACCGAGTTCAGGTAATCCCCCGCCAGATCTCCCAGCGCCTGCTTTACCCGCGTCTCCACCATCCCCGGCATCTGCACCTGGCTGCCGAGGTTATTCGCCAGCAGCGCATACAGCTGCGCCGTCGCCTTCGCCAGCGCCACCTGCACCTTCACGTCCTGAGCGAATTTCGTGGTATCCCAGCTCACCGTCTCCTGCTCGCGGGTCACGGTTTCCATTTTCTGCGCTTCCCACACCTTCCACTTCGCCGGCGGCGGCAGCGCTTTCTCTTCCTGCACCTGGACCTTTTTCACGCTGCGGTAGCGCAGGTTATCCGGCGCACTGAACAGCGACGTCGCCAGGTAGGCCGCGCACACGCTCTGCTGCGCCCGGGCATCGCCGTGCACCAGCACCGACAGCGGGCTGCCCTGAACCGGCACTGCGGCCACATTCACCTGGCTGTTCTGCAGCGCCCGCAGGATATCCGTCCGGCTGCGGTCGCCCCGCGCCAGGTCGCACACCAGGCGCATCACCTGTTCGTTCACTTTGCCGTTAACCTTCGGCACCATACCGTCCAGCGTGTCGGTAATCAGGGTGTAGGCCGGTACCGACATCACCGCCACCGTGGTGGTGACCGGTGCCGGCACCGCCGCCGGGCTTTCTGCCGCCGCCATCCCTGGCGCTGACAGGGAAGCCAGCATCACCATCAGTGCACCACGCTTAAGCTTTCCTTTCATTCCCTTAATCCTCTTTCAGTGACTGTTGATTCTGTTACTGCACATCCACCGTGATGCGCCGGTTCGGCGCCAGGCAGGCGATCACCGCCGGGGATTTGCCCCCGTCACACTGCACTTTCGGCATCGATGCCCCCATTCCCCGGGTTTCCATCACCGCCGGAGAGATGCCATTCTGCGCCAGTACCCGCTTCACCGATTCCGCCCGCGCCTGTGACAGCCGGTAGTTACTCTCCGCAGAACCGATACGGTCGGTATGGCCGATAATGGTGATACGGCTGACCGTCATCCCGGACTGGCGGATATCCGCCGCCAGCTGACCGATATGCCCTTCCCCTTCCGCACTCAGTTGCGCGCTGGCAAAGCCGAACAGCGCTTCAGCACCCAGTTCGCGGTGCATCGTCACCGCGGTCACCGGCTGCGCCGGCGCCAGCCGCGCCAGGCAGTTTTCCGGCAGGAAGTACGTGCTCCCCACCTTCAGGCTGCTGTCATACAACACCTTGTACTGGCAGGTGATGTCCGTTCCCCCCGCCACCGGGAAGTGGAAGATGTAATCCCACTCCTTCACCCGCAGCGCCCCTTCCTTGAAGTGCGGCACCCCGAGCAGTTCATAAATCTGCGCCTTGCTCATCCCCGGTTTCACCTTCGCCAGCGCGCTAACGTTCGGGTAACTGCCTTCACTTCTCACTGCCGAACGCATTTCCGGGAACACCGGCTGCGCCGTCTTCCCCTGGTCGTCCGGGCTGCTCAGGCTGCGGGTACAGCCGCTCAGCACTAACACCACACAGGCGGAGAGCAGCAGGTTTAACTTCATCTGTTTCATCACTATTTCTTCCTTAAAAAGACCGGAACAGGGTCCCGCCGTGACCGGCGGGACCGCCTGCTGCCTGTTACCACTGGTAGCCCACGCCGATGGCGGCGCCAAAGTCACCCTGGCTGTTCGCCGTACCCGACAGTTTGGTCACCCACTTGCCGTTATCCGAGATGGTTGACACACCCAGCGCCACCGCTGACTGACCCTGATAGGTACCACCGCCCAGGCCTACCATGCTGGCGCCCGCTGAATACGGCTGCGGCAGGCTCGACATCGCCATCGCACCCGCAATACCGGCACTCAGCTTGTCTTTCTGGTCGTTGACCATGTTCTTCAGCTGGTTGAACTGCTTGTTGGTGTAGTTCACCGACTCCGACATACCCTGCTTCAGCTGGCTGACGTTCACCGCATCGGTATCCGCCGTACCCGCCGCCACGTTGGTGATTTGCCGCTCGCTGCCGGCATACCCCACCGATACCGTGTTCTCGCGGCTGGCTACCGAACCGGCGCCCAGCGCCACCGAGTTTTTGGCCGTCGCCGACGAACCGTTACCCAGCGCCACGCTGTTTTCCGCCGAGGCAGAAGACTTCGTGCCAATCGCCATGCTGTTGCTGCCGCTGGCCGAAGCGCCTGCGCCGCCCGCCACCGCATCGCTGCCGGTGACCACCGGTTTGGCATGGTTGCTGGTGTTGTTCACCTGGAACATGCCGTCCTTACCGTTGCTGATATTGGTCACATCATTGCTGATATTGCCGGTGGCATCCTTCAGCTGCGCCACGTTCACCGCGTCAGTGTCTTCGGTACCCGCCGCCACATTGGTAATCTGGCGTTCATTACCTTTCGAGCCCACCGATACTGTGTTGTCGCGATCGGCTACCGAGCCGCTGCCCAGCGCCACCGAGTTACTGGCGGTCACCGAGGCGTTATCGCCGATGGCCACGCTACCGGTACCTGAAGCGCTGGCGTTGTTACCGGTGGCGATGGCGCCATTGCCGGATGCCTGTGCCCCGTTGCCGGTGGCGATGCTGTTATCCCCGCTGGCCACGGTGCTCTGGCCCAGCGCGATGGCGTCCGCACCGCTGGCCACCGCGTCCGGTCCGCTGGAGTTCACCTTCAGGTAACGCATGGTCGGCAGTACCGTGTTGGTGACTGTCTCCTCAATGTTGGTTACCCGGTAATCAAGGTTCTCCACCTTCTGGTTGGTGGCATACAGCTGGCTGCCGTTCACCGCATCGGTACTGGTCGCGTTCAGGTCCCCCGCCGCCACGTTGGTGATTTTGTTCACCGTGGTGGTGCCGTGGCTCGCCGAGAAGGCGCCAAGGGTTTCGTCCCACAGCAGGGCATCGCCCTTCAGCCCGTCAACGTTGATCACGATGTTTTCCAGCGCCGTGTTGGTGGCATACAGCTGCGAACCGTTCACCGCGTCGGTACTGGTCGCCGACAGACGCCCCGCCGCCACGTGAGTGATGGTGCGTTCCGCCCCTTCACTGCCCACGCTGACGGTGCTGGTCGGACTGGCCCCGGCGAACGCGTAATCGTTGCCGCGCAGAGTCACCCCGGAAGTCCCAATTGCCGCTTCGGTCATCGATCCTGCGCCCAGCGCGATATCCCCGGCGTTATTCGCCACTGCCCCCATACCTATCGCTACGGAATCCAGCCCCAGCGCCTGCGAGTCTGCACCCGTTGAGTTAGCGTGGAAGTACTTGATCCCGGTGGTATAAATATTTTCCACCGTATCCCCCAGATTGGTGATGTCCTGGGTATTCTTCGCGATATTGGTGGTATTGATTTCCACCTGCTGGTTAGTGGCAAACAACTGGCTGCCGTTCACCGCATCGGTACTGTTCGCATTCAGGTCGCCCGCTGCCACGTTGGTGATTTTATTCACCACGGTGTCGCCATGGCTTGCCGAGTAGGCGCCCAGCTCCGGATCCCACTGCAGCGCATCCTGCTGGAGATCGGATATCCCGTTATAGATGTTCTCTACCGCGGTGTTGGTGGCGTACAGTTGCGAACCATTCACTGCGTCGGTACTGGTCTCCGACAGACGCCCCGCCGCGACATTGGTGATGGTGCGCTCGGCCCCTTCACTGCCCACGCTGACGGTGCTGGTCGGGTTGGTCCCGGCAAACGCGTAATCGGTACCGTGGAGGGTGACCCCGCCAGTGCCCACCGCTGCTGCCGTTACTGAACCGGCGCCCAGCGCCACATCGTTGGTAAAGTTCGCCACCGCGCCCATACCGATGGCGACAGAATCCAGCCCCAACGCCTGCGAGTCCGCACCCGTTGAGTTAGCGTGGAAGTACTTCGTCCCCTTCTCATTAATGGTGGTCACCGTATCGCCCAGGTTGCTGATGTTCTGCGTGTTCTGCGCGATGTTAGTGGTATTGCTCTCCACCTGCTGGTTAGTGGCAAACAACTGGCTGCCGTTCACCGCATCGGTACTGTTCGCATTCAGATCACCCGCCGCCACGTTGGTGATTTTGTTCACCACTGTGTCGCCATGGCTCGCCGAGAAGGCATTCTGCTCCGGATCCCACAACAGGGCATCGTTCTGCAGCCCGCCAATACTGGTGTTCAGGCTCTCCAGCGCCGTGTTGGTGGCGTACAGTTGCGAACCGTTTACCGCGTCGGTACTGGTCTCGGACAGACGACCCGCCGCGACGTTGGTGATGGTGCGTTCCGCCCCTTCACTGCCCACGCTGACGGTGCTGGTCGGGCTGGCACCGGCAAACGCGTAATCGGTACCGTTGAGGGTGACCCCGTCGGTGCCCACCGCTGCTGCCGTTACTGAACCGGCGCCCAGCGCCACATCACTGGCAAAGTTCGACACCGCGCCCATACCGATGGCCACTGAGTCCAGCCCCACCGCCTGCGAGTCTGCACCCGTTGAGTTAGCGTGGAAGTACTTCGTCCCCTTCTCATTA
>NZ_KQ947389.1 GCF_001484765.1 Entomohabitans teleogrylli | reverse complement strand
TTCCGGAACCCCCAGCCTAGCTGGGGGTTTTCTGTGCACAAAAAAATCCCGCGCCAGAAGGCGCGGGATTGGGGATGTTACGCTCACCGCAGGTAACAGCGTCTTTGCTACGCTCCCTGCGGCACGCTGTGCGCGGTATTCTGCAATACCGGCCCGCTGTACTTCTCGATCTCCAGTTGCGCCATCTGCCCACAATTACCCTGCGCCAGGCTGGAGGAGCCGATATCGAAAGTCAGGCAGTTCACGTTGCCATTTTTGCATAGCGAACCGGGCTGGGCCGGATCGGCCGGGTCGAACCACGCTCCTTCGCTGATACGCACCACCCCTTCGCGGACATTTTCCGTCACCACCGCCCCCACCAGAATCTGGCCGCGATCGTTGTACGCCCGCAGCAGGTCGCCATCCTTAATACCGCGCGCCTGGGCATCTTTCGGGTGGATCCACACCGCTTCCCGATCCGCCACCGCATATTTCTTACGCAGCGGCGTATTGTCCAGTTGAGAATGCAGGCGATTAATCGGATGACCGGTATTCAGGGACAGCGGGTACTGCGCCGCCTCCGGGCCGCGGTACCACTCATGGGGCGGCATCCAGGTGGGGATCCCCTTGCAGTCCTCATAGCCCATCTTCGCCACCGCATCGGAATAGATCTCAATTTTGCCGGACGGCGTACCGAGTGGATTCAGCAGCGGATTATCGCGGAAATCGGCAAAGCGCACCCACTGTTTGTTCTCTTCCGGGATCGGGAAACGAATGTAGTTGTTGGATGCCCAGAACATGTCAAACGGCGGCAATGCCACCCGGGCGGTACGCGCCTGGGTTTTCAGATCATCGTACATCCCTTTCAGCCACAGGGTCTCATCCTTGCCTTCGGTAAAGGCGTCGTGGAAACCCAGTTTGTCTGCGATACTGGCAAAGATATCGAAATCATTCTTCGATTCATGCTGCGGCGGCACGCACTGACGCAGCGGGAAGACATACAGTTGCGAGTAATCGCCGCCCATGTCCATATCATTGCGTTCATAGGTTGTGGTGGCTGGCAGCACAATATCGGCATGTTTGGCGGTAGCGGTCCAGTACGGCTCGTTGACCACGATGGTTTCCGGATGCTGCCACGCCCGCACCAGATTATTGGTATCCTGATGCTGGTGGAAGGTGTTGCCCCCGGCCACATACACCATTTTCACATCCGGGTAGGTCACTTTACTGCCGTTGAAATCGATAGTTTTGCCCGGATTCGCCAGGCAATCGGCGATACGCGCCACCGGGAACGGCGCCAGCGCCGCCCCTGCCGCCGACGTCGGCTGACCGGCGGAGATCCCCGCCAGAATTCCTCCCTTCGCCGTCGGACTACCGCCGGACGAATAGTGGTAGCTGAAGCCGAAACCGCCGCCCGGCAGGCCTATCTGGCCGAGCATGGCAGCCAGCGTCACCAGCATCCAGTGTTGCTGTTCGCCGTGATGCTGGCGCTGGATCCCCCAGCCGCCCATCAGCATAGTGCGGTTCTGCGCCATATCCCGGGCCAACTGGCGCAGGGTATCGGCATTTACACCGCAAATATCCGCCGCCCAGTCGGCATCTTTCACCACGCCGTCGTCCTTGCCGGTCAGGTAATCGGTAAATTTGTCAAAGCCGACGGTATAGGTCTTCAGGAAATCTTCGTTATGGCGTTTTTCCGCCAGCAGGGTGTGAGCAATACCGGCCATCATGGCACAGTCGGTATAGGGGCGCGGCGCAATCCACTCGGCACCCAGTTCCCTGGCGCTGTCGTTATGCACCGGATCGATACTGATCATCCGGGTGCCTTTCTTCTTCAGCGCCTCAAACCCGGTCTGCCCGACGTGATCCGGCACGTTCCAGCTGTTTTTCAGAGTGATCAGCGGGTTGCATCCCCACATCACCACCAGTTGGCTATTGTCGATAACATTCGGCCAGGCGGTCTGCTGCTCATACACTTCAACCGATCCCACCACGTGCGGCATGATGACCTGCGCGGCGCCGGTGGAGTAATCACCAGCGTAGCCCTGGAATCCCCCAGCGAGATTCATCATCCGCTGTAACAGAGTACGGGCGTTATGCAGCATTCCAACACTTTTCCAGCCATACGAACCGGCGTAGATAGATTGTGGGCCATGATCTTTTTGCAGACGACGAATCTCATCCGCCACCAGCGTGAACGCTTTATCCCAGCTGACGCGTACCCACTCATCGCGGCCGCGCAGTTCCGGACGGCTATTGTGCGGCCCGCCCTCCAGCCAGCTTTTGCGCACCACCGGATATTGTACCCGGTTTTCCGCGTGTACCTGATACGGCGCCATGGTGATCAGCTCGTTCGGCACCGGATCGTCCTGGACTGGCTGAACCCCGACCATTTTGCCGTTTTCCACCAGCGCCTCAAACGCGCCCCAGTGGGCCCCGGTCAGAATGCCTTTCTGCGCCTGGCGCAACGCGACAAACTGCGGCAACGCTTCGCTTATCGCCTGCGCCAGCGCGGACTTCGGCCACAGGCCGCCAGGCAACGCCGCCGCGGCCAGCAGAGCGCCGGCTCCGGTAACAAAACGGCGGCGGGTCAGTTGCATGGCTGGCTGCTGACTGCCGTCAGCCATGTCGTATGATTTATGGTTTTTCATCATGGCTCCTTATTGTTTTTGCGCGCTGTTCATGTCGCTGGCGTGTTTCTGGACGTACTGGGTCAGAACGCGAATCTGTTCCTGAGACAGCGACGTGCGGCCGGCCATTCCTTTCACCACCCCAATCCACTGGTTAGCATTAAAGCGATCCAGGGCGGTCAGGCCATGACAACCGGTACAGTTGGAAGACATCATGTCAGAGGCGTAGCGCCAAATTTTCTGCTGATCGTCGATCAGGTTTTTCTTCGGCAGCCAGACCTGCAGCGCCACTTCATGCCACACCTGGCCGGTCTCTTTATCGGTAATGGTACTCAGGGTTTTCAGCTGTTTACGGGCATCATCCCCCAGTAGCACACTGAGAATACGTTTCCCCTGAGCGGCATAGAAAGCTTCCGCCACGCCGTCCTGCTGCCAGCCTTTTACGTCGGCCTGCACCATGTCGCCGTCGTGTTTCACCACCTGCACTTCGGTGGATGGCATCAGGTTACCGGCGGAATGCCGGGTATCCTGCGCGGAAAGGAAGAAAGGTTGAGTTTCGATGGTGTACAGCGTCGTGGCGGAATCCGGGGTTTTCGCCGCCGCGCTCGCCAGTTCACTGGCTCCTGCCGCCGCCAGACTGCTCATATTCGGCAGAATATGCGCGACCCCTTTATGGCAGTCGATACAGGTTTCCCCTTCTTTAATAGCAACCGGATGTTGCTGACGCGCTTCCGGCGACTGGGCCAGAATGTCCATCGCCTTGTAGTCATGGCAGGAACGGCAGGTGGCGGAGTCATTCTTCTTCAGCGTGTCCCAGACACTCTGCGCCATCGCCAGTTTGTGGGCTTCGTATTTTTCCGGCGTATCAATTTTGCCGGTCATTTCCCCCCAGACATCCTTCAGTGCGCCAATTTTGGTGGTCAGGTAGTCCAGCGGCTGATGAGGAACGTGGCAGTCGGCGCATTCGGCGCGAATACCTTTCGGGTTCTGAAAGTGAACACTGCCCTGATATTCCGCCAGCGGCTGTTGCATGGTATGGCAGGAAACACAGAATTCAGTATCGCTGGTTTTATGCATTACCGTCGCAGTGCCTGCCAGTAATACCGCCCCCAGTATGGCGCCCAGCAATAAAAGCCACAGCCATCCCCGGCGTCTGCCGGAGAATCTTTTTTGATTATTCATAGAGTAATCCGTTTATGAGTATTATTTAAACTACGATACGACACCATCTCCCGGAAAATTATAGACACTGTTTGACACATTGTTCTGTTTAACATCAAAAAATAACAATAAAGGAGTAGCCGGGGATTTTATTGATGATAATTAATACAAAAACAACCAGAAAAATAATCACTCCCTTTAATATCAATAAGATAAAATCATAAGCGGAGTTAAGACAAATATTATCCATTCATTATCGACAGCAGGGTAATAACCTGGGGTTATTTAAGAAGACGCAGGGAGGTTTATTTTCGCTTATAAATCATACAAATTCGCTATATAACAAAAAACATATCGAAAACCGCAAATTCTCTGTATTTAATGGCTTAGCTTGTTTTATTTAACATTAATTCGCCAGCGCAGGATAAAAAAGAATCATTGGGCGCTATGCAGGAAAGGTCTGTCTGATAACCGGGAGGGCGAACGAATTCAGAAAAGGTGGTGGAGAGATAACCGGAATCCCGGTAGCAGGATTAATACCAGGAACCGGGGAAGACCAAAAAATTCAGCAGCAGCGCGCGCCGCCTTTACCGCCATAGCGCGCATCCTGGCGATCGCGGAAAAACTCTTCATAGGTCATAGGCGTTTGATCCGGATGGGTCACGCGCATATGTTCAACATAATTGTCATAATCCGGCATCCCCACCATCAGTTTGGCGGCCTGGCCGAGATATTTTCCTGCTTTGGCAAGGGTATCAAACATCGGGGTACCTCTCAGGGCGAATCATTGTGCGACAGGGCGAATAGCTGCCACGCTATCCGCCCCGCCGCGTTCAGTCAATACCGTTCAGGCAATTAGTGAGCACTTTTCGCCTGGGAGACGATCTCGCGGTAGTTTTCCGGCATCGGCTCGTAAGGTGTTTCTCTGGCCGTCGGTTTGTCCGACTTCAGCGACTGCAGAGCGGTCTTGATCGAGAACAACCCGAGTACCACCACCACAACCATAAAGAAGATAGTCAGACCGGCATCCAGACGGTTGTTAAACACCAGTTGCGCCAACTGTGATTCCGTATACTGCGGCGGAATCGCCCCGCTGTCGATCATCGCCTGGAACTTATTGGCCACCGCCAGGAAGCCGACTTTCGCATCAGCGCTGAAGGCTTTCTGCCAGCCGGCGGTCAGCGTACAGACCAGCAGCCATGCCGTCGGCACCAGCGCCACCCAGGCGAATCTCTGGCGCTTCATCTTGAACAGCACCACCGCACACAGCATCAGCGCCATCCCGGCCAGCATCTGGTTAGCGATACCGAACAGCGGCCACAGGGTGTTAATGCCGCCCAGTGGATCCACAACCCCCTGATGGAGGAAGTAACCCCAGGCCAGCACGCACAACGCCGTTGCCAGCAGGTTAGCCGGCAGCGAATCGGTACGCTTCAGCCCCGGAGAGACAACCCCCAGCAGATCCTGGAGCATAAAGCGCGCGGAGCGAGTACCTGCATCCACCGCGGTCAGAATGAACAGCGCCTCAAACAGGATAGCGAAGTGATACCAGAAGGAGACATCCATTAAGCCGCCCAGCGCACCGTGCAGAATATAGGCCATCCCCACCGCCAGGGTCGGCGCCCCGCCGGCGCGGGAGATAATACTCTGCTCGCCGACTTCATCAGCGATCCGCGTCAGGGTATCCGGTGTTATCTGAAAGCCCCAGCTACTCACCACCTGAGCGGCGGAAGCGACGACATCCGTTGTTCCGGCCGGCGCCAGCACCGCCATCGGGCTATTCATGGCGAAATAGACGCCCGGGTCAATAACACAGGCCGCCACCAGCGCCATGATCGCCACAAACGACTCCATCAGCATGCCGCCGTAGCCGATCAGGCAGGCCTGATCTTCGTTAGCCAGCATCTTCGGCGTGGTGCCGGAGGAGATCAGCGCGTGGAAACCCGATACTGCGCCGCAGGCAATGGTAATAAACAGGAACGGGAACAGATCCCCGGCCCATACCGGCCCGGTACCATCAATAAATTTGGTCAGGGAAGGCATCTGCAGCGTTGGACGCATGATCAGAATACCGATCGCCAGTCCGACAATGGTACCGATTTTCAGGAAGGTGGAGAGATAGTCGCGCGGCGCCAGCAGCAGCCACACCGGCAGCACCGCCGCCACAAACCCATAACCCACCAGCATCCAGGTCAGTTGTACGCCGGTAAAGTCAAAATACGGCGCCCAGGTTTCGCTCTGCGCCACCCATCCGCCGGAAATAATGGCGAAAATCAGCAGCACCAGACCGATAATCGACACTTCGCCAATGCGCCCGGGGCGGATATAGCGGGTGTAGATCCCCATGAAGATAGCCAGCGGAATGGTAAAGGCGACGGTATACGTCCCCCATGGGCTGTGGGTCAGCGCTTTCACAACGATCATGGCCAGTACCGCAAGGATAATCACCATAATCATAAAGCAGGCCACCAGCGCGATAACCCCGGCGGTATTGCCCATCTCCTCTTTCACCAGTTCCCCGAGCGAACGCCCGTCGCGGCGGGTGGAGACGAACAGCACCATAAAGTCCTGCACCGCGCCGGCCAGCACCACCCCGGCAAGGATCCAGATCATCCCGGGCAGATACCCCATCTGCGCCGCCAGAACCGGGCCCACCAGCGGACCGGCGCCGGCGATAGCCGCAAAATGGTGACCGAACAGCACTTTCTTATCGGTAGGCACATAGTCCAGCCCGTCGTTATGCCGTACCGACGGCGTCATACGTGTCGGGTCCACAGACAGAACGCGCCGGGCGATATACAACCCGTAGTAACGATAAGCGATCAAATACACGCAGACCGCGGCAACAACAATCCACAGGGCATTGATTTGCTCCCCGCGGTTTAGAGCAATATAACCGAGAGAAAAGGCTCCCAGCAGCGAGAGCGCAATCCAGATAAGGAATTTCCCTGACTTGTTCATAGTGGGTACCGTTGTGTAAATCTGTGCAAAGGAAGATGTTACATTTTGTTTCCAGGACATTGGACCCGATTTCACAATCCACTAACAGGGGAAAAACGTCCTGAAGCACAGCTTTTAACGATATTGTTAACGTGATCACTATTAACTGTATCGCGAAGAAAAAAGTTTGCCAGGAGAAGAGCAGAAAAACAGGGGATAACTGTACATTTTACAGGGATATAAGCATCAACCGGCAGGTGTGCGAGACCGTGGCGCAACAACCCGGGAGCGGCGCCAGCCAGATGCCGCCGCAGACCCGCTCCCGCTACCCGCGCCTTAGCCGAGCAGCATAGTACTCAGCCGGCTGGTACAACAGCGCCGATCGCGCTCGTCATAAATGGCGATTTCCCAGCACTGACTGGTTTTCCCGAGATGCAGCGCCTGACATACCCCGCGCACCACGCCGCCGGTCACCGCCCGGTGATGAGTGGCGCTGATTTCGGTTCCCACCACGCACTGCCCTTCGGCGGAGGTCAAAAAGCCGGCCATTGACCCCAGGGTTTCCGCCAGCGCCGCGGAAGCGCCGCCGTGCAGCAGGCCAAATGGCTGCACCGTCCGGGGATCCACCGGCATTTCCGCCTCCAGGGTATCGTCATCAAGCCGGGTATAGCGAATACCCAGATTCGCCACCAGGGTCTGATCGCTGGTGGCGTTTAGCTCGTCCAGCGTTAAAACTCGTTTCCAGATCATGCCATTTTCCGCTCATGGCCCGGACAGCCCGCGCTCCCCGGGAAACGTTGATAAAAGGTCGGGCGCTCTACGGCCCTCGACTGAAGCAATGTATTGATTTTCTGGCCAAATGACAAAGACCACCTGGTTTCCCTTGTGGTCTTTGGTCATCCACAGGCGCGGCGCTTAGCCCTAGGCCCCCAGGGTGGAACCGCCGTCAATCACTATATCCTGCAGCGTGATATGGCTGGCCGCCGGCGACGCCAGGAACAGAATGGCGGCGGCTATTTCCTGCGGCCTGGCAATTTTACCCAGCGGGATACCCAGCTTGAACTGCTCCGCGAAGCCGCGGATACGCTGCTGTTCAGCGTCCGGCGTTTGCCACATATCACGCTGCATATCGGTATCCGTCGACCCGGGCGACACCAGATTGCAGCGCACCCCAAAGCTGGCCAGTTCCAGCCCGACGGTCAGCGCCAGGCTCTTCAACGCCGCCTTCGACGCCCCATAGGCCGACATCCCGATGCGCGGAGTGTGCGCGGCGTCAGAAGCGACGGTTACGATCGCCCCGCCGCGCTGCTGGCGGAACACTTCCATGGTCGCCTGAAACAGGTTAAACGCTCCGCCGACGTTGACATCGAACGTCTCTTTCCAGGCCTGCTGACTGAGCGCATCGGTCGCCCCCATACGCAGGATCCCTGCGGCATTCACCAGCACATCCAGACGCGGATTCTCTTTCAGCAAACGCTGGGTCACTTCCGCCACCCGGGAAGCGTCGGCGACATCCACCTGGGTGATGGCAAACGGATACTCCGCCTGTGGGAATGCCAGATCCAGCCCGGTGACCCGGGCTCCGGCTTCATGGAAAGCCAGCGCCGTCTGGTAACCGATACCGCGCCCGGCCCCGGTCACCCATACCGTCTGGCCGCTGAACGACGCCCCGCTCATGGGCGCGGCTCCCGGGACAGCAGCGCCCACCAGGCATCGATGGTCGGCGCTTTCGCCAGCATGACGAAATCAATATCGCTGTACACTTTCCGCCAGCGCGCCGCCAGCGCCATCATACGTACCGAATCCAGGCCGTAGTCGATCAGGTTCTCATCGTCCTGCGGTTCATCAGATTCATCAAGCAGCGGCAGGACCAGCGCGCGCAGTTGCGCCTTGCTTTGCGGCACCGGCAGCAGCTCGCTGGTCAGCACCACGCGACCAGTAC
The DNA here is from genome assembly GCF_001484765.1 of Entomohabitans teleogrylli. Taxonomy (GTDB): domain Bacteria; phylum Pseudomonadota; class Gammaproteobacteria; order Enterobacterales; family Enterobacteriaceae; genus Entomohabitans; species Entomohabitans teleogrylli. Next base: position 10,006 of record NZ_KQ947389.1, on the reverse strand, counting down.
GTCCGGCGGTGTATTTCAGAGCCATCATGTGATCTTCGCGGCTGAAGTCCGCCAGCGCATCCGCCACCATAAAAGGTTTGATATCGCGCATAAAGGCATCGGTGGCCGTGGTCATGCAGCCGATATGGGCGTACACGCCGCAGATAATCAGTTGATCGCGGCCAGTCTCTTTCAGCGCCTGCTCCAGCGGCGAGCGGATAAACGCGCTATAGCGCCACTTCACCAGCACGCTATCCGATTCGTCCGGCGTCAGCGCCGCCACCACGCCCTGCTGCTGCGGATGATGATTAATCCCCGGCCCCCACATGTCATTGAGCAGCGCCCGATCGTCATCGCTCTGGCCGTGGGGCTGGGCGGTGTAGTACACCGGAATATGCTGCTGCTTACAGAACTGGCGCAGGGCGGCGATATTGGCAATCACCTGTTCGATCATCGGGCAGTTCTCGCCCCAGAAATTGATGAAATAGTCCTGCATATCGTGAATTAACAGCGCGGCGCGCTGGGGTTCGAAAACCCAGTCTACTTTACTGGCGGGAATGTCCGCCGCGCCGGGCAGCGCATAAGCGTTCAGTTTAGGGATAGCCATACGGTCTCCTGTTATTTCATTGCCAGCCGGCGCTCAGCGATCTGCTGGCGCAGCCGTTTCTTATCCACTTTGCCAACCGGCGTCAGAGGCAGCTCGTCAACGATTTCCACCCGATCCGGCAGTTTGTAATCCGCCACGCCCAGTTCGCGCAGATAGCGGCGCACCTCCACCGCTTTGATCGGGCGCTGCCCGACAATAAAAGCGCAGCTCTTCTCGCCCATCAGTTCATCTTCCATCGACACCAGCGCCGCATGGAGGATCGCCTCATGGCGCAACAGCAGATTTTCCACCTCTTCCGAGGCGATTTTCTCCCCGCCGCGGTTGATCTGATCCTTCTCACGCCCGACTACGCGGATATAGCCATCCTCGCCGATGACGATCAGGTCGCCGGAGCAGTAAAAACCGTTGGCATCAAAGGACTTCGCGTTATGTTCCGGGCTGCGGTAATAGCCGTGGAAGGTGTAGGGACCGCGGGTCATCAGGCGCCCTTCACACCCCACAGGCAGCGGATTGCCCTCTTCGTCCGCCGCCCACACTTCATCATCCGGGCACATCGGTTTCCCCTGCGTCGTGAAGATGCGCTCAGGATCGTCATCCAGCCGGGTATAGTTCACCAGCCCTTCCGCCATGCCGAAGACCTGCTGTAACTGGCATCCCAGCTCCCGGGGAATGCGCCGCGCCAGCGCTTCGGAAAGACGCGCCCCGCCGACCTGGAGCAGTTGCAGTGACGCCAGCGCCTCGCTGGTACCCCACTCCTGTACCGCCTGCAGCCACAGACTGACCGCCGGCGGTACCAACGCCGTAACATTAATTTGCTGCGCTTTAATCAGCGGGAAACACAGGGTCGGGCTGGGGTCGCTGGCCAGCACCACACAACCAGCGCCATAAAATACCCCCAGCCAACCCGGGGAACTCATCGCATAGTTGTGCGCCGCCGGAATGGCGCACAGAAAGCGCGTCCGATCGTCAAAGCGGCAGATCTCCACGCTGCGGCGGATACTGTAGTAGTAGTCATTGTGGGTGCGCGGGATCAGCTTCGGCGTGCCGGTACTGCCGCCGGACAGCTGGAAAAAGGCCACTTCGTCCGCCGCCGATGGGGCGACCCGAACGTTATCGATCGGTTCCGCCAACATCGCGGCCAGCGACCGCTCGCCATCATCATGGAGCAGCGCCACCACGCTGAGCGCCGGCGACAGCGCCGCCAGGCGGCTAATAAATGCATCGTCAGCGAACAGACTGTGGTGACGATCGGCAATCACCAGTCGCGGCTCAACCTGAGCGGCATACGCTTCCAGCTCGGTACGCTGATGGCTGAACAACGCGTTAACCGGCGCCACGCCGCATTTCAGCAGGGCAAATAAGACGATACATAATTCAGCGACGTTGCCCAACTGGACCAGCGCAGTGTCCCCGGCCTGCAAACCGCGACGCCCCAGCGCCGCGGCCAGCCGATCGGCGGCGGCATTCAATTCCCGGTAGCTGTATTGCCGTTCGCCGTCGATCAACGCGATCGCGTCATTGTTCGCCTGACGTTCCAGAATGTCGGTCAGGGGAAGATCGATCCAGTATCCTTTTTCCCGATAGCGCGCCGCGAATGGCGCCGGCCATCGATTATATGCAATCGCCATAGTCGTTCCTTTAGTGCAATCCAAATACTTTCAGCATGGTGCTGAGCTTAACGCCGGTTTCGTGCCATTCAGATTCCGGAGAAGAGGCCGGGACAATCCCCGCGCCGGCAAAAAAGCGCGCCCGTTCGCCCTGCAAACGCGCGCTGCGAATGGTGACCACCCACTCACCGTTGCCCTGCGCATCGCTCCAGCCGACAATACCGCCGAACAGGTCGCGGTCGAAGGGTTCCAGCTCGGCGATCAACTCCCGGGCGGCCTGATGCGGGAAGCCGCTCAGCGCCGGCGTCGGGTGCAGCAGGCAGGCCAGCGACAGGGCATTTTCCCCAGCGCGGCACAGACCTTCGATCGGCGTTCCCAGGTGCCATAGCGTGGGGGTGGTAATCAATGACGGCGTTTGCGGCACTTCCAGATGCAGCGAACGTCCGGACAGTTGGCTACGCATCGCCTGGATCACCAACTGATGCTCATGGCGATCTTTTTCCGAACGCATCAGCGCCTCGCCTTCCCGTAAATCCAGTTGTCGATCGACGTGGCGCGGCGCTGAACCGGCCAACGGCAGCGAACTAAAATGGTTTCCCTCTTTGCGCAGCAGCAGTTCCGGGCTGGCGCCCAGCAGCACACTGCCGTCGGCGAGCGGGAAATGAAAATTGAAACTGGCGGGGTTTTGCGCCACCAACTGGCGCATTAACGCCAGGCTGTCGAGCGGCCGCCGGCAGGCAATATCAATCAGCCGCGACAATACCACTTTGTCCACCGCCGGCCCGGCTGCCGCCCGGGCACCGCGCGCCACCATATCCAGGAACACCGGGCGATCCGGGATTTCCTGGCGCGACACCGCCTGCGGACGTGGCGGGGCCTCCGCCGGCAATTGCGCCTGGCAGGCCTCCCGGGACAGCCACTGGTAGTGGCGGGGAATCACCAGTTCCGTCGGACGCCGGGGATCGAAGGGGATCGCGCCGACCACCACCGGCTCGGCAATTCCCGCCTGGCGGGCAGCGTCAAATGCCTGCGCCAGCGTTTTCTGGAAATGCCCGTGCAACTGGTCGCCATCCTGAGCCGGCGTATGAATGCGGGTAAAACAGCCGGATGCGCAGAGACTGCGAAACGGCGACATGAACAGAAAACGATCGGTTACCGGCGCCGGACACGGCTGTGTTTGCCCTTCTATCAGTGCCATATCCATCTAAACCTCCACTAAAACGATAAGTGAATTAATAATTATTATCATTTGTATTTATGGTTCGGTAACCTAAGCGCAGAACCCCATCATGTCAATTAAAGGTAAAAATTTTTTTACCTATTCTTCCCTTGCCCGGCATGACGATTGCCGTGAAAATGAGAAGCATTAACAACCTAAAACCAGGATAACCCGTCGTGACTTTCAGCCTTTTCAGACTTTGTGCCGCCACAGCGCTGGCCGCGCTGTTTTTCGCACTTTCCTCACTGGCTTTTGCCGCCGACTGGCCGCGCCAGGTGACCGACAGCAAAGGGGTACATACCCTGCCACAGGCGCCGACGCGCATTGTCTCGACCAGCGTAACCCTGACCGGCTCGCTGCTGGCGATCGATGCCCCAATCGTCGCCAGCGGCGCCACCACGCCGGGCAACCGGGTGGCGGACAACCAGGGTTTTCTGCGCCAGTGGGGCGATATCGCCCGCCAGCGCCAGGTACAGCGTCTGTACATTGGCGAACCCAGCGCTGAAGCAGTCGCCGCGCAAATGCCCGACCTGATTCTGATCAGCGCCACCGGCGGCGATTCCGCTCTCGCCCTTTACGACCAGCTTTCCGCCATTGCGCCGACCCTGGTGATCAACTACGACGATAAAAGCTGGCAGCAGTTGTTGACCGATCTGGGCGCCATCACCGGCCATGAGCAACAGGCCGCCGCCCGTATTGCCGATTTCAACGAGCGCCTCGCCAAAGCGCGGGCGAAAATGACACTGCCAGCCCAGCCAGTCAGCGCGCTGGTGTATACCCCCGCCGCCCATACCGCCAATTTGTGGACGCCCGCCTCTGCCCAGGGGCAGTTGCTGGAACAGCTCGGCTTCACCCTCGCAACACCTCCCGCCACGCTACAAACCAGCCAGAGCCAGGGGAAACGCCACGACATTATTCAACTGGGCGGCGAAAACCTCTCTGCCGGTCTGAATGGCCAGTCGCTGTTACTGTTCGCCAACAGCGACCAGGAAGCGGCCGCGCTACAGCAGGATCCGCTGCTGGCGCACCTGCCTGCCGTTGCACATCAGCGAGTATGGGCGCTGGGTACCGAAACCTTCCGCCTCGACTACTACAGTGCGACACGGCTGCTTGAGCGACTGGCCACGCTGTTCCCGGCATCATGATTTCACGGGCGGCGGCGTCGGCGGTAAGCGCCGCAGCTGGCTGAGCAATAGCGTCAGTACCATGCCCAGCGCCGCCAGCGTCCAGCCGGCGGCGCTGGCGGAACCGGCGGGCGTCATAATGACGCCGAGACTACCCAGCAGCGCGGCGCCAATGGCGTCGCCGGTCACGTTCTGGGCGGTCCACAGACCGTTAATCCGCCCCAGCATCTCGTCCGGCGTCCGGGTTTGTAGCAGGGTGTACTGCAACAGCGAGCTGATAGAACTCAGATAGCCAAACAGCGCCAGGCACAGTAGCCCCAGCCCCCACACCGGCATCAGGCTGAATACGCCGATGGCCATAAACGCCGCCACCGCGCTCAGCAGTAACAGCATTCCCGGCCGCGACGCATGGGCAATACGCCCGCTGGTCAGGGCGCCGACGGCGGCCCCCAGCGGCAGAGCGGCATACATCAGCCCAATCTGCGCGGCGCTCATCTGCCAGTCGCCGGCCAGCGCCGGGTACAGCACCCGCACCGCCGTCGCCATGGTCAACAACCCGCCAATCAGCGCGATGCCGCCCACCACCGGGTTACGCACCAGAAATCCCAACCCCGCCAGCAGCGCGCGCAGCGGATGCACCCTGGGGCGCTCCGGCGGCATCAGCGCCGGCAGTTTCAGCAGCGGTAACAGAGTGATGAATGTCCCCAGCGCCGCCAGCCCGTAGTTCCAGGCCACGCCGCCCCAGGCGAGCAGCACGCCACCCAGCATCGGCGAGATAACCGATCCCAGCCGCACCGTCAGCATAGTGATCGCCCCGGCCTGCATCAGATTTTCCCGACCTACCAGCGCCGGCGTGGCGGCCAGCAGCGCAGTCACGCCGATGGCGCCAAAAAAGCCGTCCCAGACGCCCAGCAGATAGATTGCCGCTAGCGAAGGCTGCGCCAGCAACGCGTTAACGCACAGGCCGATAAACCCAATGCCGCAGGTGGCGCGCGCCATCAGGATCAGGCGTCGCCGCTCATGGCGATCGGCCAGTACGCCGCCGACGATCAGGCCGACAAACATCGAGCTCCCGGTCAGGGTGACGGACATCCCGACCTGAAAAGTAGAGCCGGTGAGGGTTTGAATTTGTACCGGAACGCCAACGCCGAGCAGACCCAGCGCGAGGATTGAAATAAAGCGGGCCAGAAAAACGGCGCGAAAAGCGGGGTTGGTTTTTAACAGGCTAAGATTGAGTAGCAAAGAGTCCCGGTTCATGACATGCCTTCATGCCTGGTCCACCAGGCGTTATCGTTACAGCCAATCCGGACACCGATGGAGCGTCAGGATATGCGCTGCACTCCCCTTCAGGCCGCCGCCGCGTTTACAACATCTCTGCCGGCGTGCGAACGCTGGTCCGGTTCAAAATGGCCAATAAAAGCGTCCTGTAGCGATAAGCAGTAAGCAATTTTCCTTATCAACATCAGGGCCGCTCATGCTACCATAAATAAATAAAACTAATAACGATAATAAATATCATTATTAATACCAGGAAAGAAGTTATGTTGGTCTCCCGTTCCCCGGCACGCATTACCCTTTTGCTGAGTCTGGTCGTATTACTGCTATTGGTGGCAGTACTGAGCCTGCTGCTGGGCGCTAAACCCCTTCCTTTTTCTACCGTCGTGGATGCACTCAGCGGGCAGTGCCGCAGCGCCGATTGTACTGTCGTGCTGGATGCCCGATTGCCGCGCACCCTCGCCGGGCTACTGGCTGGCGGCGCGCTGGGCATGGCCGGGGCGCTGATGCAAACGCTGACCCGCAATCCGCTGGCCGATCCCGGACTGCTGGGCGTCAATTCCGGCGCCAGTTTCGCCATTGTACTGGGCGCCGCGCTGTGGGGCGCGACCTCGCCGTTGGCGCAGGCCGGGCTGGCGTTCTGCGGCGCGCTGCTGGCGGCGCTGACAGTGGCCCTGACCGGCAGCCAGGGCGGCGGGCAACTCAGCCCGGTGCGTCTGACGCTGGCGGGCGTCGCGCTGGCCGCGGTACTGGAAGGGTTAAGCAACGGTATCGCCCTGCTCAACCCGGCGGTCTATGACCAGCTCCGTTACTGGCAGGCCGGTTCGCTGGACATCCGCACTACCATCACTCTGCAAACCCTGGTCTGGCCAGTACTGGCCGGCAGCGCTATCGCCCTGCTGCTGGGGCGCGCCCTGAACAGCCTGAGTATGGGCAGCGATACCGCCACCGCGCTCGGCAACCGGGTGGTGAGAACCCAGTTGCTCGGGCTTATCGCTATTACCCTGCTGTGCGGCAGCGCCACCGCCGCGGTAGGCCCGATAGCCTTTATCGGCCTGATGCTGCCCCATATGGCGCGCTGGATAGTCGGTCCGGATCATCGCTGGTCATTGCCGGTCACGCTGCTGGCGACGCCGGCGCTGCTGCTGATTGCCGATATTATTGGCCGGCTGATTGTTCCCGGCGAGCTGCGCGTATCGGTGGTCAGCGCCTTTATCGGCGCGCCGGTGCTGATCTGGCTGGTACGCCAGCGTCGCCACGGAGGTGTCCAGTGAGCCGCCTCTCCTCCCGCCTGATTCTGATGGTACTGCTGTGTGGTCTTGCGGGGCTGGCGCTCAGCGCCTGGAGCCTGACCGGCGGCGCGGTGCCGCTGACCCTCAGCCAGGTGCTGAACAGTTTAACCGGCAGCGCGCCGCGCAATGTCTCTCTGGTGGTGGTGGAATGGCGTCTGCCGCGCGTCCTGATGGCGCTGCTGATTGGCGCCGCGCTGGGCGTCAGCGGCGCTATTTTCCAGTCGTTAATGCGTAACCCGCTCGGCAGTCCCGATGTGATGGGTTTTAATGCCGGCGCCTGGAGCGGGGTACTGGTTGCGCTGGTATTCTTCGGCCAGAATACCTCCGCCGTAGTCGCCGCGGCGATGGCGGGGGGAATACTCACCTCTTTCGCCGTCTGGGGGCTCGCCTGGCGCAACGGTATTGACGCTTTCCGGCTGATTATCATCGGTATCGGGATGCGCGCCATGCTGGTGGCGTTTAATACCTGGCTGCTGTTACAGGCGTCGCTGGAAACCGCACTCTCCGCCGGACTGTGGTATGCCGGTTCGTTGAACGGCCTGACCTGGGGAAAAATCTTTCCTGCCACGCCGCTGATTGTCGTGACGCTGCTGGTCGCCTCGCTGTTGGTCAGACGCCTGCGGCTACTGGAAATGGGCGATGACAGCGCCTGCGCTCTTGGGGTGCCGGTGGAGCGCTCGCGTCTGTTACTGATGTTGACAGCGGTGATCCTTACCGCCGCCGCTACTGCGCTGGGCGGCCCGATTTCATTTATTGCACTGGTCGCGCCGCATATCGCCGCGCGCCTCAGCGGTACCGCGCGCTGGGGACTGTTCCAGTCTGCGCTGTGCGGCGGCCTGCTACTGCTGGCGGCCGATTTATGCGCTCAGCGCCTGTTCCTGCCTTATCAACTCCCGGTAGGCGTTGTCACCGTCAGCCTGGGGGGGATCTATCTTATTGCTTTACTGATTCAGGAGTCCCGGAAACGATGAACGCAGATATCGCAGCCCGCCTGCGCGGCGAACAGCTGACGCTGGGTTACGGGAAACATATTGTCGCCCGGGAGATGACCGTGGCGCTGCCGGAAGGGAAATTTACCGCCATTATCGGGCCTAACGGCTGCGGGAAATCAACGCTGCTGCGCACCCTGAGTCGGCTGATGAAGCCGCTGCATGGCGATGTGTTGCTGGACGGCGGCAGTATTCAACAACTGGCCACCAAAGAGGTGGCGCGGCGTATCGGTCTACTGGCCCAGAACGCCAGCGCGCCGGGAGATATCAGTGTGCGCGAGCTGGTGGCGCGCGGGCGTTACCCTCATCAACCGTTGTTCAGCCGCTGGCGTCAGGAAGATGAGCAGGCGGTGGCGCGCGCCATGGAGGCGACCGGGATGATGGCGCTGGCCGACCGGCCGGTGGATACGCTATCCGGCGGGCAACGCCAACGGGCGTGGATCGCCATGGTGCTGGCGCAGCAGACATCGATTCTGCTGCTCGACGAGCCGACCACCTGGCTGGATATCAGTCATCAGATTGATTTGATGGAGCTACTCAGCGATCTGAACCGCCGCGAGGGATACACCCTGGCCGCGGTGCTGCACGATCTGAATCAGGCCTGCCGCTACGCCACCCATCTGATCGCGTTACGCGATGGCGAGATTGTCGCCGAAGGAGCGCCGGGAGAGATTGTCAGCGCGGAGCTGATCGAAGCGATTTACGGGATGCGCTGTATGATTATTGAGGATCCGGTGGCGGGAACGCCACTGGTGGTGCCTCTGGGGAGGGGGTAGTTTTTTTGTTTTTGCGCTTATGTGGTGTTGCTGTTTTTTCCGCTCACGCGGTGAGTCGGATGTGAGTCTGAAGCTCCGCTTTTTTCCGTTCACTTTATGTTTAGTGCTCTTTGTTGACTCCGGTTATCAGTGAACGGGTCGGGGAGCGTCCCGCTCCCGGCCTTGTCCCGCGGACCGGGTATGACTTGATGTCCTGTTTTGGTATACCGGCTGGCATCGGTCTGTGGTGTTACTGTTTTTTCCGCTCACGCGGTGAGTCTGGAGTGAGTCTGAAGCTCCGCTTTTTTCCGTTCACTTTATGTTTATTGCTTTTTGCTGACTCCGGTCATCAGTGAACGGGTCGGGGAGCGTCCCGCTCGCTCCCCGACACCCCTCGCGGCCCCGCAACGGAAATCGCCGCTTCGCGGTCCCTTCCACTCCCGGCCTTATCCCGCGGACCTGCATAACTCGATGTTCTGGTGCGGTATGCTGGCTGGCATTGGTCTGTGGTGTTGCTGTTTTTTCCGCTCACGCGATGAGTCTGGAGTGAGTCTGAAGCTCCGCTCTTTTCCGTTCACTTTATGTTTAGTGCTTTTTGCTGACTCCGGTCATCAGTGAACGGGTCGGGGAGCGTCCCGCTCGCTCCCCGACACCCCTCGCGGCCCCGCAACGGAAATCGCCGCTTCGCGGTCCCTTCCACTCCCGGCCTTATCCCACGGACCGGGCATGACTCGACGTCCTGTCTCGGCATGCCCTCCCGGCGCCATCCGTGGCGCCGGGTCCTTGTCTCGCGGCCTTCGTTACAGCGATTTCCAACGGGGGGATTTCCCGCTGCCATTTTATTGTCTGGTTTGCAGCATCATTGTCGCGGTAAGACTGGTTTAATTCTTTGAAAAATAGCTGTAAGTCTGCGGGAAGTCTGCGGGAAGTCTGCGGGAAGTCTGNAAGTCTGCGGGAAGTCTGCGGGAAGTCTGCGGGAAGTCTGCAAAAAATTACAACAACCTCAAAACAAGAACAAAAGCCCTTACCTGGAAACGATTATTTCCTGAAAGTTCCGGTAACGCCCTAACAGCAATAAACATGCCTTTTAAATCCCCGATTTTACCGCGGGGGGGTTGAATCCGGCTTAAAATCGCCGGCAATTTTTGTGGATGGCCGG
>NZ_LLXO01000054.1 GCF_001484765.1 Entomohabitans teleogrylli | reverse complement strand
GTGGAGGCGCATTATAGGGCCTAATTTGGCGCTGGCAAGCGCTGAATGAAAAATATCTTTCAACTGCTCATTTTTAGAACAACACAAAGTGTAATCATAGTCTGTAACGTTAAGACTGAATAGAAAACGGACCCCGAAGGGTCCGTTTTAAGATCGTTATCACCGACTTCGCTACTTACTGCACAGCAACGATTCGTTCATCTTTCACCACCAACTCGATGGTTTTCCCGGGCACCAGTTCGCCGGAAAGAATTTGTTGCGCCAGCGGGTTCTCAATCTGCTGCTGAATAGCGCGTTTCAGCGGACGAGCACCGTATACCGGGTCATAACCGTTCTGGCTGAGCATCGCCAGCGCCTCGTCGCTGATATGCACAGCATAGCCGCGGTCCTCCAGACGATGGTACAAACGCTGCAACTGGATTTGCGCGATGGAAGCGATATGGCGTTCACCCAGCGGATGGAATACTACCACTTCATCAATACGGTTAATGAACTCCGGCCGGAAGCTATGGCTGACCACTCCCAGCACCAGGTCCTTCATATGTCCGTAATCCAGTTCACCAAAGCGCTCCTGAATCAGATCGGATCCAAGGTTGGATGTCATGATGACCACCGTATTACGGAAGTCGACCGTTCTCCCCTGGCCATCCGTCAGGCGCCCATCATCAAGCACCTGCAACAAAATATTGAAAACATCCGGGTGCGCTTTTTCCACTTCATCCAGCAGAATGACAGAGTAAGGGCGACGGCGTACCGCTTCGGTCAGATAGCCCCCCTCCTCATAGCCAACATATCCCGGAGGCGCCCCGACCAGGCGCGATACCGAATGTTTCTCCATAAATTCAGACATATCGATACGCACCATCGCATCATCGCTGTCAAACATGAAATTAGCCAGCGCCTTACACAGTTCTGTTTTACCAACCCCGGTCGGCCCCAGGAACAGGAATGAACCTATGGGTCGATTAGGATCGGACAGCCCGGCTCGGCTACGGCGGATCGCGTTCGAAACCGCCTCAACCGCTTCATTCTGGCCGATAACCCGCTGATGCAATTCATCTTCCATGCGTAACAGTTTATCGCGTTCACTTTCCAGCATGCGCGACACCGGAATACCGGTCCAGCGCGCCAACACTTCAGCGATCTCCGCATCGGTCACTTTATTGCGCAGCAGACGCATGGTTTTCCCTTCGGACTGGGTTGCCGCCGCCAGTTGTTTTTCCAGCTCAGGGATCTTGCCGTACTGCAGTTCAGACATTCGCGCCAAATCACCAACCCGGCGCGCCTGCTCAATAGCAATCTTCGCCTGTTCCAGCTCGGCCTTGATGGTTTGGGTTCCCGACAGCGACGCTTTCTCGGCCTTCCACTCCTCTTCTAACTCAGAATACTGGCGTTCTTTGTCCGCCAACTCTTCATTAAGCATATCCAGACGTTTCAGGCTGGCCTCGTCGGACTCTTTCTTCAGCGCCTGCTGCTCCAGTTTTAACTGGATGATACGACGATCGAGACGATCCAATTCTTCCGGTTTTGAATCGATCTGCATGCGAATACTGGACGCTGCTTCATCGATCAGATCGATAGCTTTATCCGGCAACTGCCGATCGGAGATGTAGCGGTGAGATAAGGTCGCCGCCGCCACAATCGCCGGGTCGGTAATCTGCACATGGTGATGCAGTTCATAACGCTCTTTCAGACCACGCAGAATCGCGATGGTATCTTCCACCGAAGGCTCAGCGACAAACACTTTCTGGAAGCGGCGTTCCAGAGCGGCGTCTTTCTCAATGTACTGGCGGTATTCGTCCAGCGTCGTGGCGCCCACGCAATGCAACTCACCGCGCGCCAGGGCCGGTTTCAGCATATTGCCGGCATCCATCGCGCCATCGGCTTTACCGGCGCCGACCATGGTATGTAATTCATCAATAAACAGGATGACATTGCCTTCCTGTTTTGAAAGGTCATTCAGAACCCCTTTCAGGCGCTCTTCGAATTCCCCGCGGTATTTCGCGCCGGCGACCAACGCCCCCATATCCAGCGCCAGTACCCGCCGGCCTTTCAGCCCTTCGGGAACTTCACCATTGATAATACGCTGGGCGAGTCCTTCGACAATCGCGGTTTTACCCACGCCCGGTTCACCAATCAGTACCGGGTTATTTTTGGTACGACGCTGCAGTACCTGGATAGTACGACGAATTTCTTCATCACGACCGATCACCGGATCCAGCTTGCCCTGTTCGGCCCGCTCAGTCAGATCGACCGTGTATTTTTTCAATGCCTGACGCTGGTCTTCGGCATTTTGATCGTTCACGCTTTCACCTCCGCGCACTTGCTCAATCGCCTGCGTGACTTTCGCGGTAGTCGCCCCTGCCGCTTTTAATAAGTCAGCTAACGTGCCGCGCGATTCGAGCGCCGCCAGGACAAAGAGTTCTGACGAAATAAAATTGTCACCCTGTTTCTGCGCCAGCTTGTCGCACAGATTTAACGTACGGATTAAATCCTGAGATGGCTGAACATCTCCACCGGTTCCTTCAACCTGTGGCAGACGACTCAGCGCCTGTTCAATGGCGGTGCGTAATTGCCCGACATTGACGCCGGCCGTCGTCAGCAGCGGGCTAACGGATCCCCCTTCCTGCTTGAGCAATGCGCTCATCAGGTGAAGAGGTTCAATAAATTGGTTGTCGTGCCCGAGAGCGAGAGACTGGGCATCGGCGAGAGCAAGCTGGAATTTATTAGTAAGACGATCCAGACGCATAACTCCTCCCATAAATGGTCAAATTTGCTACTGGAGATTAAATGAGGTCATCCCTCAATTATTCAAGGTGAATGACCATAATTATGTGAAAGGTTGGTTACCCGCACTGGATCGTCTTGATTCAATAGGTTATATCAGCCAAATAAAACTTGCCATACGACCCGTTGTTCTGTCTCTTCGGTAAGAGAAAAAATGATCGGATTCGGTCCAGGTACAGCGATCCCCACCGAATACCCGTTCAACCCCCACCTTCGCCAGGCGCTGGCGAGCGAGTTGATAAATATCCGCGAAGTACTTTTCCCCGACGGGACGAAACGCCAGCGCAGCCTGTTCGTCCTGCGCCATAAAAGCCTCCCTGACCTCCGCGCCGACCTCAAACGCCTGCGGACCAATAGCCGGCCCCAGCCAGGCCATGATGTTCTGCGGCCGATCGGCAAAGCAAGCCACTGTTTCTTCCAGAACCCCTTCACATAAACCGCGCCAGCCGGCATGGGCGGCTGCCACTTCCGTTCCGGCACTATTACAGAATAGCACTGGCAGACAATCTGCGGTCATAACAGCGCATACGCTACCCCGGGTATTGCTGTAAGAAGCGTCGGCGCGTTTCTCTGCGTAGGGTTCACCCGTCAGCCGCAACACCGTTTTACCGTGTACCTGTTCCAGCCATACCGGTTTTGACGGCAATCCCCCCTGAGCAAACAGGCGCCGGCGGTTCTCTTCCACATGCTCCGGGTTATCCCCGCAGTGGGCCCCCAGATTCAGGGAGTGATACGGCGCCAGGCTAACGCCACCGTGGCGCGTGGAACTACAGGCGGCGACTCCCGGCGGGAGCGGCCACTCAGGGACGATTAGCGAAGTCATAACCAGTCAACGTCATCCTTATGGGCATCAAAATCAGCGCGCAGCTCGGCGATCAAATCGACCATGTCCTGTGGAATAGACGCATGCCATTCCATCTCGATGCCGCTGATGGGGTGATATAAGCGTAGCATTGTGGCATGCAGCGCCTGGCGATCAAATTTGCGCAGAGTGGCGATAAAAGATTCTGAAGCGCCCTTCGGCGGGCGTGGACGGCCGCCATACAGCGGATCGCCCACCAGCGGATGGGTAATATGCGCCATATGAACGCGAATCTGGTGAGTGCGCCCGGTTTCCAGGCGCAGGCGCAGGCGGGTATGAACCCGAAAATGCTCCATAATGCGGTAATGGGTGACGGCCGGTTTACCCATCGGGTGTACCGACATATGCGTACGCTTTGTCGGATGGCGGCTGATTGGTTCGCTGACCGTTCCGCCGGCAGTCATATGGCCAATGGCGACCGCCTCATATTCGCGGGTGATCTCCCGCAGTTGCAGCGACTCCACCAGACGCGTTTGCGCCGGTACCGTCTTCGCCACTACCATCAGGCCGGTCGTGTCTTTATCCAGACGATGCACAATACCGGCACGCGGCACATCGGCAATCGGCGGGAAATAATGCAGCAGCGCGTTCAGTACTGTTCCATCCGGGTTACCGGCCCCGGGATGCACCACCAGGTCGCGCGGTTTGTTAATCACGAGGATATCGTCGTCCTCATACACGATATCCAGAGGGATATCCTGGGGCTCAAAGCGCGCTTCTTCTTCAATTTCCGCATTGATGGCGACACTCTCCCCGCCTAACACTTTCTCTTTCGGCTTATCGCAAATTGCGCCGTTAACCTGCACCCGGCGGTCGAGGATCCATTCTTTTATGCGCGAACGCGAATAATCCGGGAACAATTCGGCCAAAGCCTGATCTAAGCGTTGACCGAGTTGTGATTCGGATACCGTTGCGGTGAGTTGTACTAGTTGTGCCATAGACAGCTTCTTCGTTAACCTTGGGTTTTTACGGCTTTGCCGTTTAATATAGTGTGCTATTGTAGCTGGTCTTTATCGGGAGCTTAACGGAGAGTCTCCCGGAATAACATTCTGAGGAAAGTCAAAACGTCATGACGCGCATGAAATATCTGGTGGCTGTCGCCACACTGAGCCTGGCTTTGGCGGGTTGCTCCGGCTCCAAAGAAGAGGTTCCTGATAGTCCGCCTTCTGAAATCTATGCGACCGCCCAGCAAAAACTGCAGGACGGTAACTGGAAAGCCGCGATAACGCAACTGGAAGCGCTGGATAACCGCTATCCGTTTGGGCCGTACTCTCAGCAGGTTCAGTTAGATCTGATCTACGCTTATTACAAAAATGCCGACTTACCGCTGGCACAGGCGGCGATTGACCGCTTTATGCGCCTTAATCCGACGCACCCCAACATCGACTACGTGGTATACATGCGCGGTCTGACCAATATGGCGCTGGATGACAGTGCGCTACAGGGCTTCTTTGGCGTTGACCGCTCCGACCGCGATCCGCAACACGCCCGGGCCGCTTTTAGCGATTTTTCTCGCCTGGTGCGCGGTTACCCGAACAGCCAGTATGTCACAGACGCCACCAAACGTCTGGTTTACCTGAAAGATCGTCTGGCGAAGTATGAACTTTCCGTGGCGGAATATTACACCAAACGCGGCGCCTGGGTGGCAGTCGTCAATCGTGTGGATGGGATGTTGCAAAATTACCCGGATACTCAGGCCACGCGCGACGGCCTGAAACTGATGGAAAACGCCTACCGGCAGATGCAGATGACCAGCCAGGCGGAGAAAGTCGCAAAAATTATTGCGGCTAACAGCAGCAACACCTGATTTTTCATACAATTCAATGCACAACGGCGACCCAGGGTCGCCGTTTTTATATCCGCTAAATGTGCGCTGAAACGCTTTAGCCGGAAATGATCCTGTTAAATATGGCGGCTATTTTTAACCGCTGCAAGGTAAAAATAATCGGATCCTGTCCTGACTCACAAAAAGATACCATTGACAAAAAGTGACAAAATAACGTGATTTAAATCACACATCTTGACACCAGGAAAGGTATGCTGAAATCACCAAGACGGTAAAGACACGAGGTAACTTTTATGACAATGAACATTACCAGTAAACAGATGGACATCACCCCGGCTATCCGCCAGCACGTCGCAGACCGTCTCGCTAAACTGGACAAATGGCAAACGCATTTAATTAATCCGCACATCGTCTTGTCGAAAGAGCCGAAAGGCTTTGTGGCTGATGCCACGATTAACACGCCGAACGGGCAACTGGTCGCCAGCGCTAAACATGAAGATATGTATACCGCGATCAATGAGCTGATTGGCAAGCTGGAGCGCCAGCTCAACAAAGTACAGCACAAAGGTGAAGCACGTCGCAGCAGCGCATCGGTAAAAGATGCCACGCTGGCCGAAGAATAATTTTACTCTCCTCCACCCAGTGCAACGCGCCGTCGAGGCGCGTTTTTTATTGACAGAAGGAAAAGAGTGCCGTTACCTTAATCAACAGACTTTATCAGGAAACCGCCATGCAACATCGTTCGTTCTTCTTCGCATTCTTTTTTACCTTCCCCTGAACGGGAGGCGATTCGTCATGTGACAGAGAATGCGAAGACGAATAAACAGGCCTCCCGAAACGGAGGCCTTTTTTATGGGCAGAACACCATACAATAAGAAGGTAGCGAGTATGACCCCGGAAAACCCTTTGCTGGCATTGCGCGATAAAATCAGTGCCCTGGATGAAAAATTACTGGCGTTGCTGGCAGAACGCCGGGGACTGGCCGTCGAGGTCGGCAAAGCGAAACTGGCCTCCCACCGTCCGGTACGTGACATCGACAGAGAGCGCGATTTACTGGAACGCCTGATTAGCCTCGGAAAAATCCACCAGCTTGACGCTCACTACATCACCCGTCTGTTTCAGTTAATCATTGAAGACTCGGTGCTGACGCAGCAGACACTGCTCCAGCATCATCTGAACCAGACGAACCCGCACTCGGCCCGCGTCGCTTTTCTGGGTCCGAAGGGCTCCTATTCGCATCTTGCCGCGCGCCAGTATGCAGCCCGCCACTTTGAACAATTTATCGAAAGCGGCTGCAGCAAATTCCACGACATTTTTAACCAGGTTGAGACCGGCCAGGCCGACTATGCCGTTGTCCCCATTGAAAACACCAGCTCAGGCGCCATCAACGACGTCTACGATTTGCTACAACATACCAGTCTGTCCATCGTTGGCGAGATGACCGTACCTATTGAGCACTGCCTGCTGGTATCAGCCTCAACGGATCTGGACAACATTCGGACCGTCTACAGTCACCCGCAGCCATTTCAGCAGTGCAGCCAGTTCCTGAGCCGCTATCCCCAGTGGAAAATTGAATACTGCGAGAGTACTTCCGCTGCAATGGAAAAAGTGGCGCAGGCGCGCTCCCCACACGTTGCCGCGCTGGGTAGCGAAGCTGGCGGCGCGCTCTATGGCCTGCAGGTGGTAGAGCGGATACTCGCCAATCAACAGCAAAATATCACCCGCTTCCTGGTGTTGGCCCGTAAAGCGATAAACGTTTCCGATCAGGTACCGGCCAAAACCACGCTATTAATGGCCACCGGGCAGCAGGCCGGTGCGCTGGTTGAAGCGCTGCTGGTACTGCGCAATCACGACCTGATTATGACAAAGCTGGAGTCGCGTCCGATTCACGGCAACCCGTGGGAAGAGATGTTTTACCTCGATATCCAGGCCAACCTGCAGGACCCGATAATGCAGCAGGCTCTGAAAGAGCTGGGAGAGATAACCCGTTCGATGAAAGTGCTGGGCTGCTACCCGAGCGAAAACGTTGTCCCGGTCAATCCCGCCTGAGGATTAACCCGCTATCGCCTCCCGAAAGGGGGGCTTTGGCAACCCTCCGCGCCCATCCAGCCAGAAAATAGCGTCCCGGAACGGTCATTCCGGTACCCGTAGTCATCGCGGCTGCATAACAATGTTCGCTGATTTAAGACACAAAAAAGCCAGCGAACTCGCGCTGGCTTTTGGGTATAGCATATCCTGAAATTACTGTCGGCTATCGTTCGCCTGGCGCAACAACGAACGACTTTCACTCTGGAAGCGTTGCGCATAATCGCCAAACCAGTGCTCAACCTTGCGGAAACTGTCAATAAATGCCTGTTTATCGCCTTTTTCCAGCAGCCCGATGGCTTCGCCGAAACGCTGATAATAGCGCTTGATCAACGCCAGATTATCCCCGGAGGCCATGATGATATCGGCATACAGCCCGGGATCCTGAGCGAATAGCCGACCAACCATCGCCAGTTCGAGACGATAAATCGGCGAGGACAAAGCCAACAGTTGCTCCAGTTGCACATTCTCTTCCGCAAGGTGCAAACCGTAGGCGAAAGTGGCAAAGTGGCGCAGCGCCTGAATAAACGCCATATTCTGGTCATGTTCCACGGCGCTGATGCGGTGCAACCGCGCGCCCCAGACCTGGATTTGCTCCAGAAACCACTGGTAGGCTTCCGGCTGACGTCCGTCACAGTACACCACTACCTGTTTGGCCAGGCTACCGCTGTCCGGTCCGAACATGGGATGCAGCCCGAGTACCGGGCCGCTGTGCGCCGCCAGCATCGCCTGCAGCGGGCCGTTTTTCACCGACGCCAGATCCACCAGAATGCAGTCATCCGGCAACGTCGGAAGCCGGGCGATAACCTGCTCGGTAATGTGAATCGGCACACTGACAATCACCATGCCGGCATCGTGGAGTAACTCGTCCGCCCTCTCCCAGTCCCCCTGTTCCAGGGTTCGTACCTGATACCCGGACAAACTAAGCATTTTACCGAACAGCCCGCCCATCTGGCCGCCACCGCCGACAATCACAACCGGCCGAAGCGACGGACGCAGCGTTTTAAACCCCTTGTCATTCTCGCTGGTGTAGGATTCACGCATTACCCGGCGCAACACATCTTCGATAAGATCCTCCGGCACCCCGAGATTTCGCGCCTCCTGACGACGCGACGCCAGCATGGACGCCTCTCGTTCTGGTACATAAATGGGCAGGCCATAGCGGCTTTTTACTTCACCCACTTCGGCTACCAGCTCCAGACGACGGGCCAGCAGCCCCAGCAAAGCCTTATCTACCTCATCAATTTGATCGCGCAGGGCGGTCAATTCTGCCACCATGATAAACCTCTTAAGCCGCTCGTTCCTTTAACTGACCATTCAGATCCTGATGGATCTGGCGTAATAACGCTTCGGTCGCTTCCCAGTTGATGCAGGCATCGGTCACAGAGACGCCATATTTCATCTCGCTACGCGGCTGCTCGGAAGATTGATTGCCTTCGTTGATGTGGCTTTCAATCATCAAACCAATAATCGAACGATTCCCGTCTCGAATTTGGGCAACAGCAGACTCAGCAACGCCGGGTTGACGACGATAGTCTTTATTAGAATTGCCATGACTGCAATCTATCATCAACGCCGGGCGCAGTCCCGCCTGTTGCATCTCTTGTTCACACTGAGCAACATCTTGCGGGCTGTAATTAGGCGCTTTACCGCCGCGCAGAATCACATGTCCGTCAGGATTACCCTGGGTCTGCAACAGACTCACCTGGCCGGCCTGATTAATGCCGACAAAACGGTGCGGCATCGCGGCGGCACGCATCGCGTTGATCGCTGTCGCCAGACTGCCATCGGTTCCGTTTTTAAACCCTACCGGCATAGAAAGACCTGACGCCATTTCACGGTGGGTCTGGGATTCCGTCGTACGCGCGCCAATTGCCGACCAGCTGAACAAGTCGCCCAGATACTGCGGACTGTTGGGATCCAGCGCTTCCGTCGCCAACGGAAGGCCCATATCGACCAGTTCCAGCAACAGCCGACGCGCAATCTTCAACCCGGCTTCAACATCAAACGAACCGTCCATATGGGGATCATTAATTAACCCTTTCCAGCCAACGGTGGTACGAGGTTTCTCAAAATAGACGCGCATAACAAGGTAAAGACTATCGCTGACCTGTTCCGACAGGGCTTTAAAACGACGAGCATAATCAATCGCGGCTTCGGGATCGTGGATTGAGCAAGGTCCACACACCACCAGCAGGCGCGGATCGCGTCCGGCAATAATATCGGAGATGGTTTTACGGGAATGGGCGATCTGCGCTTCCTGTCCGGCGGATAAAGGAAGCTCGGCTTTCAGTTGTGCCGGGGTGATCATGACCTGTTCATCGGAAATATTGATATTGTTCAGCGCGTCTTTTTGCATGGTGGCGATCCTTAATTTAGCTCGTTTGCGATTGTCGTTACCTCTCAGAGGTGGGTTAACCTTACCACACCAAGTAAATAAATCAATCCATAATACGTAAACATTATTGTACAAAAATACTTGAAAGCTTTATTCAAGCCATGATTACAGCAAAATCGTAAACTTAAATTTACAATAAGGAAAAGTTATCCTTAACGGGTTGAAAAGCAGGTCCTTAAAATGTCATAGTTCGCTGGCATTAAGAATTTTCTACTTCTATATTATTTTGCGCTCGGTAAATATCACGCTGGATAAAAATATTCTCCCGCGAAAATAACGCGCTATATTTTTGTTTACTAATCACCAGCATAATCTGTCGCTTTCTGCCGCTGCCCGATCGCCCGGCATGCAAGCATTAACATCGCACCTGATGATGACAACGGACGCCACCCAGGTATATCGCGATCCTTAGCGTGGAATCTGTTTTGCTATGCGCTTTTTTTTACACGGGATAATTTTCATCTCCGTAGCGGCTTTTCCCATATGGCCATCGGTATACGCGGCTGAAAATACAGCTGTCGCAAATTCCGTCCGTACTATTGTTAATGGCATCGTCAGCTATACACGCTGGCCTGGCTTGTCAAACCGGCTTCCGCGACTGTGCATTTTTTCATCGTCATCCTACGCAGACGCTCTGAGCTCACCTTCTTCAGAGGCCGCGCAGCAAAACTATACCGCCGTACCAGTTAACAATATCGCTCTGGTCGCCAGCGCGCACTGTGATGGCTTTTATTTCGGGCGAGAAACACCGCAACAGCAAATGCAATTACTTGAGCAACTTTCACCGCACCCGCTGTTATTAATTGCTGAAAATAATCCGGAATGTTTAATTGGCAGCGCGTTCTGCCTGAATATTAAACCAGGACAAGTCAGCTTCTCCGTCAATCTTGACTCCCTGACGCGTAGCGGCATACGTGTGAGTCCGGACGTATTAATGCTGGCACGAGAACGGAATAATCACCATGAATAAGGTACCGGTTGCGACACCGCGTCCAACGTTCAAACGAACCCTGAGACGCATCAGTATGATTAGCGTGGTCATCACCATGACCATCGTCTGGCTACTCCTTTGCGCTGCATCGCTGTTAACCCTGAAACAGTATGCCCAGAAAAACCTACAATTGCTCAGTTCAACAGTCAGCCACAGTCTGGAGGCTGCCGTGGTGTTCCGGGATGCCCAGGCCGCTCACAACACCCTGACCACCCTTGGCAGGCAGGGGCAATTCCGTCGTGCGGTGATTTTTGACAGCCAGGGGCAGGAACTGACCCACTGGACGCAGGATACGCGTGCTAATCCAGGTATGGTTGAGAGCACCGTCAGCCACTGGCTCTACCCCACTCCGGTAAGCCAGACGATTTACCACAACGGCGTCGCCGTCGGCGAAATGCAGCTCACCGGTACCGATGACATCATTACTCACTTTGTCTGGCTCTCTCTGGGTGTCCTTACCACATGTCTACTGCTGGCTTCTTTTATCTCTCTGAGCATCACTCGCTATTTGCACCACGGGCTGGTCATGGCGCTACAGAATATTACCGATGTGGTGCATGACGTACGAACCAACCGCAATTTCTCACGCCGGGTATCGCCGGAAAGGATCGAAGAATTTCATACATTCGCGCAGGATTTTAACAGCCTGCTGACGGAGATGGAGGAGTGGCAGCTCCAGCTCCAGCGCCGCAATGACTCCCTGATGAAAACGGCTATGCACGATTCGCTGACCGGGCTGGCAAACCGAACCGCCTTTCGTCACGCGCTGAACCGGCTGATGCGCAATCCACAGCAAAAATCCCATTGCGCCCTGCTATTTATGGATGGTGATAATTTCAAATTCATTAACGATACCTGGGGGCACGCTGCCGGCGATCTGGTACTGATAGAGACCGCCCGGCGCTTATTGGTCTTTCTTGGCAAAAAGGGGAAAGCCTATCGTCTGGGCGGCGATGAATTTGCGATGCTGCTCACCGGGCTGCAACATCCCGGGGATGTGCAGCGGATAATGGCGTCTCTGAAGGCCGCGATGAATCAACCTATTGCGCTGTCCGACGGCCATTACGCCACCATGTCGCTCAGCGTAGGACACGCCCTGTTTTCCGAAGATGCTACCCCGGAAAGCCTGATGGAGACCGCCGACCGAAGAATGTATATCGAAAAGAAAAGGCGTCAGACGGCGTCCTCAGATGAATAAGGAATGACTGATGAAATTAGCTGCCAGCTGCACGGCATTACTTTTTTCCACCCTTGCGCTCAGCGGATGCCAGAACACACCTGTGGGGAAATTCTCCCCGCAACAAATTGCCGCCATGCAATCCTTCGGTTTTGTTGAAAAGGACAGCGACTGGTCGCTGGGTCTGTCGGATAAAATCCTGTTCGGTAAAAACCAGTACCAGTTGCAGACGGAAAGTGATACCCGGATACGCAATATGGCCGCCCGGCTTTCTGCCACCGGCCTGAAACACGCCCGAATGGACGGCCATACCGATAACTACGGGGAAGATGAGTATAACGTCGCTCTGTCCCTGAAACGCGCCAATGCCGTAGCCGATGTCTGGGCGGCAGGAGCTCAGGTTCCGCGCGACAACCTCACGACTCGCGGCTTAGGCAAGCAGTTCCCTGTCGCCAGCAATAAAACCAGCACCGGCCGGGCGGAAAATCGCCGGGTAGCGATTGTTATCAGCGCTCCCTGACTTTAGGCAAAAAAAAGCCTGGCAAACGCCAGGCTTTTTTCAGGGATGTCGATTGCGCGATCTTAGTTAAGACGCTCTTTGATACGAGCAGACTTACCGGTACGCTCACGCAGGTAGTACAGTTTAGCTTTACGAACGGCACCACGACGTTTGACAGTGATGCTGTCAACAACCGGAGAGTGAGTCTGGAAGACACGCTCAACGCCTTCGCCGTTAGAAATTTTGCGAACAGTGAATGCAGAATGCAGACCGCGGTTACGAATAGCGATAACCACGCCCTCGAATGCCTGCAGACGTTTTTTGGAACCTTCAACAACCCATACTTTCACTTCCACGGTATCACCCGGACGGAAGGAAGGTACGTCCTGCTTCATCTGCTCTTGTTCAAGTTGCTTAATAATGTTGCTCATAATTTAATCTCTTATCCTGGGTAAACTGATATATCGGGAGGCAGCCTCAGGCTTCGCCATACCCATCATGTTTATGCTGCTGCTCGTGTTCAGTTTTGAACTCTGCCAGCAACTTTGCTTGCTCTTCAGTCAGAGCCAGGTTTTCCAAAAGTTCAGGTCTTCTAAGCCAGGTACGGCCCAGCGACTGCTTCAAACGCCAGCGACGTATCTCGGCATGGTTTCCTGACAGTAACACTGCCGGTACTTCCATCCCTTCCAGCACTTCAGGCCGGGTATAGTGCGGGCAATCCAGCAACCCCTCCGCAAAGGAATCTTCCGCTGCGGATGCTTCATGGCCCAATACCCCCGGAATGAACCGGGCGACAGAGTCAATCAGCGTCATTGCCGGTAACTCACCACCGCTGAGTACGTAATCCCCGATTGACCACTCTTCGTCAATTTCGGTCTGGATAACGCGCTCGTCTATCCCCTCGTAGCGACCACAAACCAGAATCAGCTTCTGATTCGCCGCCAGCTCGCTGACGCCCGCCTGATCCAGCTTGCGTCCCTGAGGTGAAAGATATATCACTTTCGCGCCTTCGCCCGCCGCGGCTTTCGCTGCGTGAATGGCGTCCCGTAAGGGTTGCACCATCATCAGCATCCCCGGTCCGCCGCCGTATGGACGTTCGTCCACGGTGCGGTGCCTGTCGTGCGTGAAGTCCCGGGGACTCCAGCTCTGGATGCTCAGCAGGCCATTTTTTACTGCCCGGCCAGTTACCCCGTAATCGGTAATAGCGCGGAACATCTCAGGAAACAGGCTGACTATACCAATAAACACAAGCCAATCCCCATTGTGCCGTCTGACTACCGTATTAACCGGAGGTTAAAAACCAGGATCCCAGTCTACTTCGATGGTCCGAGTAGCGAGATCGACTTTCTTGATAACCTGCCCATCGAGGAACGGAACCAACCGCTCCTTGATACCAAATGCATCTTTCAGGTTTGCCTTAATGACGAGTACGTCATTTGACCCGGTTTCCATCATGTCAGTGACTTTACCGAGGTTATAGCCCTGCTGAGTCACTACCTGGCAGCCCATCAGGTCTTTCCAGTAGTAATCCCCGTCTTCGAGCTCCGGCAGGCATGACGCGTCTACCATAATTTCATTATTAGTAAACTGATTCGCCATGTCCCGATCGTCAACGCCTTTCAGCTTGATGATCAGATCCTGATTGTGGTACCGCCAGCTTTCCAGCTCGACCGGTTGCCACTGACTCCCTTTCTGGATAAACCAGGGCTGGTAGTCAAAAATGCTTTCGGCGTCTTCGGTGGAGGAAAACACTCTGAGCCAACCACGAATACCGTACGCAGACCCCATTTTCCCCAGAACAATGGGATTAACGGGCGGCTGGGCGGTGCTGTGTTGCTTGCTCATCATGACCACCGTGACAGATTAAGCGGCTTTTTTTGCTGCTTTGATCAGCGTAGAAACGCGATCAGATACGGTTGCGCCCTGGCTAACCCAGTGCTCAATACGATCCAGATTCAGGCGAGAGCCTTCTTCTTTTTCGCTGGCGATCGGGTTGAAGAAACCAACGCGCTCAATAAAGCGACCATTACGCGCATTACGGCTGTCAGTGACGACAACCTGGTAGAACGGGCGCTTTTTAGAGCCGTGACGTGCTAAACGAATAGTTACCATAACATCCTCATGTGTGAATAGAACAACCGGGCCCCATCGAGGAACGGAGCCCGGCGTCATATTAAAAGCCCGAAAATTTTACTGATTTCCAGGCAAAAAGCAATCAACATGTGCTTTTACCTGGTTCCAGGGCATTGCCGTTACCGACAGTGTGGCGTCGCGGCGTGTGCGCAAAAAGCGGAGCGCGCCCTGACGTCAAAGATGGCAAATAAGCCGGTCGGCAGGATTAGCGCCCCGGGAAGCCCGGCGGCATCATCCCCTTCATACCGCGCATCATCTTCGCCAGCCCGCCTTTTTTCATTTTCTTCATCATCCGCTGCATATCATCGAACTGTTTCAGCAGACGGTTAACATCCTGCACCTGCATACCGCAGCCGGCGGCGATACGACGCTTGCGCGAACCCTTAATAATATCCGGATGGGCGCGCTCTTTCAGGGTCATGGAATTGATAATCGCCTCCATACGCACCAGCACTTTGTCATCCATCTGCGATTTCACGTTATCCGGAATCTGCCCCATACCCGGCAGCTTACCCATCAGGCTCGCCATACCGCCCATATTCTTCATCTGGCGCAATTGCTCCAGGAAGTCGGTGAGATCGAAGCCGTCGCCCTTTTTCAGTTTATTGGCCAGCTTCTCCGCCTGCGCGCGGTCGACTTTACTTTCAATATCTTCAATCAGGGAGAGCACGTCCCCCATACCGAGGATACGCGAAGCGATACGGTCCGGATGGAACGGCTCCAGCGCCTCGGTCTTTTCACCGACGCCAAGAAACTTAATCGGTTTGCCGGTAATATGGCGAATAGAGAGCGCCGCGCCGCCGCGGGCATCGCCATCTACCTTGGTGAGCACCACCCCGGTGAGCGGCAGCGCTTCGTTGAAGGCTTTCGCGGTATTAGCGGCGTCCTGGCCGGTCATCGCATCCACCACAAACAGGGTTTCCACCGGATTGATCGCCGAGTGAACCTGCTTGATTTCATCCATCATCGCTTCATCGACGTGCAATCGGCCGGCGGTATCCACCAGCAGCACGTCGTAAAACTTCAGCTTCGCTTCTTTCAGCGCCGCCGTAACGATATCGACCGGCTTCTGCCCGACATCAGAGGGAAAAAAGTCGACGCCAACCTGCTGGGCCAGCGTTTCCAGTTGCTTAATCGCCGCCGGACGATAAACGTCCGCGGAAACCACCAGTACTTTCTTTTTCTGCTTTTCGCGCAGGAATTTCCCCAGCTTGCCGACGCTGGTAGTTTTACCCGCCCCCTGCAGACCCGCCATCAACACCACCGCCGGCGGCTGGGCAGCCAGATTCAGGGAGGTATTCTCTTCCCCCATGGCCGACACCAGTTCGTCGCGGACGATTTTGACGAACTCCTGGCCCGGGGTCAGGCTTTTATTCACCTCATGGCCAACAGCTTTTTCTTTAACGCGATTAATAAAATCACGCACCACCGGCAGCGCAACGTCCGCTTCCAGCAGCGCCATGCGCACTTCGCGCAGGGTTTCTTTGATATTTTCTTCAGTCAGGCGCCCGCGGCCGCTAATATTGCGCAGCGTGCGCGACAGGCGGTCAGTTAAATTATCAAACATTGCAAGTATCCAGGGTGATAACAGAGGCCGCCGAAGCGACATTAATCCGAATTGCGCCGAGTATATCATGAAGCGACAGTCGTGTGATGCAAGTCAACGGTTGGAGCAGGCGCCGCATAACGTTATACTGTTTTTTCGTCTCTGACTCACGATCGACACCTGTATATGCCTGTTTTCGCTCTTATCGCATTGATTGCCTATTCTGCCAGCCTGGCGTTTATCATTCCCGGGCTGTTGCGCAAGAACAGCGCATGGCGCCGGTTGGCGATATTATCTGCCGCGCTGGCGCTGGTCTGCCACGCTATTGCGCTGCAGGCGCGGATTTTCCCGGCGGATGGCGGACAAAATCTCAGTCTGCTTAATGTTGGATCGTTGGTCAGTCTGATGATTTGCGCCGTGATGACGATTGTCGCCTCGCGCAACCGCGGCTGGCTACTGTTGCCGGTGGTCTACGCCTTCGCGCTGATAAACCTGGCGCTGGCAACCTTTATGCCCAATGAGTTTATTACCCACCTGGAAGGCACCCCGGGCATGATGGTGCATATTGGCCTGGCGCTTTTCGCCTACGCCACGCTGATCATTGCCGCTCTCTATGCGCTACAGCTGGCATGGATTGACTATCAGTTGAAAAACAAAAAGCTGGCCTTCAGCGCCGACATGCCTCCCCTGATGAGCATTGAGCGCAAAATGTTTCACATCACCCAGATTGGCGTAGTACTGCTGACCCTGACGCTGTGTACCGGATTGTTTTATATGCAGAATTTGTTCAGTCTGGAAAATGCCGACAAGGCCATCCTTTCCATTCTGGCATGGTTTGTCTATATCATCCTGTTATGGGGACACTACCATGAAGGCTGGCGCGGTCGCCGCGTGGTGTGGTTCAACGTTGCCGGAGCCCTGATCCTGACACTGGCCTACTTTGGTAGTCGGCTGGTTCAACAATTCGCCGGCTGAGGCTATCACTCACAAAGGATGTCCTTTTGGAACACATCTCAACCACTACACTGATCATCACACTGATCGTTATGGTGGTGATTTCCGCCTATTTCTCCGGTTCTGAAACCGGCATGATGATGATCAACCGTTATCGCCTGCGCCATCTGGCCAGGCAGGGCAATCGATCTGCCCGGCGGGTTGAAAAGCTACTGCGCACCCCGGATCGCTTGATTAGCCTGGTGCTGATCGGCAATAACCTGGTCAATATTCTGGCCTCGGCGCTGGCGACCATTGTCGGGATCCGCCTGTACGGCGACGCCGGCGTGGCTATTGCCACCGGGGTACTGACCTTTGTGGTGCTGATTTTCGCCGAAGTGTTGCCGAAATCCATCGCCGCGCTCTACCCGGAGAAAATCGCTTATCCAAGCAGTTTTCTGCTGGCGCCGCTGCAAACCCTGATGACGCCGATAGTCTGGCTGTTGAATATCATCACCCGCCTGCTGATGCGCCTGATAGGCATAAAGGCGGGCGGGGCCGTCAGCGCCGCGCTCAGCAAAGATGAACTGCGCACCATCGTCAATGAATCACGCTCGCAAATCTCCCGCCGCAATCAGGATATGCTGCTGTCGGTACTGGATCTCGAAAAGGTCACCGTTGATGACATTATGATCCCGCGTAACGAAATCATCGGCATCGACATCAACGACGACTGGAAAGCTATCCTGCGCCAGCTCAGCCACTCGCCCCACGGCCGGATTGTGCTATACCGGGATTCTCTGGACGATGCGATCAGCATGCTACGGGTACGTGAGGCCTGGCGGCTGATGGCAGATAAAAATGAATTCACGAAGGAGATGATGCTGCGCGCCGCCGACGAAATCTATTATGTCCCGGAAGGCACGCCGCTCAGTATCCAGTTGGTTAAATTCCAGCGCAATAAAAAGAAAGTAGGCCTGGTTGTCGACGAATACGGCGATATCCAGGGGCTGGTCACGGTAGAAGACATCCTCGAAGAGATTGTCGGGGATTTCACCACGTCCATGTCGCCGACGCTTGCCGAAGAGGTCACACCGCTTAACGACGGTTCGGTAATTATTGACGGTACCGCCAACGTACGGGAAATCAATAAAGCGTTTAACTGGCATCTGCCGGAAGATGAAGCGCGGACAATTAACGGCATCATCCTTGAAGCCCTCGAAGAGATCCCTGCCCCAGGCAGGCGCGTACGTATCGAACAGTACGATATCGATATTCTTGATGTTCAGGAGAATATGATTAAACAGGTGAAAGTAATGCCGGTGAAACCTATTCGTGAAAGCGTCGAAGAGTAGATATTTTCATCTCTTCTCTGTAAAGTATAATTTAAACTTGAATAACCGCAGGGAGGGAATAATGGATTTTGAAATCATCTGGGATGATGATGAAATGGAAGAGCTCAACATGTTGGCGAATATTCTGCTGAAAGAATATGAAACTGAATGGCATGCTTTTCTGGCAACCCTGGAAACTCCGGAACTTTGGACAGGTCCAAACGAGGACAATTATTTTACGGTTACAAAGGATATTATAGATGACACCGAAGGCGACCTAACCAACGGCGTCTTGAGTCGTGAAGTTTTCATCAGTATCCTCCAGTATGAAGGAATTATTGAATCCATTGACTGGAAAGGGGAAATGGAGGAAGGGCAACTTGCCGAATTTGTAGCTGAACGTTACGGTGATTTATTAAAATCGGGAGATGCTTCAGACCTGCAAATGTTGCTTACTCATATAACCAGCGAAAAAGAGATGGCTAAAGTTTGTGATACTAAGATGTATTAGTCGCGACTTGATCTGACATATGACCTTGAAAGGTTG
>NZ_LLXO01000053.1 GCF_001484765.1 Entomohabitans teleogrylli | reverse complement strand
GCGGTGCATCAGACAGATTCCCGACTGACACCATGAACGGAAAAAGCGGAGATGGGGCTCACATCAGACTCACCGCCTGAACGAAAAAACAGATGCTAACTGGCATACCGCACAGGAACGTCGAGCCATACCCGATCCGCGGGATAAGGCCGGGAGTGGAGGAAACCACGATATACAGCGCGCACAGATAAGGAACAAAGAAAAGAAGGGGAAAAGGGGAAGCCCCGCCTCCCCCAACCAAACTTATTGCGCCGACAGCGCCTCGTTCACCCAGCCATCAAACTGTGCCTGGTGCGCCTTAATCCAGCCGTCAACGTGGCCCTGAATATCCGCTTCCGATGCCTTACCGTTATGCATCATCGCATTCTGAGCGTTGATATCGGCAATCGGCAGCTTGATGATTGAAAACAGCTTCGCGGCCGCCGGGTTTTTCTCCGCCCAGGCTTTATTGGCGACAATATGCATGGTGTTCACCGGGAAACCATAGTTCGCGCCGTTGGGCAGTTTAGTATCAATGTCTTTCTGTTCGCCCGGCATGGAAGAGAACGGTACCTGTAGCCAGACTACATCTTTACCCGGCTTGAGAATGTCGCTCACCCAGTACGGGGTCCAGGTATAGTAAACAACCGGTTTGCCCTCTTTAAAGCGGGTGATGGTATCGGCCATCATCGCCGCGTAGTTCCCCTGGTTGTGCGTCACCGTATCACTCAGACCAAAGGCCTTTATCTGGTGATTAATCACCGCTTCGCAGCCCCAGCCCGGCGTACAACCGGTCAGATCGGCTTTGCCATCGCCGTTAGTATCAAATAACTTCGCGAGCTGCGGATCTTTCAGTTGATCGATACTCTTGATGTGATACTGCTCGGCGGTTTTTTTATCCATCAGGTAACCCTGCGCGGCGCCGGTAACAAAATCACCCTCGCGATAAAACTTTTGATCTCCGCCGGCCGCGGCATACATATCGTCATGCAGGGGCTGCCAGTTCACAGCGGTAAAAGTGGCATCGCCAGAGGCAATTGAGGTATAGCCGACGTTGTAGTCCACTTCACTCGGCTTGTTGACGGTATAACCCAGTTTCTCCAGCGCGCGGCTGACCAGTAATGTCTGGAAAGTCTCTTCCGAAATGGTGCTCTGAATCGGCTGTACGGTAATGCCTTTACCCGGCAGATCGGCCGCCAGAGCGCTGGTGGAAACGAGTGTGGCAAAGGCTGTGGCAAAAATAACACTATGTCGCATCGTTATTCCTTTTGTTGTGTGATGAAAGAAAGCGGGCGGCACCGATGCCGCCGCGGCTTTTATTTGATGAATGGACGGGTCAGCAGGCCCAGCGGTCCGGTGGTGTACCAGCGGCGGTTGCCGCGGCTGCGCGAGTCGCGCCCCACCGCCTGGGTCAGGCGGTCGAGAATAATCGCCAGGATAACAATGCCGGCTCCGCCCACCGAGGCCAGCCCCATGTCGAGTCGGCCAATCCCACGCAGAACCATCTGGCCCAGGCCGCCGACGGCAATCATGGACGCGATCACCACCATCGACAGCGCCAGCATCAGCGTCTGGTTAACCCCGGCCATAATGGTCGGCATCGCCAGCGGTAACTGGACTTTAAACAGCATCTGGCGCGGGCTGGCGCCGAAAGAGCGCGCGGCCTCGATAAGATCCCCCGGCACCTGGTTGATGCCGAGAATGGTCAGCCGCACAATCGGCGGCAGGGCGAAGATAATCGTTACCACCACGCCCGGTACGTTACCGATCCCGAACAGCATGACGATCGGCACCAGGTAGACGAAGGCCGGCGTGGTCTGCATGGCATCAAGTATCGGCCGTACGATTTTCGCCGCCCGCTGGCTGCGCGCCAGCCAAATCCCCAGCGGCAGGCCGATGAGAATACAGAACAATAGCGCGGTCAGCACCAGCGCCAGCGTCACCATGGCCTGAGACCAGGCGCCGATAGCGCCAATGGCAACCAGTGAAACCAGGGTCGCTACCCCCATCCCGAGGCTGGACATCTGCCAGGCAATCAGGGCGAAGACGACAATCGCCGCCGGCGCCGGCATCCCCAGCAACAACTGCTGGAAGGCGCTAAGGATATAGTCCACCGGTACGCGGATCCCCTGGAACACCGGACGGAAGTGGGTGACGACCCAGTCGATGCCGGTGGTCACCCAACTGTCCAGCGGGATCAGCGTGTGATGAAACGGATCGAGAATATTAAACTGTTCCGGCTGCGGCGCCGGGGCGCTGTTCAGCCAGTCGGCGCCGTTATCGGCAGCTGGCGCCTGGGTTCCCCACGCATCGGCGGCAGAGGCGCTATCGCCTGCCGTCCCGGCCGTGGTATCCCATGGATTTGTAGTTTGATCACTCATTGTTTGCCCCCTCACGATCTAATGCCTGCAGCAGACCGCCTTTGGAGATGGTGCCAAGATACTGCTGATTCTCATCCACCACCGGTACGGCGCAGGGCGCCTGGCCGACGTGGGAGAGCAGTTCGTTGAGAGAGGTTTCCGCCATCACTGGCTGCGGCGCGTCGAGCAGGGCCTGATCCAGTCCCTGGCCGTTTGTCAGCGCGGCTTTCAGCGAGTCGATAGAGACGATGCCGATAAATTTACGCCCGCGCTCGATGACATAGCCGAATTCGCGGTCTTCATCCTGCAGCAGTTTGAGCGCCGAACGCGGGCCGAAACCCGGCGTTTTGCGGATAATGCCTGCCGGGCTACGACGGGCGATATCTTTCGCGCTGAATACCTGGCTGATATCCACCCCGCGGAAGAAGGTGCGGACATAGTCGTTGGCCGGGTTGTTGAGGATTTCATCCGGCGTGCCAATCTGCACCACTTCGCCGTTTTGCATAATGGCGATGCGATCGCCGATACGCATGGCTTCATCCAGATCGTGCGAAATAAACACAATGGTGCGCTGGTGCTGAGCCTGGAGCTTG
The DNA here is from genome assembly GCF_001484765.1 of Entomohabitans teleogrylli. Taxonomy (GTDB): domain Bacteria; phylum Pseudomonadota; class Gammaproteobacteria; order Enterobacterales; family Enterobacteriaceae; genus Entomohabitans; species Entomohabitans teleogrylli. The sequence continues at coordinate 16,325 of NZ_LLXO01000053.1, read as the reverse complement.
ACCAGTTCATCCTGCATTTCGGTACGGATTAACGGGTCGAGGGCCGAGAAGGCTTCGTCCATTAACAGAATATCCGGATTAATGGCTAATGCCCGGGCCAGACCGACACGTTGACGCATACCGCCGGAAAGTTCATCCGGGTAGGCGTGAGCATAATTTTCCAGCCCGACCTGGCGCAGGGCATCGAGGGCTTTTTCCTCGCGCTCCTGGACTGCCACACCGGCTAATTCCATACCAAACGCCGTATTATTGAGTACGGTCATGTGCGGCATGAGCGCAAACGACTGGAATACCATCGCGATTTTCTTTTTGCGCACCTCGCGAAGCTCGCTGTCTGATATTGCGGCAATATCAATGCCGTCAATCAGTACCTGCCCGCGGGTGGGTTCAATCAGGCGATTGAGAAGGCGAACCATAGTGGATTTACCCGAACCGGATAACCCCATGATGACAAATATCTCGCCTTCTTCAATGGCCAGACTGGCGTTCTTTACGCCAAGTGATAAACCGGTTTTCTCCAGTATTTGCTCTTTTGAGAGCCCTTGTTCGATATATTTAAAAGCGCGCTGAGGATGCTCGCCGAATATTTTATAAAGATTCTTTACTTCTAATTTAACTGCCATGCAATAAATAGTTTCCCGTTATCTGTCGATATATTTATTTTTCCTGATGAAAAGTCGTAGTCGCCATATACCCTAACATACTGAGATTCTGTGGCAACCCTCGGTAAGCGCCAGGATATATTTCAGTGGGCGCCGGGGTTGCTGTATTTCCCATGAGATAAGGGCTGAGCGCGGATTGTAAAAATCGCGATTTTTTTGCTTTGCTATGGAGAATTTTTGGTTGAACAGGGCGTCGCGGCGAAAATTCACGGAAAAAATGGGGTTATTATTTGTTCCGGAAATCCTGATTGTGAAAAATTTAGTGAGGGAGAGGTGATTATTTTTCTGGAAAATAGAACGGAATCATTCAATCTGATTTGCTGAATAAAACTGAATAGCGCCGGGAAATATGGGGCGGTTTTAGGGGTTAACGCCGGCAGCGCCGGCGTGGCTCAAAAATCCCAGTCGTCGTCCTGGGTTTCTACGGCTTTTCCCATCACATACGAAGATCCGGAGCCGGAAAAGAAATCGTGATTTTCATCGGCGCCGGGGGAGAGGGCGGCGAGAATCGCCGGATTTACCCGGGTCATCTCCGGCGGGAATATGGCCTCATAGCCCAGATTCATCAATGCCTTATTGGCGTTGTAGCACAGGAATGCATTAACATCCTCTTCGTGGCCGGTTTCCCGGTAAAGCGCCGCTGTATATTCCCGTTCATTTTCATAAAGCACCATCAGTAATTCCAGCGCGAAATTCTGTAGCGATTCCCGGCGCTGTGGTGTGGCCTGTTGCAGATTCTTCTGAAATTTATAGCCGATATAATAACCGTGCACCGCTTCGTCGCGAATAATCAGACGAATCAAATCGGCGGTATTGGTCAGTTTTCCGCGGCTCGACCAGTACATTGGCAGCCAGAACCCGGAATAGAACAGAAAGGATTCGAGAAATACGCTGGCGATTTTTTTCTTCTGCGCATCGTTACCGCAGTAATGCTCCAGAATAATGTGCGCCTTACGCTGCAGCGGCTGATTTTCTTCGCTCCAGGCATAGGCGGCATCGACCTCCGGGGTCTGGCACAGGGTGGAAAATATCGAACTGTAAGAGCGGGCATGGACCGCTTCCATAAAACTGATATTCGACAGTACGGCTTCTTCATGGGGGGTCAGCGCGTCCCCCATCAGGGCCGGCGCGCCAAGGGTATTCTGAATGGTGTCGAGCAGCGTCAGGCCGGTGAAAACCCGGATTGTAAGGCGCTGCTCCGCCGCGCTCAGGCTCTGCCAGGCGGGCAGATCGCCGGACAGGGGGATTTTTTCCGGTAGCCAGAAATTACTGGTCAGCCGGTTCCAGATTTCCAGATCTTTATCATCCTCGATCTGGTTCCAGTTTATAGCGGAAATACGGGTCAAAGCGGTCATCAGTAATCCTTACAGCGCGCAGGAGACGCAGCCTTCAATTTCGGTACCTTCCAGCGCCATCTGGCGCAGGCGGATGTAGTACAGGGTTTTAATACCTTTCTTCCAGGCATAGATCTGGGCGCGGTTAATATCGCGGGTGGTGGCGGTATCCGGGAAAAACAGCGTCAGCGATAGCCCCTGATCGACGTGACGGGTCGCGGCGGCGTAGGTATCAACTATCTTTTCCGGACCAATCTGGTAAGCGTCCTGGTACAGTTCAAGATTGTCGTTGGTCATAAACGGCGCCGGATAATAGACCCGACCGGTTTTACCCTCTTTGCGGATCTCAATGCGCGACACGATCGGGTGAATGCTCGACGTGGCGTGATTGATATATGAAATTGAACCGGTAGGGGGAATAGCCTGTAAATTCCGGTTATACAGCCCCCACTGCATTACGTCGTCGCGCAGTTGGCTCCACATTTCGCGGGTGGGAATGACGACGCCGGCGCGGGTGAATAGCGCCCGGACTTTGTCGGTTTCAGGCTGCCAGTCCCGGGTGACATAATCGTGGAAATAGTCGCCGCTGGCGTAACGCGAATTTTCGAAACCGGCGAAGCGCTGGCCGCGCTCGCGCGCCAGGGCGCAGGAGGCCCGCAGGGCATGCCAGGTGATGGTACAGAAATAGATATTAGTGAAATCGATACCTTCCGCTGAGCCATAGAGAATCCCTTCGCGGGCCAGATAACCGTGCAGATTCATCTGCCCGAGGCCGATGGCGTGCGACGCGGCGTTGCCGGCGGAGATGGAGGGAACTGAGCGGATATCGCTCATGTCGGAGACCGCCGTCAGGCCGCGGACAGCGACGTCCACCGTGCGCCCGAAATCCGGGGAGTCCATGGTATGGGCGATGTTCAGCGATCCCAGATTGCACGAAATATCGTGGCCGATTTCCCGGTAGGCGAGACAATCTTCAAGGATCGACGGGCTGTTCACCTGGAGAATTTCCGAGCACAGATTACTCATATTAATACGCCCGGCGATGGGGTTAGCGCGGTTTACTGTATCTTCGAACATGATGTACGGATAGCCGGATTCGAACTGGATCTCCGCCAGGCGCTGGAAAAAGTCCCGGGCGTTGATGGTCTGACGGCGTACCCGCGGGTCGTCGAGCAACTGGTAGTAACATTCGCCGATCGCCATATCGCCGAAAGGTTTGCCGTACAGACGTTCAACGTCATACGGAGAAAATAGCGCCATCGGCGCATTCTCTTTCGCCAACTGGAAGGTGATATCCGGAATAACCACCCCTAACGATAGCGTTTTAATACGGATTTTCTCGTCGGCGTTTTCCCGTTTAGTATCCAGAAAACGCAGAATATCCGGGTGATGGGCGTGCAGCCAGACCGCGCCGGCCCCCTGGCGCGCCCCCAGTTGGTTGGCGTAGGAGAAGGCGTCTTCCAGCATTTTCATGACCGGAATCACCCCGGAAGACTGATTTTCAATGCGTTTGATCGGCGCTCCGGCTTCGCGCAGATTAGAGAGCAGGAAAGCCACGCCGCCGCCGCGTTTGGACAACTGTAACGCCGAATTTACCGCCCGGCCGATCGATTCCATATTGTCTTCGATACGTACCAGAAAACAGGACACCAGCTCGCCGCGCTGCTGTTTGCCACAGTTAAGGAAGGTCGGCGTGGCGGGTTGAAAACGCCCGGTGAGCATCTCTTCCATCAGTTGACCGGCGAGGGTTTCATCGCCCCGGGCGAGGGTCAGCGCCACCATGACCACCCGATCGGCGAAATGCTCCAGATACTGTTTGCCGTCAAAGGTTTTTAAGGCGTAACTGGTGTAAAACTTCCAGGCGCCGAGGAAAGTCTGAAAGCGATAACCGGCCCGATGAGCGCGTTCGAACAGCGCCTCGCAGAACGATGGGCGGTAATGTTCGAGTACTGCGGGTTGGTAATAACCTTCGCGTACCAGCCAGTCCAGCCGCGCCGCGTGGTTGGGGAACGTGACAAAATTCGGCTGTACATGTCTGGAGTAAAAAGCCTCTACCGCCCGCTGATCTTGTTCCAGCTGCAGGCGACCGGCGCTGTCGTAGAGATTAAGTAGCGCATTCAGGGCATGATAATCCCCGGACAGCGCGTCAGGATTCAGGGTGTCTGTCGTTGCCAAAATTGGTTTACTCCCTTACGCACGTTTTCCCGGTCCTCGGGGGTACCGAGCAATTCAAAGCGGTACAACCACGGGACCTGGCACTTTTGGGCGATAATCTGGCCGGCAAGGCCGTAAGCGTCGCCAAAATTACTGTTACCGGCCGCGATGACGCCGCGAATCAGCGCCCGGTTGCCGGGATGGTTGAGAAAGCGGATCACCTGCGGGGGGACCGCGCCGGCACGCCCGCCGCCGCCATAAGTGGGGACAATCAGGATATATGGTTCGCTGACTTCCAGCTGTTCACCTGGCGTAACCGGGATGCGCCGCGCGGGGAGACCCAGGCGCATCACAAAGCGGTGGGTGTTCTGCGAACTACTGGAAAAGTAGACCAGAGTACTCACAGGCTGGCCGTATGCCCGGCGGGCTGAGGCAGGCGGTTGATCATATCCGGGCGAAAGCCGCTCCAGCTTTGCTGATCGGCGATCACCACCGGCAACTGGCGAAATCCCCGGGCGCGTAGCTCATCGGCGGCCTGAGGATCTAAATCGAGGTTGATGGTTTCATAGTCAAAACCCCGGCTTTCCATCGCCCGTTTGGTGGCATGACACTGGATACAGCTTTTGCGAGTGTAAATAATAATGCGCATGATTCGTATTTCCGTTTAAGATGGCAAACGCGGCAATTACTGTCGCCCGATACATCAGTGATCTGGTGCCTGAAATACTATATGTTGGGTAAATTATTTTCAACCACGCAATATGTAGCGTTTTTGACGCGGAGTATTAAGGCAGTGAAGGAGGTCGCCCCGAGGAAGAGGCGACGCAAGATTACTGGCGCATGCTGACCGCCAGACGGTTGAAAGCATTCATCAGGCTGATGGCGAACGTTAAATCGCTGATTTCCTGATCGCTGAAATGGGCTTGCAGCGGCAGCCAGACATCATCCCCGGCGTGGCCCTCAGCAATGAACGTCAGGGCTTCGGCCCAGGCGAGCGCGGCCCGCTCTTTTTCACTGAAGCGCGTACTGACTCGCCATCCCGCCAGCGCATCGAGGCGCGGTTGGTTTTCTCCCTTCCTGCGTAGTGCGTTACTGTGCATTTCCAGACAGAAAGCGCAGCCATTGAGCTGTGACACTCTCAGGAATATCAGCTCGATCAGGCGCATATCCAGAGGTCCGGCCTCAAGGCCTTTCAGGGCCTGGCATAGCGGTTGATATATAGCCGGGGAAAGTTCCGCATACGGCAGGCGATGTGGGGTCATGATTGTTGCTCCTCATTGTCATTGAATGGCCAAAATAGCATTATGATGGATGGTAAATAAGTGCCAAAAAAAGGATAAAAAAGCAGACCATGTCAGCGTCGCGGGAAAATCCGCCGTTAGAAAAATCTTTTATTCCGCGCTACCGCCAGATAGCCCTGCAGCTACGCCAGGGGATGATGAGTGGCGAACTGGCCGTCGGCGCCCGGCTGCCTTCCAGCCGCACACTGGCGCAGGAACTTGGGGTTTCAAGGGACACCATTGAGAATGCCTATGGTGAGCTGGTGGCTCAGGGATGGCTGGAGCGGCGCGGTCAGTCAGGCACTTTTGTGAGCCATACACCGCCGGGAGTCAGGTCTCGCGCTACGACATCCCCGCTCTCCGCTCACCAGCAGCCGCAGCCTTTTCAGATGGGCCTGCCAGCGCTGGATGCCTTTCCGCGCGCGCTGTGGGGACGCCTGCTTGGCCGCCGCCAGCGGAGCCAGACAGGTTTTGATTTGGCGATACCTGAGCCCGGCGGCGAGCTGTCGTTGCGCCAGGCAATTGCTGAATATCTGCGTTATTCGCGCAATATCGACTGTTCGGCGGAACACATTTTTATCACCGCCGGCTATGCCCAGGCATTGCGTCTGCTGCTGGGCGTGCTGGCAACGCCACAGCAGGGTATTTGGCTGGAAGATCCTGGCTATCCCCTGGTGCGCCCGATTCTGGCGGAGGCCGGGCTGCGATTTTGTCCGGTGCCGGTGGATAGCGACGGCATGGATATCGCTTTTGGGCGCAAACACTTCCCCGACGCGCGTTTTGCGCTGGTGACGCCCGCTCATCAAAGCCCGCTGGGCGTGGCGCTGAGCGCCGATCGCCGCCGCCAGTTGCTGGAGTGGGCGGCGCGGTGCGGCAGTTGGATCATTGAAGACGATTACGACAGTGAGTTTCGTTACCATGCCAGGCCGCTGCCCCCGGTGAAAAGCCTTGATGGGCCACAGAGGGTTATCTATGCCGGTACTTTCAGCAAGTCTTTATTCCCGGCGTTACGCACCGCGTGGCTGGTGGTTCCACCGGCGCTGGCCACGGCTTTTCAGCAGGCCATCAGCCGTTTTCCCTGTACGGTCCCGACGCTGATTCAGCAGACTATCGGCGATTTTATTCATGGCGGGCACTTTTTCCGTCATCTGAAGAAAATGCGCCAGCTGTATGGGCTACGCCATGAAAATGTCACTCAGGCGCTGGCGGAGCAGGGTTTTCGCGTGGCGCCGCAGTCGGGGGGCATTCAACTGGTGATTGAGGTGGATGAGGATGATGTGTTGCTGGCGCAGAAGGCTAACCGGGCCGGTCTTGCGGTTCAGGCGTTAACCACGTGGTGTAGCCGGGAGCCGGCGCGCCGCGGGTTATTGCTCTGCTTTACCAATGTGGCCTCCTTGTCGGAGGCCAGACGGTTGGCGAAGCGGCTGCGAGACGCGATTTCTCTTTAACGACGAGCCAGCAGCGCCCCGATAAAGATCCCTACTGCCGCGCCGATCCCGACACTATGCCAGGGTTTATCGCGCACCCAGTCATCGGCATTGCCGACCGCATCGCGAGCCGCCTGCTGGAGCCGCGGGCGACCATTGAGCCGTGCGCGGGTCTCTTTGAGTAAAGATTGCGCCTTGCTGCGGGCGGCATCGACTTCGTCTTTCGCGTCGCTCCCGAAAGATTTCAGTACGTCTTCCAGCGCGTCGGCCAACTGGCTGACATCCTGGTTTACCTCGTTTACTTCAGTGTCAATATCGTTGCGTGATGTTCGATTAAACATTGGCTTCCTCCATAAAACGTGATGTGCATAACAGTGTAGACCACCCTGAACGCCCGCGCCGGATCGCCGCCGGTTTGTGGACTTTTCCGAAAGCCCTGCTATTGCTGATTAAGGTAAGGTTGCGAAGCTGTGAAAAAGAGGAAGAGGAAAAACAATGTATTTACGACCCGATGAGGTGGCGCGCGTTCTGGAAAAAGCCGGATTTACGGTAGATATCATCACTCCAAAGGCCTATGGCTACCGTCGGGGTGATAACTATGTGTATGTGAATCGGGAAGCGCGTATGGGGCGTACGGCGCTGGTTATTCATCCGATGCTTAAAGAGCGCAGCTCATCGCTGGCTGAACCGGCCTCAGAGATCAAGACCTGCGATCATTATCAGCAATTTCCCCTGTATCTTGCCGGGGAAGGGCGGGAGCATTACGGCATTCCTCACGGTTTCAGTTCACGCCTGGCGCTGGAGCGCTATCTTAATGGTCTGTTTGGGGCTGAGTTGTCACCGGGGCAGGCGTAAGTCCTGGACCCCGGACAGGGAAGTCAGACAGCGCGGGTGGGCGAGTAACCGCTGACCCGAAACAATCGGCGGCAGTAATCGAGGAAGTAGCCATAAACGGCGCCCATCACCATTGTTACCACGATATTGGAACTGACGGCGGCAATAATTTGCTGCATATCTGCGCCTACCGACCAGAGGATAGCGGCATAGACCGGCGACTGGAATGTGACATAGGCGAGGATATCGGCCAGGTTACGCGCCCAGCCGGCCGGGCTGTAGCGCCGCGCCGTTTTCAGGAATGCGTCACGGTACACCCCATAAGGCCAGGCTATCAGGATGTTGACTGGAATCGAAACCAGACGCGAGGAAAGCGACTGACTGAACGTCATCCCGGATAGAAAAATTTCTATCGCCATATTCACTATGAAGCAGTACACCACCATGGCAAAAATGTCGGCCGCAGCCTGGCGAAACCGTGATGAACCAGATGACATGGCTAATACTCCGTGGTAATTCAGAAATTAATCCTGGAAAATTGCTTTATAGATGGCGTCTTAAACGGCGTTTTTCTATTTGTGCAGATTATATTTCTAACTGAATAATTTCAATTAGCGTAAAATTTTTATTTACGGGCTTTTTGTCCACAAAATCCTCTGTTGGTTGACTTTTGCGCTACGTGGCATCACTTTTTGTCGAAAATTTATTTTTATTTATGTAAATCAATACGATGATTTATTTCTGCGATCCCGGGCATTGGGGGTTATTGCGTCATCCTCACAATATCCTTTAAATTTTTAATCTGTTAATAATTATTTAAATAGTTTTATATTCTGTTGTAGGTTGTTTTTTACACGGCTGGTAGATGAATAACTATGCAGTATGACGCTGCGTGTCGACGTGCCATTGCTCAGAAAGAGGTATATCCATGCCATGGATGATCGTTATATTGTTATTTATATAGCGATTGTCTGTTCCGGAGGAGGGTATGGAAAATCATTTTGGCAAGGGATTAATGGCTGGTCTGAGGGCCAGCCATGCAGCGAGCGCCGCCAGTGCGGCGAGGTTTTGCGCCGATTATCGGCGCGGGTTTGTACTGGGCTATGCCCATCACCTGTCAGAACTGACCGGCGATGGGCAGCGGGCGGCGTGGGAGGCTGGCATACTGACGCGGCGCTACAATCTGGATAAGGATCTGGTGGTGGATTTCTTTAAAGATAGGAATGCCGGCAGCGCGGTGCACTGTTTTATGGCGGGCTATAACCGCGAAGGTTAGTCCGCGGCTCGCTGTTGCCTGATGGGCGCAGACGATCTGCCAGCGGCGGCGGCTGTTTCCGCCGCTGTTTCAACGCTGGTTTCTGCGCGCCCTGCATGTTAGCTTTCTGTTATATCGGTGTCTCGCGGTGATTGTGTGGTTGATTGCGGCGCAAAGCGTATCGTGCTGCGCAGCGACTACGGATTGCCGCCTGGTGAAATAAGGTGAGGCTGTTATGCTGGATATCGTGCATTTTCCGCTGTTTTTTGTTTCAGCGCTGCTGCTATTAATTACTCCCGGACCGGATTTGGCCTATGTTGTCGGGCAGAGCGTCGCTAATGGCCGGCGTTCTGGGGTGATCTCCGCGGTTGGCGTCGCCCTGGGCAGTTGCGCGCATGCCCTGGCCAGCGCGCTGGGAATTACGGCGCTGATTGCCGCGTCTCCGCTATTATTCAGCGTGGTGAAATACCTTGGCGCCGCTTATCTTATTTGGCTGGGCCTGAGTATGATTATATCCAGCTGGCGGCGTCAGACGGCAGTCAATTCTATCGTGGCTGAAAAAATCTCTCTGAGTGATAAAAGTCTGTTGCTAAAAGGATTTATTACTACGATAACCAACCCGAAAGTTTTACTATTTTTTATCGCCTTCTTTCCACAGTTTGTGGCGGTGACAGGCGAGCATCAGGCACTGTCATTTTTTGTGCTGGGTATGGTGTATGCCGCCACCGGTTTGCTGGTGGATGCCAGTTTTGCGTGGATGTCCGGTTCGCTGTCCGCCCGGGTTTCCACCAGCCAGCGACTGCGCAACTGGCTGGATCGCGCGGTGGGCGCCACCTTCATTGCCCTGGGAATTCGCTTAATGTTTACCCGCCGTTAATCAATTGCGGATCACCTTCAGGCCTGTTAATTGCTGATGGGCCTGAATTATTTTTGTGATGCAATTGTACCGTAATATCATTTAGTTATTAGATTAACTTTCTCCCGTTAGAATATATTTTGGGGATTTTTGCGATTAAATATTAATCTGATAAATCGTTGTGGGTGGATCACAGTTTAAAAATTCAGTAAGGTAGCGCCCCTTATTTTTTATTACCACCAGGGAGAAAGGGGAAATATGTCCCGGACGCTACATCAATTAAATAATCTTCGTATACTTCGGGCACAGGCTCGCGCTGTCTCCATGGATGTTCTGGAAGAGATGCTGGAAAAAGTCAGGATAGTCGCTGAAGAAATGCGTCAGCAGCGGGAAGAACAGCAGCGTTTAAATAACCACCATTATGAAAAACTGCAAACCTGGCTGGCGTTAATGGCCGCCGACGGTATCGATCCCCTTGAACTGGTGCAACAATTACCTGATGGATCGCCAAAAAACGGTTATTCCCGAACAGCGAAATATTGTTATCGCGATTTGAACGGTAAACAGCAGTTCTGGACAGGGCGCGGACGTACGCCAAAGGTGATTGCTACGGCGCTGGCTGAGGGCAAATCGCTGTATGATTTTTTAATTAACTAATCCTGTATCGCCCGTGCATAGCGCGCGGGCATTTTCCCTAATCTCAGCAAACGCCGAAATCACCGTCCTCTTTGTAAGGCGTGACGTCTGCCGCTTTCAGCGTGACCTTTTCCGCGTCTTTCTGGCCGGGTGGCGCTGCGACAATTTGATCTTCATGGACTTCCAGCACTTCAAGTTTCGGCCCGCCGGTGCGTGGTTGCACTAAATCTCCGGGTTTAAACATGTGACGATCCTCCTGTGGTTAACGCTATGGTCAACTGAGTATGGACCCGGATAGCCGGCAATGACAGGTCGGGCGGAAATTTCGCTGCCGCCTGCCTGCCGGGACTTTGTGGTCAGCCAGAGGACTGTCAGGGTTGCGGCAAAGCCCATTGAGCAATGCCTGCCGGGCGCGTAAAAGTGGGTAAATGGCGTTCTCTGAGATGGCGCTTCGCCTGTGCCTGGCTACCCTTTGCAATACTGAGCCATAAGAGGAGTGTTAAATGGGTTTCTGGCGTGTCGTGATTACTATATTGTTGCCGCCGCTCGGCGTACTGCTGGGGAAAGGCTTTGGCTGGGCCTTTCTGCTGAATATTCTCCTGACGCTACTGGGATACATTCCCGGTCTGATCCACGCTTTCTGGGTTCAGACCCGTCACTGAACGGTGCCGGGTAGAACCGCTTGCTGACAAACGACTATTCTTTAGTTGTTAATTTTATTATTTCATTCCTTGTTATTATAACCATCTGTATTTTTATTAAATGCAGATGGTTATATCTCCGAAGACGGTCACGTTTTTTATTCCGCGAACCGGTAAGATTAGCCGGGAATCCCACCCTCTCAAGGAGAAAATGCATGAAATTCATCAACGTCAGTCTGATGGCGATGGTTGTTTCTGGTTTCAGCGGCGCGGCTTTGGCGCTTCCCAATATTACGGTTCTGGCGACTGGCGGTACTATCGCCGGCGGCGGCGATTCCGCCACCCAGAGCAGCTATACCGCGGGAAAAGTTGGCGTGGAGTCGCTGGTGGACGCGGTGCCGCAGTTGAAAGATATCGCCGTCATTAAAGGCGAGCAGGTGGTGAATATCGGTTCCCAGGATATGAGCGATGATGTCTGGCTGACACTGGCGAAGAAGATTAATGCCGAATGCGCGCAAACCGACGGTTTCGTGATTACTCACGGTACCGATACGATGGAAGAGACGGCCTATTTTCTCGACCTGACGGTGAAGTGCGCCAAACCGGTGGTACTGGTTGGCGCGATGCGTCCGTCGACGGCCATGAGCGCCGACGGACCCTTCAATTTGTATAACGCGGTGGTGACCGCGGCGGAGCCGGCCTCCGCCGGGCGCGGTGTGCTGGTGATGATGAACGACACCGTACTGGATGGGCGCGATGTGACTAAAACCAATACCACCGCGGTGGATACCTTCCGGGCGCTTAATTATGGGCCGCTGGGGTATATCCATAATGGCAAAGTGGAATATCAGCGCACGCCAGCCCGAAAGCACACTACCGAAACGGAATTTGACGTCAGCAAACTGACCGAGTTGCCGAAGGTCGGCATTGTCTATAGCTACGCGAATGCCAGCGATGCGCCGCTGAAAGCGCTGCTGAGCGAGGGCTATAAAGGGATTGTGATTGCCGGCGTCGGTAACGGCAATATGAACAAAGCCATGTTTGATACCGTGGCGACGGCCGCACATCAGGGCGTGGCGGTGGTTCGCTCTTCCCGGGTGCCTTCCGGCGCGACAACCCGGGACGCCGAAGTGGATGACTCGAAGTACGGTTTTATCGCCTCCGGTACCCTGAATCCGCAAAAAGCGCGGGTACTGCTGCAACTGGCGCTGACCCGCAGCCAAAACCCTGAAGAAATTCAGAAAGATTTCGAACAGTACTGACAGGTAAGAGCGCCCCGGTGTACCGGGGCGTCATGCTCTTTTTAACTCCCCGTAAATTCTTGTCTGGCGATATCAGGCGATGTTTTCCATGATTTTTAGCGCTGTGCATGCTGGCACGCAGGCGCATGCCTGACCAGCGAACCTGCCCGAGCGCTTGTAATAAACCTGGATCGCAGCGCGCTACGGTGCGGCAAATCGATCGTCGTCGCAAATCTTCACCTGTATGATTTTCCAGGATTGGCAATGGTCGACAATCGCGCTATAACCTTCAATCAGACATAGTGTATTTATTTTTACTAACTGTATTATCTTACTTCATACCGCACATGACGGCGGCGATAGAAAACATGGAGAGCTGACTTATGACAATGGAAGTGATCTGTCACGGTGTCCCGGGCGGTCATCCTCCCGCCGGGCACTACTCGCACAGTTGCCGCGCCGGCGGCCTGGTGTTTGTTTCCGGGCAACTGCCGGTGGTCGCCGGTACTGCGCATCGTCCGGATGCCCCTTTTGAGGAGCAGGTTACCCAGGTACTGCAAAATCTTGACGCCTGCCTGCAGGGGGCGGGGATAACCCGTCGCCAGCTGGCGCAGGTGCGGGTGTATATCACGGATATGGCGCTGTGGCCGGTTTTTGATGCGCTTTATGCGCAGTGGATCGGTGAATCCCGACCGGCGCGGGCGGTAGTCGGAGTCGCGCATCTGCACTATGGATTTGCGCTGGAAGTGGAAGCCGTGGCGCTGGCCAGTGACTGAAACAAATAGATGACCATAACAGAGGTGTTCTGAGATGAGCGAATTAGCGCTTCCCGATTATGACGATGTGGCGGCGGCCAGCCTGCGTATTGCCGGATATGCTAACCAAACCCCGGTGTTGACTTCGCGCACCGCCAATGACTGGTTTGGCGCGCAGCTCTATTTTAAGTGTGAAAATTTCCAGCGTATGGGGGCGTTTAAATTCCGCGGCGCGATGAATGCGCTCAGCCAGTTTACTCCGCAGCAGAAAGCGGCCGGCGTGGTCGCGTTCTCTTCCGGCAATCATGCCCAGGCGATAGCGCTGGCGGCGAAACTGCTGGGGATCCCGGCGACCATAGTGATGCCGCATGATGCGCCCGCGGTAAAAGTGGCGGCGACGCGGGGTTATGGCGGCCAGGTGGTGGAATACAATCGTTATACTGAAGACAGGGAACAGATAGGTCGGCAACTGGCGGAGCAGCACGGTCTGACGCTGATCCCGCCTTACGATCATCCTCATGTCATTGCCGGCCAGGGGACTGCCGCTAAAGAACTGTTTGAAGAGGTTGGCGAGCTGGATGCGCTGTTTGTCTGCCTTGGCGGCGGCGGGCTGCTTTCTGGATCGGCGCTGGCGGCGCGGTGGCTGGCGCCACGCTGTAAAGTTTATGGCGTGGAGCCTGTGGCCGGCAATGATGGTCAGCAGTCATTGCGTAGCGGGCAGATTGTGCATATTGATACGCCGCAGACGATTGCCGACGGCGCCCAGACTCAGCATCTGGGGAAATATACTTTCCCGCTTATTTGCCAGAACGTGGACGATATTCTTACCGTTACCGACGATGCGCTGGTGGAGTGCATGCGCTTCTTTGCTGAGCGAATGAAAATAGTGGTGGAACCGACCGGGTGCCTGGGTTTTGCCGCCGCCCGCGACGTTCGCGAAACGCTGCGCGGCAAGCGCGTGGGGGTGATTGTCAGCGGCGGTAATGTCGATATCAGCCGCTTTGGTCAGTTGCTGGCGGGTCAGGACCAGCGATAATTGCTGCGGTCGGGACGGCGGGCGATTATTTCTTGTTTACTCACTAAACGGCACCGCTCAGGGTGCCGTTTGCTGATGGCGGGGGTTAATCAAAGACACCGTTGATGACCGCAGTGACAACCGCGGTACTTAAGGCGATCAGCACCAGATCGTTGCCAACGATGTTCCATTCATATCCCGGGTAGTAGGGAAGTTGCCCCAGCATTGAAGCGGGGACGGTTTTTTTGGCGATCCCCGGAGGGAGAGGCTTACCTCTGGCAAGGTTTTTCGCAATACCCGGCGGCAGTGACTGATAACCTGTCAGACCATAGTTAACCGCCAGATGACGCGCGGTAGAGAAGCTAATATCGGATTCAACCCGATCGGGTTTGCCGTAGTTTTTACGCTGCTGCGGGGAGGACTCTTTTTTCTGGCCGGCATTGCCTTTCTGGCTGTTGCCATGATTGCCCTGATTGCCGTTATTGCCATGGTTTCCACTGTTGCCATGGCCTCCGCCATTGCCGTTCCCGTTACCATTACCGGGATTGGCCAGCGCAGGAGTGGCAGAGATGGCGAAACAGAGAATCGCCGTCAATGCAAGAGAAGTACGGTGGCGCCTGAACATGATGTGTTCCTCATTGTGTAGACAATAGAACATTATGATTACTGATGATTGTCGACAATATCATCAATTCTTATTCTTAGTTTATCGCGACCAGAGGCGTTTTCCCGGGGATTTATCTGTGAACGATGCCAGGCAATATTATCCGATGTTAAGTATCGCCTGGCACAGCGGCCGGTGCTGAATGGGGGGGATTTGCTGGTTTTTACGTGGCGATCGCCTCGTTTCAGGGAGTACCCGCGGCGGAGATAAACCGCGAGTATTGCGCCAAAAACCCCAGGAATAATCACGTTTCTGTGGGCTATATCTCATATTTGTGATGCTAACTGGCTGAATGAGATCGTGTTTTTGGTTTTTAACTCTGCATTGACATGTGTTACTGAAATATTATGTCGCTCAAATTAATTAATGTGATGTGTATCACAAAAAAAGATATTTGGTGAATCATTAGGATTTTTGCCCTTTCATACCCTCTTATTACCCGGGAACCCTGAATATTCCTGGACAATCGCCCATGTAATCCAGGATTTTTCCTTATTGGTCTAATTTCAAGTGGTTTTATCTATTGCCCGATAAAAATTTACCCTTGCTTTTATCATTGGGGTAATGAATATTTACAGAAAAGAAATTTGGGTTTAATTAATCGCTTACTGATTCATTACCTTTTTTCTTAGACAATGTGAGTGTTACTCGGGAGGTCACCAATAAATTAAAATGTCGTCTACATATACTGTTATTTATGCTATTGAACTTTCATGCTGATGAACTTTGTCGGAATGAGTTTTAACGCCTCTGAATATGTTTTTTTAGGTGGTTTTTTTGATATAACCATGATCTGTCGTTTTTTTTCGATAATGATCATCGGCTTTGTTCTTTAATTCAATGGAATAAGTAGATGAAGAGCCCGGTATTTCAGCAGTTTCCGGGATGTGTTATACAATCACTTTTAATATATGGAAATTAATTATGAAAAAATTAGCTGCTGCTGTTATTGTCTCTATGGGAATCGCTTCTTTCGGTGTTCAGGCCGATCAGGGAAGTGGTAAAGTCACTTTTTATGGCTCTATCATTGATGCTCCGTGCTCTATCCACCCGGAATCAACTGACATGAAAGTCCCTCTGGGGCAGATTTCCAGTTCATTACTGGATGGTGGTGGCACCTCGACTCCTCGCGCATTTGATATTGAGCTGGAAAATTGTGCCTTTGAATTAGATGCCAACGGCCAACCTAAATTCAATACCGTGAAGGTCATTTTTGCAGGTGGTAACGTGCCGGGTAATATGTCCATGCTGGCTATCAATGGCCAGGCGGCTGGTGCGGGCGTTCGCATTCAGGATTACAGTGGTCAGTTGGTGACTCTGCTTCAGCCGACCAGCGGTCGCGGTCTGGGGAACGGTCCTAACACGCTGAGTTTTTCCGCCTATCTGGAAAAAATTGCCAGCGTCACTAACGTCACTCCGGGTGAATTCCAGGCTGTGACCGACTTCACTCTGGCTTATGAATAAGGCGGAGCCTGTTCTCATGTAGCGTTAATCGGGCTGTGTTTGCAGCCCGATATTCAGGAGCACAGCGATGGTCAATCTCTTGCGAACTCTGGTATTTCTGACTTTTC
>NZ_LLXO01000052.1 GCF_001484765.1 Entomohabitans teleogrylli | reverse complement strand
CAGGATCGTGGTTTCTGAGCCAGACGGTACTGAGATGACGCTTACTCTGAAGGTGATATTTTTTGTTTTTAAAGCAATTTCTCCAGCTGCAATTATGTCATCCCTGTTCAGCGCCATCCCCGTGGCCATGAACGGATGCTCCCCAGGTATGAACTCGGCCACCGTGTGGTTTTCTGTCTGCTCGTTATTTATTCTCCCGCTGCCGGCATCAATAAACCCGATACGCCCGACAATGAACCAGATGCGGCTGGCGAAACACCTCCACGTACGTGGAGAAGACCGGTTTGGAGGGTATGCGTTTTGGACGTGGCAGGAAACACCTCCACGTACGTGGAGAAGACGTAGATTATGGATGTATTGCTTGCCGTAATGAAGAAACACCTCCACGTACGTGGAGAAGACGTAACGGTAAATACTCAAAACGAGCTTCTTTTAGAAACACCTCCACGTACGTGGAGAAGACAACCACGTGAAGAAAGGAGCTCAGCAATGAATAGAAACACCTCCACGTACGTGGAGAAGACATTTTCACCTTTCCGCTATTCCAAGCGAGAGCAGAAACACCTCCACGTACGTGGAGAAGACCAACATCTAACTGACCGTTCCCTGCCACGGTGGGAAACACCTCCACGTACGTGGAGAAGACACCTGATCACGAGCACTACCACCACTAACAGCAGAAACACCTCCACGTACGTGGAGAAGACTGACGTGTCGCAATGGCGCGGATTTGCTCTGCGGAAACACCTCCACGTACGTGGAGAAGACATCTCTATGCTGCCCCACAGTTAGCGCCAGTAGGAAACACCTCCACGTACGTGGAGAAGACCTTCTTCACGCTGCGCTAATCGTTTGTCTATCAGAAACACCTCCACGTACGTGGAGAAGACTATAGGGGGGTGAGGCTGGCGCGCTTAGATCGGGAAACACCTCCACGTACGTGGAGAAGACGCAACTCAATGGCACTTACCGCATCGGCAACCAGAAACACCTCCACGTACGTGGAGAAGACGGCAGGGTTAACGGAATCTTAAAGGATAGCTAAGAAACACCTCCACGTACGTGGAGAAGACTTAAACCGCATCGCTCACGAAATAGACTGATGTGAAACACCTCCACGTACGTGGAGAAGACCCAGCAAAATGAGCGTGCGCGAAATGGTGGAGGGAAACACCTCCACGTACGTGGAGAAGACCTGCTCATGCTCCAGCACTCCCTGCTGCTCAAAGAAACACCTCCACGTACGTGGAGAAGACCGCACCATCTCTGACCTCTCCCAGTAAATGCAGGAAACACCTCCACGTACGTGGAGAAGACAGCGCAGCAACCTGCTGCTGTCGTGCTGTCATGGAAACACCTCCACGTACGTGGAGAAGACTGGTGCAAAGCTATCAGGAGATGGCTGAGCGCGGAAACACCTCCACGTACGTGGAGAAGACCCGTCATTGTTCGCAACGGTGGCAGTGCTCAGGGAAACACCTCCACGTACGTGGAGAAGACTTTAGCGCACTCCGTCCATGACTCACCAACGTAGAAACACCTCCACGTACGTGGAGAAGACTCCTGCTCCAGCCGTCGCAGGTCAATAACATCGGAAACACCTCCACGTACGTGGAGAAGACGTCCTGCAGGCACATACGCCAAGGATACACCAAGAAACACCTCCACGTACGTGGAGAAGACCTTGTGCATTTCTCGTCTGGCGGTATCTGCCCGGAAACACCTCCACGTACGTGGAGAAGACTTCCGGTATTTCGGCTTTAATGAGGGGATCTAAGAAACACCTCCACGTACGTGGAGAAGACTGATCTGGTGCCTTGAGAAGCAAAACCCGCTAAGAAACACCTCCACGTACGTGGAGAAGACATCGCTTGAATGTGGTTTCCCCCGTATCATGCAGAAACACCTCCACGTACGTGGAGAAGACGCAGTTGCATCAATTTTTCTTAAGTCATTATTAGAAACACCTCCACGTACGTGGAGAAGACAAGGTTACGCTAAAGAGGAGCTTCGCGCAGAAAGAAACACCTCCACGTACGTGGAGAAGACCTGTTCAAGCGCTGCCTTTTTCAGCTTTTCGAGGAAACACCTCCACGTACGTGGAGAAGACAAATTAATCCGCTATTTAATTTGCCGCCAATAAGAAACACCTCCACGTACGTGGAGAAGACTCCAATATATTGTAAAAAATCTCATCATGAAACCCATATATTGGATTTTTAGTTATTCGCCTGAACGACCATCGTACGCCTATAGGCAATAATGTAACCATCCGTAACACAAAAACTGGTACCTTCAACTATTCAGCGATCATTTCATCCCAGAAAATGCAAATTCGCAGGAGCAGATAACCACTTTTCTGTATTCAGCCGCTGTAGTCGATTTATACTGCTATCAAGACGCCCTTCATCGTCGCACCTGGCCGGATAACGCGGAGATAACACAGAGTCTGTTCTATTACAACGCATACATCGCCATTTTCAATGCTGTTCACCATGTATAAGTAGCTCAATGCTAATGTATATTTATAGCTAATCAAGAATTAATTTTAAACTTTCCTTCTTATGGCAAGCTATGACTGCTTACTAATATCCGGATAACCTTCATCGATTTTGACATATAAACTGACTATTTCGATCGCTCGGTTTATTTTTTATCACTAATCTGAAACTAAATCAGGTAAAATATTGAGAGCCAACGATGAGAAAGCTTTTATTAATCTTTCTCCAGATGTCATTTACATACCTTCGTAACGACTGATGATGCTTCAGTTCATATTAACTCGATGGAATTTTATCTCTCAAATTATATCAGCATTCATTACTGATATAAAAACTCGATAAAATCCAGAGCATAACCTCAATAAAAGCATCAAGTTATTTTTATCACCCACCTCGAAGATTTGATTTTATCAAATAACCATTCTATTTTTATTCATGCAATTTAGTTAAATTAGAATCTATATATATCATACTTGATATATAGCTTTGTTATTAAACTACTCACTCTGCATTGAAAAGTGAACCTATGGGTCAATTTAACATTACAAACTCCATCAGTGTATCAGTTAACGTGACAAACTTGAAAGTTAAAAGCACCAGGCTTATTGGAAAAAATATAAATACCGGTGAACTTCCGCATAGAGTTACTCTGAAACATCTGCAGCAGACTTTTCGTGAATGATAATTGAACAGTAAAACATATAAAGCTGACCTGAACAGAGGGCATTTCCTCGGTGATATCAATGGCGCATACCCTTGCTCAGATTATGATATCAATATAGTGTTAGCAGAATTTAATGATGGCGAAATAAAGGTAATGTTAGTATATCGACAGGAGGCATTTTTAATTATAGCAATGATACAAAAAACCTAAAAGCAGAGTAAAATTTTTTCTATACATTAGCTAGGCATTCAGTTGACAGATATCTTTGAAATTAATTGATATTTGTCAATTAATTCCAGATAAATTTATATACAGTTAATATAATAACTCTGTAAAAATTAGTTTTCAATTTAAAATCCACAAAGCAGTTCGTAATAAAATCAGCAAATTAAAATAATTAAACATTAATCAAAATGAAAACAAAAGCGATACAGTAGACATATTAAAAAATAAACGACAAACTTCAATAAATATAATCCACCTTTCAGACATCATTTGAAGATGTAGAAAAAATTTCATCAAGTCGCCCAGTCACATCATTTCGCAAACAATTAATCAACGTTTTATAATCATAGCGACTATCATTTTTTACCTCATCTATAGAGAAAAACATTTTAATCAAATCCTGTAAGATCATGCGACTCTTTATCACCTCCTCAAAAAGTTCTTTCCTGTAAAATTCTTCCAGAAACACCTCATTTTCACAACCACGTAGTTTCATCTGGGCTTTCACTCGCAATCCAATCTCCAGTAATTCTGTAGATACACTCGAAATATTGACTTCTGCGGCAGATGCTCCTTCCGCTCTTCTCTCGTCAACCAGTCTTCTGATTCCATCCAGTGTATTCTGTGTCATATAAATATGCTGACGTGGCATCATTACCCCTCAAAAAAATTCAGTATTCAGCCCACCTTTGTGGGCGCCAGTTAAAATATTTGTAAAATAGCAGAGCCCACAACTAGCCCACACCAAAATAAAAGCCATTATATATCATAATGATAAATAGCCCACAATCAGCCCATCATTTCCGTTACATTTTACTATCAATATGATTTTTCTTTAAAAACCCACGCTGCGCCCACAGAGGTGGGCTGATTGTGGGCTTAGCTTTATAAAAAAATCAAACAGCACAAAAGGTTATAAAGTTAACATGTTAAATTAAAAAGAAAAATCAGCAAAAAGAATTTTTGCGTAGGGTGTGAGAACTTTAGATCGGAGAAGCCTATTTTTTAGGTCAGCGTTCTTTCAGGACTTGGCAAAATTTTAGCTTCACTGAAATCCGAAAAAATGGGACAATATTTCAGCCTGATTACGTTCATGGAGGTACCTGATGTTAAAATGGATAATTATTTTAGTGGCCAGCATCACATCATTCCCGGCAGCATCTGATGACTGCTACGATATGGCAGGAAGGGATTATAAAATAGACCCTGATTTACTTCGCGCCATAGCCTGGAATGAATCGGGATTCAGGCAAAATGCGGTTGGACAGAGTCCGGATAACAGTATTGATGTCGGACTAATGCAAATTAACTCACAGCATTTTCGTAATTTATCTTCTATCGGGGTTACAGAGTATCATCTCATGCACGATGCATGTATGAATATATATACCGGGGCCTATATTCTGGCGCAGTCATTTCACAGATTGGGGGTAACCTGGCAGGCGGTTGGAGCATACAACGCAGGATTTAAAAAAACACCTGAACAGCATTTGCGGCGTGAAAACTACGCCAGAAGAATTCATGCTACATATGTTGCACTGAAGGAAAGTAAAAAAAACAACAATAAGGGAAAGTGAAGAGATCCTCACAGAGGGCCTTGCATTACCAGTCAAAAACAGTTTCATCATCTATAATATCAGCATCGCAGTCGAAATGGATGTACTTTACCTGATATATACGCTGCATGTGATAAAAGAATATTCGTAGCGACTTCGATAATGCTGCTCTTTTCATCGTAAGTAGCGGGTAACTGAAACCTCCCAAATCATTGATATATCCATGTCTGGTGTCATAAACCCACGGCGACAATAAGTCACGCAAAGAAATATTTTTTGGCTGAAAATTATCCTCATATTCCCTATGGCTGTACTGCATACAAGAACAATCTGCTGCTGCATAATTCTTTCCTTATTTAACGCCACCGGGTTATCGATGGCGTCCATGCTAATTAATCAATTGCACGATAAATAAGACTGGCCTCCGGGTGATTTATAATGCTGACATAGTCTTTCAGCGCATCCTGGCGCTCTGTGAGCTTCTTACATATATGAGCATACGACTCTCCCTTTTCTGCAACCTCGCATGACAACCAGTTCAGCACCATCAGTGTAGCAATAATTCCGGCAGCATCAGCACTGATTTCGTGGTCAAAATAGTTTCCAGGTATTATCATCTGATATTTACTTTCACTGATCGGCGCGATATACCCTGTTGAGTTCAGAAATACTTCCGTGTGTGGTCCAGTCTTTCCCGTACTTCCGCCTGGGATAATGTAATATTCCCAGCAACCCCCATCATAATTGGTGTGGCGCCGCATCCAGTCAGCCACCATACATTCCCCCTGAGGGCTGACAAAAAATGTCGGGATGAATGATAGTCTGTTGCTTTCCGGAACGATCTTCCTTAATTCTTGATGAGCAAATACCGGCACACCCGTCAGGACATAATGGCATTCTGCATCATGATCCTCCACTGCCACCGGCCAGCTGTCTGCAAGCCATACGGATATTGCCGTATCGTTCTGATCACTGGTAATACGCAGCTCATCAGCACCGACTGGAGGTGTGAATAATTCAGGCTGTTGCTGTTTTTCAGCGTTAGCCAGGATATAACAAACCAGGTCGATAAACTGGCTGGTCGTTATATCCGAATTTTTATCACAACTTTCGTTAGATTCTGCAGCGGCGGTTTTGATGTCCTGGCTGTTCATTCTCATATCTCCCTTTTTGATGATGTTACATCTTTCGTTGAGTTCTTTGCGGCATGGGCGTAAACGAGCACAACCTGATGCAGATGTCCGGGGTGAGCGGGAAATTTTTTTCGGTCTAATGAAGCGCAGCGGAATGGCCGGGAAAAATTTATTGCGAAAGGCAGCGCCGGCCCTGGACAGCCTGGCGGGTTGTGCCTGTCTCAGCCCCGGCGAAAGAACTCAAACGGATGAAATGGTCAGGCAGGGAATGAGCAGGAGCCCGCAGCAACGACGGAACGCGCGGGCGCGAAACGGCGTTGCCCCTTACAGCCCGGCGACCGTTGCCTTTCGCCGGGATGCAGGGAGCGCAGGCCACGGCGCGACAGAGGCAGCGCATCCTGCCAGGGATGCAGCAAGCGCGCCCCTGACGTCAGACATCAGACACTAGCCGGCAGGCCCGAAGCCGCCTGGCGGGTTCGGCGGAGCTTACCGCGTCCTGTCGCGGTTAGCGGAGTGTGGCTCGACGACCGGACGCGCAGCGGTCGGGAGCCGAAGGTGGCCCCGAGTCTGGCCTGTCAGGAAGAAACAGCAGAAGAGAGAACGCAGCAGGAGAAGATATCATCTGGACAGACAGTGTCAGACTGGAAAAAGGATACCAGACATAGGACAGCGCAGCCATGCCACGCGCCGCAGGCGGTTTTTTGGCGGACTGTCAGCAAGGAAAAAGGGGCTACCGGTGAACCGGCAACCCCTTCATAAAGGCGCTTCAGGCAGGTCAGACCAACGCAGCCCTGAAAAGGCGGGGTTTCCCCCGCCTCCAGGTTGCTACTTACCGTTGGATTCGTAAGCCAGGCTTGCCGCGACCTCCCTGTTCCCGTCCTTTAGCCGGACTTCGCATAAGCGGTTCCGGGTCAGGCATGTGAATATTAAGAGCGTTAAACACACGATTAATACGCACCAGACCAGGGCGTTTCGCGGTAGTTTCATGGTTTACTCCTCCTTGCAAATTGCACGGTAAGAGGCCATACTGGTGTTGACTAGACATTCAGTGGGCCTCGTGGTTAATAAGAATTAACTTCGGGGCTTTCTGCTTTCTGCCGCACAACATCCACACCACTCAAACATCATGAGGCAAAAAGCCTCAAGCGCCACCGCCAATATACCTTACCCCTGTCAGACTGACCAGGTATCCTGCCTTCAGCGTACTGATTTCCCGTTAAAATACTCTGGTCTGCTATCAAGCTCCCGCTCAATCAGTTCCTCAGCAAACAAGGGCGCCATCCTGTTGACACGACGCTCAAGATTCCGACGACGCGCAGCGGCTTTGCGCTCATCGCTCCAGCGCTTAATCTGCCTCTCGTCGGGAAAATCCACACACACCGCATATCCCGCGCCCGCCACCCAGCGCGACATAATGGATTCGGGCGCAGGCTGTCCGGCCTCCACCACTTCGGATGCCAGTTCATGCGGACCAGGACACGGTGATGGTAATTTCCAGCGCAGGGAGTAACGCCATTTCATCTCTGCCTCCGGTCCGTCAGCTTGTTCGGAACCTGCCAGCGCTCTGCCTGACGCACAGCCTCCGGGGTGTCACGCACAATGAAGCCAATTTCATGGATAACCCCGTACGGCGGCTCACCAGCGTCACGCAGCCAGTCCAGGGAGGCCAGCGAGGTAAACCGCGACCGCCAGTGCCAGAAAGCAGGCTCCAGCTCGCGCGCGTCAAACTCTTCGGCCCACCGGCGGTACCAGCTGCTGACCGTCTCCGGCGACTGGAAGTTCAGCTCCGTAACGGCCTGCCCCAGCAGGTTCTGCCGCAGCCGCCAGTGATGCGCCAGCGTCCGTTCTTCCCCGCGCATTCTGCGGGTGAACGCGATATTTCTGCGCTGCAACCGGCGCTCTGTCCGGGTGTGCAACACCTCCGGGAACAGTTCAGCCTGAACATCCACCGGCAGCGGCAGCGGGCAGCACTCCCCGTGGCTGGCAATCAGTTCATCGAGCGCCTCCTCCACCTGTTTGAGGCTGCTCAGGCGATACTTTGGGTCCCAGTTGAGGCCGGGAATGCGCTGCGCCACGGTTGTGTTCATGCGGCTGTTCCCGGTCAGCAGGCGCAGGAAGGTGCGCACGTGTGGCATGGCGGGCAGACGCGCACCGAGACGGCGGGATTCCGCCACCGACAGGACCGCCTGCAGCGCCGCCTGTCGGGCTGGGTTCAGGGTCACGAGAGACGTTGTTGATGTGTTCACTGTGCGCCCTCCATTGCCAGCACGCTGATAATACTGGCCTGACTGTAGCCATCGGCATCGAGCAGTGCGGTCAGACTGAGTGTGTGAGAAATCACCTCCGGCGCCCAGTCAGACAGGGTGCTGATAACCGAGAACGGACGACCGCTGGCAGGGACAAACACCACCATCCAGACCGGAGAGATATCGCCGGGGCTGCATACGGCGATCTGAAAGTTTCCGTGAGACGGCGTGAAGCGGACCTGTACCGGAAAAAAACCACCGAACTCACTCCGGTATTCGCCGTTCATGTCCCAGTCATCAGGGCAGGTCAGATCCCGCATGACGGCATGTGTCAGTTCGCGTCGAAAATCTTCACCCGCCTCGCGCCAGTCTTCGAATTCCCGGGGGATCATGGTTTTCAGTACTTCGGGAGTAATAACGTTTTGCATAATGGTCTCCTTATCGCCGCCCCTCAGGGCGGCGTGTCCCTGTCAGGCGGCGTGAGCCGGAGTGTCGGTATCGATGTCAGATTTGCTTTCAGGCGCTGCACTATCTGGCTCGGGTGCTTTCATCCATGCAGGAATCCAGCGACCATGCGCCATCACGCTCTCAGCATGTTCGGCCGCCTCCCCCTTCTTCATCTTCCCTGCATCTGATGCGGCCCCGGTCAGACCCGCTTCATTCAGCGCTTCCACAATCTGATTCCTGCTGAGCAATCCGAAGAAATTCGCTGCAGTCGGTGTCCACCAGTCCCTCATATCGAAGCCGATCGCGTTTTCGACATCATCCAGGGGACTTCGGGTCGTATGCCCCATCGTCCGGGTCTGAACGCCGTACACTGAACTGGCGGTGCAAAACGTCATCAGTGACATCAGGTTTTCCCCGCTGAGCGTAAAAAACGTGGTGAAATCCTTCTTCCAGCCTTCCGGCAACAGTGCCTGCAGGCGTGCTTTTTCCTGCATCAGTGTCTGCCAGGCCTTTCCCGTTTTTCCGTCCGGGGCATCACTGACGAGTGATGAGTGATGCTCTGTCATCTTTAAGTCGAAGGGGTGGTTTGTTGTCACGCAGTAGTCAAACACGCACGAACACAGCCGCCAGACCATTAACGCCACGGCTTTTTCAGGCTGCTGAACCAGGGCCGCCTGCACTGCGAGGGTGCGCTCCGAAGACATTTTTTTCAGTAGCGGTTCGCTGATGCTGTCCACGGGTTTCTGGATTTTTTTGCTGATGAGCGCGTTTCGATTCTCCCCACCAGTATGATCATCATCGTTCTGCTCCGGGGCTATCTGGCGAACGCCACGCTGGATATAAACCTCTCCACCCCAGAAACTGACGACAACACCGCTTTCAGCTTTCAGTTCTGTCGTCCATCCACGGTTCACCGCAGCGGTCTCTATTTCGTCGATCAGGTCCTGAATAGCGTACTCATCATCATGAGTTACAGCGGCTTCCTGTGTGGCATGGAGCTCATCGAGGCGCAACTGCTCATCAGCGGTGTAATTTGCCTCCGGGGCCGGGGTCAGCTGGAAAGTTCTGGCGTCATCACCCCAGGAGCGAATGGGATCGCTCCGTACCTGCGACCATGCCCAGCCCTCACTTTGCTGAATATCGGCTGCCAGAACCGTGAGTTTTTTCTGCATTAATGTCTCAATCAGTGCCTTATTCGCAGTGCCCTCCCCATTTTCCGCACTGAACAGGTCTTCGCGCACAACACCGCCAGCGGCTTCATAGGCCTCACGCCCGAGATACTCAAAAGCCGGACTTTTCACCGAAATTTCCCGGTCCGTTACCGCGCTTTTCAGCAGATGAGGGGCAGTATGGCCATACGCTGATTTAACATTTTCATAGACCTGCAACTGTCGGGTCGGGTCGCTTTCCAGGGCCAGCGCCTGGCAATGCTCAATCGTGATTTCATCTTTTGCCAGCCGGGCCAGCAGTTCCGGCGCCAGCCCCGCGAGTTTCAGCATACGCTGGACGTGCCGGCTGCTGTATCCCAGTTGAACGCCAATATCTGCCGGAGCCATTCCCTGCTCAGAGAGATCGCGAAACGCGTAGATTTGCTCTGCCGGGTGCATGGACAGGTGTTCATCGTTCTCGATGTAAGAAACCAGCCGCGCCATGTCATCGCTGATGCGCCTGACGGGTACCAGATATTCGCTGTCAATTTCCTTTTCACTGACCAGCAGATTCAGACCTTCGCGGCGACGTCCACCTGCAGCAACACCAGATTTTCCATCCGGCATGTCGTGTACAACCAGATTCTGCAGCAGCCCCACAGCTTTGATGGATGCAGCCATGCTGGCTACGCTGGCCGGGGGATAAGGAATAATGCGCACATTCAGTGGTGATTTTGCCAGGCTGGACAGTGGCACATACTCAACTGGTGCGGCGTCCAGCGCGGATTTCAGCGCTTCGCGCTCCGCCCGGGTCGGTTTTTTCGGGCTGGCTTTTCTGGCGGTTTTTGCTTTAGACTCGGTTACTGACATAGTTAATACCTCGCGATATTGATGATTGTCCGGCCCTGCGGAGTTACCGCTCCGGCAGGGCACCTTTTTACTGCTGTTTACGGATGCCGTAGCCCCGGATATAACGGTTCATCAGGTACTCACCACCCGGCTCAAAATTCCAGACACGCCAGATCATTTCGCCGTCGCGACGTACCACCAGGCGAAAGTGCGTACCCTGATCGTCTTCAATCGCGACATTCTGATACTGCGCGGAGACCGCTTCAGCCTGTTCGCGGGTGAATGTGCCATCTGGCAGTGACTGAAGGGGCGGCATAACGTTGCTGGTCATGTATCTCTCCTTTTCCTGCCCCGCAGGCCGCGGGGCGTTTTCATCATGCTGGTCAAAACGGGGCATCATCATCCATCGGCAGATAATCGTCCGGTAACGGCTGAGGCGCTTGCTGAGACGGCGCAGTAGTCTGACGGCCTTTTCTGCCGCCCTTCGCTTTCGGGGATTTAGCCGGAGCGTCAGCAGGTTGTGCCGGGGCGGCAGGATTCTGCGGCTGCGCGGGCTGCTGCGGCGCAGCGCTCTCAGGCTCACCGGAACCACGACGACCACCGAGCATCTGCATGGTGCCGTTCTGCCCGACCAGTACCTCGGTGACGTAGCGCGTGGCGCCGGTATCGTCCTGCCAGCTACGGGTGCGTAACTGGCCCTCGATGTAGACCTGCGCGCCTTTACGCAGGTATTCGCCCGCCACTTCCGCGAGCTTGCCGAACATGACAACACGGTGCCATTCGGTGTTTTCGCGCAGTTCCCCGTTCTGCTTGTCACGCCACGTTTCGGACGTGGCCAGCGTCAGGTTTGCCACTGCGCCGCCGTTGGGCATGTAACGCACCTCCGGGTCCTGCCCCAGATGTCCGACCAGAATGACTTTGTTTACGCCACGTGATGCCATGATGAATCTCCTTACGCTGTTGTTTTGCCTTTAAAAGCCCTCACCCGTTGAGTTGCCGGGGCCGCGGTTTTGACGTTTTGCGGGGACCTGCTGCTCTGCTCCGCTGGTTGTTACCTTCACCCGTTTGAGAGCCGTTCGCCGCGAGGGCAAAGACGCCACGGCCTGACGCATCTGTCCGGGGCAGAACGCAAAAGTTTTTGCGGCCCATGCAAAAAGTTTTGTGGGCTGTTCATTACACCCTGGACAGATGCGTCAGGTTGTGGCTCTGTAAGCCCCGGCGAAAGGACTCAAAGGGGTGAAAAAACCAGACAAGGAATGAGCAGAAACCCGCTGCAACGACGGAAAGCGCGGGCGCGAAACGGCGTTGCCCCTCAGAGGGCCGGCAGATATATTGTCGGCACGGTGAAAGCGGCGCGACCGGAACGGTCGCTGTAAGCGTGCCGTTGACCTTTGCCATCAGACCCTAGCCGAATGGCCCGAAACCGCTTGCGGGTTCGGCGGAGACTGGCGGGTGCGCAGCAACTGCCTGGCGGAGTGGGGCTCGACGACCGGACGCGCAGCGGCCGGGAGCCGAAGGGGCCAGAGTGGTTTTACCTGTTTTTGATTCACCTGGTATCCGGAACAGACGCTACAGGATGACGAGTGAGAAGATGACAGGGAAGAATACACCAGGTACAACGCGGAGAGAGAAAACGGGCGTCGCGTCAGCGCGGCCCGTTTTTTCTGCGCCGCAGGCGCGCGGCCGTTCACTGCGCGGCCAGACCGGGGCACACTTCCCGGCTGGCACACCTCCCTATTTCAGGCCTGAATTTTCAGAAGGATGGTAGAAACATCTGTATAACTGAATACCCCACGGGGCAACGTCTTCCAGAAATCAGAAATCGGCTTAAGTATTTTTTGCTGGCGCGGTCCGTTCAGACAGACCGCCACCACAACACCACCGGGCTTAAGAAGGGTTATCGCTTTCTGTATGTGCCTGATATCCTGCGCATGATGAAACGGCGGATTCATCAAAATTTTGCTGTACCGATTTTCCGGCGAGTAGTCCAGAAAATCCCCGTTCCAGATATTGATGCCAGGAAAAGCGCTCCGCAGGTGACGGGATAAATCTGCATTGAGCTCCACGGCATCACACCGTGCCAGCGGGACAGCATCCATGATAGCCCGTAAAATGGCCCCCGTTCCCGCTTCCGGCTCCAGGATGTGGTCCGAATCCGTCAGATCCGCCAGGTCAACCAGCTGACGGCAGACCGGATCGGGTGTGACAAAAAGCTGAGAACTGGCCCGGATTTCGGCAACGGGCGCACGGCCATCCAGCCTGGACTGCATAGACTGAATGCGCTCCCTGAGTTCACTGCGCATAGCGACACCTCTCTGATTTCCCCGGCATAACGCCGGGGACGCTGTTCATGATTTTTTTGGAATTTCGACAGTTTTCATGTCTGAGATATAAACATTTACGAGGGTGTATCCGTTGCTCATCACCCGACGGAAACGATAAGCACCGTGTTCATCATTTCCGGCAACTCCCCGAACGCCTTTATAATCTGGCGGTGTTTTTGCCCATTCGGCCTTTGTCATTTCCCGGAAACCCTCCCCGGGATAGTTCACGATCGGCGGTCGCTTCGCAGCCTGTTTCGCGGCGCTGGCTTCTTCCGCTGACGGCGCTTTGTAGTCCGTAATGCGATCGGGCGTCAGTTTCATGGTTCCGCCATAGCCCAGAAAACGATAACAGGGCGTCTCCACCGAGCTGACCTGCCCGTTACTTTTATTGATGCGGATGATGGTCAGCCACTCACCCCGGCTTTTCACCTGACCGCCGGGCTGAAATTCATCTGTACGGGCGACCACGCTACCCGACTCATCGAGCATGGCCCGCTCATAGCTGAGGCGGTTGCGGTAATGACTTACCCAGCGCTCCTGATAACGGATCGCGCGCTCATGGCAGCGAACAGCAATATCACGAGCTTGTTCAAAGGTGATAATCTCCTCTGCAAGGGCCGAATGCAGGGACATCTGGCCTTCATACTGGCTTTTTTCCGGAGGGCGGGGAAATTTATCCAGCGTGAAACAGGCGTATACATGGTCATAATTGCTGATTAAACGCGCCATTTTCAGATCAAGGGTCTCCGCGCGCCACATTGTCAGGTATTTTTGCGACCTGGCTATATTTTTCTCAGCCTTACGCAATTCCGCCTCAATTTTTTTAATTCGGCGGTAGCGAACATCCGGGCGCTCTTTATTTTTTGCGTGATGCAGGGAAGCCTGCGCGCGCGCCTCCCAGTATTCGGCACGTTCAAAGAGCATCACGGCGCGTTTCATACCGTTTTCAATTTTCTGTGCATAACGACGCGCACGGCGCTCACTGTGGTGACCTACAAGAATCGGCTGGCCAAAGGGGATCGCGGATGCCAGCGCATCGACATGCGCGAGCGCCTGCTCAGATTCTCCGGCGCGTTTGTCGCTGTAATCGTTAAAACGTTCCGCGCGTTGTTCCTGCCGCTCAAAGAGCGTACTGTCTTCATCCTCAATATCTCCGGCCAGGGAAAGCAACATATCCTCCCGGCCCGGCGTCCAGGCTGGCGCGACAAATAGTTTTTGTTTGGGTGCCCAGCGAAAACCAACAGCGTGGATCTTTTTATACGTTTCTTCATCGAGACGCAGCGTTGCATACAGCCGTAATTTGTTATCATCCGGGGAGTAAGTCGCCCGGTACACATGGGAAGTATTCTCTTCAGCTCCGGTATGCGAGAGTGTTTCAGCACTGAGTGCCAGCGCGGTAGCCTGATTCATGGTTTTCTCTCCTTCCTGCGGTTGCCGCCCCTCGCGGAGCGGCTCACCTCATCAGTTAAATGCGCGTTTCAGTTCAAGGGTGCGGAGCACCTGCCCGAAAGCCGCGTTTTTCATTGCGGGGATATGAACGCTGCGCCCCTTACTAACACGCCGTGCAATATGCCGTCCGAACGCTTTCAGAGGAATTTCAATCTCTGACGCCGCGATATCATCCCGCTGTATGCGCTGATGCTGACGGGGCTTTACAGCCTCTGCGGAAGGTGAAACAATAGTTTCTGTCATATAGTTAACTCCTTGTGGTAGTTAATGAAGCCGCAAAAACCGTTCGAGCGATTTCTGCGGCGTGGATTAAGCAGGGTTTACCCTGCTTTTTTCATTTCTGCGGTTCGTCGCATGTGTCTTCTGCCTCCAGTCACAGCCTTGTTTTTTCCTGATTTTTAAAGAACATCACCCGTTGAGTTGCCGGGGCCGCGGTTTTGACGTTTGCGGGAACCTGCTGCGATATTCCCTCTGGTATAAACTTCACCCGTTTGAGAGCCGTTCGCCGCAAAGGCAAAGACGCCACGGCCTGACGCATCTGTCCGGGGCAGAACGCAAAAGTTTTTGCGGCCCATGCAAAAAGTTTTGTGGGCTGTTCATTACACCCTGGACAGCTAATGCGACAGGTTGTGGCTCTGTAAGCCCCGGCGAAAGGACTCAAAGGGGTGAAAAAACCAGGAAAGGAAAGAGCCGGAACCCGCCGCAACGACGGAACGCGCGGGCGCGAAACGGCGTTGCGCCTTACAGCCCGGCGTCAGTTTGCCGGGGTGCGAAAAGCGCAGGTCACGGCGCGTAACAGGGCGGCGCATCCGGAACGGATGCTGCAAGCCAGGTGTTGCGTCATGGGATGGAAGCCCGACAGGGCGGAGACAGCGAGGCTGTCTCCGTTCACGACAGCCCGCCCGGACGCCGGGTGAAGGAAGAACAGCTTTAAGACAAAAATCTCAGTAAGAATCGAAAACAGTAGTAGCAGGAGCAGGAGCAAAAACTGTTTCACTCAACCGGGAATTTAACCGGAAATTTCAGGATTTACCCTCGCCCTCGCTACTTTCTGGCTTCTGGTATTCAGGCGCATTAGCGCGCGGCAGTTGCTGACTGTTCAGACGATGCACGCTGAGGCGTTCACGGAAAAATTCGCGCAGATGTTCAGGCTGCTCTCGTTCAGCCAGCTCTGGCACCACGGGCTTGTTCATCCGTTCCTGCCAGGCAACAGCGGCGGCCGCTTTATTGACCGCTACTTTATCCTGCTCGTCTTTTGACATAGACGCGATATTCCACTTCGACATATACACCCCCGGTCTGTTTTACAGGAAGATATACCTGATAATACGCCTGTTCACAGACTTCAGCGACGGATAATGCAGAGAGGGGGGTCAGGAGAGGAGAGATCGCAGCGCCAGAGGCGCGGCGACGTCTCTCTCCGGCAGGCGCAGCCTGCCCGGGTTTTGCGCGCGGGCTGACAGGCGCCCTCAGCCCGGACACCTGCCATGCTGCTACTGGCCTTTTCCGCCCTGTAGGATGAAGTGACCGCCGATATAGACGGCACACTGACAGATCATGTATTCGCAGATTTCATCCATCACCTGCGCGGTGGTCAGTTCCCGCTGCCCGGCATCACGGCGGCGGGCATTAATCAGGGCTTTATACTGGCGCAAAATATCGCGGCTTTTTGGTGCAAGTTTCACACATTTCTCCTTATCTGGCGGGTTTCACCGCCGCGAATCATTCAGTTTTGATGAATTCATTTTTTCGTCTCCCTGCGGGGCGGCATGGCCGCCCCGGTGGTTAATCAGTCCAGCGCGGCGTAAATGGCGTTGCATCCCGGGTGAAGGGTGATGTGATTCCAGAGCTGGGCATCACGCAGCATGTAAAGGTGAGTCAGGGCCGGGTTACCGCTGTCATGGTGGGCCGCCAGACGGCGATTAACAGCCAGCGATGTCAGAATAATGCCCGCCGCGTCGGCGCTCACAATGCGGTCAAACCAGCTTTCCGTGCTGACCAGATGGACACGGCCACAATCCGGCATCATGTAGCCGCCCCCCTCCGGTAAGCGGATGTAATGCCAGAATCCGCCTTCATATTCGGGCATCCATTTTTTCGCCAGCGCTAACACCTGTAATTCTGCGAGCAGAAAATCAGTACCGAACATGTACGGCATGAAGGACAGGCGGTCGGATTCTTCAACATTCAGGACAGGGCGCGTTTTCACATACTGCATGGTAAAACCTCCGTAATCACATGGGCTGCGACACCGGGCGGTGCCGTGCCTCCATAACAGACGGGCGGTCAGTCGGGAATGCAGGGGCGCAAGGGAAGCCGCAGCCTGACGCACACGGCAGACGGGAGTTGGAGGGTGAGGCCGTGAATCCTGAGCGGTCGAACGACCGGAAAATCCCGGCAGACGGGAAGGAAGGACCGGGTGACCGTCGCGTTCACTTTACCCTTGCATTCGCGACAGCCCGGCTAAGATGGAGGCACGGCACCGCCCGCACACGACACGGCGATAACAGAGTATGGTTTTTACCCAAAAGGCCCGGAAGCCGGGCCGGGTAAATGCGGAGCCGGCACGGGGACATCCTTATTGCACCAGACCTTCAGCCCCGTCAGGCAGACAAGGGAGAGTTTCCCCTCCCCCACAGCTCCGGCCTGTCACACCGGCGTTCTGACGGCCCGGGCCTCTTTCACCACGTCCCGTAATACACGGCGATCCAGCCAGCGGCGGGCCGGTTCACCCGGAAAACGCAGAAGGTCTGTAATAACGTCTGCGCCCTCAATATTTTCCTCACGCTCGTTTACCAGGGAGAGCAGGACCGGGCAGAATCGCGCACCGCGAACCAGAATGGCATCGAGGACCTGATCCAGTCTGTCGGTCTCAGCTTCGTCCAGCCAGTTGTCGTGGTCATATTCCTCGGCCAGCAACCGCCAGTCACCGAAGCGCCTGTCCATCAGTCGCGGGGGGTCGGACGGAACCAGCGCGGCAACGATACATTTTGCATCCTGACGGACGATTTCCGCTATCTGAGCGAGGGAGGCTTTCAGAAAGGCCAGCAGGTCGTCACATTCCGCCGCCATCAGCCACTCCTGCGCGTAGGGCAAATGGATTTTCTGGCATTCAGACAGCCGCTCCGGGTGCAGATATTCCTGCGCGGGGAACAAATGCAGACGCGCCGGGGTTCCCGCCAGTCGCCGCGCACTGGCAAGCAATAACGCAGCCCTGCCATATGTCAGCGGCTGGCAAAGCTGTTCTGTCAGCGCCAGGATTTCCGCACCCCTGAGAGAGCCGCAGGCGGCGAGCCAGCCGGGTACGGTTTCAGGCGCGACGGGCGCCATATCAATTGAGTCGGGCCAGCCAGCCTGGCGCAGCATCCGGTCGCCGTGACGCAGAATAAGAGCGTTAAGGGTTTTATTTTTCATCATTATCGTCTCAGTTCGGGTTATATCGCCCCGCAGCGTGGCGGGGCGATCTGCTGTCAGCTTTTCATTAAGGCGCGCACTTTCGCTGTATCAGCCAGGCGGCGCCTCACGCTTTCCGGCACCGGGTGATTGCCATCCCGGGCGGCCCATTCCCTGTGCCATAATGCCTGTTCGGCGGTAATCAGCAGGGTTTCGAGCAGATCAGCCGGCACCCTCACTTCCGTCGCGGCTGCTTTCACCTCGTCTATCAGCGTCATCACCGCACTGGCAGATACGCCCGACTCAAGCCGTTCTTCTTCCGGTATGGCGTCCAGACGCGCCAGAACGTCCTTTATGTCCTGTTCAGAAACGGCACATTCCATTCCGTCTGCCAACGCTTCGATATCCGCCGGGGACCAGACAAACAGGTTCAGCGGGGTTTCTGCGGGATACTGCTCACTCAACAACCGGCAGAGGGTTTCACAGGTTCCGTACATGTTTTCTCCTTAGTCCTTAAAGCAGGCATCCAGCTCAAGAATTTCGTTGTACGCCGCCATAAACAGGGCGTTGGTGCGAAAAAGTGTCTGGCGAGTCAGGCGTTCGGTCAGCACACCGGAATCAAAGCGATAGCGGAGCTCCATGTCGTTCAGCGCGTCCCGCAGGTCACTCATGCTGTTGGCCAGTTCCGCTACTTCTGCGCGGAGTTTTTCGTGTCCGGCATAGTTCATTACGCGGCCTCCGGATAAAAGACGTCGTTGGCGGCCGGGCGCAGCATGGCTCGCTGTACGGCTGACAGGCGGGTTATCCCGGCTGTGTGGTACTGCTCCATCAGCTCAATCCCGATATAACGGCGCCCTGATTGAACCGCCGCTACGCAGATGGAGCCGGAACCGGCAAACGGATCGAGAACAATGGCGTTCGGGTGTGTGAAGCTCTCTATCAACGGTTGCAGACTGGTTACAGGTTTTTCTGTCGGGTGGTGGCGGTTGCCGCTGTATCTCCAGCCCAGCACGTCAGGTAACGGGTTTTGCGGCAGCGCCGGACGGCCTTTCGCCAGGATATAAGCGCATTCATGGCGGTAGCCGACATAGGCCGATTTGGATGAGTAGGTTTTGGTGAAAACCAGATGCCCGACGACACTGAATCCGGCACTTTTCCACGCGGCCATAAAACGATCGACGCGGTTCCAGCCGTAGAAACTGATCATCAGCGCGTCTTTTTTGAGAACTCGGTACATCTCATTGCAGGCGGGTTGTAGCCATTCATCGGTTTTGTCACCGGCAATACTGCGACCGGAACGGTCACGGAACCCGACCAGATACGGGGGATCGGTGAGGATGAAATCAACGGCGCGATCCGGAAAGCCGGACATAATATCGACGCAGTTACCCAGGATAAAACGGGACATAGTGATACCTCGTGGTTACAGGGGGCACCCAGGAGGACGTCGGTACGACGTCCGTTCCCTGCTGCCCGGAGCCTGTACGCCGCGACCGGTAACGGGTCAAGCTGACCGTGGAATACCGCAGCCGTCAGTTTTTTCGACGGCAAGGATATGCCGCGAAAGCGGCTTGAAGGGCGCTCCTTAAAGTGCGAGTGGATGGCGTAAAATCACAGCGACGCCGGACAGGAGCGGAAACGCCGCCCGTCCTGTGTCCGTCCGGGCGCGGCACACTGGCTCCGGGCAGTGGATATCCCCGCGTCACGCGCGGCATGGATGCGGAGCAGCGCGACATCATTATTCCGGCCTGAAGTACCGGGCAGTCGGCCTGCCCGGTCTTCCGTCAGCGGGTGATATCCCGCCAGTCGTTCCCCCACTCATCGTGCAGTAGCGGCATATCCGTTGAGCCGGTCACTGTCCACGCATCGAGGAACTTCAGCCCGCGCAGGATACTGTTTTTCACGTCATCGAGCAGAATAATGCTGTTAAACCAGACCACGCCTTCGGGATACTCCCAGCGATGCCGGCCATCCTCGCGTTGCAGCGATGGCCACCAGGTGCGCCCCATTTCCAGAACACCCGCTTCAGCCTGCACCAGGTCACTCGCGCTAATCAGGTAATACACCATCATTTCAGTGCCATCGACGTCGACACTTAATCCCACAAGCCAGGTATTCAGCTGTGTTTCCAT
This sequence comes from Entomohabitans teleogrylli, assembly GCF_001484765.1. Classification (GTDB taxonomy): domain Bacteria; phylum Pseudomonadota; class Gammaproteobacteria; order Enterobacterales; family Enterobacteriaceae; genus Entomohabitans; species Entomohabitans teleogrylli. Next base: position 1,870 of record NZ_LLXO01000052.1, on the reverse strand, counting down.
GTTATTCGGGCGGTTTCCCGCCCGCCTCCGGTCAGCCGCCAAAATGCGCCACGTTGTTGATAATCCACTCCGGGCCGATCACATCCGGGCTACTTGCCAGTAGCCCGGTTATGAATCTCTAATTCACCGCACAATTTTATTATCTTATTATCTTGTTATCTTGTTATCTTGTTATCTTGTTATCTTAATTTAAATATAAATCATACAGTTAATAACTTATTAAGTTATTATCATAATAAAATAATTGCGTAATTCATGTTCGGATGTCAATATTAAGTTGTTATCTTAACAACTTAACATGAGGCTATAATGATAATTGTATTAGGTAGTCAAAAAGGTGGTGTTGGTAAAAGTACACTTGCGGTATCAATAGCCGCATATCTGATGTCATTAGGCAATCGCGTAATTATTGTCGACGCAGATGACCAGAAATCAGTATTAACCTGGTACAACAACCGCCCTGAAGATCTCCCCCATATACCGGTTACAGGCGCAACAGGCAACATCAAAGCAATGTTAAAGGAACACGAAAAATCCTATGATTTTGTCATTGCAGACTGTGCTGGCCGTGATAGTGCAGAAATGCGTAGTGGATTGATGGCCGCAGATGTATTCATTTCTCCTTTGCGTCCTTCTCAGATGGACCTGGATGTTGTACCTCATACATGCTCCGTTTTTACAGCAGCAAAAGATTTTAATGAGGATGTTCGGGGATATCTCGTTTTAAACATGACTCCCACAAACATGTTTGTTAATGAAGCCAATCAGGCAGCTGAAGTCCTCAAGGATTACCCTGAAATGCATCTGGCGAACTCCCGAGTATGTGATCGTAAAGCACATCGAGATGCCTGGGCCGAATCAATGACAATTTTTGAAACGCAAAATGATAAAGCACAACAAGAAATCGAAGCGTTAGTTAAAGAGGTTATCCTGTGAGAAATAGAGCAAATAATCCGCCTCGTGATGAGACAGCGTTTATTAACGGTGGTACGGCTGGTATTGATAATACCAAAAGGCCATCAGATAAATCATCAGTTGTAAGCAAAGCCAAACCAGTGAGTATTTCCTTTTTTGAAGAAAATCTTAAAGACATTGATGACCTTATAACGGCAGAGATGGTTTCAGGTAAAGGTAGAGTGAATCGTTCTGATGTCGTCAGGGCTGCGGTAGAAGCACTAAAAACACTATCAAAAACAGAGATATCACGATTAATAGCAGAAGCAAAACAAAGATAACATCTTGTTATCTTGTTATCTTGTTATCTTGTTATCTTGTTATCTTGTTATCTTCAACATATTTTAGGTAGATCTATGCTGAACAGAACCGAAAACAACACAAATATTAATAGTGTTACCCCTTGTTCTGTCGAGGGGCTAATCGCGCTAAAGGATAGTAAAGATCGCACGCATATTGTCCAGCGCGAGTTGATTTCACACACAGAAGATGCATCACATATAGAAGGATCGCCAGCGACAACTGTTTTTTTGTATCAGGTAAATGGATAAGAGTTTTCTTGTCAGGCGAGGAGCTTGCTAAACGATTAGGAATAAATATAGCTGATGGATAATAAAAATGGCTGATAGTCATTTTGAACAGTTATTGCAGATGCGACTACCAGGGAATAAGGAATCGCAATTGCCTTCTGCGCCAATGTTAGCATTTTTTGCCTGTGATACTATAACAGAGCCATTTTTCAGAGCCTGGATTGATGAAAAAGAAAAATACTACGCCCACGCCCCACGATGCGACATTCAGGCAGTTCCTGACGCAGCCGGAGATAGCCCGGGATTTTATGGAGCTGCACCTCCCGGCGGAACTGCGTGCCATCTGTGACCTCACGACGCTGAAGCTGGAATCCGGTTCGTTTGTT
>NZ_LLXO01000051.1 GCF_001484765.1 Entomohabitans teleogrylli | reverse complement strand
CAACCTTTCAAGGTCATATGTCAGATCAAGTCGCGACTAATACATATTAGCCAATAAAATAAAAGCCGGGAAATAAATAAAATCTTCCCGGCTTTTTTATTATTTAACTCTCGTTCAGCACACTAAACACCCCCGTTCCGCATCCCCTTAATCCCCTGTTTCACCTGATAAAGTTCCTTCCGCAGTTCCTGCGCCTTGTTACACTTAGCGATCAGAATCAGCCAGTCCCTCAGTGTCACTGTAACTGCAACGCCGTATATCGCCTGTATCGGTAAGACCTGCATCATATGCAGCACAACGATTTACTTCGCTGTTCGCTGGCAGTATCCTGTCAGGCATTAACGAATGTTAATCGCAACAACTTGATTTTAAATGACTCGGGGTGCCCCATCGCAGATGGGCTGAGAGATACCCGTATTACCTGATCTGGATAATGCCAGCGTAGGGAAGTCAGATACCTGTCCGGTATCCCTTCTTCACGCCGGGCAGGAGCTTAACCATGCAACCTGACCTGCTGAGCGGTCGCGACGCCGCTGCAATACTGCAACAACTCCGCCTTCAATCCCCTCTGGTACACTGTATGACCAATGATGTCGTACAAACTTTTACTGCCAACGTGCTGCTGGCGCTCGGCGCTTCTCCGGCGATGGTGATTGAGCCACAAGAGGCCGCACAGTTCAGCGCCATTGCTGATAGCCTGCTGGTGAATATCGGTACCCTGACCCGCGAGCGCGGCGTGGCGATGGAACAGGCGATAGTCAGCGCTAACCAGGCTGGCAAGCCCTGGGTGCTCGACCCGGTGGCCGTCGGAGCGCTGGATTTCCGTAGCCGGTTTGCCAGTGAGCTGCTGGCGATGCGGCCGGCGGCGATTCGCGGCAATGGATCGGAAATCATGGCGCTGGCTGGCGTCAGTAGCGGTGGACGCGGCGTGGACACCACCGACCCGGCAGCAGCGGCGCTACCGGCGGCCGCTAAGCTGGCCCGGGAAACCGGCGCGGTGGTGGCGGTCAGCGGCGAGGTCGATTATGTCACCGACGGTAGCCGCACCCTGGCGGTTAGCGGCGGCGATAAGTTGATGACCCGGGTCGTGGGCACCGGCTGCGCGCTGTCGGCGGTCGTGGCGGCCTGTTGCGGGCTGGGCGGCGATCGCCTACTGGCCGTGGCCGCCGCCTGCCAGTTTATGTCTCGGGCGGGATCCCTTGCCGTGGCGCGTAGCAGCGGACCAGGCAGTTTTACCCCGGCGTTTCTCGATGCCCTGTATCAACTGTCGCCGGAGGCGCTGGTATGAAGCGAATTAATGCCCTGACTATTGCCGGCACTGACCCGAGCGGCGGCGCCGGTATTCAGGCTGACCTGAAAACGTTCTCCGCCCTCGGCGCCTACGGCACTTCGGTGATTACCGCGCTGGTGGCGCAAAATACCCGCGGCGTCCAGTCGGTATACCGGATTGAGCCTGACTTCGTTGCCGCCCAGCTCGATTCGGTGCTCAGCGACGTGCGCATTGATACCACGAAAATCGGCATGCTGGCAGAGACGGATATTGTAGAAGCGGTCGCCGATCGACTGGCCCATTACCGGGTGCGTAATGTGGTGCTGGATACTGTAATGCTGGCTAAAAGCGGCGATCCGCTCCTGTCACCCGACGCCGTGGATAGCCTGCGTCGGCAGTTGTTGCCGCAGGTGGCGCTGATCACCCCCAACCTGCCGGAAGCGGCGGCGCTGCTTGATGCTCCTCACGCGCGTAACGAGCGGGAAATGCACGAACAGGGGCGGGCGCTGCTGGCGCTGGGCTGTGAAGCGGTGTTAATCAAAGGGGGTCATCTGGACGATCCGCAAAGTCCGGACTGGCTGTTTACCCGCGATGGCGAGCAGCGTTTTACCGCGCCGCGCATCAATACCCGCAATACCCACGGTACCGGATGTACGCTGTCGGCGGCGCTGGCGGCGCTACGCCCGCGGTACGATAACTGGCCAGATACCGTCGCGGCGGCCAAAGCATGGCTGTCCCGGGCGCTGGCTGAGGCGGATACTCTTGAGGTCGGGGAGGGGATTGGTCCGGTACACCATTTTCATGAGTGGTGGTAGGCGACAATGGCGGCGCTGTACCGGCGGGTGTGGCCTGCCGGTATCGAATGCCTTCACTATCCCGGACCGGCTGGTAATATTCAGCGCGACAGAATGACTCTCGTCTGAAATGTGGCGGAAAATGCCCGTAAATCTGGCAAAGCCGGCATATCGGTACCAGGCTTATTCTGCCCGCGGAAAACGGGTCAGGACAATCCACTTCCGGCGCTGCGCCGGAACTTTCGGGAGTATCGTGATGACTGATATTGCACAGTTACTGGGCAAAGATGCCGACAGTTTGTTACAGCACCGTTGTATCACCATAGCGGCAGACCAGCTTTATCTGCCGGGCCATGACTATGTCGATCGGGTGATGACCGACAACAACCGCCCACCGGCGGTACTGCGTAACATGCAGACCCTGTACAACACCGGGCGGCTGGCCGGCACCGGCTATCTGTCTATTCTGCCGGTGGACCAGGGCGTGGAACACTCTGCCGGGGCATCGTTTGCCGCTAACCCACTCTATTTTGATCCGAAGAATATTGTCGAACTGGCGATTGAAGCCGGTTGTAACTGCGTAGCTTCCACCTATGGCGTACTGGCGTCAGTGGCCCGGCGCTACGCGCACCGCATTCCGTTTCTGGTGAAGCTGAACCATAACGAAACCCTGAGCTACCCCACTCAGTACGATCAGACGCTGTATGCCAGCGTGGAGCAGGCTTTCAATATGGGGGCGGTGGCCGTCGGCGCGACTATCTATTTCGGTTCTGAAGAGTCCCGGCGCCAGATTGAAGAGATTTCCGCCGCCTTTGAGCGCGCTCACGAACTGGGACTGGTGACGGTGCTGTGGGCGTATCTGCGTAACCCGGCGTTCAAAAAAGACGGTGTGGATTACCACGTTTCTGCCGACTTGACCGGCCAGGCTAACCATCTTGCCGCCACCATCGGCGCGGATATCGTGAAGCAGAAAATGGCGGAGAACAACGGCGGCTATAAAGCGATAAACTTCGGTTATACCGACGATCGGGTCTACAGTAAGTTGACCAGCGAAAATCCGATCGACCTGGTGCGCTACCAACTGGCGAACTGCTATATGGGGCGCGCCGGCCTGATTAACTCAGGCGGTGCCGCCGGCGGAGAAACCGATCTGTCAGACGCTGTGCGCACTGCGGTGATCAATAAGCGCGCCGGCGGTATGGGGTTGATCCTCGGCCGCAAAGCCTTTAAAAAATCGATGGCCGACGGCGTTAAACTGATCAACGCCGTGCAGGACGTCTATCTGGACAGCAAAGTCACCATTGCCTGAGCCAGCAAGCCAGCCGTGAAAGCGGCTGGCTGTCGCTGGTTGAACCCTCCGTGCTACATCAATATCCCGGGCAAAAACAAAGTAATCGCCGGGAAAATCACCAGCATGATGATAAACACGAAAAACGCCGCCAGATAAGGAAGCGAGGCCCTGACAAAGCCGGTGGTGCTACAGTTAAGGATCCCACAGACGGTGTACATGCAAATCCCCACCGGCGGGGTATTGGCGCCCAGCAGCGTCAGTACCACGAAAATCAACCCAAAATGGATTGGATCGAACCCGGCCTGCACGGCAATGGGCAGCAATATCGGCGTCAGCAGCAGGATAATCACGCTGCCGTCGAACAGCATTCCGGCAACGGTGATTAGCGCCAGCAGCAGGAACAGAATGGCGTAGGGATTTTCGGTCAGTTGCAGAATACTTTCCGCCAGTTGTTGGGGGATCTGATCGATAATCGTGATATGGCCGAGGATCGCCGCGGACATGATCAACAGCATCACGACGCCAATATCGCTAATGGTGTCTTTGAGCACTTCCCACAGCGCGCGATTGTCGAGGGTTTTGTAGATCCAGCGCCCGATGAAAAAGGCATAAAAGACAATAAATGCTCCCGCTTCGGTGGTGGTGAAGATGCCCAGCCGGATAACCACAATCAGTACCACCGGGAACATCAGCGCCCAGAAACCATTTTTAAAACTGATCCACACCTCGCGCCGGGTGGGGAGCGAAGTGGTCTCCGGGGCGATTTTCATCCGCCGCGCCAGCAGATAGTTGGTCGCCATCAGAATCACCGTCAGCAGCAGGCCGGGAAAAATGCCGGCAATAAACAGCTTGCCGATGGAAACGTTACCCACGAAACCGTACAGAATCAGCAGGATACTGGGTGGAATTGTGGCGGTAATCAGCGAACTGAAGGCTATCACCACCGCGCTAAAAGCCCGGGGATAGCCCCGGGCAATCATCGGCAGCCCGAGAACCCGCGATTGCATCGCCGCATCCGCGGTCGCCGATCCCGATACGCCGCCTAACAGGCAGGCCAGCAGAACATTGATCTGCGCCAGTCCGCCGGTCATCCATCCGGAGATGACCCGGGCGAAGTCCAGCAGCCGGTGAGTGACGCCAGTTTTATTCAGGAGATTGCCGACCAGCAGAAACAGAGGCGTGGCGAGGATCGGAAACGACTGCGTGGGCGCGGAAAACTTCTGAAAGGCGATACCGAGCGGTAAAAAATCGGCGTTTAAAAAGAATCCGACGCTGGAGATGGCTATCACCAGCCCGATGGGCATACCGGTAATCAGCAGCAGGACAAACAGAATGACGGTGATCATCATAGCGCGTTCTCCTTCTGTGGGTCGGGACAGCCGCGGGCAATGTAGATCAGGGTGGTCAGGAACATCAGCAGGCATCCGGTGGGCACCGCGCTGTTCAGCCAGGCGATGGAAAGCTGAGTGACCGGCAACTGCTGGCTATGGGTCAGCCAGGTAAAGCTGTAGCCAAACCAGACCCCGCAGCCGAGGAAAGCGAGGATCAGAAATTCATTCAGCCAGACCAGCAGGCGCTGAACGGCGGCGGGAAACCGGTGGCGCAGCGCCTCGATCCCAATATGCCGGCGAGACTGCATGGCGAAATCTATTGCCAGCATGCTCACCCAGGCGAACAGTACCATGGCGATTTCCAGCGACCAGATAATCGGATGGCCCAGCGCCCGGCCAATGCCGCCGAGCAGAATGACGCAGACGATCGCTACCAGGCCGATTCTCGCCGCGGCGAGTTCCAGTTGATAAAAACGGGACATAGTTTTTCCTTTGCGGATGAAGCGGAAGGGGAACCCCTTCCGCGCAGTGGATTACAGCGTTGCCCGGAACTGCCCGACCTGGTTTAGCGCCTCGCTGAGCCCCATTTTCTCCGGCACATAGCGGCAGGCATCGATGAACGGCTGGACGTTCACATCGTTGATATTCATCCCTTTCTGCTCCATCTCCTTGAGCAGTACATCGCTGGCTTTAAGGGTATTTTCCGAAGCCAGATCGCCGTTTTTCTGCGCCTCTTCTTTCAGGATCTGCTGATATTCCGGTTTTAGCCCGGAGAACCATTTCCGGGAAACGATGATGCCGGTCATCAGATGAATATGGCGGGTTTTGGTGATGTATTTTGTTATCTCGTAGAGTTTAGAACCGTAAATCGCGGTGGGTTGGGCCTCTGCGGCATCCACTACCCCGGTCTGGATGGAAGAATAGATTTCCGACCAGGACAGCGGGGTTGGCGAACCGCCCATGCATTTAATGGTTTCAATGGTGACTGGCGCTTCCAGCGCCCGAACGCGCACCCCGGAAAGATCCGCCGGCGCGGTAATGGGTTTCTGGGTAATCAACATCCGCGCTCCCTGATACCAGTTGAAAGAGAGGGCGGTGAGACCGGAACCTGAAGCCATTTTCTGATTCCAGCCCGCAAATACCGGGCTGGCGACGAAACCTTTGAGTTCCTGATAATCTTTGAAGACGAATGGCGCCGGCAGAATAGCCATTTCGGGCACGAACTGCGCGAGACGGGCGCCGTCGACCACTACGCCAACATTGCTGCCGACCTGGGCGTGCTGGAGCAGTTCGTTGTCAGCGCCCAACTGCCCGCTGGAGAACAGTTTGACTTTTACCGCGCCGTTAGTGCGCTGTTCCACGGCTTTTTTAAAGCTCTCCAGCCCCTTATATACCGGATCGTCGGGGGACAGTGAGGTACTGAGGTTGAGGGCATCTGCCGCCAGCGCAGCCTGCGCGGTGAACAGCAGGGTAACAGAGAGCAAAGCGAGATATTTATTCACGTATTGCATGATATTTCCTTATATATAATAACAACTTATTAGTGTTGCCTGGTTATTGATTCTCGCAAAGGATACTACCATACAAGAATTTTGGCGCGTGGCGATCGCGATCACTATTGGTCGCGAAATGTCGCGCTGGCAGTGATGTAGGGGGGCACGGCGGCAGTCAGGCAACTGCCGCAGGGGAGGGGACTAGCGTATTAGCGGGCAATCCGGCGGAAGACGACACTGCAGGGCGTCGGGTAACACATCAAGCCGGAATGTGCTGCCGGACAGCGGTTCGCCGTCGAGGTTAAAGGTCATTTCATGCTCCGCGGAGACTTCGAACCACGCGGACTGGCCGTCAATAATCGCCGGATTTTCGTCACTGCGCGTCAGGGTCGACAGAAGCGCGGGCATCAGTTCTTCGCCGGTGAAAATACGCAACTCCAGCAGCCCGTCATTGATCAGCGCCTGCGGGCACAGTTGTTGTCCACCGCCGGCCTGGCGGCCATTGCCGATGCCAATCACCAGCGCCTCGCCGCGCCAGTGAAAGTTATCGCCGCGAATTTCACAGCTATCCGGTTTTAAGGTATCGAACCTTAACAGTCCGTGAATCAGATACGAGATGCCCCCCAGAGCGGCTTTTAATTTTTCCGGCGTTTCAGTGGTGATACGGGTGCCAAATCCTCCGGTCGCCATATTGATAAAACAGGCCTGCTGGTTAACCCGGACCAGATCGACCGCCGTGGCTTTGGCGGAAATCGCCAGCCGCAGCGCTTTTTCCGGTTCATCCGGGATAGCGGCGCTGGTGGCGAAGTCATTTGCGGTACCCAGCGGGACAATCCCCAGCGCCGGTCGCGGGCCACTGTCCAGCGCCGCCAGAGCGCTGGCGACTTCATTGATGGTGCCATCGCCGCCGCCGGCGATAACGGTTTGCGCGCCGGCTTCCAGCGCTTCGTCAATAAAACGCGCCGCGTCGCCTTTTTCCCAGGTGACGCGCACCAGCAGCGGAAATCCTTCTTCGCGCAGGGTGGTTACTGCCTGGCGCAACGCATCATCGCCGGCGCTTTTGCCGTTGAGAATCAATAACGAAAGGGGTTTTTCGGCCACTACTGCTACCTCATGATTCTGATGTTGAGATCAAGTGTATCGCAGCGCGGAGCAAGGTGAGAAAGAAACGGATAAATCCCGAAAAAAAATCAGCCTGCACAAGGGAGATTGTGCAGGCTAAGGAGGTGGTTCCTGGTACAGCTAGCATTTATGAATTATGTTTTTCAGCAGGCGGATAATAACCTTATCGAACGAAGCGGTATGTGATCGATTTCTAAGAATCATTACACTAAGAAAAAATAACCTAAATTAATTACTTAGTCTCAGGCGGGTTTTTCTGCCGATACCAGGAATTTCAGACAGACACCGCCCGCCATGGCTGTAGCGGGCGGTGTGGTGCGCCGTCAGGCGTGCGGATTACGGGTTGTCTGGCCGTCGAGGTTACGCAGCAGCAGGGCATACTGCAGATTCACATCGTCAGGGACCGGCATCCATACCGTGTGGCCGTTGCCGGGCGCCACTTCGACAGGCTGCCCTTTGCCGTTTTCCAGATGCTCCAGCGTGAAGGTGATATTTCCCTGCGGCGTCATCATTTCCAGACTATCGCCTTTAAGAAATTTGTTCTTCACTGCCACGGCAGCCAGCGGCCCCTGGCGTTCGCCGGTAAATTCGCCGACAAACTGCTGGCGATCGGATACCGAATAGCCGTACTCATAATTCTGGTAGTCGTCATGGGTGTGGCGGCGCAGAAACCCTTCGGTATAGCCGCGGTGCGCCAACCCTTCCAGCGTTTCCAGTAGCGAGGGGTCGAACGGCTTACCGGCAACCGCGTCGTCAATGGCGCGGCGGTAGACCTGCGCGGTGCGGGCGCAGTAGTAAAAGGATTTAGTGCGCCCTTCGATTTTCAGGGAGTGGACCCCCATCTGAGTCAGACGCTCGACGTGCTGGATAGCGCGCAGATCTTTCGAGTTCATGATGTAAGTGCCGTGTTCATCCTCAAAGGCGGTCATATACTCGCCGGGACGCTGGGCCTCTTCGATCATAAATACATTATCCGTCGGCGCGCCGATACCGAGGGTCGGTTGCACATTTTGTACCGGGATGGGTTCGTGCAGGTGGACAATATTGCCGACCTCGTCCTGCTTGCCTTGTTGTACGTTATATTCCCAGCGACAGGCATTGGTACAGGTGCCCTGGTTCGGATCGCGTTTATTGATATAGCCGGAGAGCAGGCAGCGCCCGGAATAGGCCATGCACAGCGCGCCGTGAACAAATATTTCCAGCTCAATGTCCGGCACCTGACTGCGGATTTCGGCAATCTCTTCCAGGGAGAGTTCCCGGGAGAGGATCACCCGCGTCAGCCCCATCTGCTTCCAGAATTTCACCGTCGCCCAGTTGACCGCATTGGCCTGCACCGACAGATGGATATCCATCTGCGCAAACGCTTCGCGTACCATCATAATCAGCCCTGGATCGGACATGATCAGCGCGTCCGGCCCCATATCGATGACCGGCTGTAAATCGCGGATAAAGGTTTTCAGCTTGGCGTTATGGGGCGCGATATTGACCACGACATAGAATTTCTTACCAAGGGCATGGGCTTCCTGAATACCGAGGGCCAGATTTTCGTGATTGAATTCGTTATTGCGCACCCGCAGGCTGTAGCGCGGCTGGCCGGCGTAGACCGCATCGGCGCCGTAGGCGAAGGCGTAACGCATATTTTTCAGCGTTCCCGCCGGTGAAAGCAGTTCAGGTTTAAACATCGTGTTCTCGTTCTGATATCAGGTCAGAACCGTCTCACCCGGTGAGGCGGTATAAAGCGAGTGGTATTACCACAGTTTGAGGGCGGGAATTGTAGCGCCGGGGAGGCGCGGAGTAAACCATCACCGCAGTACGGGAATGAGAATTATTTGAAATATAAGCGCCATGACGAATTATTTATAATAACAACCCGGGAAATAACTGCCGTGATGCCGGTCACTTCCCTGTTTAGTCGGGAGAATATTTACGCAATGCCTGGAAAAATAGTCATTCGCTGACAGCAGGGACATATTTGATTCAAAGTTTCTTGTATTTGTGGTGTTAAGGTGAAGCATAACCAAATAATGAATTTCACAACCGGAATGTTGGCATAATACGCCGGCTAATGGGGTCGCTATGAAAAAAATAATCTACCTGGGCGTTATCACTTTTTTAGCCGCCTGTGTTATTTATTTTATTCCCCAGTGGGAAATATTACTGACGCCGCGCGAAAGCTGGTGGCCGCTGCGCAAGGAGATTGTGCTTTTCAGCGGTACCGTCGCGTGGTTATTTATGACCCTCGGGATGGTGTTATCGCTGCGCCTTGCTGTACTGGAGCCGCTTACCGGCGGGCTGGATAAGGGATATTTGCTACATAAATGGGCCGGAATTATCGCCCTGAGCACCGGCGTGTTGCACTGGCTGATGGAAATGGTGCCCGGGTGGCTGGTCCGCCAGGGCTGGATAGCCCCTTCAGGAAATCGCGGACCCGGCGCCCGTAGCGCATCAGACTGGTCGCGGGAACTGGCTTCGCTGGGCGAGCATGTCGCCGAATGGGCAATATATATTTTGATTATTTTATGCCTTATTTCTCTGATTAAGAAAATACCATATCGCCTGTTTCGTTATCTGCACAAATTATTCCCGCTGGTCTATCTGGCGATAACCTTTCACGCTATTACCATACTGGCGAAAACGCGCTGGTGGCAAACGCCATCGGCGTGGGTAATGGTCGTGCTGGCAATTATCGGCAGTGTGGCGGCGATAATTTCACTGCTGCAATTAACCGGAAGAAAACGCCAGATTTCCGCCGTGGTAAGCGAGGTGAAACGCGGCGATGATACGCTGGATATTACATTACAGCTCGCCGCGCCGTTTGCTTACCGCAGCGGGCAATTCGCGTTTTTACGCTTTGAACATTACCCGGAAGCGCATCCCTATACTATTGCCTCGTCCCCGGACCATCCTGATACATTGCGCTTTGTGATTAAGGCGCTGGGCGACGATACCCGCCGTTTGCTGGAGACACTGGCGCCGGGAGAAAAAGCGCTGGTGGAAGGGCCCTACGGTTGTTTTGACTTTAATCGCCCGGTGGATCGCCAGATTTGGGTGGCCGGCGGGATTGGAATGACGCCATTTCTCTCCCGGCTGACGGCGCTGGCCCACAGCGGCGGCGCAACGGTACCCACTGATTTCTGGTATTGCGGACGTCAGGATGCGCCGGAGGGGCTGCAAGCGCTGTGCCTGCAGGCCGGCGTCCGGCTGCATCTGGTCAATAGCCAGCGCCAGGGACGGCTGCATAGCGCTACTTTGCGCCAGGCGATACCGTCCGGCGCGCACGCTGGCGTCTGGTTCTGTGGTCCGGCGGCGTTTGGTCGCGCGCTGCGCCGCGGTCTCGCCAGCGATGGCGGCGGCGCGGTAGAGTTTCACAGCGATAATTTTTCAATGCGTTGAAGCGCGTTGGGTAACAAAAAGGCGGACAGAGTATTCTCTGCCCGCCTGCAAACCCGGATGACGGCAGGGATCAACCCGCGTCAGGCTTTCTGGCTTTCAGTCTGAAGAATCTTGTAGATCTCATCCTTAATTTGCAGCTTCTCCTTTTTCATTTTCACCACTTCATCGCTGTGGCCCCGCAACTCCAGGCGGGTGATGTCATGATCAAGCTGGTTATGCTTGTCGAACAGGTGCTGGAAACGCGGATGGTTTGATTTAAGACGTGTAATCAGATCGCGGTATTCCGGAAACATGGCCACTCCTTTTCTCCTGGTCCTGTCTTCAGACTACCGCGTCGGGGGGCGGTATGATTTGACGCCCCACGCATTTTTTACTCTTTTCCTGTTTTCAGAATTACGCAATCAGCCGGCAGGCTTCCGATTCCCAGCGATAGCCGACGCCATATACCGCGCGAATAAAAGACTCTTCGCTGTCCAGCGCCTCCAGCTTGCGGCGCAGGTTTTTGATATGGCTGTCGATGGTGCGGTCAGTCACCACCCGGTAGTCGTCATACAGATGATTGAGCAACTGCTCTCTGGAAAACACTTTGCCTGGTTCGCTGGATAGGGTTTTCAACAGGCGAAACTCCGCCGGGGTCAGATCGAGCAACTGATCGCGCCAGCTGGCCTGAAAGCGCCCTTCGTCGACGATCAGCGGCGAGCTTTCACTGGTGGGGGTTAACCGATTATCACGCTGCGGTTTGCAGCGGCGCAGAATGGTTTTGACCCGGGCGACCACCTCTCTGGGGCTGTAAGGTTTGCAGATATAGTCGTCGGCGCCGATCTCCAGCCCGAGCAGCCGGTCTATCTCTTCAATTTTTGCCGTTACCATCACGATGGGTACTTCGGAAAAGCGCCGTATCTCACGACACAGCGTCAGCCCGTCGGTACCCGGCAGCATCAGATCCAGCAGGATCAGATCCGGCGGTGTTTGATGTACATAAGCCAGCACTTCATCGCCGCGGGTGATCAGGCTCGGTGCGTAGCTGGCGGCACGCAAGTAGTCGATCAACAATTGCCCCAGTTTCGGCTCGTCTTCGACAATCAGTATCCGCGGGGTATTTTCATCAATCGGTAGCTCGATCATGCGTCCCTCTGTAGGTCAGGATCCAACGGTAACTCTACTTTAATGCTAACCCCGCCAAAAGGCGAATGACCGACGCTAATCGCGCCGCCGTGGGCTTCAACAATATTCTGGCAAATAGATAACCCAAGTCCGGATCCGCCGCTGGCGCGGTTGCGGGAACCTTCGGTGCGGTAGAAGCGCTCCAGCAGCCGGCCAAGCTGCTGGTCGGTGACGCCGGGGGCGCTGTCGGCGAAATCAAGAATAAATCGCTCGCCGCGACAGGCGCCGCTGATGGTTAACTGACCGCCGGCGTCGGTATAGCGCAGGCTGTTTTCCAGCAGGTTATTGAACAGTTGCGACAGACGATCCGGATCGCCAAAGATCACCACATCGTCCGGCAGCGCCAGATGGAGTTGCAGCTCGCGCTGGCGAAAGCGTTCCTGAAACGCCCCGGCGGCCACTTCCAGCAGGGCGACAATATCCAGCGCCTTCTTCTGGTAAGCCAGCGCGCCTTCATCGGACATCGACAATTGATGGAGATCGTCCACCAGTTTGGTCAGAGTACCGACTTCCATCTGCAGGGAGGCGACGGTTTCCGGGGTAAACTGGCGCACGCCGTCCTGAATCGCCTCCAGCTCGCCGCGCAGCACCGCCAGTGGGGTACGCAGTTCGTGGGAGATATCGGCCATAAAATCGCGGCGCATCTGCTGGTTTTTCTCAAGTGTGCTGGCCAGTTGATTAAAATCCTGAGCCAGACGGCCAAGCTCGTCCTGGCTGGTGGGCGTCACCCGGGTGGTGAAATCCCCGGCGGCCAGGCGATGGGTACCCTCCACCAGCCGTTTTACCGGGCGCAGCAGGCCGCGTGCCAGCGGAAAGGTGGCGCCGGCCGCCAGCAGGATCGACAGGCCGACAATCAGCCAACTGGTGCGTTTTTGCTGCTTGTCGAAATTGATATCGGTATTGCGCGTCAGGCGTTCCACCGGTGAGGCCACCACCCAGCCGACTTTTTTACCATCCACCATCACGGCGCGGCGATTCCCGTCACGCGGGACGGGACCGGGGGGGCCCACCAGCGGTTTGAATTTTTGATCGACCACCCAGAACTGGGTGCGCCAGCCGTGGGGCGGCATATCCGGACTGATGTCCGGCTCGCGATCAAAGGAGCGCAGGAGCTGGAACATATAGCGGTCGTTGTGGCGCAGAAACTTCCAGTTGCCGTGCTGAGCGTACTGCTCGCCAAGGGCATCGCTGAGCAGCACCAGCCGCTGTTCATTGCCGTGCTTGATATAGTCAATAAAACCGCGTTCGAAACTCAGGCGTACCGCCCAGTGCATCAACACCAGCACCAGGATACAGGTGGCCAGAATAGCGAAAAATAGTTTGCCGGTAATGCCCGGGCGCCATAGCTTCATGTCCGGCTCCTTGCGCGACGCGAGATAACCGCGTTTTTGGTTGTGTCATCAGGTACCCACGCGAACACCAGCGCGGGCAGGGCGATAATCAGCGCCATACTCAGGTAGGTATACAGGAAGACGCTGTGTACCTGTTCAGGGCTGGCCGCCAGTTGGTTATGGCCGTACAGCCCGAGCAGCAGCCCGGCGATGGTGACGCCGATACTCATCGACAGTTGCATTACCATCGACAGCATACTGTTGCCGCCGCTGGCCAGATTGTCCGGCAGATCTTTCAGGGTCAGGGTATTCATGGAGGAAAAACGCATAGAGTTGATCATCCCCTGGCAGAACAGCACCAGCGGCAGGGCGTAGTACCATCCCGCCAGCGCGACGGCCATAAACAGCAGGCTTATCAGCGCCAGGCCGAGGGTCGAGGCCACCAGCACGCGGCGATAGCCAAAGCGATTAACCACCTGTACGACGATCCGCTTCATTCCCATACTGCCCAGCACCATCGGGATCATCATCAGCCCGGCGTGAAACGGCGAAAACCCGAGCCCGATTTGCAGAAATACCGGCGTCATAAATGGCAGCATACCGCTGCCGATCCGGCCGCAGAAACTGCCGCTCAGCCCGAGGCTAAAGGTGCGGGTGCGAAACAATTTCAGGCTGAACAGCGCCCGGTTATTGCCCCTGGCGTGCCAGAGATATCCGGCGATCGCCAGCGCGCCGCCCGCCGTCAGTCCGTACAGCGCCAGCGGCGAAATCCCCAGCCCGCGATGACCGTCCAGCGCCAGGGTCAGGGCCGCCATACCGAAGGCCAGCAGCAGAAAGCCGCTAAAATCGAAGCGCCGGGTCTGCATGGTGTAGTTCGGCATCAGCATCAGCGTGGCGATAGCCCCAACGATGCCGACCGGGATATTGATTAAAAATATCCAGTGCCACGAGGCGTATTCCACCAGAATCCCGCCCAGCGCCGGGCCGAGCAGCGGACCTATCTGACCGGGGAGGGTCACAAAGGTCATCGCCGCCATATATTGCTCGCGGGGGACGATTTTCATCACCGTCAGGCGCCCGACCGGCACCATCATGGCGCCCCCCACGCCCTGCAACACCCGGGCCATCACCAGTTGGTTGAGGGTGTTGGCCATGGCGCAGAACAATGAGCCGACGGTAAACAGCACAATAGCGCAGAAAAAGATGTTCCTGACCCCGACCCGGTCCGCCAGCCAGCCGCTGGCCGGCAGCATCACGGCGACCGTCAGCACATAGGAAACCACCACCATATGCATATGCAGCGGGCTTTCCCCAAGGCTATGGGCCATTGAGGGCAGGGCGGTGTTGACGATGGTGGTATCCAGCGACTGCATAAAGAAGCCAAAGGCCACTATCCACAGCTGCCAGCGTACCGCGTTGGGCAGTTCAGTCATCTTCTACTCGCTTACCGATGGGGCCTCCTGATGCTGCGTACGGCGCGTGAAGCGTAACCGCAGGCGATCGAAGAACAGATAGACTACCGGGGTCGTATACAGGGTCAAGAGCTGGCTCATGATCAATCCGCCGACAATCGTAATCCCCAGCGGCTGGCGCAGTTCGGCCCCGTCGCCGCTGGTCAGCACCAGCGGCAGGGCGCCAAACAGCGCCGCAAGGGTGGTCATCATAATTGGCCGGAAACGCAGCAGGCAGGCCTGGAAAATCGCCTCTTCCGGCGCCAGATCCCCCTGGCGCTGGGCGTCAATGGCGAAGTCCACCATCATGATGGCGTTTTTCTTCACGATACCGATCAACAGCATGATGCCGATCAGCGCGATCAGGCTGAATTGAGCGCCAAACATCTCCAGCGCCAGTAGCGCGCCGACTCCGGCGGAGGGCAGGGTGGAGAGGATGGTCAGTGGATGGACATAGCTTTCATAGAGGATCCCCAGCACGATATATACCGTGGCGATAGCGGCGATAATCAATATCACCTGATCGTTCATGGTCTGCTGGAAAACCTGTGCCGTTCCCGCCCAGGTGCCGCGCACGCTGGTGGGCACCCCCAACGCCGTCACCGTGCGTTCGATAGCTTCGCTGGCTTGCGAAAGCGATACCCCGGTGGGCAGGTTAAACGAAATGGTCGAGGCTGCCGATAGCCCCTGATGGTTAACCGACAGCGGCGCATTGGCCGGTCGCCAGGAGGCGAAGTATGACAGTGGGATCGACTTGCCATCTTTGTTAATCAGGAACATCTGATCGAGTGCGCTGATATCCTGGGTATAGCGCGGATCGACCTCCATCACCACATGGTACTGGTTCAGCGGCTGATAGATAGTCGATACCTGACGCTGGCCGAAGGCGTTGTTCAGCAGATTGTTAACGTCTGATACGTCCAGTCCGAGGCGCGCCATGGTTTCCCGGTCATAGGTCAGATCCATTTCCGATCCCTTATCCTGCTGATCGGAGTTAACGTCCGCCACTTGCGGCAGCGTGGCCAGCGCCTGGCGGATTTTCGGCTCCCAGGTACGCAGGTCGGCCAGATCGTCCGACAGCAGCGTGTACTGGTAGCTGGCGTTGGCCTGGCGGCCGCCGACGCGAATATCCTGCACCGGCATCAGGAACAGATTCGCCCCGGGTTCTTTAGCCAGCTTTTTACGCAACCGATCGATGACCTGTTGGGCGGTTTCGCTGCGCTCGCTGAGCGGTTTCAGGGTGATAAACATCATGCCGCTATTGACCCGCGAGCCGCCGGTAAAGCCGGTGACATTATCCACCGCGGCGTCTTCGCGGATGATCTTCATAAAATCTTCCAGTTTGCCGCGCATCGCCTGGAAAGAGATGCTCTGGTCGGCCTGGATATTCCCCATCACCATGCCGGTATCCTGCTCCGGGAAGAAGGTTTTCGGGATGCTGATATATAGCCAGACATTGAGGGCGATGGTGGCCAGCAGTACCACGCCGGTGAGTCGGGCGTGGCGCAGCGCCCATTTCAGGGAACGGGCATATCCCTGCTGTAGCCCTGTCAGCAGGCGGCCGAGGCCGCGGTTGCGCGGCTGGCGGACCGGGCTGGCCTTCATCAGCCAGCCGCACATCATCGGCGTCAGGGTCAGCGACACCACCAGCGATATGCCGATCGCCACCGACAGGGTAATCGCAAACTCGCGGAACAGCCTGCCCACCAGGCCGCCCATCAATAACAGCGGCAGGAACACCGCCACCAGGGAAACGCTCATCGACAGCACCGTAAAACCGACCTCCCGCACCCCCTGTAGCGCCGCCTGCAACGGTTTCACGCCGGCCTCCAGGTGACGGGCGATATTCTCCAGCACCACAATGGCGTCGTCGACCACAAATCCGGTAGCGACGGTCAGCGCCATCAGCGACAGATTATTGAGGCTGAAACCGCACAGGTACATGGCGGCAAAGGTACCGATCAGCGATACCGGTACCGCCACCGCCGGAATCAGGGTGGCGCGGCCGGAGCGCAGGAACAGGAATACCACCAGAATCACCAGCCCGACCGAAATCGCCAGCGTTTGCTCGACTTCGGCCAGCGAGGCGCGAATGGTCGGAGAGCGATCCTGCGCCACCTGGAGATCGATGGACGCCGGAATGTTTTCGCGCAACTGGGGAATTTTGTCGCGGATGCGATCCACGGTCTCAATGATATTGGCGTCTGCCGCTTTGCGGATCATCAGCAGGATGGCCGGTTTGGCGTTGGTCATCCCGGCGTTGCGCACGTTTTCTACCGAATCGGTGACGCTGGCGACATCTTTCAGTTGTACGGCGGCGCCGTTGTTGTAATGGACGATCAGCGGCTGGTATTCCGCAGCGGTTTTCAGTTCATCGTTGGACTGTACCTGCCAGCGGCGGTTAGTGTCTTCCAGCGCCCCCTGCGGACGGCGCACATTGGCGTTGCTGATAGCGCTGCGTACCGCGTCCAGCGACACGCCCTGGTTGAACAGCGCCTGCGGGTTTAGCGCGACGCGCACCGCCGGCAGCGAGCTACCGCCCACCGAAACGTCGCCCACGCCGTCAATCTGCGCGATGGTCTGCGCCAGTTGCGTGGAAGCGAAATCGTACAGCTCGCCCTGGGAGTAGGTGTCCGAGGTCAGCGTCAGGATCATCACCGGCATATCCGAGGGATTTGCCTTGCGGTAGGTGGGGCGACTCGGCATACCACTGGGCAACAGGCTTTGGGCGGCATTGATCGCCGCCTGTACATCGCGGGCGGCGCCGTTGATATCGCGATCGAAATTGAACTGGATAATAATCCGCGTACTGCCCAGCGAACTGCTCGACGTCATCTCGCTGATGCCGGCGATTCGCCCCAGCGAGCGTTCCAGCGGCGTCGCCACCGATGACGCCATGGTTTCCGGCGATGCGCCGGGCAGGGAGGCGCTGACCATGATCACCGGATAGTCCACCTGCGGGAGCGGAGCTACCGGTAGCAGCCGCAGCCCCAGCAGCCCGCACAGGGTGACTGCCACGCTTAACAGAATGGTGGCGACCGGGCGATGGATAAAGAGCGCGAAAAACTTCATTTACGCGTCCTCATGACGCGGCCCGAAACGCCGGCGGGTGGCGAGAGCCAGCTCGTCAAACAGCAGGTAGATAACCGGCGTGGTAAACAGCGTCAATACCTGACTGACCAGCAGGCCGCCGACCATGGCGATCCCCAGCGGACGGCGCAGTTCGGCGCCGACCCCGATGCTGAGCATCAGCGGCAGGGCGCCGAGCAGCGCCGCGAGGGTGGTCATCAGAATCGGCCGGAAACGCAGCAGGCAGGCCTGGTAGATAGCTTCCCGGGGCGCCATACCCTGTTCCCGCTCGGCGGCCAGCGCAAAGTCGATCATCATGATGGCGTTCTTTTTGACAATGCCGATCAGCAAAATAATTCCAATGACCGCGATGACGTCCAGTTCGCTGCCGGCCAGCATCAGCGCCAGTAGCGCGCCGACCCCGGCGGTGGGTAGAGTGGAGAGAATGGTGATCGGGTGAATAAAGCTTTCATACAGCACGCCGAGCACGATATACATCGCCACCACGGCGGCGACAATCAGCCAGATGGTGCTGCCCAGCGCATCCTGGAAGGCCAGAGTACTGCCCTGGAACTGGGTGGTGATGTCGGACGGCAGCTCCAGCGCTTTCTCTGCGGCCACGATCGCCTCCACCGCATCGCCCAGCGAATAGTCCCCGGTGACGTTGAACGAAATGGTCGTTGAAGGGAACTGATCGAGATGGTTAATGGTTAACGGCCCGAAGCGCTGTTCCACTTTCGCGATGGCGCTGAGCGGCACGATACCGCCGTCGCTGCTGGTGAGGCGGATGTTATCCAGCGCCCCGAGCCCCGGGGTGCTGGCGGTATCGTGCTCCAGTACTACCCGGTACTGGTTGGCCTGGGTATAAATCGTTGAAATCAACCGCTGGCCGAAGGCGTTATACAGCGCATTGTCCACGTCAGCCATGGAGATCCCCAGCCGGCTGGCGCTGGCGCGATCGACATTGACATACGCCACCAGTCCCTGGTCCTGCCAGTCGCTGCTGACATCCGCCAGTTGCGGTAACTGACGCAGTTGTTCCATCAGTTGCGGCACCCAGCTACTGAGTTCGTCGAGAGAAGTGGCCTGCAGGGTGAACTGATACTGGGTGCGGCTAACCTGAGTATCAATGGTCAGATCCTGCACCGGTTGCAGGTACAGATCGATGCCGGGAATACCGCTGACCCGCTGTTGCAGGCGTTCGGAGACTTTCGCGACCCGATCGTCGCGATCGCTGAGCGGCTTAAGGATTATCTGCAAACGGGCGCTGTTCAGCGACGGGTTGGTACCATCGACCCCGACAAAGGTGGTCAGGCTTTCGACGGCCGGATCCTGGAGAATGGCATCGGCGACCTGGCGCTGGCGTTCGGCCATGCTGGCAAACGACGCTGACTGCGGGGCCTGTAGGGTGCCCTGGATAATGCCGTTATCCTGAATCGGGAAAAAGCCTTTGGGAATGAAAATCCACAGTATCACCGTCAGCGCCAGCGTCCCCAGCGCCACGCTCAGGGTCAGCCACGGGTGGTTGAGCACCCGCTTGAGGGCCCGGCCATAGACCTCAATAATCCGTTCGAACATCCGTTCGCAGGCCAGCGAGAAACGGTTTTGCTTACGCAGGGATTCGTGGCTCAACATGCGCGCGCACATCATCGGCGTCAGGGTGAGCGACACCACGGCGGAAATCAGTATCGCCACGGCCAGCGTCACGGCGAACTCGCGGAACAGGCGACCGACGATATCGCCCATAAACAGCAGCGGGATCAGAACCGCGATCAGCGAGAAGGTCAGCGAGATAATGGTAAAACCGATCTCCCCGGCCCCTTTCAGCGCCGCCGCCAGCGGTTTTTCGCCTTTTTCGATATAGCGCGAGATATTCTCAATCACCACGATGGCGTCATCCACCACAAACCCGGTGGCGATGGTGAGCGCCATTAGCGTCAGGTTATTGATGGAAAAGTCGAGAAACACCATCACGGCGAAGGTACCGATCAGCGACAGCGGCACTGCGACGCCGGGAATAATGGTCGCCGGGATATTGCGCAGAAACAGATAGATAATCATGACCACCAGGGCGATAGCCAGCATTAATTCATGCTGAGTGTCGGTCACTGAGGCGCGAATATTGTTGGTACGGTCCGCGACCAGTTGCACTTTGACCGATTTCGGCAGGCTTTCCGTCAGCGTGGGCAGCATCTGGCGAATACTGTCGGCGGTGGCAATGATATTGGCCCCCGGCTGACGCTGAACGTTCATCACAATCGCCTGCTGTTTGTCGGCCCAGGCGCCCAGCCAACTGTTTTCCGCCCCCTGTTCGACGCTGGCGATATCGCCGAGGCGAATCGGCGCGTCGTTCTGCCAGGCGATCACCAGGTTGCGATATTCGTCGGCGGATTTCATCTGATCGTTGGCCGACAGGGTTATCGCCCGGGTGGGGCCGTCGAGGCTGCCCTTTGCCGAATTGACGTTGGCGTTGCTGATGGCGCTACGCACCGTTTCGCTGGTCAGGCCGAGGGCCGACATCGCCGGGGCATTCAGTTTTACCCGCACCGCCGGGCGCTGGCCGCCGGAAATGGTCACCAGCCCGACGCCGGAGACCTGGGATATTTTCTGGGCGACCCGGGTTTCCATCATATCTTCCACCTGGGTCATGGGCAGTACGGAAGAGGTGACGGCAAGGGTCATGATCGGCGGATCCGCCGGGTTGACTTTACTGTATACCGGCGGGTTGGGCAGATCGGAAGGCAGCAGGTTGGTGGCCGCGTTGATCGCCGCCTGGACTTCCTGTTCGGCGACATCCAGCGGCAACGTTAACTGAAACTGCAGAGTGATCACCGAGGCGCCGCCGGCGCTCTGGGAAGACATCTGTTTGAGGCCGGACATCTGGCCAAACTGGCGCTCAAGCGGCGCGGTAATTGCGGAGGTGGTGACATCCGGACTGGCGCCGGGATAGAGCGTAACCACCTGAATTGTCGGATAGTCCACTTCCGGTAGCGCCGATACCGGCAGGAACCGGTAGCCGACCAGACCCGCCAGCAGGATAGCCACCATCAATAGCGTGGTGGCAACCGGACGCATAATAAACAGGCGGGATGGGCCGCCGGTGGCGCTGGGAGGAAGTACCTGCATCAGGAACGGGCTCCTCTGGACGACCGCTCGCGACGCGGTTCGGCGTCAGCGGCGTTATCCGCTTTTTGCGGTGCGGCCTGCGCTTCTGGCGCGGGGCTGGCGTCGTGGGCTTCCACCACTTCAACGCTGGCGCCTTCGGTCAACCGGTCGATGCCATCGGTCACGACCCGATCGCCGGCGGCAATACCGGCGCTGATTACCACGCTCTGGCTGTCCTGAATGCCCGGGGTGACCAGATGTTTGCTGACTTTGTTTTCGCTGTTCAGCACCCAGACGAAGTGGCCTTCATTACCCATTTGCAGCGCGGCGGTGGGGATGACCACCGCGTTCTGCTGGGTATCGACCAGCATACGGGCATTGACGAATTGATTGGGGAACAGCGCATCGTCCTGATTGTCGAAGCGCGCTTTGAGTTTGATGGTTCCGGTGGTGGCATCAATCTGGTTATCCAGGCTGAGCAGCGCGCCGCTGCTGATTTTCTGGCTGTTAGTACGATCCCAGGCTTCTACCGTCAGCGGCAGGCCTTTTTTCTGCGCCTGTACCACGGTGGCGATATCGCTTTCCGGCAGGGTGAAAATCACATCGACAGGATGAGTCTGGGTCAGTACCACGATGCCGGTGGTATCGCCGCTGGAGATTTGATTGCCGATATCCACTTGTTTCAGGCCGACGCGGCCATCAATCGGGGCGGTGACGCGGGTCCAGTCCAGCTGGAGCTGGGCGCTGGCGACGCTGGCTTCATCGGCCTTAACGGTACCGGCGCTTTCATTGACCAGCGCCTGTTGGGCGTCCAGCTCCTGGCGGGAAACCAGGTTGGTTTTGACCAGTTGCTGATAGCGGGCCAGATCGCGGCGGGCATTAGCCAGCGTGGCCTGGTCTTTCGCCAGTTGTCCCTGGGCCTGGGCCAGCGCCACTTTGAACTGGCTGGGGTCGATTTCCGCCAGCAGGTCGCCGGCCTTTACCTGTTGTCCTTCCTGAAAATGGAGAGCCAGCAACTGTCCGTCCACCCGGCTGCGAACCGTAACGGTATTGGCGGCGGTCACGGTACCCAGACCGGTCAGATAGCGCGGTACTGATTCACTGGTGGCAGTGGCGGCCTGAACCGGAGCCAGCGCCCGCATCCCAAAGCGTCCGCCGCCGGGGCGCGGCCCGGCTCCCTGGCCGGCAGTAGCCTGCGGCGTTGCGGCGTTGTCTGTGGACTGGAAATACCAGTATCCCAGCGCAGCGGCGATAATAACGAGCGTGCCGACAATGACCAGCCAACGGGAGTGCTTTGAGCCTTTCATCGTTAAACGTCTTCTCTTCCTGAAACGTGATGCGTGATGTTACTTAGTGTAGCCGCGCATGCGTAGCTAAAAATGAAGGAAATAAGGATTACCGTATAGTTTGTGTTTATTCAGAGGGGGTCCGGAGGGGGGATTTTTTTATGTTCCGGGTGTTGGTGGTGGTTATGTTTTGGTCGTAGTTTCATTCTGGTGGTAGTTCTGTTTACCTGGAGTCTGTGCTCTGTTTTTATTCTGCATAAGGTTAATGGGGAGCAGGTGTCGCTGGTTTACTTTTGGCTTGCGGTAATGGATTCCGTTCGCTGTGGTCATTATTTGTCTGGGTGGGAGGTTTTGTTCGCTGTGATCATTTTTGCCTGGGCAGGAGATTTCGTTCATTGCGATTTTTCCCTGGGGAGGAAATTCCGTTCACCGTAAGTCAGCGCCTTATTTTGCTTTTGTCGCCAGGTGAACGGGGAGAGGGGGCTCGCCGCCGCCCCCTCTCCACTCCGGGCTCCCGGCAGTAAAATCGCCGCTGCGCGGTGCCCGTCAATTTTCGCGTCTGGCTTCGGGTCGGGTAAGACGGCACATCCCTGTGCCGGCTTACCCTCAGGCCGGTTCCCTCCGGCCTGCCCCGGCCATGCGCAAAAATAGCCGGCGATTTTAAGCCGGATTCAACCCCCCCCGCGGTAAAATCGGAGATTTAAAAGGCATGTTTATTGCTGTGAGGGCGTTACCGGAACTTTCAGGAAATAATCGTTTCCAGTTAAGGGCTTTTGTTCTTGTTTTGAGGTTGTTGTAATTTTTTGCAG
>NZ_KQ947388.1 GCF_001484765.1 Entomohabitans teleogrylli | reverse complement strand
GCGCATCAGAAAAACCTCCGGCTATGCCGGAGGATATTTATTTATGCGGGTGATGATTGAGTCAAAAATAATGATCCAGAGCACAACCTGGCGGCCTACTGGTCTGATGACAGGCAGAGAAAAATATTTTTAGTCTGTTTTTTGAACGTTCGATGTAAGGTTTTACCTATTATTAAATTGCCTTTTTGGCTTTATATTTTTAATCATTTATTATAAACATAACAAAATTCTTAACGGCTTTTTATTTATCTTTCGAATGAATTATGTGAATATTCTGGTATATGTCTGCCGTGCCTGGTCTTTTTTATGTGAATATTTGTTTTTGATTATTGCCGAATGTTTATATATATGAATTTCTGATAAATCAAACGTATTTTTCTATATTCAGTTTTTATATGTTTTAGGAATTTATTCTTTCTGTGAATTTTATATTTTCAGCTCATATTTATCAGATCTTTTCAATCAAGAATTTTCTGAGTATTATTTCCCTGTAGAGATAACTGATTTATGGATTGTGTAATATCAGTCTCATCACTATTAATTTTTACCTGTCCTTAATATCAAGGAAAAAAGTTGTTTTAACATGGAGATGTTATTTATGAAAAAGAATTACTTATCTGGTATTGCTATGACACTGGCCATGGGATGCGGCGGCGCTATGGCGGATGGTGGCGACGGCGTCGTTAACTTTACAGGAAGTATTTCCGACGATACCTGTACCGTGGCTACGTCGGCACAGACTGTCAATGTAGAACTGGGAACGATTGCCACCTCCAACCTTAGCGGTTCTGCCGATCGTAAAGCTGCGCCGACCTCTTTTAAAATTGCGCTGGAGAATTGCCCGAGTGCGATTAATTCGGCCAATATTAAATTTGACGGCAAGCGGGATACGGACAATTCAGCTCTGTTGCAGCTGACAAATTATGGTACTAATGGTGTGGCTGAGGGAGTGGCAGTAGGTATTTACGATAAGAGCGATAATCTGATCCCGCTGTATAGCGCATCAAGCGATTATCCTTTGGTGGCAGGAAACAACGAACTGGAGTTTGTTGCTCGCTATGTCTCTACCTCGAACACTGTTAATCCCGGTAGCGCTAATGCCACAGCTAACTTTACGCTGAGCTATAAGTAATTTTTTAATATACAGGGTTGGCGGTGTGTTATCTGCCGCCAACCCTGCCTTATTTGCATGGATGCAGATATGTGCTTTATGGAGGAATATCATGAAAACCAGTCGTCTCTTACTGATTGCTTTATTTGGTGTGCTTTTCTCTTTTATTTCAACGATGGCACAGGCGGGTATTGCCATTGGCGGAACCCGGGTTATATTTGCGGCGGAAAAGAAAGAAAAAACAGTTTCGGTTAAAAATGTCGGTAATGATTCTGCTTATCTGATACAAAGCTGGGTTGAAAATATCGACGGCTCTAAAAAAACACCTTTTACGGTGACGCCGCCCCTGTTCCGTATTAACAGTAACAGTGAAAACTTATTGCGCATTGTTTATATGGGAGCGCCGCTTCCCACGGATCGCGAGTCAATTTATTGGTTAAGCGTCAAATCAATTCCTGGCGTGGATAGCGCGAAAATCACTGATAATTCCTTACAGGTGGTGATGAAAACCCGCGTGAAGTTGATTTACCGTCCTGCAGGCCTGCCGGGGAATCCGGAGGACGCCGGTAAAGCGCTGCAGCCGGTCCGCGACGGTAATATGCTGGTGATGCGTAACCCGGGTCCCTGGTATGTGTCTCTTTATTCACTGTCGGTAGACGGTAAAGAAATCAAAGAAGCCGATCTGGTGCCTCCCAAAGGCGAAGCCAGATTCAAACTTCCCGGTGGCGTGGGGCGTAATGTGACCTGGCAGAATATCAATGACTATGGCGCTATTTCATCTAAAACCAGCAAGTCAATCTGACAGGTCGCGCTATGAAAAGTTTAACCCATCGTTATTCTCCGGTGGTGGTTGCGCTCGTCCTTGCAGGGTGGTGCAGTGACCCGGTACATGCCGAAGAAGTTTTTAATGTTCATGCGCTGGAGCTGGATGATCAGGAACAGGGGAATGTTGATCTGAGCTGGTTTACCCGGGATGGTGGACAGGCGCCTGGCACCTATCATGTCACGATCAGTATTAACGATCGGACACTACCAGAAATCCGCGATATTCGTTTTGTGAAGGATCAACAAAATAACCAGCTTGAGCCGGAACTCACTCCCGGGATGCTTAAGGCGTGGGGGGTGAATATTGCGGCTTTTCCTGCACTGGCAAATATTCCCGAAGATAGTCCGATTGCGGATATCGGGGATTATATACCGCTGGCACGCAGTGAATTTCAGATAAAGGGGCTGATACTTAACATCAGTATTCCTCAGGCAGCTATGGTACATCAGGCCCGGGGCTGGGTGGATCCACAAACCTGGGATGATGGTATTACCGCAGGTCTTTTGAATTATAGTTTTACCGGCGCCAATAGCTGGCATAATGCACAGGGCGGCGCACAGAACAGTTACTATGCCAATTTACAGAGCGGTTTTAATTTTGGTCCATGGCGGCTGAGAAACTACTCAACCTGGAACTATGATAATCAGAGCGGTAGCCAGTGGCATTCGCTGAATACTTATTTACAGCGCGATATTAAATTTCTGCGCAGCCAACTGGTGATTGGCGATAGCACGACGGCTGCCGATATTTTCGACAGCGTGCAGTTTCGCGGTATTCAACTGTTTTCTGATGACAATATGCTGCCGGACAGCGAAAGGGGATTTGCGCCGAGAATTCGCGGTATTGCCCAGTCCAATGCCCAGGTCACTATCAGGCAGAATGGCAATATTATCGATCAGCGCTATGTTCCGCCAGGGCCGTTTTCGATTGATGATTTATATCCCGGTTCGGGCAGCGGCGACCTGGAAGTGACCATTAAAGAAGCCGACGGCAGTGAAAGTACATTTATTCAACCGTTTGCGGCTGTACCGATAATGCAGCGCCAGGGGCAAGTTAAATATGCGCTTACCGCAGGTAAATATCGCTCTTCTGGCAATAATGAACGCGAGCCGGAGTTTGGCCAGGCCGGAGCGATCTACGGCGTTTCTAATTATCTGACACTCTACGGCGGGCTACTGGGCGCCGCGGATTATTATTCCGCCGCGCTGGGCGCCGGGGTAAGCCTGGGGCCAGTGGGATCGATTTCACTGGATGTGACTGCGGCGCACACGCGACTCGATAACAACGCTACCCGTGACGGACAATCTTACCGCCTGCAATATGCCAAACAATTTCCTGATTACGGGACATCTTTTTCTCTGGCGGCTTATCGTTACTCAACGGCGGGATTTTATACTTTTGAGGAAAGTAACCAGCGCCCGGGTACCGATAATGCAGACTGGGAGTTAAAAAATAACAAACGCGCCAAATTTCAACTGGATATAAGTCAGAATGTGAACGCCCTGGGATCGTTTTATCTCTCGGCATACCAACAAAGTTACTGGAACCAGAGCGGGGAAGAGCGAACGCTGACGGCCGGCTGGAGTACGTCGCTGGGTAACACCAATATCAGCATGAGTTACAGCTACAGTAGCTATCCGCAAAGTGATATGGACAGCGATCGGCGACTGGCGATTAATTTCCAGATTCCGCTGGATAGCCTGTTACCGCGCACTCGTGCGACTTACAGCGTTAATAGCAGTAAACATGGCAGCACATCGCAGCAGATTGGGCTGAACGGTACGGCGCTGGCGGATAACAATCTGAGCTGGGGCATTCGCCAGAGTTACACTAATCAGGGCAATGGTGCTGCTGGCGGGGTGAATGCCGATTACCGCGGCACCTATGGTGAAGCGACGGGGGCCTGGAACTACGGTCCTGACAATCAGCAGATTACCTACGGCCTGAAAGGCGGCGTCGTGGCTCATAGTGATGGTATTACCTTCTCGCAACCGCTGGGCCAGTCAGTCACTCTGGTGAAAGCGCCTCATGCGGCAAATGCTAAGGTGCTGAATAATACCGGGGTTTATACGGACTGGCGCGGCTACACAGTGGTGCCCTATGCGTCTCCCTACAAAAATAACAGCATCGCGCTGGATACCAGCATGATCGAAAACGTTGATCTGGAGAATGCCGTCAAGCAGGTCACCCCGGGCCAGGGCGCGGTGGTAGTGGCTGATTTTGCCCCGCGGCTGGGTTATCGGGTATTGATGTCGTTGATGTATCAGGGACGACCGCTACCTTTTGGCGCGGTAGCGAAACTGGATAACGGTGGGGAAGGCATTGTGGGTGATGATGGGCAGGTTTATTTGACCGGAGTGCCGGAGCAGGGGGTGGTGAGCGTTGAATGGCGAGATAAACACTGTGCCGCCTCTTACGATCTGACCGCTCAGCAAGCGCAAAAGCGCCCGGTTCTGGAGATTAACGGGGAGTGCCGATAATGGAATATCGCAGCGTAGTACTCAGCTGGTGTAAATATATTGTGCTGTTTTTTTGTACCTCCCTGTCGTTTGGGGTGTACGCATATTGTGATGCTGTAGGTAATTTCACTATTCCCGCAGGTGATATTCAGGTACAGCGCGATGCCGTGATAGGTCAGCCGATCAGCGAATGGATCTATTCCAATGAGGCCGCTGCTTATCAGAATTGTAATTATGATACTGAATCCATTTCGGGTTACGCGATTGAATCGGGGATTAAATCTTATAATAGTCAGGGGTCAGGAATGACCTATGATGGAAAAATTGTCTTTAATACCAATCTTGCCGGAGTGGGATTTATCCTCGAAGGCGATGCGAAAATGAGCAGCGACCCCTGGACAGGCTGGAAGGGGATTACCAGCAGTAATGAAGTGACGATTGCGAAACTCCCTAACCGATTTCTGCAGCGGCCGGCAATCGGTAACCGGGCGAAAATTAAATTTATTAAAACCGGGAATATTACCAGCGGGATATTAAGCGGGGATGTGGGGAAATTTTTTGCCGGTACCCGGGAAAACAACGCCTGGTCCAACGAAGTGCCGATTACTTTCAGTAGCGGTAGTATTAGTCAGGTAGCCTGTTCGGTTGTGGTGCCGGTCATCCCGGTGGAGCTGAATAACCATGCAAAGTCGGAATTCAGCGGCGTAGGTTCTGGTACCCAGTGGCAGAATTTTACCATTGACCTGCAATGCAATGTGGGAACGAAAGTGAATATTCGCTTTGAAGGGAACGCGGATCCGGTGAATGTCCCGGGCGTGTTAAAGCTTGATTCTGCATCTGGCGATATGGCCGCCACCGGTGTTGGTGTCCAGATTTATTATCGGCCGGACGACAGTGCTGTTGTGTTTGGCGATACCAAATATTATGCCCAGGCAATTGAGGAGCGAACGGGAATACAAATGAAGGCCCGCTATTATCAGACCAAAAACACCATTAC
Organism: Entomohabitans teleogrylli; assembly: GCF_001484765.1. GTDB lineage: Bacteria > Pseudomonadota > Gammaproteobacteria > Enterobacterales > Enterobacteriaceae > Entomohabitans > Entomohabitans teleogrylli. The sequence goes on along the minus strand of NZ_KQ947388.1, from coordinate 18,660 downwards.
CCCGGGCGTGGCAAATGCGACAGCAACTTTTACGCTGAGTTTTAAATAAACCGGGTATCAGGATTGGCAATAAAAAATCAGGGGCCAGTGGCCCCTGATGGCTATGCAGCGCGATTATTCAACGGTCATAATACGCGTGGTATTGGTGGTGCCAACGGTACTCATCACGTCGCCCTGAGTGACAATAACCAGATCGCCGGACATCAGATAGCCTTTATCACGCAGTAGATTTACCGCACTCTGCGCGGCCGCGACGCCTTCACACACATCGCCGAAATGAACCGGAGTGACGCCGCGATACAGGGCCGTCAGGTTCAGGGTGCGCTCATGGCGGGAAAGCGCGAAAATCGGCAGGCCGGAGCTGATACGCGATGTCATCAGCGCGGTGCGACCAGACTCGGTCATGGTGATAATGGCCGTTACACCCTGTAGATGGTTGGCAGCGTACATGGCCGACATGGCGATAGCTTCTTCGACATTGTCGAACTGTACGTCCAGACGATGTTTGGACACGTTCACGCTGGGGATTTTTTCTGCGCCAAGGCACACCCGGGCCATCGCCGCTACGGTTTCCGCCGGATACTGGCCGGCAGCGGTTTCCGCGGAAAGCATCACGGCATCGGTACCATCGAGCACCGCGTTCGCCACGTCCATCACTTCCGCACGGGTCGGCATTGGATTGGTAATCATTGATTCCATCATCTGTGTCGCGGTGATGACGGCGCGATTAAGCTTACGGGCGCGGCGGATCAGAGTTTTCTGAATCCCCACCAGTTCCGGATCGCCGATTTCGACGCCCAGATCGCCGCGCGCCACCATGACCACGTCAGAGGCCAGAATCACATCATCCATGGCCGCTTCATTGCATACCGCTTCGGCACGCTCTACTTTAGCGACGATTTTGGCATCGCTGCCTGCATCGCGCGCCAGACGGCGGGCATAATTGATATCCTCGCCGCAGCGCGGGAAAGAGACGGCCAGATAGTCGACGCCAATCTTCGCGGCGGTGACAATATCGGCTTTGTCTTTATCGGTCAGCGCTTCGGCGGAAAGGCCGCCGCCCAGCTTATTAATGCCTTTATTATTGGAAAGCGGGCCGCCGACGGTGACCTCGGTAAAGACTTTCATGCCCTGAACTTCCAGCACTTTCAACTGCACGCGGCCGTCGTCAAGCAGCAGAATATCTCCGGGCACTACATCGGCAGGCAGTCCTTTATAGTCAATCCCGACTTTCTCTTTGTCGCCTTCGCCTTTGCCCAGATTGGCATCCAGCAGGAATTTGTCGCCGATATTGAGGAAAACTTTGCCTTCTTTGAAGGTGGAAACGCGAATTTTCGGTCCCTGCAGGTCGCCCAGAATTGCGACATGGCGGCCAAGTTTAGCGGCAATTTCGCGAACTTTATCGGCACGAAGTTGGTGATCTTCCGGTGATCCGTGCGAAAAGTTCATGCGAACCACGTTGGCGCCGGCGGCGATAATTTTTTCGAGGTTATTATCTCGATCGGTGGCCGGGCCTAGTGTGGTAACGATTTTAGTTCTGCGTAGCCGTCTGGACATTTATTACTCCGTTGACTGATACAACTTTTGGTGTTGCGTGAACAAAACTCGGTCAGACAGGAAAAGCGCTAACCGAACGACCTGGTGTTTTACTGCATTGTTATAAAAATTACCCATTATCGCCAGGAATCGACAACGTCTTATCAAAACGCGATTCGCGCAGCGCTTCCTTGACTCGCTTCAAGTTATCCCGGAATTTTGCGCCGCGTCGCAAAGTAAAGCCGGTCGCCAGCACGTCGACGACGGTCAACTGCGCCAGGCGGGAGACCATCGGCATATAGATATCGGTATCTTCCGGGACGTCCAGCACTAAAGGCAGACTGGCTTCGCGGGACAGTGGAGTACCGCCGGAAGTGATAGCAATCACCATCGCGTCGTTCTCGCGCGCCAGTTGCGCCAGTTCGACCATATGTTTGGTGCGGCCGGTGTGGGAAATCAGCACCACCACATCGCCGTCAGCACTATTCATACAACTCATTCGTTGCAGTACGATATCATCGGAGTAGATCACGGGAACGTTAAAGCGGAAAAACTTGTTCATGGCGTCGTGAGCCACAGCGGCAGAGGAGCCCAACCCGAAAAAGGCAATTTTCTTTGCCTGGGTGAGCAGGTCCACCGCCCGGTTGATGGCCGACAGGTCCAGCGATTGCCGGACATGATCAAGACTGGCCATCGCCGACTCGAAGATTTTACCGGTGTAGGCTTCGACGCTATCATCTTCATCAACATTGCGATTAACGTAAGGGGTGCCGGTTGCCAGGCTCTGGGCCAGATAGAGCTTAAAATCCGGGAAGCCTTTGGTCTCCATGCGTCGACAAAAGCGATTGACGGTAGGTTCGCTGACGCCGGCCTGAGCGGCCAGCCGGGCAATACTGGAGTGAATGGCAGTGTGCGGCGCAGCCAGAATCTCTTCCGCGACCTTGCGTTCTGATTTGCTTAAATGCTCCAGTTGCGACTGGATTTTTTCCAGCATATTCATAGGGCAGAACACTCATTGGTGAAAACGATTTCAACAACCGGTGAAAGCGCGTAATGGTTCAGGCAAGAATATACCCTGTGCTCCTGTTCATGGGGGGATAAAATAACATGCTCATGTCGTTTTTTTTCATAACATGATCAATGTCTGGTTTTAGAATGATACAAAAATGGCAGTTTTCGCCGCCACCCTGCGGGGGTAGTGAATGTTATGGGCAGAAAAACAGCATATTTTGTGCAGTTAAACGATTTCCCGGCATAGGGTAAATTCTTATGGTTTCGTGAACTGTGCAAAACAAGTACATTGTGATGTAAGAAAATTACAAACAGGGCCTGACTGCGTGCAGAAAGCCCGACACGAGGAGAACAATATGGCAGTAACGCAAACAGCCCAGGCCTGCGACCTGGTCATTTTCGGTGCTAAAGGCGACCTGGCGCGCCGGAAATTGCTGCCTTCCCTGTATCAACTGGAGAAAGCAGGGCAGATCCACCCGGACACGAAAATTATTGGCGTCGGGCGCGCTGACTGGGATGTGGCGGCCTATACGAAGGTTATCCGTGAGGCGATGGAAACCTTTATGAAGGAAAAAATTGATGAAACGCTGTGGGAGCGTCTCAGCGGCCGCCTTGATTTCTGCAACCTGGACGTGAACGATGTTGAAGGTTTCACCCGTCTGGGGGAAAAACTTGACCAGAAAAATCGCGTCACCATTAACTACTTCGCTATGCCGCCCAGTACGTTCGGCGCCATCTGTAAAGGTCTGGGGGCTGCGAAACTGAATGCTAAACCGGCGCGGGTGGTGATGGAAAAACCGCTTGGCACCTCGCTGGAAACCTCCCAGGACATTAACGATCGGGTCGGCGAGTTTTTTGACGAGAGCCAGGTCTATCGCATTGACCACTACCTCGGTAAAGAGACGGTGCTGAACCTGCTGGCGCTGCGTTTTGCCAACTCGCTGTTCGTCAACAACTGGGATAACCGTACTATCGATCATGTGGAGATCACGGTCGCCGAAGAGGTGGGTATTGAAGGGCGCTGGGGCTATTTTGACCAGGCCGGCCAGATGCGCGATATGATCCAGAACCATCTGTTGCAGATCCTCTGCATGATCGCCATGGCCCCGCCGCCGGACCTGACCGCCGACCATATCCGTGATGAGAAGGTGAAAGTTCTGCAATCGCTGCGTCGTATCGACCGTTCGAATGTGCGTGAGAAGACCGTGCGTGGGCAATATACCGCCGGCTTCGCCCAGGGGAAAAAGGTGCCGGGCTACCTGGAAGAAGAGGGCGCTAACAAAACCAGCAATACCGAAACCTTTGTCGCGATTCGCGTGGATATTGATAACTGGCGCTGGGCTGGCGTGCCGTTCTACCTGCGTACCGGAAAACGTCTGCCGACCAAGTGTTCGGAGGTGGTGGTGTACTTCAAAAGCCCGGCTCTGAACCTGTTTAAAGAGTCGTGGCCGGAACTGCCGCACAATAAACTGACGATTCGTCTGCAGCCGGACGAAGGGGTGGATATCCAGATCCTCAATAAGGTGCCAGGCCTCGATCACAAGCACAATCTGCAGACCACCAAACTGGATCTGAGCTATTCGGAGACCTTTAACCAGACTCATCTGGCGGATGCCTACGAGCGTCTGCTGCTGGAAACCATGCGCGGTATTCAGGCTCTGTTCGTACGGCGCGATGAAGTGGAAGCAGCATGGAAATGGGTGGATTCGATTACCGAAGCCTGGGCGATGGATAATGATGCGCCGAAGCCTTACCAGGCCGGGACCTGGGGACCGGTCGCGTCGGTGGCGATGATCACCCGCGACGGCCGCTCGTGGAACGAATTCGAGTAGCCGGTATGAGATGATCGGTTACCGATTTTACCGGTAACATGATCTGGCGCATAAGTGCGATAAAAAATTCACCATCAGGCCCTGTTGGGATTCACCAACAGGGCTTTTTTATTTACAATATCCTCAGTGATTTTGCCCCTGAGACCTGGAATACGCTGCATACCGGGCATCTGAAGCCCGTAAGCGGAATCCGGAATACTGCTCCGGCAGAAAGATTATGAGGATCCCGATATGAATCAAAATTTGTTACGCGTAACAAATCGTATTGTTGAACGCTCCCGTCCCACCCGTGAAGCCTACCTGGCGCGTATTGAAAAAGCCAAAACCAACACGGTGCACCGCTCACAGCTGGCCTGCGGGAATCTGGCCCACGGTTTCGCCGCCTGTCAGCCGGAAGATAAAGCCGCGCTGAAAAGCATGCTGCGTAACAATATCGGGATTATCACCTCCTACAACGACATGCTGTCGGCCCATCAGCCCTATGAACACTACCCCGATCAGATCCGCAAAGCGCTGCATGACGTCGGGGCGGTTGGTCAGGTGGCGGGTGGCGTGCCGGCAATGTGCGACGGCGTGACCCAGGGGCAGGACGGGATGGAGCTCTCGCTGCTGAGTCGGGAAGTGATCGCTATGTCGGCGGCGATTGGTCTGTCGCACAACATGTTCGACGGCGCGCTGTTCCTTGGGGTGTGCGATAAGATTGTCCCCGGGCTGGCGATGGCGGCACTGTCCTTCGGCCACCTGCCGTCGCTATTTATTCCTTCCGGTCCGATGGCCAGCGGCCTGGCCAATAAAGAGAAGGTGCGTATCCGCCAGTTGTACGCCGAAGGTAAAGTGGATCGCGCGGCGCTGTTGGAATCGGAAGCCGCGTCCTACCATGCGCCGGGTACCTGTACTTTCTACGGCACCGCCAATACCAATCAGATGGTGATTGAATTCATGGGGATGCAACTGCCGGGGTCGTCATTTGTCCATCCTGATGCGCCGCTGCGCGCCGAGCTGACCGCTGCTGCGGCGCGCCAGGTGACGCGCTTTACCGGCAACGGTAGCGAGTGGCTGCCGCTGGGTAAAATGGTGGATGAGAAAGTGGTGGTAAACGGAATTGTTGCGCTACTGGCGACCGGCGGATCCACCAACCACACCATGCATCTGGTGGCGATGGCCAGGGCGGCGGGCATCATCATTAACTGGGATGATATCTCCGAGATTTCGGATATTGTGCCACTGCTGGCGCGCCTGTATCCCAATGGTCCGGCGGATATTAACCACTTCCAGGCCGCCGGCGGGGTGCCGGTTCTGATGCGCGAGCTGATGAAAGGCGGCCTGCTCCATGAAGATGTGCATACCGTGGCGGGCTTCGGTCTGCGTCACTACACCATGGAACCGTGGCTGGACAACGGCAAACTGGCGTGGCGTGAAGGGGCGGAACATTCTCTGGACAGCGACGTCATTGCCGCTCTGGAACAGCCGTTCTCCCATCACGGCGGTACTAAAGTGCTGAGCGGCAACCTGGGGCGCGCGGTAATGAAAACCTCGGCGGTGCCGGCGGAAAACCAGGTGGTTGAAGCCCCGGCGGTGGTATTTGAAAGCCAGCACGATGTGTTGCCTGCCTTTGAAGCCGGTCTGTTGGATCGCGACTGCGTGGTGGTGGTGCGCCACCAGGGGCCAAAAGCCAACGGTATGCCAGAATTGCATAAACTGATGCCGCCACTTGGTGTATTATTGGACCGCCGTTTCAAAATTGCGCTGGTTACCGATGGACGGCTGTCCGGCGCATCGGGTAAAGTACCCTCCGCAATTCACGTTACCCCTGAAGCCTGGGACGGTGGCTTACTGGCGAAAGTACAGAATGGCGACCTGATTCGGGTCAATGGCCAGAGCGGAGAGTTAACCCTGCTGGTGGACGAGAGCGAACTGGCGCAACGAACCCCTTATCACCCGGATCTGAGCGCCGAACGGGTGGGCACCGGCCGGGAGTTGTTTGGCGCGCTGCGGGAAAAACTCTCCGGCGCTGAGCAGGGCGCAACCTGTATTTCATTTTAAGCTAAGGCCGCTACTGACGGCGGCATAATGGAAGCATCCACGGGAGAGAGTCTTTAATGAAAAACTGGAAAACGAGTGCGGAACAGATCCTGACCAGCGGTCCTGTTGTACCGGTGATTGTGGTAAAGAAACTGGAGCACGCGGTACCGATGGCGAAAGCGCTGGTGGCGGGCGGCGTCCGGGTTCTGGAAGTCACCCTGCGTACCGACTGTGCGCTGGAAGCGATTCGCCAGATAGCCAAAGAAGTGCCGGAGGCGATTGTTGGCGCCGGAACGGTGACGAATGTCCAGCAGTTAAAAGAGGTGACAGAAGCCGGCGCGCAGTTCGCTATCAGTCCGGGTCTGACCGGGTCGCTGCTGAAGGCGGCGATTGACGGCACCATCCCTCTGATTCCGGGTATCAGTACGGTTTCCGAGTTAATGCTGGGTATGGAGTATGGCCTGAAAGAGTTCAAATTCTTCCCCGCGGAGGCCAATGGCGGCGTTAAAGCGCTGCAGGCGATTGCCGGTCCCTTCGCCCATATCCGTTTTTGCCCGACCGGCGGGATCTCTCCCTCTAACTACCGCGATTATCTGGCGCTGAAAAGCGTATTGTGTATTGGCGGCTCCTGGCTGGTGCCGGTTGATGCGCTGGAAGCCGGTGATTATGAGCGCATCACCAAACTGGCCCGTGAAGCGGTAGAAGGCGCAAAATAAGCCGGCTTGCTGCAGGCCCTGGTATATAGCGGCCTGGTGTGAATAAAAGGCAAAAATCGCTGACGCGGTCTTTGCCTTTTTTGTCGTTGGATCGCAGCCGGGTATGGCCCCGGCGACTACCCGGAAACCTTCACTGCCTGTGCTGCGCGGCTGGCGCGGTTGACGGCGTCATCAATATCATCTGCGCAGGCCAGGACGACGCCCAGGCGGCGGGTGCCGCTGATTTCCGGTTTTCCGAACAGGCGAATCTGGATACCGGCGCCCAGCGCGGCGTCCAGATTATCGAACTGAACATTATCGCTGTGCAGTTCCGGCAAAATAACCGCGGATGCCGCAGGACCGTACTGGCGAATGGCGCCAATCGGCAGGCCCAGAAAAGCGCGGACATGCAGGGCGAACTCGGAGAGATCCTGCGAGATCATGGTTACCATGCCGGTGTCGTGAGGGCGCGGTGAGACTTCGCTGAAGATCACCTCATCGCCGCAGACAAAAAGCTCCACGCCGAACAGTCCGTAACCTCCCAGCGCTTCTACCACTTTCGCGGCGATATCGTGCGCCCGGGACAGCGCCAGATCGCTCATTTGCTGAGGCTGCCAGGATTCCCGGTAATCACCGTCTTCCTGGCGATGGCCGATAGGCGCGCAGAAATGGATACCGTCGGCGGCATGGATAGTCAGCAGAGTAATCTCAAAATCGAAGTTAACCACGCCTTCGACGATAACCCGTCCGGCGCCCGCGCGGCCGCCCTGTTGGGCATATTCCCAGGCGCGGCTTAACTGATCGCGGTCGCGGATAAAACTCTGGCCTTTGCCCGAGGAGCTCATCACCGGCTTAACAATGCACGGCAGTCCAGTCTCCTCCACTGCCTGACGAAAAGTTTCTTCACTGTCGGCGAACCGGTAACTGGAGGTGGGCAACGCCAGCTCTTCGGCGGCCAGACGGCGGATCCCTTCACGATTCATGGTCAGACGCGTGGCGCGGGCGCAGGGCACCACGCGCTGGCCGCGCTGTTCCAGCTCCAGCAAGGTATCGGTGGCGATAGCTTCAATTTCCGGCACGATATAGTCGGGCATTTCCCGGGCCACCAGATCTTTCACGGCTTCGCCATCGAGCATATTGATAACGTGACTGCGGTGCGCGACGTGCATTGCCGGTGCGCTGGCATAGCGATCCACGGCAATCACTTCCAGACCAAGGCGTTGACACTCAATGGCGACTTCTTTACCCAGTTCTCCGGAGCCCAGCAACATAACGCGGGTGGCTGAGGGGCGCAGCGCGGTTCCCAACATCGACATAAATTCCCTACCTGACGTGATAAATGACCGGCCCAGTATATACGAAAACGTTTGCCTTCACAGCGTGGATACAGCATTGAGCGAATGGTCTCCATTTGTTATACTGTTAATATATACAGTGTATTCAGGAACCCTTTATGGCCGTTGAAATTAAATATGTGGTTGTTCGGGAAGGTGAAGAAAAAATGTCTTTTGCCACAAAAAAGGATGCGGACGCGTACGATAAAATGCTCGACCTGGCCGAAGCTTTGGGCGGCTGGCTGCGTCAGAGCCCGGCGGAACTGGCGGAGCAGCAGCAGGACGCGCTGGCCATGTGGCTGGCGGAAAATAAAGAAAGCCTGATGACGCTACTGAAAACCGGTCAGTTGCCCGCCGTCAACGTTCAGGATCCAGACGCTGCGCTCCCTGAGGCACAGCCTGATGCACCGGCGCCTGTCCGTGGGCGGAAAAAAGTCGCCTGATAGCGCGCAGTGGCGATTAATCCATTTTGTACCAGACTTGTCTGTGCCACAGGCAGACAGGAGATAAGGTATGAAAATGAAAACCAACTGGCTTATTGGCGCGCTTTTCGCCGCATGGACCGTCACCGGCCAGGCGGCGGATCCTCGCAGCGTCAGCTTTCCAAAGTGTGAAGGCCTGGATGCTGACGGGATTGCCGCCAGCGTGAAGCGGGATTATCTGCAAAACCGGGTTGTGAAATGGGCCGACGATCAGAAAACGCTGGGCCAGGCTGATCCGGTTGCGTGGATTAATAGCAGCGATATTCGCGGTGAGCACGACCGCTGGCAGGTGCCGCTGACGGTGCGCGGTAAAAGCAGCGATATCCACTATACCGTGATGGTAGACTGTGCCAGCGGTACTGCCGTGTATCAGCCCTGACGACCCCTTTCCGTTGTCGGTAAAGGCCAGCCGCGATCCTGGCCTTTGCGCGCGCGTTGTTATCGTCCCCTTTCAGCCATATTTTATTCTGGCGTCCGCTGGTGAGTGGCGGTTATTTGCGCATCTTTTGTCTTTCCCGACACATTTTTACATCTTGCGGCATACGCTTTGCGGATATCACCAACGGAGAACAACAATGAGCAACTGGTTAAATCAGCTTCAGTCAATGCTGGGGCAGCAGGGAAAGTCGGGAGCGGATAAGGAAGGCCTGAGTAAATTTTTAGTTCCCGGGGCGCTGGGCGGGCTGGCGGGATTACTGGTTTCCAGTAAATCGTCGCGCAAGTTGCTGGCCAAATACGGTACCAGCGCGCTGCTGGTTGGCGGTGGCGCGGTTGCCGGAAGCGTACTTTGGAACAAGTACAAATCGCGAATTCCCCAACAGCAGCCAGAGCCGGAGCCGGTTGTCACTCAGCAGCCGGCGGCGGTCGATGCGCGCACTGTGCGCCTGATCACCGCACTGGTCTATGCTGCGAAAAGCGACGGCCATATTGACGATGAGGAACGTTCACGCATTGATCAACAGCTGCGATCAGCCGGTATTGAAGGGGAGGGGCAGCGTCTGGTTCAGCAGGCGATTGACCAGCCGCTTGAGCCACAGCGCCTTGCCGCCGGCGTGGCGAATGAAGAAGAAGCGCTGGAGATTTGGTTTCTGAGCTGCGCGGTGATTGACATTGACCACTTTATGGAGCGCAGTTATCTCAATGCGCTGGGCGATGCGCTGAAGATCCCCGCGGATGTGCGCGAAGAAATTGAGCGCGATATTCAGCAGCAGAAGCTGGCGTTGCCCGGTTAGTTGCCGTCCGGGGGGAATTTTCCTTGCAAGGCGCCGAGCTTTTGCCACCATTAGAGAATGGTTTTTTATAAAAGTACTGCGTGATGTTTCCACAAGCGAAAAAAATCCCCCATACCCTGGTCGCCCACGGCGATGAGCGGATTGATGAGTATTACTGGCTGCGGGATGACTCCCGCAGCAATCCTGATGTTCTGGCGTATCTGCGACAGGAAAATGATTACGGCAAACAGGTGATGGACAGCCAGCGCGCGCTGCAGGACACTCTGATGTGCGAAATCATCGCCCGTATTCCGGCCAGGGAGGTCTCTGCGCCGTGGGTCAAAAACGGCTATCGCTACCGCCAGCTTTACGAAGCCGGGAATGAATATGCTATCTGGCAGCGCCAGCCGGCGACTCCGGCGCCAGCGGACTGGCAAACTCTGGTGGATGGCAATGTGCGGGCGGCAGGCAGCGAATTCTATGATATGGGAGCGCTGGTTATCTCACCGGATAATCATGTGATGGCCCTGACCGAAGATTACCTTTCCCGTCGTCAGTATCAGCTTCGCTTGTGCCATCTGGACAGCGATAGCTGGTATCCGGAAATTCTTGAAAATGTCTCTCCGGGCGTGGTCTGGGGCGACGATTCGCAAACCCTCTATTATGTGCGCAAGCATCCGCAAACTCTGTTGCCGTACCAGGTATGGCGGCATCGTCTGGGGAGCGACGTGAACACTGATGAGCTGGTGTATGAGGAGGCGGACGAGACATTTTACGTCAGTATTCACAAAACCAGCTCGCGGCGGTTTATCACCATTTTTCTCAGCAGCGCCACCTCCAGCGAAGCCTGGCTACTTGACGCCGGCGATGCCCGGGCGCGTCCGCGCTGTTTTCTGGCGCGCCAGCGCGACCGTGAGTACAGCCTCGATCACTTCCAGCAATGGTTTTACATCCGCTCTAACCGCGACGGCAAAAACTTTGGTTTGTACCGTACCACTGATGCTGACGCCGTCTGGGAAACCCTGATCCCGGCCCGTCCGGAAGTGATGCTGGAAGGGTTTACTCTGTTCACCGACTGGCTGGTGGTGGAAGAGCGCCAGCGTGGGCTGACCAGTCTGCGGCGCATCAATCGTCATACCCGTGAGACCTTCGGCATCGCTTTTGACGACCCGGCCTATGTGACCTGGATTGCCTGGAACCCGGAGCCGGAAACCGCAAAACTGCGCTATGGCTACTCATCCATGACCACCCCGGATACCCTGTTTGAACTCGATATGGACAGCGGCGAACGGCGGGTGCTGAAACAGACCGAGGTGGCGAATTTTGACGCCAGTGTGTATCACAGCGAACATCTGTGGATCCGCGCCCGGGATGGCGCAGAAGTCCCGGTTTCGCTGGTCTGGCATCGCCAACACTTCCGACCCGGGAAAAACCCGCTGCTGGTCTATGGCTATGGCGCTTACGGCAGCAGTATGGATGCGGATTTCAGCACCAGCCGCCTCAGCCTGTTGGAGCGCGGTTTCGTTTTTGCCATTGCTCACGTGCGCGGCGGCGGCGAACTGGGCCAGCAGTGGTACGAAGACGGCAAATTCCTGCGCAAGAAAAATACTTTTTATGATTATCTTGACGTCTGTGACGCGCTGCTGGAACGCCAGTATGGCGATCCGACGCTGCTCTACGGTATGGGGGGCAGCGCTGGTGGGTTGTTAATGGGGGCGGTACTGAATATGTGTCCGGAACGTTTTCACGGCGTGGTGGCTCAGGTACCTTTTGTCGATGTATTAACCACTATGCTTGATGAGTCGATTCCCCTCACCACCGGCGAGTTTGAAGAGTGGGGAAATCCCGCCGAGCGCCGCTTTTATGAGTACATTAAAAGCTATAGCCCCTATGATGGCGTGGAACGGCAGGCTTACCCGCATCTGCTGGTGACCACCGGTTTGCATGATTCTCAGGTGCAGTACTGGGAGCCGGCGAAGTGGGTGGCGCGGCTCAGGGAACGTAAAACGGATGATAATTTGCTGCTGTTATGCACCGATATGGATGCCGGTCACGGCGGCAAATCAGGGCGCTTTAAGTCCTGGGAAGGCGTTGCGCTGGAATATGCTTTCCTGATTGGCCTTGCGCAGGGCTCGCTGTCCGCAAGCAGCGGCTAACAGGCGTCTTTATCCAGCCAGTGTTTCAGGGTCATGCGCAGTTCCGGCGCCATGGTTTTAATATTGTTGCGCATCCAGCGTAAATAGCCGGGATCCCGCTCTGCCACGGTGGCAAAGGGGGTTCCTTTATATTTACCGAATGGCACTTCGCGCAGCAGCGCCGGACGCCCGGTGACATCCACCATCTCTTCCGGCGTCCAGCCCGAAACGTCCAGAATACGCAGCAACAGGGCGGCGGTGATGTAGCAGTCATACAGCGCCCGGTGGTGATGCAGCCCGGCAGGGGTTTCAACGCTGAGTCTGAGCGAGTGGTACAGGCCCATATTGCTGTATTTGATGCCGGGCCACAGGCGGCGCGCCAGTTTCATGGTACATATCCACTGGCCGGGCATTTCCGGCAGCACCCGCTGATCGAAGCTGGCATTATGGGCCACGTAATAGCTGCTGCCGTGGTAGCGTGGAATGACGTCGTCGATCCACGGTTTATCGGCGACCATCTGCTCGGTGATTTTATGAATTGCCATCGCCTGATGGCTGATAGGTCGATCCGGGCGTACCAGATCGCTCATTGGATTAACAATCTTGCCGTCGACAATGTCCACCGACGCCACCTCGACAATGCCTCCCTGTAAATCACAGGTCTCCGTGTCAATAATACGTAGCATGGCGTCCTCCGGCAGAATAGATGACGCTTAGCGTAAAGGAATCACTTCCCCTTGCCAACCCCGCTCGCTGCGCCGGCCGATAACTAACAGCTCGCCGTCTTCGGCGCGAATCACCAGCCGACCCCGGTCATCCCAGCAGGCGCTGCGGCCCGCGGTGGGGTGCGCGTCGCAGCTCCAGGCGTGGTTGGCCATAAGAATCGGCAGGTTATAGCGGTAAGCCCAGTCCTGGAGATGCATAACATCACTCTGCCAGGTCATGCCGGACACCAGGCGACCGGAAGCATACAGATTGGCGCCGGAATAAGCGGCGGCGCGCGCCAGAGTATCATCGTGGGCGGCTTCATTCAGCCCAAGGGCAAAACTGCGTCCACTCTGCCCGAATAGCGGGGTGCTTAGCGCGCCGCTGTCCAGATCGCTGTCCGCCGGCGGTTTGTGGCAGGCGATACGGGTGCCGTCGGGTAAAAAACCGATAGCGCCGGGGGAGATGCCGCTACTGTGGCGAATGGGAAGTCCGACCACAATTGTCATTTTATATGTTTCAGCGGCTTGCTGAATCGGCGCCAGCTCGGCGGCGTCGAAAGAGAGCGCCAGTGACTCATCGCGCGCAGCGTCATAGCCGGTCAGCGAAAGCTCCGGGAAAATCAGCAAATCGACCTGCTCGCGGGCAGCGCACTCAATAAATTTCAAATGATGGGAAATATTGGCTTCCAGCTGGCCTGGCCGGGAGCCATACTGCGCTGCAGCGACATTCCATCTATACATACAAAGTTCCTTAAATTTCAGCAGTCCATGCACGTCATCCCCGATGTGCGATTGGTTAGTCCTGGACGTAGTCTGAAGCTGTAGGAAAAATCTTAACAGGAAATGTGTAATGATGTGTCAATTTATTTCGATTTTGGTTCCCAGGGCAAACGGGATAGATTAACAGAAGCCAGCCGATGTGCGATTAAACGTTCTCTAAACCAACTGCGTAATGCCTCAGGCTGTTCGCGTTCCACAGCTTCGGCAATAACTGGCATATTATAACGTTCTTTAAATGCCACGCCGGCGGCGGCGAGATCGACATTCACTTTATCCATCTCTTCCTGGGGAAGTTGGGCGAGATTGTTGTGCATCGGGTACCTCCATAATTGCTGCGGGGAAAGGTAATCGCTGAGGCACAGAATGACAAGTCTTTCTGTGCCATGTCAGCGCTTCGACTCGATCCTGCGTCGGCGGGGCGGTATGATTAACAGGTTTTCATAATAAAAAGGAATGATAAATATGGCTTTTAACGTCACCCATCGCATAGCGGCATTCACTTTTGCATCATCACTCTTATTCTCTTCCGGCGTATTTGCCCATGCGCATCTCAAAAGCCAGATTCCGGCCGCCGATGCCACGGTAGCGGCCGCAGAGCAACTGGTACTTAATTTCTCTGAAGGTGTTGAACCCGCATTCAGCGGCGCGACGCTGACCGGCGCAGATAATGCGGCGATAGGCGTTGGCAAAGCCCGGCTCAACGAAAACGATAACAAGCAGTTAATTATCCCACTGAACGCTGCGTTGATGTCGGGTGATTATCGGGTTAACTGGCACGTTGTTTCGGTCGATGGCCATAAAACGCAGGGAAGTTACCATTTCCGCATTCAGTAATCCTCCATGGCGACTCTGCTGGTCCTGCTGAGGCTGATTCATTTCGGCGCGCTGATGCTGCTGGCGGGGAGCTGTACCTGCAGCTCGCTGTTGGCCAGCGGCGATTTTCAGCGATTGATGATCCGCCGTCTGGCGCGGCTGTGGCTTCCGGCGGCTATCGCCGGGTTGATGAGCGCACTGTTACTGTTCGCTCTGCAGGGCGGGTTGATGGCGGGCGGCTGGGCGGATACGGTTAAACCGCAAATCTGGCGCGCGCTGCTGAATACCCGCTTTGGCGCCGTGTGGCTATGGCAGATGGTACTGGCGCTGGCCGGCGTGATGGTGGTCATCATGAGGCCGCGGCGGCTATCCGGTCTGCTGCTTTTGCTGACCTGCGCGCAATTGATCCTGATGGCTGGCGTTGGCCACGCGGCTGCCGGCGAGGGTATCAGCGGCGCGTTACAGCGTATCAATCACGGGGTTCATCTGCTGGCGGCGAGCTGGTGGGTGGGCGGCCTGTTACCGCTGCTGGCGTGTATGCAGATGGCGCGTAAGGCGCGCTGGCGGAAGCCTGCGATACAGGCGATGATGCGCTTCTCGCGATACGGCCATGCGGCGGTGGTGCTGGTTATCGTTAGCGGGATGGTGAATAGTCTGATGATCCTCGGCGTTTCGTGGCCGTGGCATGCCGGCTATGTGCGCTTGCTGGTGCTGAAAACGGCGCTGGTGGCGGCGATGATCTTCATTGCCGTCTGGAACCGTTATATTCTGGTGCCGCGCTTCGCGCGCAGCGACGAGCAGGCGAAGCGCGGATTCATCCGGTTAACGTGTGTTGAGGTGGCGCTGTCGGCGCTGGTGCTGGCACTGGTGAGCTTATTTGCCACCTGGGAGCCGTTCTGAGCGGCATAAATCAGGAATTATTATGAAGAAATTTTTTGCAGCCTTGCTGATACTGAGCAGTTGTGGCGCGGCGCTGGCTGCGCCGCAGATTGCTACGGTGAGTCGTTTTGAAATCGGTAAGGACAAATGGGCCTTTAACCGTGAAGAGGTGATGCTCAGTTGTCGGCCGGGCAAGGCGCTGTTTGTGATAAACCCCAGCACTCTGATGCAATACCCGTTGAATGATATCGCTCAAGCCCAGGTGAGCCGCGGTGAGACGCTCGGTCAGCCGATTTCCGTGATTCAGATAGACGATCCGGCGGCGCCCGGGCAAAAGATGAGTCTGCAGCCCTTTATTGAGCGGGCGCAGAAACTGTGCCCGTAAGACCTGTTTTCTGGTGAATCATATGAAAAACCGCAGCACCCGTCTCCGGAGGCTGCGGTTTTTTAATGATAACCTGGCGCAGGTGCGGTTTTTTTAACCACAGTCCGGTCACGGACTGGAAAACCTGCGACGGTCATCTATTCTTAAAGGGCAAGGCGATTGAGCCTGCATTAATGCCAACTTTTAGCGCACGGCTCTCTCCCAAGAGCCATTTCCCTGGACCGAATACAGGACTCGTATTCGGTCTTTTTTTATCTCTTTTACTTTTCAGTACGTTACAGATTGTGATCCGAAATTTTCCGAAATTTTTCCGAATTTCTGTATTCCGGTCTTTTTCACTTATACCACAACAAAAAATATCTTAACAATTCTTTTACAGAAAAAATCACAGCATCATGTATGACTTTTCCCTGCTGTCTAGATACATCTTCGTCATTTTATCAGACTTATGGCCGAGTAGTTTCTGAGCGAAATCCTCTCCGTAGGCATCTTTGTAAAGCCTTCCAGCCAGGCTACGGATTTCATGAAATGTCGGCGGATTGTCTCCAAACTCCAGATCTGTGGCAGATCTGGCTGCGACAAATTTTTTTGTCAGTCCGTCCGGGTGAAGGCTTCCGTCCGGGCTATTTTTACGGATCCCTGTACTGATGAGAAAATCGCTGCGGCTGACCAGTTTGCATCGATCAATAACAGTTGCTAGCTTCATTCCGTTAGCTGGCAGGGTAAGAGATAACGGCAGCGCCAGCATCATTCCTGTTTTTATCTGTGTTATATGCAATCTGTCGTCATAAATTGCGCTGAAACGCATGCTTGCCACATCCTCCCTGCGCTGGCCAGTAACCAGCGCTAGATCCATCGCCAGAGGAAACCAGGCCGGGAGTTGTTCTGCGGCTGACCGAATGGATCTATATGCATCAATAGTTAGACGCTGGCGAGATACCTGAACCCGCGGGGATCTGGTTGGCTCGACTGGATTGATGGTTATGCGTCCATCAACAATCGCCTCTCTGAACATATCAGACAAAACAGATCGCATAGTACCGGCCATCGTGTTTTTCCCCTCTATTATCCACTGCTCAAGAAATTCAGCTATATGTCGCGTTGTAACCTCTGCAAGTACCATATCTCCAATGCGCTCTTTTATTGTTAACAGTTGATTTCGTCTTATTTTATATGTATTTGCAGATAGATTACGGCGTTGTAATATCACCTCATATCTGTCGACCCATTTATCAACAGTATATGAATCAAATCCCTTTAATTTTTCTATCAATGCAACAGGCGTATAATTCTGAGATATAAAATTATTTGCCTCTATTGCCTGAGCGATTGCCTCCCGGCGGGAAATTTGCCCGAGAGGAAATTCTTTTTCTGTTACTGGATTGCGCCAGAAAAATGATTTACTGGCGGTACGGTATGTCAGATTACGTGGCAGATTAGCATCGTATTTTTTTCGACTCATCGATCAACTTCTCCAGCAATGCACTTTTTTTACCGACACGTCCGTTTGGGTGGTACTGCCTGATTGATGTCCCTGCTTTATTCGGTTTGATATAAAACGCATCATCATGAACTTTATATTCTCGCCCCTGTTTCTCTGGTTGCGGGAATATATTTCCATTCCTTGCCCAACGGCGTAGCGTGCCAATTGGCGGCGGATCTTTGTAATAAATTCGCGCCCACTCAGTGAGAGTTAGTAGCATGGTTTACCTCATCACCGACCAGCAGTTTACCCGCCAGCCGGCATCTAAAACTGAAATACGAATTTCACTTTGCGTCCGGTGCCGGTGCTGCTGCGAGCGCAGCTTTGTACCCCGCAACGTGACCACGGAAATTTGCAACCTCAGATAGCCACGCACTTATCATCACGGGCGTCGGTTCCTTTGGCACCAGTTGCCAGCCGGCCGGGATTACAGGAGAGTTTCCGGGCTGCATTACGTTTTGCTCGTATTCAGCTACCTGCGGGTCTACTGGCGTGGATAGGTCGCGTACTGCATAACCAGCCTGGATCATGGCGGCGCGACGCCCAGCTTTCCACGCAGATTCAGCCATCACACCCAGCATTTGCTTAGCCGCTGTGGTGTATTGGTTGTGTTGATAATTCTCATGCCATTCCCTGCCAAACCACGAATAGAAATTATCGTCGGCATCAACTAACGGCGCTGGCTGCGCGTGGCGATAGAGCATTATCTGGCGTCGTGGGTCAGCGAATTTGTTCGCGTCACGCTCAATGCCAAACAAATAGCCGATTCCAGCAACATTAACATCGCGCAGTTCTTCCTCGTCAGTCCAAGCCACCGGCTCGCTGTCCGATACTGGCAGCGCTGGCGGCATATCTGGACCTTTGCTGATAGCTTTTGCCAGCTCGATAGGGTCATCGTATAGCCAGTCTCCGGTTTCCGGGTGATTAGCTTTTGCCAGTTGAGAGGCCCACTCCAGGCCGTCTTTGTGTCCCTGTAGGTAGTCAAGCGGCAGATCTTCCAGCTCGCTGTCCATTGCGGCCAGCGCCATGCGGGCCAGTTCGCGAATCTCTTCGGTTACATTGCACATGCGCGGATCATTTGCGTATTGCTCAATGCGCTCTCTGGTTAATTTATTCATGTAAANGCGTATTGCTCAATGCGCTCTCTGGTTAATTTATTCATGTAAATTCCCCACCCCCTCGTTACCGAGGGGGATATTGATTTATTCACCGGAGCCGTAGCCGGAGCCGGAGCCGGAGCCGTAGCCGTAGCCGTAGCCGTCGCCGTAGCCGGAGCCGGAGCCGGAGCCGTAGCCGGAGCCGTAGCCGTCGCCGTAGCCGGAGCCGGAGCCGGAGCCGGAGCCGGAGCCGGAGCC
>NZ_LLXO01000048.1 GCF_001484765.1 Entomohabitans teleogrylli | reverse complement strand
TGTATGAATAACCGGTAACTGTCAGATCAGGTCTGAGCTAATACAACTAAGAAGGTGCACATTGATATCATTTTTGAGCGCATCCAAGTCCAGCTGGAAAGATATGGTCTGGTCATGGCCCATATCTACGATGGCAACGACAGATATAATGTCTTTGTAGTTAATAAAACTGATTTTTTTAAACTACAAAATATCAATTGTGAATATCTGACGGTACGAAAATGCTGAATACAAAGAGGCTGGTTTGAACCAGCCTCTTTATCGCTATCAGGCTTTCGCCTTCGCAACGGACACCATTGCAGCGCGAATCGTACGACCGTTCAGGGTATACCCTTTCTGCATCACCATCAGTACGTGGTTCGGCGCCACGTCATCGGACTCCATCATGGCAATCGCCTGGTGAACATCCGGGTTAAACGGTTCGCTGATCTGCCCAACCACCTCCACGCCGAATTTACGTACCACATCCAGCATCGATTTTTGCGTCAGCTCAATGCCTTCAATCATCGGCAGCAGATCCGGGTTCTCACGGTCAGACACTTCCAGCGCGCGATCCAGGCTATCGAGCACCGGCAGAAGCTCGTTAACAAACTTCTCCAGCGCAAACTTATGCGCCTTTTCCACATCCTGTTCAGTACGACGCCGCAGATTCTCCATCTCCGCTTTAGCGCGCAGCAGACTGTCGCGCTCCCGCTGCTGAACTTCGGCTAACTGGGTCTCCAGGTTAGCAATCTGTTCATCGCGCGGATCCACCGTCTCAGCACTCTCTACCACTTCCACCTCTTCGTGCTGCTCCATGGCGATGTCTTCCGGGACTTGCTCTTCTGGTGTTTTCTGTTCTTTACTACTCATGAAATTCTCCGCGTTTTTTAGCATTCATCTCGCTGCTTCGCTTATTATGGGGATCGGTAGCCGGGTTTCAAGGGAACCTGACATAATGAATCCACCGCTCAGTTCAGGGAACTTCAGCAAAATGCATAATCATTTCAACTGCATCGGAATTGTCGGACACCCGCGTCACCCCACGGCTCTGACCACCCATGAAATGCTCTGGCGCTGGCTGTGCGACAAAGGCTACGAGGTGATGGTTGAACAACAAATCGCCCATGAGCTAAAACTCAAAAATGTGAAGACCGGCACACTGGCGGAAATTGGTCAGCAGGCGGATCTCGCCGTTGTCGTCGGCGGCGACGGTAACATGCTGGGGGCCGCCAGGGTGCTGGCGCGCTATGATATTAAAGTGATCGGCATTAACCGCGGAAACCTCGGCTTCCTGACAGACCTCGACCCGGATAACGCCCAGCAACAGCTTGCCGATGTTCTCGAAGGACACTATATCACTGAACAGCGCTTTTTGCTGGAAGCCCAGGTCTGTCAGCAAAACTGCCAGACGCGTCTGAGCACCGCCATCAATGAGGTGGTGCTGCATCCGGGCAAAGTGGCGCACATGATCGAGTTTGAAGTCTATATTGATGAAGTGTTCGCTTTTTCCCAGCGTTCCGACGGCCTGATTATCTCCACTCCCACCGGTTCTACCGCATACTCGCTTTCCGCCGGCGGCCCTATCCTCACCCCATCGCTGGACGCCATCACGCTGGTGCCGATGTTCCCGCACACCCTCTCGGCGCGCCCGCTGGTGATTAACGGCGACAGTACCATCCGCTTGCGCTTTTCCCATATGCGCAGCGATCTGGAAATCAGTTGCGACAGCCAGATAGCCCTGCCCATCCAGGAGGGAGAAGATGTTCTCATTCGTCGGTGTGATTACCACCTGAATCTCATCCACCCGAAAGATTATAATTATTTCAATACATTAAGCTCAAAGCTGGGCTGGTCAAAAAAATTATTCTAAAAATTGTTTGCGCCGCTTTACTGTATATAAAACCAGTTTATACTGTGTGTAATTACAGTTCTGTTATTTTATACAGGAAGGTGGCTTATGCTGGCGCAACTGACAATCAGTAACTTTGCTATCGTTCGCGAACTGGCTATCGATTTTCACCATGGAATGACCGCGATTACCGGTGAAACCGGCGCGGGCAAATCGATTGCGATTGATGCGCTGGGGTTGTGCCTTGGCGGCCGGGCGGAAGCCGATATGGTGCGCCAGGGGGCTAATCGAGCCGATTTGTGCGCGCGTTTTGCCCTGAAAGATACCCCGGCCGCACGCCGCTGGCTGGAAGAAAACCAGCTGGAAGACGGCTGCGAATGCCTGCTGCGCAGAGTGATCAGCCACGATGGCCGTTCCCGCGGTTTTATTAACGGAACCGCGGTGCCGCTCTCTCAGTTACGCGAGCTGGGTCAGCTATTGATTCAGATTCACGGTCAGCACGCCCACCAACTATTACTCAGGCCCGAGCACCAGAAAACCCTGCTGGACGGCTATGGCGGCGAACAAGAACTCAATCGTCAGATGGCCGACAGCTATCGTCTGTGGCATCAAAGCTGCCGCGATCTCGCATGGCAGCAGCAACAAAGCCAGGAGCGCACCGCCAGAGCAGAGCTCCTCCAGTATCAGTTGAAAGAACTCAATGAATTCGCGCCAGTGGCCGATGAATTTGAACAAATTGATGAGGAGTATAAGCGCCTGGCCAATAGTGGGCAGTTACTCACCACCAGCCAACAGGCGCTGGAGCTGCTCTCGGAAGCAGAAGAGATCAACCTGCAGAGCCAGTTACACAGCGCCAGGCATATTATTGGCGAACTGGTGGGAATGGATAATAAACTTTCCGGCATTCTGGATATGCTGGAAGAAGCCGCGATCCAGGTTGCCGAGGCCAGCGACGAGTTGCGCCACTACTGCGACCAGTTAGATCTCGACCCCAACAGACTCCATGAGCTGGAACAGCGTATATCGCGCCAGATTGCCCTTGCCCGCAAGCACCAGGTGGCTCCTGAGGCGCTCCCGGCGCTGCATCAGGCGCTGCTCGAGGAGCAACAGGCGCTGGACGAGCAGGCCGACTCGCTGGAAATCCTCACTCAGGATGTCGATCGCCACCGCCAGCAGGCGCTGGGCGTCGCTCGCCACCTCCATCAACAGCGGATACTATGGGCAACAGAGCTCAGCCAGTTCATCACTGAAAGTATGCACTCACTTTCAATGCCCCATGGGCAGTTAACCATTGAGGTGACGTTCGATGAACAACACCTTACCGCCGAGGGCGCCGACAGAGTGGAATTCAAAGTGTCTACTAACCCGGGGCAACCGCTACAGCCTCTCGCCAAAGTCGCCTCCGGCGGAGAATTGTCGCGCATTGCCCTGGCGATTCAGGTGATTACGGCCAAAAAAATGGAAACGCCAGCGCTGATCTTTGATGAGGTGGATGTTGGCATCAGCGGCCCCACCGCCGCGGTAGTCGGCCGGCTACTGCGCCAGTTGGGGGAATCCACGCAGGTGATGTGCGTGACTCACCTCCCCCAGGTTGCCGGCTGCGGACACCATCACTTTTTTGTCAGTAAATCCACCGACGGGGCAATGACAGAAACACATATGCTGCCGCTGGATAAGCAGTCCCGGCTCCAGGAACTGGCACGCCTGCTGGGGGGCAGTGAAGTCACCCGTAACACCCTCGCGAATGCCAGGGAACTGCTTGCCGCCTAAAGCAGGGGCAGGTTTTTGATTATCCGGCAGCCAGACAGTTCATTACTGGTTAAAATTAGAGCAATTACTCAGTTTGAACGATTTTAACCGCCGTCTGAACTAACTTTTTTGGCTTCAGACGGTCATAGTGAAGCGCTCTGGTGTTTTAAACTGCAAGAAGGTTTATTATCATCGGCCTATGACTATGAGCCACGCACTTGCCCGGCCCGAAAAGGAATCAAATAATTATGCGCTGTAAAATGCTGACCGCTGCCGCAGCAGTTCTCCTTATGATGACCGCAGGTTGTTCTACCCTGGAAAAGGTGGTCTACCGTCCTGATATCAGTCAGGGGAACTATCTGACCTCTACCGACGTAGCCAAAATTCATACCGGTATGACGCAACAGCAGGTTGCCTACGCGCTGGGTACACCGATGATGACCGATCCTTTCGGTACCAATACCTGGTTTTACGTATTCCGCCAGCAGCCGGGGCATGAAAACGTGACCCAGCAGACGCTGACGCTGACCTTTAACAGCAGCGGCGTACTGACCAATGTTGACAACAAACCGAAGCTGGAAGCACAGCAGTAATCGCGGTTCTGTAATCGAAAAAGGTGCCTGAAGGGCACCTTTTTGCTGTCAGCGTCCGGTTGTTTTTCTGAAATGAGTACCGGGGATGATAACCGGACATCCGGGCAATTGCCTGGTACCGCCCATCAGGAAATGAGTTAACGCGCTACTTCTTAGCGGAACGCTCTGCGCGCTGGCGACGCAGCTCTTTTGGATCGGCAATCAGCGGCCGGTAAATTTCGACGCGATCGCCATCCTGGACACAGTCAGTGAGTTTCGCTGGCCTGCTGTAGATACCCACTTTGTTCTGGCTGAGATCAATATCCGGACGAAGTTCCAGCAGCCCGGACGCAGCGATGGCCTGCTCCAGCGTTGCCCCCTCCTGTAGCGTTACCCTGCGCAGGTATTGCTTTTCCGGGAGTGCATAGGCAACTTCAACCCGGATACTACGCGACACTGTAGACCTCTCTGGCCCGGGAGGTAAAAGCCTGGACCATATTCGACGCCAGTTCTTTAAACACCCGCCCAAATGCCAGTTCGATCAACTTATTGGTAAATTCAAAATCGAGATGGAATTCGATGCGGCAGGCATCCGGGCTCAGTGGGGTAAACTTCCAGCCACCCATTAATTTTTTAAACGGACCGTCGACCAGATGCATCAG
The DNA here is from genome assembly GCF_001484765.1 of Entomohabitans teleogrylli. Classification (GTDB taxonomy): domain Bacteria; phylum Pseudomonadota; class Gammaproteobacteria; order Enterobacterales; family Enterobacteriaceae; genus Entomohabitans; species Entomohabitans teleogrylli. The sequence continues at coordinate 21,357 of NZ_LLXO01000048.1, read as the reverse complement.
AATGCTCTGGTTGCTGGTTAAAGTATTGCGTGTCGTAAATGTCTTACTAATTCCGGCTTTCGACACTTCTACCGCGGCGGTCATTTGCCCCGGCGCCGAATCCAGCACCCGGCTCCCCACGCACCCTGGCAAAAATTCAGGATAGGAATTAACGTCGTTCACGAGCTGATACATTTGCTCTGCGCTGTAAGGCACCAGCGCAGTCCGGCTAATCTGCGGCATATCTGTTCCTGTCTTTCATCTAACCGGCGAATAATAACATTTATCAACATGCAAAGAAAAACTCCGCCGCAAGTCGTGCTAATATATGCGCTTGCCCCGGAAAGGACGGGCTGCCAACATCGGCCTGATTACGTATACTGAGCAGCATTATGACAAAGAAAAAAGCACACAAACCAGGCTCAGCCACTATCGCGCTCAACAAACGCGCCCGCCACGAATATTTTATCGAAGATGAGTATGAAGCAGGGCTGGCTCTGCAGGGATGGGAAGTTAAATCGCTGCGCGCAGGCAAAGCCAACATTGGCGACAGCTATGTGATTCTGAGAGATGGTGAAGCATGGCTGTTTGGCGCCAACTTTACACCGCTGGCCGTTGCCTCAACGCACGTGGTTTGCGATCCAACCCGCACCCGGAAACTGCTGTTGAACCAGCGCGAACTGGATAACCTGTACGGGCGAGTTAACCGCGAGGGATACACCGTGGTGGCGCTGTCGCTCTACTGGAAGAACGCCTGGTGCAAGGTCAAAATCGGCGTAGCGAAAGGTAAGAAACAGCACGACAAACGTTCTGACCTAAAAGAGCGCGAATGGCAACTGGATAAAGCGCGGATCATGAAAAACGCGGGACGCTGATCCCGCGCACTCTTTGTGTTACTACCTGGCGAAGCGACCGATTACGGATTTTTAGCCACTGCTACGGCGTACTAAAAATCACCACAATGATTATTTGCTAACCTATTGCTTTATGAAGAAAAAGGCTGAGGTATTAGACTGGCGCTATGGCGACTAAATCTGATATAATCCTCAGAACACTATGGGGCTGATTCTGGATTCGACGGGATTCGCGAAACCCAAGGTGCATGCCGAGGTGCGGTAGGCCTCGTTAACAAACCGCAAAAAAATAGTCGCAAACGACGAAAACTACGCTTTAGCAGCTTAATAACCTGCTTGAAGCCCTCTCTCCCTAGCCTCCGCTCTTAGGACGGGGATCAAGAGAGGTCAAACCCAAAAGAGATCGCGTGGATGCCCTGCCTGGGGTTGAAGCGTTAAATCTAATCAGGCTAGTTTGTTAGTGGCGTGTCCGTTCGCAGCTGGCAAGCGAATGTAAAGACTGGACTAAGCATGTAGTACCGAGGATGTAGGAATTTCGGACGCGGGTTCAACTCCCGCCAGCTCCACCAAAATTCTCCATCGGTGATTACCAGAGTCATCCGATGAAGTCCTAAGAGCCCGCACGGTGCAAGCCCTGCGGGCTTTTTTGTGCCCTCAATTTGTCCCGCAAAATCTCAAGCAAACTAATTTAATCTGAACTTTTTAGGCCCATTGATAGGCCCAACGAAAAGCTCTATTGTTTTCGTTGGGCCTAAAAGCATGGAGACGACTCATGGCAAGACGAACCAAGCCGTTAACGGATACGGAAATCAAAGCTGCAAAACCTAAAGATACCGATTACCAGCTATACGATGGTGATGGGTTGACGCTGCTTATCAAATCCAGTGGAAGCAAGCTCTGGCAGTTCCGTTATCATCGACCTTTAACAAAGCAGAGAACCAAGCAAAGCTTCGGTGCCTACCCTGCTGTCTCGCTTTCCGATGCGCGTAAACTCAGAGCTGAATCTCGTGCATTACTGGCAAAAGAGATCGATCCGCAGGAACACCAGAAAGAACTGGCAAGGAATTCTCTGGAAGCAAAGACCAACACGTTCAAACTTGTCGCTGAACGTTGGTGGAACGTCAAGAAAGCTAGCGTCACAGAAGACTACGCTGAAGATATCTGGCGTTCACTGGAGAGAGATGTTTTTCCTGCAATCGGTGATATAAGCGTCACCGATATCAAAGCCCATACATTGGTTCAGGCGGTACAACCGGTACAGGCCAGAGGTGCGTTAGAAACCGTGCGTCGCCTTTGCCAGCGTATCAATGAAGTCATGATTTATGCGCAGAACACAGGTCTGATCGATGCTGTTCCCAGCGTCAATATTGGCAAAGCCTTCGAGAAACCCCAGAAGAAGAACATGCCAAGCATTCGACCCGATCAGTTACCGGGACTGATGCAGACCATGCGAACCGCCAGCATTAGCCTGTCAACCAGGTGCCTGTTTATGTGGCAGCTTCTCACTATCACCCGCCCTGCCGAAGCCGCTGAAGCTCGTTGGGATGAAATAGACTTTGATGCTAACGAATGGAAAATTCCAGCAGCCAGAATGAAGATGAACCGGGATCATACCGTTCCGCTGTCCGATGAAGCTCTCGCTATTCTGGAAATGATGAAGCCACTTAGCGGTAACCGGGAATTTATCTTCCCCAGCCGTATAAAACCGAAACAGCCTATGAACAGCCAAACGGTAAATGCTGCGCTCAAACGTGCTGGATTTAGCGGTGTGCTTGTCTCACATGGATTGCGCTCAATTGCCAGTACCGCCCTTAATGAACAAGGATTTCCGCCTGATGTCATTGAAGCCGCGCTTGCGCATGTCGATAAAAACGAGGTACGACGCGCCTATAACCGCAGTGATTATCTTGAGCAACGTCGTCCAATGATGCAATGGTGGGCCGATTTTATTAAAGCAGCAGATAGTGGAAGCATTATTGATGGTGGAAAAAAGGGGTTACGCCTTATCGGGTAACCCCTACCGCCTGATCACTGGATTAACTCTTCACTACTCCGATTACAATGTCCTTTCAATATTTATATTTTTACAGCCTTATTAAAGGCCACTTCAATCACTTCGTCCTTTAGGGACCAGTCATAAATCCTTTTATACATTGTGCTGCCAACGGCCTGATACCTTACTCTTTCTCCGTTCCCCTCTAAATCTAGCTTTCGTTGCTCCTCTTGCATAAATTTATCGATGTCACTTAGCAGGGAATCAATAGCTTCTTTTTTAGTATCCCAACCGCCTACCGGTTTATTTTCTAAAAGAAGCTCTATGATTTTTAGTTTTAGAGGGGCATAAATCTTTTTCTTACTATTCCCTCCCATACTGGAAGCATTTTTTCGTTCTAACTCCATTTGTTCTGCAAACGCTTTAATACCTAGAGCCGTATAAGCCCCATCCCTCATATTTAAGAATCTAAGGGCTTGCAATAAAGTAGAATGACTTTCTTCATGCATACCAAGGTTTTTCTGATGTATTCCCCAGTGATAGCAAACATATGCTTTCATAACAAATTCATCGATGCTTGTCTCTGGGTCACCGTTTCGAAATAATGGACTATCAAATTCTTTAACTGGACAATTAAAATTTATTAGAGGAAATCCTTCACATGAATACCCATTAGATTTTAAGACTTTACTTATCTCATCACCCCTTAGTAAGTCACCTTTTTCATCTATATATTCATCATTATTATTAATAAAGTTACCCAGATTTCCGGGCCGAAAACCGTTCCTATGCCGTTTAAGAATAACTTCTGCATCTTTTATAATTTGGTCTATACCCGGCTTAGAGTCAGCTATCTTGGCGAAATGGCGTTCAAATTCCGCAGACAGCACCTCAAAAAAAATATCATTTTCTTTCATCATGTTACCCCAGATTTGAGTATGGAATAGTCAAAGTAAAAAAATACGCTTACTAGACGTAAATGACAGATGCCCTAGGCAGTTGTAACTTCGGGCTCACCTTCAACGTCAATACGAGAAACATGCCATGACCATGCAACCAATAATGATCATACGTTTACCCGGTGTTCTAAAGAGAATCGGTATCGGACGCTCCACCGTTTACGACTGGATGAATCCTAAATCGCCCCGTTACGACCCAACATTCCCCAGACCAATTCAACTCGGTCAAAAAGCTGTTGGTTGGCGCGAGTCTGATTTGAATCACTGGTTATCATCACGCTGCAATACTGTACATTAAAACCCAAGCTTCCTGGGGCATTCCCCCAGGGGGCGTTGATAAAAGTCAAATTAATCAATAGATAAATATCCTTTCAACTCTCTAACCAGGAATAACGAAAATGACTACGACATGCCCAGAATGCGGTTCTGATCGTGTAAGTGAACGACATATAGGCAGGAAGACGGGAGGTATTGCCGGAGGCGTGGCTGGAGCTCTCAGTGGCGCAGGAGTAGGGGCAGCTATTGGCTCGGTTGTGCCTGTAGTGGGAACAGCGGCAGGAACGGTTATTGGTGCTCTATTGGGAAGGTTTGTCGCTGGAGCAACTGCCGGAGCTGTTACCGGTTCGGCTATGGATGGGGTGCTGTTTGACAGGTATGAATGTCGGGAGTGTGAGCATACATTCGACTGATTATACTAATATTTATTATCTTTTCCTCCCTCAGTAATACATCCTTCACGTTCAAATTTCTTATGAACCTCCTTTACTGATTGATCTGTGCTGTCGATCGGCTCAAGCTTTTTAATAGTTAATACTGATTGTTAAATTAATTTCGATCGGATTTATCTATTGATATAGACGATCAATTTTTGATTTTCGATCGGTATTAACAATTTTACACATCTTCGTCTTCCTGAAAAGATCACAAAAACCTGCCTTCAATCAGGTTGTTCCTGCGGGAAGCCGCTAACCCATTCAGGATTTTTGTAGTGTTGACTGGTCAGCGAAGAGAGAGGGAGTAAATGGAAAACAAAGGCAAGTGGTAACGCCATAGAAGAGGTTGTGAACATTTTTATGAGAGGTCAATCGGCTGGCGTATGAGCTGTTTGCTATGACATAAACAGAATTCGGAAAAATTCAATTTTTAAGGGATTACAAATGAACATTAATTTTATAGAAAGTATTTACTCAAGGAAAGGGCTTATTGCCTCTATTGCTCTTATCACAGTGATGCTTACTGGTTGCGATTCACCAGAGAAAAGACAATTTATGACGGGGTGTAAAATTGCAACCCGTAACGGTTCTGTATGTGCTTGTGCCTGGGAGAAAATGAGTGATATTTATCCGCCAAAGTTACTAAAGGCGATTGGCGATCAACGAACAGCTCCCCCCTCCGGCTTTCAGCAAAACATGAGAAATTCCTTACAGCAATGTATACGTGAAGAATGAATTGAATCTCTCGATTAGACACATTTGAGTTATTAAAAAGAGGTATTAAAGTATGCAACATATAGCAATAAAATATTTTATTGTCGCGTTCGTACTATCACTGATCATTGTATTTTTTAATCTATTTTCAGCAACAGGAAAGATTTATGGTTTTTGGCATGGAGTAAAAATTTTGTTCTGGCTGACGATTGGCCCTGGAATTGGAATGTTGATAGGTGCTTTTATTCGGCAGTGGTTGATACCTGATGCTATATATACTCGTGAGGGTGCTATTGGAATATTTAAAGCAAAAATATTCTGGACAGTTGGGCCACAAGCAATCGGCTGGTTACTTGGGGCCTTGGCAGTTGCAGAACAATTATATTAGCCCCCCGTAAATTGAGTTTTCCAAAGGAGATAAAAATGAAAAAATTAAGTAGTACTATTATATTCCTCTCCGGATTTTTATTCGCTACCTCTTCATTCGCAAATGAAACGTATGATTTAAAATGTACGCTCGATGATGGTGATCAGATGACGATTAGTCATGTCAGCGATACGGTTTACATCGCATTTTTGGCTCCCGGAGACGATCCTGATGAAGGCGGTTCGGTCATTAAACTCGATGTTTCATCAGGTGGTGTTAAGCAAGAATTAACAGAGCCGGGTATGAAATATCCATATTTTACCCTAACCGGGACAGATGAAGAGATCGATGGGAAGATCATTGTTGATTATAACACTGATGAAAACTCTAAAATCTCAGCTTCCTTTGCACAAATAGATAGTAAAGGGAAAAACATCGCGAAAGGCTACTGCAAACCGGACACTATTAAAGCAAGGAATGGACTAACTGAAAAAGGTATTATTGCTGTCAACAATTCCGCTGATACCTCCAGCACTAATGTCTCCCCCAAAGATTTATTCAAATTATCTGTGTCTCAGAAGTATCGCGACTACAGTTCAGTAAGAGTATATTTCTGGAAGTACCAATTAATTAGCAATGTTGACGATCTTAAAATTCAAAAAATTACCGTTAACAGAGGCCATTGTTTGATTAATGAAAAGAAAATCACTTATACCACAAGAGTTCAAGATCAGAACACTCTTAACCGTATTGTTAATGGTAGAAAAGCCAAACAGATTACGGAGGACAACGAAGTTCCAAGAACCAGTTGGGATCTTAATTATAGCGATGTTTACTACTTTACGGTTACGACTGATAGAGATTTTGGAAAATGTAGGCCACAGGAGGTTGTGATTGAAACAAATAGAGGAAGTTCAACTTTCACATGGAATATTTAATCCAGTAAATATTTATCAGTTATGAGAAATTAAGAACGTTCTTGTGCGCTACCTGCCTCCATTGACAGGTAGCGATGTCTATTAATTATTATTTAATAAAACATATAATCCCTCATCACTTCATAATAAAAAATGCTAGTAGAGACCGCAAATTAATCATTATATATACTTAGATCAGGTTGCTTTACAACACATGTAAGCACTCAAGTTGAGATAACCCTAGAGACCTTTCTAAGTAGTGAAGCCCCTTCTCAGCAAAGATCGAACTTTACACTCTGGCACAATAACCGTAGGGGGAATATCATACCCAAAACATTTGGTGATGCTTACGCATCAGGATGATGTTGTGTCCTCCGAAAGGGAATAATTTATGAGTATTGCAGGCATACGTTCCAATCGCGGTGATGGATATCAAACCTTAGTGGCGTTTGATTGGGCCTTGAAGGTTTTATCAGATCCAGACTTTCTATGGCTGGAAGTCGATTCGATAAGCTACTCCGTTGATGATGTCGTCGTAGGAAAAGCGGATGGAAGCGTGATCGTCTGTCAATGCAAAAAAAATCAAACCGATTTTAAGGCCTGGACGATAGCTGATCTTGGCGATGAGCTGGATAAGGCCTTTCATCTGCTAGCGAACACTCCTACAGCTAATGTTCGTTTCATTTCCCGAAATAACTTTGGCGACCTTGCAAAACTCAAAGAACACAGCTCTTCTCAACCAGACGAAAAGAGTTACCGACTAAGCCTAGGAAAAGCACAACAGCAATTGGATGAAACTTTGTCGAGCCAACTTGCGAAAATTACCTCAAGGCTTTCAACATTTGAATTCTTGCGTCGAACAAATTTTGTGGTTACTGATGAATTGGATCAGATGGAGCAGGAACTGCGGGGACAGTTACGACGTGTAGTGAGTAACCCAGACACTGCTTTCAATGCACTCTGGGTAAGCCTAGATAGGTTGGGTGCGCGTATGGAAGGTCCGAGTGTATCTACTGCTGCGCAACATCGTTTAACGAAAAAAGATCTCAATGCCCTTATCCAGCAAGCTGGGTCTATGCTAGTTCCACCCATGAATCTTACAGAAGTACTTCGTTCTTTTTCCAGTACTTCTGCTATAGGTAGGTCCTGGCGACGAGATATTGCAGGACAGCGGCTCGCTAACCCTATTCTGGATGAATTATTAGCTGCGATTGATGCCAAAACACGTTCAATCCTACTTACAGGCCTCCCCGGTTCAGGGAAAACCTGTGTGATGCTTGCATTACAAGAAGCATTGGAAAAGCGCGCAATAAGCCGTTCAGATATTGTCCCTTTATTTATTCAGTCACGCGAATTCGCCAGTCTGGCAACATCAGAGGAGCGCCAGGCTCAGGGTTTAGCACAACAATGGGTAGAAAAAGCAGCAAGACTGGCTGAAGACACTCATGTAATAGTACTCATTGATTCTTTAGATGTACTGTCTATAGCTCGTGAACATCGGGTTTTGCAGTACTTTCTTGCACAGATCGACCGTCTGCTCTTGATCCCTAATATTACTATAGTTACCGCTTGCCGCGACTTCGACAGACATTACGACAAACAAATTGCCGAACGGCATTGGGATTGTGAATTAAAGTGCCGACCATTGAATTGGGATACAGAGATTGCACCTTTACTTGATGTACATGGAATTACAACTAATACTATAGACGCTGTCACACGCGAGTTGATACGCAATCCCCGAGAGTTAGCGCTGTTTGTCGAACTGGCCCAACGAGGCGGCAGTTTCAATGTCGTGACCAGCCAGGAATTGGCTCAACACTATCTTGATACGATTGTGCTTGCTAATGATGAACTAGGGGATGTTGCTATACAAGCGATTGAGGCGATTGCCTCTGAAATGTTGCGCATACGAAGCCTGGTAGTGCCACATCAACGTTTCTCTGCCTCTCAAGATATACAGAGGAAGCTATGTAGCCTTAATGTATTACAGGAAACTCAAGATAGGAAACTAACGTTTGGTCATCAAACTTTATTGGACGTACTTGTCATAAGTAAGGCTATGCGTAATGGCATTACATTGAATGATTTCATAAGCGATTTATCACCAGTTCCATTTGTACGTCCAAGCATACGTAGTTTTATCGCTCAACTAGCGCTGGGAGAACGCCGTGAGTTCAGAAAACAACTCAGGACTGTATTAACAGGGAACGCCGCATTTCACATTAAACGTCTAATAGCCGAGTCTTTTGCAGAACAAAAACCCCAGAATGAAGACTGGCCATTTATTCGAGATTTGCGGGAGAAACAGCGTGATGTTTTCCAAGTAATTTATATCGTGGGCAGTTCAATAGAGTGGCATCATTTTTGGCTCGACTTTCTGATCCCATCTCTAATAATGGCTCGCGATTCTGATGGTATAGCAATGCATGTTAATCGCATCGCTCAATGGAGTAACGTTGATACTACTAGAGTAGCATCATTTTGGATGGAGGTTCTGACACTGGATTGGTTTGATGCAAATATAGTTGCAGACCAATTGACGCTACGCTTGTCACAAATTAAAAAGGAAAATATTGCTATTATAGCTCCATTACTGGATCGGCTACTTGCAATACAACGATCTGAGCATAGCTCTCTTGGCAAGGCTGTAGCTTGCTGTGTGACTGAAGGTATTATGGACGATACTTTTCTCTGGAATTATATAACGGGTGATCTCCAAGAGAAAGATATACTGGAATTTAAATTCGCACGTAAATTGCGGTGCCATGCTCATGAATATGGAAATCGAAACGAGAATTTTATTCGCCAGCGTATGGAGAAATCCTGTATTTTATTGGAGTTAGCCATAAAAGCTATTGAGCACTGGAGTCAATTACGCTCATCACGTTACCGGAAAACTCAATTAGGTTATAGGTATGGATTTCTTGGAGATACATCCTACGAAAATTCTCATCGCATGCGAGATATACATCATGCAGACAGTATGGAAATACTTTTTGACGCTGTTGAAGCAGGTATCCTTTACCAAGCAAAAATAAACTCTGATTGGTGGAAAGAAAACTGTGAGGATCTTTGTTTCAATCTCGAAGGTGCATTGCTCTACTTCGGAATTCTTGCCTGCACCTCATCGCCTGAATCTAATATAGATCTGATTGGCCGAATGCTATGCGATCAAGACATGCTGACTTTTAAACTTTCCTACGAATTAGGTGAACTGATTAAATCAGCATTCAGGTTATTACCTGAGCAGGTACAAAATGCAGTGATGAAAAATATTCTAACTATACATGATGAATATCTCTCGGAAGAATTCAAATTGTGGAGAATGCAGTCGCAAGTAATGTTTATTGCACCAATTCCTTGCTATCTCCGTTCCAATGAATCACAGAAAATATTAGATGAATATGAAAGAATTGCTGGAAAGTTCACACGTGGACCTCATATTCACTCACAAGCTGGTTGGGTGAGAGCCCCCTTCTCATATGATGTTTTCACAGGTGTCAGCAATAAGGCGGTACTTAAACTGTTATCTCATTATGCTGGACATACTCAACGAGAATGGGATGATTTTCTTATTGGAGGGGAGGAAGAAGTGGGTGGGCAATTGCGTGAGGCATCCTCACGCCAGCCCTTACGCTTCCTTAAATTTTTATCCAGCTACTGGATAGATATTCCTGTAAAATTCCGCGATGACATAATGAGTGGAGTTGCGACTTATCTGGCATATCGTTATGGAAATTTAAATCCCAATGAAACATGGGAGCCTCTTGAAGAACCTAATGCATCACTTCTTGCAAGCAAGATTCTGGATGAATTAGAAAGACATCAAACACATTGGCGATGCAATGCCTCTTCAGCTAAAGCGCTAGAAGCCTGCGCCAATGTCATACAAGAAATACAAGAGGCGGAACGACTAATCTTCTTAACTATTGGCTTTGCAGGACTTAATGAGGTCGACCCAATTGAGGGAGATTCTGTTGATTTGATTACACTTGGAATTAATATGGTAAAAGGGGACATCACCGAAGCCTTGATGATTCTGGCTAATAATTTTTTAGAGCAAGAGAAAAAACTACCAAAATTGCTAGTTCCTACGTTAAAACGGTTTGCTGGCGATGAGCATCCAGCTATTCGTGCTTTAGTTTTGCAGCATTTACCATTTATGCAAAGCAAGTCTTTTGATCTTGGCTGGAATTTATTCCACTTAGCGATAAAAGATTTTAGCGGTCTTTGGAGTGTCGCTGAGAGATGTCTTTATTATTCTTACCATGCTCATTTTGAAATTGTTCAACCATTATTGGTTAGCATCTACAATGATGGAGGTGATAAGGATGTTGAAACATGGGGTCGTATTTCGGCTTTATCAGCAATGACAGGACATATTAATTTTGATAAATTCATAAAAGACCTGAATACTCTAGACAAAAAAGAAGCCTGGTTGGGCGCGACTCATGTTTGGACAAATAGAGAAAATATTCGCCAACATAATGAGCAGTGCCTAAAAGGAATTGAAGCAGGTTTAAAAACAAATAGTCCACATGCCATCGAGGTAGCGAAGCAATTCGATCATATATTTGATGATAGTGAAGGAGTAATTTATGTACCATTAGAAATCGTAGATCTCTGTTTTTCTGTTTTTAAAAATAATATTAACACTGAGGAGAGCAAACAATATCAGTTCTATAGGTTACATGAATGGCTTAATGCAATTTCACTACACGATCCGGAACTAGCCTTGTCAGCCACGGAAAAATATCTAATCTTTGCCCGTCATAGCAGACAATATCTGTATGATCACCATAACAGTCTTACTCAGTTGATGACTCGACTTTTCGCTGAAGCAGAAGAACGCGAAGAATCAGATCAAGGAATAATGTTAGAGCGTGTAGTGGCAGTACAAGACATGCTTCTTGCTCTAAGTGTAGAAGGTGTAGCAGATTGGTTAAAGGCGGCAGAGCGACCATGATATTAATGGTGCATATTAGAACTCAAATATACACCTGCAAATTGTATTAGCTCAGATTTAACCTGACACAGCTACGGCACAAATCTAAACCTAATCTGACAGGCAGCTCAGTACCAGATGAAGACTTTCACTGGCGGTTGCCAATGTTTCACTTTTCACAACGAGGGAACTCTATTATCTTCGTTAGGGCCACGAAATGAGGCCCATGATTTACTCCAAGCCGTAGTATTTCAGAGCAGCTTCAGTGAGAACTTTAGTTGCAACTGCCACCCCGACCTTCCAAGTTCCATCGACAGCTTTTCTTAGATTTGATGCAATCCAATTTTTTGCGCCTTTTCCAAAAGGTTCTTCGGGACTTGATGGCGCTTCAGACGCTACAATCCGCGCGAACTCACTTGCATCTTGTTCAGGAATACCGGATTCTTTCAGATAGTTTATGACCGATTCTTTATTATGTGATTGGATATTTACGTTAATAGTTGATTCACTTCCACCAGATATAGCATTACCAACATTCCCATAAATTATCTGTTGTGTTATTTGCCGTGCTTTTGATGCATTTTTTTCATCCATATTCTGAGTACCAAAAGTGATGTGCGCTGCTGCGGGAATTGACTTTTCAAGCTCAATGGTTAGTTCAAGAACTCTATTACGAACAGCTTGTGAAATTTCGGATAATGACACAGCTGAAATACTGCCAGTGATATCATTGCATGCATAGCCATTATAAATTTTTCCTTGTAAAACAAGTATTAGATTTGATGCATCAATCGCAAGAGTCCCACCTTCTGCGCCAACTTTAACAAGTTCGCCAACGGCAGCAATGCTTTCCCTAACGGAAAAGCTATTCCAACTTTCATTTGCATATTTTTCTATTAATATTGAAGGGATAGGTGCATTCTTTATCCCCGAACCAAAGGAGCCGGAAAATGTGCCCTTATACGTTACGCCTATAATTCTGTATTCGGGAAGCACAGCATCCGGCGGATAACCTTCTGATTCATGCTTTACCCACTCTTCTAAATCATTACTTCCTAATCTTGCTGCTAAGAGTCGGAGTTTAAGCAGTATAGGACCCAAACTGGACCCATCTTGCACCACTGACTCTTGGATTTGGTGTAACAGGGACATTGTTCATCTCCGTGTTAAAGCCGATGATGACAGTTTATATGCACAAGCATAGACTTCAATGAATTAATTGAATTCAGCACCTTTATTGATGTGATGAATATATACGTTAACGTTGCTATGCCCTGATTACCCCTGCGCCTGGATACGGGTTTACGGGTAGTTTACTGAAGCGCCGCACACAACGAAAAAACCGGGGCGTCTAGCTTTAAGTTCCAACTTCTTGCCCGCTCTTCGCTCAAAGCAGGTTACCAGATTCGATTATGTGCTGCCAGTGAAAACCGTCAGATCAGGTCTGAGCTAATACATGTAAATGGATAATAGGCTTATTTGATACCCAATCCTGGTTCTGTTCCAAGATGCATCGCCAGCACATGTACGATAGCTTTATCCCAGCGGCAAGTTTTTGAACCAGCAGGAGTGTACACCGTTTTTAAGTGGTAAGGTTGCCCCTGAGTAGTGGGTATAAGACCTTCGTTTGTACGTACCTGTAATCCGGCCTCGATCAGTTTTTTATTTACTTCTTGTGCAGATATGTAACCGAAGTAACATCCAATATCGGATGCAGAAAAAAATAGCTTATTTTCTAAGTACGTTTTGTGATCAAACTGATAGAGAGAATCTATATAATTATCTCTCTCTTTCATTGCCTTTTCTTCGGCCTGTTGTATTTTAGTTATGATAGCCAACAGGATTTCGCATTTGCCTACGATATCGTAATCGTGCAAAACCATAGCCATTGGCTTAATTTTTTCTATAAAATGTTCGGATGACCATACTGAATAATGAGGTTCTTCGTTTTGCTCTTGTGTCTCAAAGTCGTTATCAAGATCAGTCCCCAAGTTATCATCATCGCTAACGTAATTAGCGTATTCCTTTTCATGGTAGGAGATGAGTTTTGTAAGCTCATGGTCTAGCTGTTGCCTGTAATCCATAGTGATAGTCTTTCTCTATATGTTATCTATCGAATATGAGCATTATGCCAAAGCCAGTAGCAGTTTTGCTATACAATATCAGCCAGTATCGATGCATTTTTCGGTTTGCTCGACCTGCTGACGGTTGTATCTAATACTGGGGGGCTGGTCACAGCCGCCAGTGCCTTGAGTTTCTTTTCGTTCATAATTTACCTGTTTCGTTGTTGAAGTGAACATATCAAAAACAGGCAGATACACAATTTAAATTACAGTCTCTGCTTTAATTTCAAAATTTCAATCCTCCCTGCTATTTCCTGCTATTTCCTGCTATTTCCTGCTATTAATAGCAGGAAATAGCAGCTTTCAACTCTCTGAAAAAATCAACTCCGATTTATCTCTATGATCTGATGAACACTCCCATTTACATTCCTCTCCTTGCAAATAGTAATATTCCCATACTCCTCTAGAATCTTTAAAGCCTTATTAAAACGCGCACCATCTCTAAGCTGATATGGAGCATAGCGTCGGACATGTGTTTTAGCGACTCGGGTACACATGCCTCTTTGATTTATCGGTCCATTCAATAACCATTGATAGAGATTCCTTGCATCTTCTTCTCCTTTATCCATTCGTACCGTGAGCAATTTTACGACCTGATTATAATAATACTTAATAGCTTGAATGATATGTTCAAGTGTACCCTGACCTATTTCATCACCTTCAAACTCATAAAAGAAATGAATCAGCGTTGCCATTCTGACCGCATTCTCTGGAATTTTAGAAAGTATTCCTGCTAAGGCTGAATGTTTATTTCTGTCTACGGCTATTAGATTTTCAATTTCATTCTGAAAGATAGAAAATTTTTTCTCTGCCTCGGGTGAAAAACAAAGTGTCCTCGGTGATGCATTGCTGATAGTTAATTCTAATAGTTCGCTAATTCGTTGATGGAATTTATCTAGATTTAGGTTATCACACTTTATCCCGGAAGATTGCTGACGCTGTCCTTGAGTGGTTGTTGTGACTGACCACAAGCATCGAGCAAAAAATCCATTGCCAATGGCACGCTCACCTCTTTTTTTGAGAAAGCTATTCAATTCATTTAACTGTGTCAAAACAAGAATAACAAAGCGGCTGTCATTGATAATCAAGCGATGGTCCTTGCGTTCAACGTCAAAAGGAACTCCATCCCACAATTGATTAAACAAGGGAGAATTACCCATCGCTCTTCCGTTTAACACTCCACCACCTTCATCAGATACCAGTCCAGCAGACCCAATGTTTTCTGATAGCCCTTTGACGATGGCCTCATGGGTTGCGTCGTTGTAAATAAGCTTAGGCAATTTAGGTGGCTCTGGTTTCTCCAGGTAATGTTCCCGAAGCCTTTCGTGCTCGCAGGTATTGTCTTTCCCTTGCTCTTCTTTCTTCCTGATGAGATTAAGTATTGATTTATTGATTGCCTTCCAACCTAACATGTTGGCCTCATACACCTTGACCTTACCGGAGTATGCTTTCAAAGACTGCTTTTCAAACTCCAGTATGGGCTTCATAACTTGATTGAAAACCGCTGTTTTCCGTTCACCTGATTCTGCGATAATCACGTTATACAAAGAAACTGGACTTCTTCGCCCATCACTGTGCTCGAACGTCACCAGCGCCTGAGAAGCCAGTGACATTGCACTCAGGCATGTTCCCACGATCAATTCAACAGGTGCCTGCGTTCTGTCAGCGATGGCCTGCGCAACGCCGTTAAGCTGTCGGGGGAAATGTTGTAATGGAAATTCACTATTAACGAACGTAGTATACATAAGTTTTTCCTGAGCAATTTATCGACATAAAAAGCGATAGGAGCAACTTACATTTAGGTATTTATTTTGAAAAGACCCCAACCTTCAATTAGCATATTTTGGACTTAATTAGTTTTATAATTTAATTTCCGTAATCCCTGACATCAAACCTTGCATTCAATTTACGTCAGTATTGACTACAGCCAAAGCTACGTTGTCCATCTGAATAGTTTTTAGTGTAATCTTTAGTAAGATAACGCAACCTACCTAGTACCAATGGATAAGCTACAAGAAAACTTATCTGATTTTTATTGAGGTGGAAGTAAAAATTATCTGCAAAGTTGACAAGCCAATAATGTTTCTGATAATCAACATCATTATCAAGCTTCAGTGTTCTTATCCATGCATTCATAATCATCAGAGATAAATTATGCGTATATTGACCTTTCTCATCAGGATGGTAGGTGCCCGGATAAGCATAAGTATCTTTATTAAAAAGCAATCCTAAATGGTAGTGTTTGCGTCCGTCCTCATGGAATTCCCTTGCCCATACAAATCGTAAAGTACATGGATGAACCCTTGCCCCGTTATTACTGCGTTTTTGTATATCTGCTGCTATCTGAGCATTAAGGGATGCGATAAACCTGGTCATTAGCGTTGAATCTGCATTGTAGCTGGTATCTGGAATATAAAGTTCTATTTTTAATACCAGCGTCCTTGGATGCTCTTTCAGGGCTTTATCAAGAGTATCCTTTATCCTCTGTTTGTATCGTTTATTCTCAGTCCATTCAGCATGTTGATCTTTTAGCAGATAGTCGTTGGTTATCTTTTTATTCATGATATCTTCCTGAGTTAATTTCTCAGGAATAGATACACTATGATTTTTTACCATATTTATTCTTTCCATCATACTTAACCACATGTATTATAAGATATTTTTTTAGTTACACTATATTAATATAAAACCAACCCGACATAACGAACACATAAAAACCCCAACCTGCAATAGAAGAGGAGTTCTCTTTAAAAACAATTAGTTATTGTGTTATTACATATGATACAAACTCTGAAGTTATTTTTATCCCAAAAAGGCCCACCGTTAACTTATGATAATTAACACACAAAAAAATAGAGTTTAATATTATCAAGATGAATAAATCAGAACGCTATTTATTTATCCATTCCTGAACCTTAATTTAAGTCAAGTTTAGATCTTCAACATTAAATAACTGACCATGCTTCCTGGTGATGCATGGTATTTTTATTTATGCAACTTAACAAGGAATTATCCATGAGATTAGCCAGTCGCTTTGGTCGCGTGAACCAGATCCGTCGTGACCGTCCATTAACCCATGAAGAACTGATGAGCCATGTGCCCAGCATTTTCAGTGAAAATAAACACGAATCCCGAAGTGACAGATACACCTATATCCCAACAATTACCCTGCTGGATAATCTTCAGCGGGAAGGCTTCCGACCGTTCTTTGCCTGCCAGACTCGCGTTCGGGATGAGAGTAAACGCGAACATACGAAGCACATGCTGCGCTTGCGCCGCGAGGGGCAAATTACGGGTAAACAGGTTCCGGAAATTATCCTGCTGAATAGCCATGATGGTTCCAGTAGCTATCAGATGCTGCCGGGCTTGTTCAGAGCTATCTGTTGCAACGGGCTTGTATGCGGTGAGTCTTTTGGTGAAGTTCGCGTACCGCATAAAGGCAATGTTGTTGAAAGAGTAATTGAAGGGGCTTATGAAGTGCTCGGTATTTTCGATAAAGTTGAAGAAAAACGCGATGCCATGCAGTCGCTAATACTACCTCCACCAGCACAACAGGCACTGGCTAAAGCGGCACTGACGTACCGTTTTGGTGAAGATCATCAACCTGTTACCGAATCACAGTTACTGGCTCCACGACGCTGGCAGGATGAATCCGGGGATCTCTGGACAACCTATCAACGTATTCAGGAAAACCTGATTAAAGGTGGCTTATCCGGTCGCTCTGCGCAGGGGAAACGTGCCAGAACTCGTGCCATTAGCGGTATCGATGGAGATTTGAAGCTCAATCGGGCGTTATGGGTAATGGCTGAAAATATGCTGCAACTGGCTTCCTGATAAACCTGCCGTATCAACATTTCCTCCGACTCAATAAACTATTTTTCAAGGATATTAATCATGACCGCAACCATGAGCTTGACACCTGCCCCTTTCCCGGCAAATACCCCGAACGCACCCGAATCCATTACCGTCACCACACTTCCCGATGAACAACGAATAAACTTCTGGCCTCGTTATTTTGGCAATGTGCGCCAGTGGGTATTTCTTGAACCGCAGGTATTTTCCTGGCTGGATTTATGGAGCGCCGATTACCAGGGCGGCGTATGGAAATTTCACACCCTGTCTAACGGTGGCGCTTTTCTTACACCACCTGACTGCGACCACTATCACCTGTTCAATGAAAGCAATGGCAATGAAGCGATACTCAGCACCGAAGCCACAGGAATTGCTGTATGCCTGATGGCATGGAGTCATCATGCCTGTAGAACGCACTGCGAGTCCATGAGCGAACATTATTATCGTCTACGGGATTATGTGCTTCCACACCCGGAAAGCCGCTCTATCATGCATCTTATCGACTGAAGGATATTGCCTGTGACTGACATTCTGTTACTGCCACCTCCTGGATTGCCCCCTACAGTCCAACGCGCTATTAAACGGGCACAAAATCATCTGGAGAAATATTTGCGCAAACCCGGAATACTGCTGACGAATCCAGCACTGACACACGAATGGCTGAAGCTGAAGTTATCCGGGCTGGAACGTGAGGTCTTTATGGTCTTATATCTCGACAGTCAGTTATGCCTACTTGAGCATGAAACGTTGTTTCTCGGCACCATAAACCATATCGAAGTTCATCCCCGCGAAATTATTAAATCGGCGCTGCGCTGCAATGCAGCAAGAGTGATTCTGGTGCATAACCATCCATCAGGCGTTACCGATGCCAGTAAAAGCGACCGTGTTCTGACCACCCGAATTGTTAAAACGCTTGATCTGGTAGATGTGCAAGTAGTGGATCATCTCATCATTGGTCATGGCAACTGTCTCTCTTTTGCCGAACGGGGCTGGCTGTAATGCCGACTCGCTATACTTATCTGTTCTGAACAGGAATAAACTATGGAAAAACACGATAACCCTGAATGGGGGCTTCAATGCGTGGTAATGCCTCGCTTTGGTGCACGTCTGGTACAGGAAGGCAACCACCTGCATTATTTAGCTGACCGCGCCGGAATAACTGGCGCGTTCAATGAAGAAGAGTGCCACCAACTGAATAGCGCATTTCCGCACTTTATAGAACAGATGGAATTGATGCTGCTTTCTGGTGAGCTTAACCCCCACTATGCACACCGCGTCACTCTGTACCATGACGAACTGACCTGTGAATCGGATACACTTGGTAGCTGTGGCTACGTTTATATCGCTATCTATCCCACTCAACGTTAAGTCAATTTCCCAACGAGAAACCTTATGAAAACCCTTCCTGCAAATCAGCGGGCGGCGAAGTCGTGCCCGTCGCCCGTGGCTGTCTGGCAAACGCTGCTTACACGCCTGCTGGAGCAACACTATGGCCTGACGCTGAACGACACGCCATTCAGTGATGAAACTGTTATTCAGGAGCATATTCGACGCCGGTATCACTCTGGCAGATGCAGTTAACTTTCTGGTGGAAAAGTACGAACTGGTTCGTATCGATCGCAGGGGGTTTAACTGTCAGGAACAGTCACCTTATCTTCAGGCAGTAGATATTTTACGGGCAAGGCAGGCAACAGGCCTGTTGCGACGCAACCATAGCCTTTTGGCATTCTGAATCCTTCGCCCCTTACTCAATTACATTCCTGATCTCTCCCCTTTCTACACATTGTAAAAGGCGATTATTTTGGCAAGTCATTATCCAAATATGTTAGGGTAAGAGGCTAACAAACTTATCATAACCGATTGAAATTTAGACATAATCAGGTTTAGGCCCAACGATAGGCCCAAGTGAAAAGTTGAATTATAATTTATTGTAAATAAAACAATGAATTATGCATCCAGTTCAGATCACGCCAGCATCCTGAGAGCCCGCACGGCGCAAGCCCTGCGGGCTTTTTTGTGCCCTCAATTTGTCCCGCGAAGTCCGAAGAGAACTAATTAAATCCGAACCTTTTAGGCCCATTGATAGGCCCAACGAAAAGCTCTATTGTTTTCGTTGGGCCTAAACGCATGGAGACTCCCCATGGCAAGAAAAACCAAGCCGTTAACCGATACGGAAATCAAAGCCGCCAAACCTAAAGATACCGATTATCAGTTGTATGACGGCGACGGGCTCACTCTGCTAATCAAGTCCAGTGGTAGTAAGCTCTGGCAGTTCCGTTACTATCGACCTCTAACCAAGCAGAGAACCAAACAGAGCTTCGGTGCCTACCCTGCCGTCTCGCTTTCTGATGCACGTAAACTCAGAGCCGAATCTAAAGTTTTATTGGCGAAAGACATTGATCCCCAGGAACATCAGAAAGAACAGGTCAAAAATTCTCAAGAGGCCAAAACCAACACTTTCCTGTTAGTTGCCGAACGTTGGTGGAATGTGAAGAAAGCCAGCGTGACGGAGGACTATGCCGACGATATCTGGCGCTCGCTTGAAAGAGATGTTTTTCCAGCAATCGGTGATATCAGTGTCACTGAGATTAAGGCTCAGACTTGTATTTACCCCCGGTTTCCAACCCAGATTTGAATCGTCACTTCTTAGGTTGCCATCTTTTCGGTTGGCAGGTAACCTCCGACTTCCGCTCCTGACACTCAGCCGACATTTGAAATTTTCCCTTTCCCGGACATCTGAACCTGGCTTGAACATGTATTGAAGTAACCAGATTGAGATGTCCATCCCGTAATTTGGCTATTGACTACATCACTCGTGATGCTTTTACTCTCGCCGTGTAAGCGACCGGAAGTATAAATTTAACCCTTTTCAGAATACTCTTTCAGCATCGCAAGAACCGCCCAACGAGCCGCATCGTCTGCGATATTTTCAGGCAGAGCATCAGCTCGCAGATTGATATAAGCGTCAACAGCCATTCTGATGGCAACACCAACGGAGTCACGATCGTGCGTTGCCAACGTGGAAGTCAGCAGGCCGTCAGGATCAATGCCGTAGAATTCAATACGGCGAACCCCACGTTGCGGTAGATTCGCTCGACGGTACAGCATTGGTCCCAGCACCTGCTCGCGGAAGAATGCCAGCATACCAATCGCTTCGAAGAGTTCGCCCCTTCCCAGCTTAACCACTGCATAATGAAGCCAAATCCAGGCTCGGGACTCAAACCACTCCGGCGTCATGTTGGGCCAGTGAGCACTAAATTTTGCCAGTTGTCGCTCCAGAACAGTGTTATCACGGGTAAATAATACTGCTGGCTCCTCAACGCGTTGAGTGAGCATTTCCAGGGTGACAAATTTCAGATCGACATGAAGGAGTTCAGGTCCATACAGGCATATAAGCAGGCGGGGTTCTCCGACATGTTCCCCGGTGAAAGCATGCAGCAGATGGCCTAATGTTCCGGCAAGCTCCCTACGCTGCGTCATGATTTCGTCATAGTGGAGAGGGTCGACGACAACGACAAAATCCAGATCGGAGTATTTATCAAATCCGCCATGAACAATCGAACCGCCAGCAAGAAGGGAATGGATTCGCGAATCAGACTGAAATTTAAGCTTGAGTTGCTCTGCAAAACTTCTGTGTAAATCGGGTAACGTACTCAGCATACTTTTTCCTGCTCACAAAAAATACAAAGCATTTCAGAATATCGAGTTGTTTATATTCAGGCCAGATATTTTTTGCAGGAACAATTATGTCCTTAGAAAATTTACTCACTTAACCGCATGTCCACTATTGGTGGGTAAGATCATCAAACATGTATCAACCAGACTGAAGGCATAATATTTGGTTATTCCGACATCTGGCACACAGTCACGCCAGATGTCGTCCTTTTCGTCTAATCTGTATTAGTCGCGACTTGATCTGACATATGACCTTGAAAGGT
>NZ_LLXO01000047.1 GCF_001484765.1 Entomohabitans teleogrylli | reverse complement strand
CGAGGTGGCGTATAATACGCGTTCCTCTTGCAGAGTCAACCCTGATATTCAGGATTTTCTCTTCATCTCCACTGGCTTACCCTGTGATATTGTTCACAAGTGCCGTGTCAACGGAGGCGCATTATAGGGATCCCATTTTTTTGCACAAGCGTTTTTTCGATCTTTTTTTCCGTTTGCTTAGTTTTCAGTCTTTTCCATCGATCGTCGATGATCCGGATATGTAATTACTCTTGCAGCTATCGTTAAAAGCGATCACAGTCTCTGCACAGATACCGTAGTTAAAGGTGATATATGTCAGAGGTTATTCGTCCTTATAAAACGCTTTATCCGTCGATCGGCCAGCACGTTATGATTGATCCCTCCAGCGTCGTCATCGGCGATGTGCGCCTGGCGGATGATGTCAGCGTCTGGCCTCTTGTGGCGATTCGTGGTGATGTTAATTACGTTTCGGTTGGCGCCAGAACCAATATCCAGGACGGCAGCGTACTCCACGTAACCCATAAATCCGCCAGTAACCCGAAAGGCAATCCACTCGTCATCGGTGAAGACGTCACCGTCGGGCATAAAGTGATGCTCCATGGCTGCACCATTGGCAATCGAGTTCTGGTCGGAATGGGATCCATCCTGCTTGATGGCGTAGTTGTAGAAGATGATGTAATGATTGGCGCAGGAAGTCTGGTACCGCAGCATAAACACCTGGAAAGCGGTTATCTTTATCTGGGTAGTCCGGTAAAACAAATCCGCCCGCTGAGCGAGACTGAGCGGGAAGGGTTAAAATATTCCGCCAACAACTATGTAAACTGGAAAAATGATTATCTGTTTCAGGGCAACCAGACCCAGCCCTGATCGTCTTCACGCTGTGCTTCAATCAGTGACTGTGCTTCTTCTTCCAGATCCCAGCGGAATGCCTGAAAACGTTCAAGCCATTCCGCTGGCGATGAACCGCCAAAACGCACAGCCATAGATGTCCCGCGAATCGCACAGGTCAGTTGTATGCCGTTAACCAGCACAGGAAAACAGATGGCTCCTCGCCCCTCGTCCCATTCTTCCCGGTCGGGGAATTGAATTGCCTGGTTCACTGGCCCAGTTCCTGTTTTAATCGCTCAATAACCGACTCTGTTCTCGGCAATACACCGTGCCACAACAGAAACGCGTGCGCTGCCTGTCCCACCAGCATCCCCAGACCATCAGCGCAGTGCTGAGCTCCCCGTTCACGACACCAGCGAATAAACGAGGTATCCCCTTTCTGATAGAACATGTCATAACAGCGCGTCTGGTGATGAATGACCGATGCCGGCAGAGCCGGAATATCTCCGCCAATGCCGCTGGAAGTCGCATTGATAACCAGATCGAACTCGTGCCCGCTCAACGCATCGAGGGGGATTGCCGCCACGCTACCGGCATGACGAAACAGCCCTGCCAGCGTTTCCGCCCGGGCGAACGTTCGGTTTGTTAACGTCACCGGGCAGTCGAAAGAGAGCAGGGGTAATAGCCCCCCCCGGGCGGCCCCCCCGGCGCCCACCATTAGTACGCGATCGCCCGGCCTGACAAGCGTCAGACGTTCCAGATCGCTCAACAAACCAATACCATCCGTATTGTCTCCCAGCAAACGCCCGTCTTCCAGGCGTTTAAGGGTATTTACCGCACCAGCCAGCGCCGCGCGCTCGGTCAGTTCATCGGCACGCTCAAAAGCCAGCTCTTTAAACGGTACAGTGACATTCGCTCCCTTACCACCTGCCGCAAAAAAAGCATCAAGGGTCTTCACAAATCCATCAAGGGGCGCCAGAACGCGACCATAGCGATGTTCAATCCCCGTCTGTTCGGCAAATAGCTGATGGATAAACGGTGACTTACTTTGCTGGATGGGATTGCCAAATACTGCATATTCTTCCATAAGCCACACTACCCCTGTCGAAAAAGCTCACCCGTCAACGCATCGCGAATTTCGGATGGATTCCGGCGTCCGCCAGTCTCTCCATCCAGCACAGGAAAATCCTTACCAAATTGCGCCATCACCTCACTGGTGGTTCGGCACGGAGGCAAGCCACTAAGATTGGCACTGGTGGAAACAATCGGTTTACCAAACGCGCGGCAAAGGGCAATCACCAGAGGATGATCTGTTACCCGCACGGCGAGAGAATCAAATCTCCCGGTCAACCAGTGTGGTGTTTCAGTACGTGCCGGAAAGACAAAAGTGACCGGCCCGGGCCAGCGGGAAAATACGTCAGCCCGCTGGACATTGGTTAATACACTGTCATTGATATAAGGACGTAATTGTTCAAAGTCGGCAGCAATCAGGATCAGCCCCTTATCAATCGGCCGCTGTTTAAGTTCCAGCAGCTTCATCACCGCGGCTTCGCTATCTGGATCGCATCCGACCCCAAAAACGGCTTCTGTTGGATAAGCGATGACATTTTGTTGTTTGAGGACCCGGACCATGTCGGCGATCGGGCCTGCAGGCAGGTTATTATTCACTGAATTGTTCCGCCGTAACCGGCTTTCCACATTGTTTACTGGCACAAAAACGTTTAACGCCCCGTGCCGTTTTTTTCTCAATCAGTAGCGGGTAGTGACAAATCGGACACTCACCCATTACCGGCTTAAAATTGATGGCGAACTGACAGTCCGGATAGCGATCGCAGGAGTGAAAAGTTTTGCCATACCGGGAACGCCGCTGCACCAGATGACCGCTGTGGCACTGCGGGCAGGGAATTGATGTATCGTCAGGTTTATCGATCAGTTCAACATGTTTGCACTGCGGATAATCACTGCATCCGATGAACATGCCAAAGCGCCCCTGGCGCAATACCAGGGGGGACTGGCACAGTGGACACTGCTGCCCCTCCAGAACTTTAACGACATGACCATCAGCCTGAGTGCTCAGGGAACGGATATAATCGCACTCCGGGTAACGGGAGCACCCCCAAAAGGGGCCATGTTTACCACTACGAATCACCAGCT
Organism: Entomohabitans teleogrylli; assembly: GCF_001484765.1. GTDB lineage: Bacteria > Pseudomonadota > Gammaproteobacteria > Enterobacterales > Enterobacteriaceae > Entomohabitans > Entomohabitans teleogrylli. The sequence continues at coordinate 23,282 of NZ_LLXO01000047.1, read as the reverse complement.
CTGCGCCGCAATGCGGGCAAAGCTGTTGATGATGTACGGCAAAAAGCGCTTCTTTAGCCATCACAACTCTGTGCTGTCAGCACCTGCTAGTGCAGTGTGCCTTCATTAACGTCGAAGAGTAATTCTTCCATTTGTTGGTAAGCATTTTCACAGCCAGGAACGTTAAACAGTACCATCAACACAACCCATTTAAGGTCTTCGAGGTCAAATTCATCGGTCTCCAGCGCCATCACTCGCTCGATAACCATTTCCCTGGTTTCAAGGTTCAGAACCTGAATCTGTTCAAGAAACAGTAAAAACCCCCTGCAGTCGGCGTCCAGTCGTTGACTCTCTTCCGCCGTATATATACGCACCGAAAGCGGGTCTGCGGCCAGCTGTACTGGCTCCACCAAACCTTCCTGGTAATCTGCCAGTTTCTCAAGCCACATCAGCGCGCGATAGATATCATCGCGGTCAAAACCGACGTCGGTCAAATCCCGGGTCAATTTATCCTGATCTACGCGCATTTCAGCTTCGTTATGAATGTAGGTCTCAAACAGATAAATGAGTACGTCGAACATGGCTTGCCCTCCTCAATCGGACATAGCCGCCGGGTACAGCTGCGATCCATCCTGCTAACTCCAGTTCAAGTAGCTGGGCTACAGTCACTGGCACAGGTTGGCCGGCACGTTCAGCGACGACGTCAACAGGTGTAACCTCATCTCCTACGTTAGCTAACAGCTCGGGAAATGGCAATGGAGGTTGTTGCTGATTCTCTGAATATTCCGCGGATTCAGAAGGCTCAGGCAACCAGTTCAGAGAGTTTTGCCACATATTCAGAATATCCTCTGCTTCAGTCACCGGTATCGCCCCCTGTTTTAATAACCAGTGGGTCCCTTCACACCCGGGATTGCCAATCGGACCAGGAATAGCAAAAACATCTCTTCCCTGTTCCAGCGCATACCTCGCTGTTACCAGCGATCCGCTGCGCAGAGCAGCCTCAACGACCAACACGCCTTTACTCAAGCCACTAATAATTCGATTACGCCGCGGAAAATTACGCGGATGCGGAGGTTCGTGAAACGAGAATTCTGAGACAATCGCCCCGCCAGCCTCCAGCAGCGCAGCACCCAAATCCTGATGACTACGAGGATAGATGTCAGGAAACCCATTTCCCAGAACGGCTACGGTCTTCCCCCCGGCAGCCAGAGCGGCCCGGTGCGCAATGCCATCAATACCAAGCGCCAGTCCACTGGTTATCACCACTCCCATCGCGGCCAGCGACTGACACAGTATCCTACCCCAGCGTTCGCCATACCAACTGTAAAGACGGCTACCGACGACCGCCAGTTGCGGCCTGGTCAGCAGCGCGATATCGCCAGCCACAAATAACCCACCGGGAAACCAGTCGATCGCTCGTAACTGAAGCGGGTAGTGTTTGCTCTCCGCCGTGATGAAGTGATGATCCGCCGCATCGAGCCAGCGCAGCACCTTTTCAATATACTGCGGCGTGACGCGTTTAAACTGCGCGCACTGACGGGGCGAAAGACCGGATTGGGGGAGCAAACAGGCAGGATTTTCAGGCATATGCCGCAGGACTGCAGCCGCCTGAAGCATTTTTTCCCCACTCAGGCCATAAACCGCCATTAAGCGCAGCCATATTTCCATCATTTGCATGGTGTTTCTCCCTGCCATAAACAGCATCAACAATCCCTGCGATTAGTCACAGATGCTGTCAATCAGACGGGGAAATGTCTAGAATAGTAGAAATAAACCTTTTATTACCTGAATACAGCTCTGGATTACTATGTCAGTATTGCAAGTTTTACATTTTCCGGACGAGCGTCTTCGCAAAGTCGCCGACCCGGTAAAAGAAGTTAATGCCGAAATTCAGCGTATCGTCGATGATATGTTTGAAACGATGTACGAAGAAGAAGGTATTGGCCTGGCGGCAACGCAGGTGGATATTCACCAGCGTATTATCGTCATTGATGTCTCAGAAACCCGCGACCAGCGGCTGGTTCTTATCAATCCGGAAATGCTGGAAAAAAGCGGCGAGACCGGTATTGAAGAAGGCTGTTTGTCGATTCCGGAACAGCGAGCGCTGGTACCCCGGGCGGAAAGAGTCAAAATTCGCGCCCTTGATCGGGATGGTAATACCTTCGAACTGGAAACTGATGGTCTGTTGGCTATCTGTATTCAGCACGAGATGGATCACCTGGTAGGTAAGCTGTTCGTTGACTATCTCTCGCCATTGAAACGTCAGCGCATTCGTCAGAAAGTGGAAAAGCTGGATCGTCAGAACGCCAAAACTGCATAACCAGCGATAAAAAAGGGATTAACGTGTCCAAGCCATTACGTATTATTTTTGCTGGTACTCCCGATTTTGCAGCGCGCCACCTCGGCGCGCTGCTCGCCTCTCAGCATCAGGTTGTTGGTGTTTTTACTCAGCCGGACAGGCCCGCTGGCCGTGGTAAAAAGCTGATGCCGAGCCCGGTAAAAGTCCTCGCTCAGGAACACAATTTGCCGCTATTCCAACCAGCGACACTGAGGGCGATAGAAAACCAACAACTGGTGAGCGACCTGAATGCCGATGTGATGATCGTCGTCGCCTGGGGAATCCTTCTGCCACGGGCGGTACTTGAGATGCCCAGGCTGGGCTGTATTAACGTGCACGGTTCACTCCTTCCGCGCTGGCGCGGAGCAGCGCCAATTCAGCGCTCACTGTGGGCCGGCGATACGCAAACTGGCGTAACCATCATGCAGATGGATGTGGGCCTCGACACCGGCGATATGTTGTATAAGCTCGCCTGCCCTATCACGGACCAGGACACCAGCGCCACGTTGTATGAAAAACTGGCGGAACTGGGCCCTCAGGGTCTGCTGACTACCCTGTCTCAACTGTCCGAAGGGAGCGCCATACCTGAAGTGCAGGATGAAGGGCAAGTCACTTACGCGGAGAAACTCAGCAAAGAGGAAGCCCGCCTGGATTGGACGCTTTCTGCGGCGCAGTTGGAACGCTGTATTCGGGCTTTTAACCCGTGGCCGATGAGTTTCTTTATGATTGACGACCAGCCGGTAAAAGTCTGGAAAGCTTCGGTCATCAATACGCAAAGCGATAAAACGCCGGGAACCATCCTTGATGCCGGTAGACAGGGTATTCAGGTGGCGACCGCACAGGGTGTGCTGAATCTTGAAGAGCTCCAACCCGCCGGTAAAAAAGCGATGAAGGCGCATGAGTTGCTTAACTCGCGCCGGGAGTGGTTTGTTCCCGGGAATAAGATTGCCTGATAGTTTCAGCAATCGCCAGTGCCCGGCCTTCCGGGCATTTTTATTTTCAGATACAGGTAACACAACCAGGCCGTGGCAATGAAAAAATCTCTCAACCTTCGCAGTCTGGCGGCACAAGCCATTGAGCAGGTCGTTGAAAAAGGTCAGTCTCTGAGCAATGTCCTACCCCCGCTGCAGCAAAAAGTCTCTGACAAAGATAAGGCATTGCTACAGGAGCTATGTTTTGGCGTGACGCGAACCCTCCCTCTGCTGGAATGGCTGGTTGGCAAACTGATGTCACGTCCAATGACCGGCAAACAGAGAACGATTCACTATCTAATCATGGTGGGTTTTTACCAGTTAATCTACACCCGCATCCCTGCCCATGCCGCACTGGCGGAAACAGTGGAAGGCGCGATTGCAATTAAACGCCCGCAGTTCAAAGGGTTAATCAACGGTGTGCTGCGCCAGTTTCAACGTCAACAGGATGCATTGCTGGCAGAATCAGCCCAGCAGGAGTGTCGCTGGCTTCACCCATCTTGGCTCCTGAAGCGTCTGAAGGCGGCTTATCCACAGCAGTGGCAGTCCATTATTGAAGCCAATAACCTGCATCCTCCTATGTGGTTGCGGGTAAATCGTCAGCATCACAGCCGGGATAACTGGCTCGCGTTGCTCCTGGAGAATGGTATCCACGGATTTACACACCCCGACTATCCGGATGCGGTGCGCCTGGAAACCCCGGTTGCGGTCCAGATGCTACCCGGATTCGATCAGGGTTGGGTAACCGTTCAGGACGCTTCAGCACAAAAGTGCGTTAGCTTGCTGGCGCCGCAAAACGGGGAAAATATCCTCGATCTGTGTGCTGCGCCCGGAGGAAAAACCACCCATATCCTTGAAGCGGCGCCTGAAGCAAAAATCATGGCGGTCGATGTCGATGCGCTGCGCCTGAAGCGGGTTTACGATAACCTCAACCGGCTTAACATGCAGGCGGAGGTAAAACAGGGGGACGGACGCTTCCCCGCACAATGGTGCGGCACACAGCAATTCGATCGCATTTTGCTTGATGCCCCTTGTTCAGCGACCGGCGTGATTCGACGCCATCCGGATATCAAATGGCTGCGGCGGGATAGCGATATCGCCGAGCTGGCCCGGCTACAAAGCGAGATTCTTGACGCTATCTGGTCTCACCTGAAACCCGGCGGTACACTGCTTTATGCAACCTGCTCGGTTCTGCCTGAAGAAAATATGCAGCAGATCGCCGCGTTTTTAGGGCGAACCCCGGATGCCACACTGGTAGAAACCGGCACTCCAGACCATCCCGGAACGCAAAATCTGCCAGCCAGTACCGAAGGCGATGGATTCTTTTACGCTAAGCTAATTAAACGCTAATCCGCCCTGCGGATTCTGTTTCACGACGGATGTTGATAAGCCAATGAAAATAATCATTTTAGGCGCGGGTCAGGTGGGCGGCACCCTGGCGGAAAACCTGGTTGGTGAGAATAATGACATTACCGTCGTTGATACCGACGGCGATCGTCTGCACAGCCTGCAGGATAAGTTTGACCTGCGTGTTGTTCAGGGACACGGCTCGCACCCGCGCGTGTTACGCGAAGCCGGAGCGGATGACGCCGATATGCTGGTTGCCGTCACCAGCTCCGATGAGACCAACATGGTCGCCTGCCAGGTGGCTTACACGCTGTTTAATACACCTAATCGTATTGCCCGCATCCGCTCCTCAGACTATGTGCGTGATGCAGAAAAATTGTTTACTGCAGAAGCGGTGCCCATCGATCATCTGATTGCTCCGGAACAGTTGGTTATCGACAATATTTACCGCTTGATTGAGTACCCCGGGGCCCTGCAGGTGGTTAATTTCGCCGAAGGTAAGGTCAGCCTGGCGGTAGTCAATGCCTATTATGGCGGTCCACTGGTTGGCAATGCGCTCTCTACCATGCGTGAGCATATGCCGCATATCGAAACCCGGGTTGCAGCTATTTTCCGTCATGATCGGCCGATTCGCCCTCAGGGTTCAACTATCGTTGAAGCGGGCGATGAAGTCTTTTTTATCGCGGCATCCCAAAATATCCGCGCTGTAATGAGCGAACTCCAGCGTCTGGAAAAGCCTTATAAGCGTATCATGCTGGTTGGTGGCGGGAATATCGGCGCCGGGTTGGCTAAGCGTCTTGAAAAAGATTACAGCGTCAAACTTATTGAGCGCGATCAGAAACGCGCCGCTGAACTGGCGGAAAAACTGCAGGATACTATCGTCTTTTTCGGTGATGCCTCCGACCAGGAGTTGTTGGCGGAAGAGCATATTGAACAGGTCGATCTGTTCATTGCCGTCACTAACGACGATGAAGCGAATATTATGTCCGCTATGCTCGCTAAACGGATGGGCGCGAAAAAAGTCATGGTGCTGATTCAGCGCCGGGCCTACGTCGATCTGGTCCAGGGCAGCGTTATCGATATTGCTATCTCACCCCAGCAGGCTACAGTATCCGCGCTGCTCAGCCACGTGCGAAAAGCTGATATAGTCGGTGTATCATCCCTGCGGCGCGGTGTTGCGGAAGCCATCGAAGCCGTGGCTCACGGTGATGAAAGTACCTCGCGGGTGGTAGGTAGAGTTATTAACGAAATAAAACTGCCCCCTGGAACAATTATCGGCGCCATTGTGCGCGGTAATGATGTCATGATCGCCAATGATAATTTGCGTATTGAACAAGGCGATCACGTAATTATGTTTCTGACAGATAAGAAATTTATTACTGATGTGGAACGCCTGTTTCAGCCAAGCCCCTTCTTTCTTTAACATTCATGCGAGGAATAATATATATTCCTCGCATCATCTCTTCCTTATCCCTTTATTAATTAAGGGATTGCGTTCTCCTTGACCTGTGGCAATTAGCGTATCATTTGTTAAACTTACTAATGTCTATTGGTCCAGGGAGTTTAATATGAGTCTTTTAAAAGAGTTCCGCGAATTCGCGATGCGTGGGAATGTGGTCGATTTGGCCGTGGGTGTGATTATCGGTGCGGCATTCGGCAAAATTGTTTCATCACTAGTCGCTGATATTATTATGCCTCCGCTGGGTTTGCTCATCGGCGGAGTTGATTTTAAACAGTTTTCCTGGGTGCTACGCGCTGCAGAAGGAGATACCCCGGCAGTTGTAATGAATTATGGGATGTTTATTCAAAACATCTTTGATTTCGTCATTGTGGCATTTGCTATCTTTCTCGCCATCAAACTGATGAATAAATTACATCGCAAACAGGAAGAGCCAGTTGTCCCTGCTGCACCGACAAAAGAAGAAGAACTACTGAGCGAAATTCGCGATCTGCTTAAAGAACAAAACAATCGCCCGCAATAGCAAAAAGGCCAGTGGTAAAAAGGCACTTTGCCTGCTTGCCACTGGCCTCCCCATCACGCAGAGCGTGTTTTGCTTTGCGTATGTAACTCCCTTTACCTTTTTTATTCTTCTCTACGCGCTGGTGATACAGTGGATCATGCAATAAGGCTTGCAGGGCATTATCTTTTATTTGCCCCCGCCGATGTTGATATTTGCTCATAAAAACGCCTCAGTTGAAAACACGGCCAGTGTGAACCGCCAAAACACAATATGCAACCGATTTATTTTACGCCGCTGGCGCCCTGCTCCAGCGCTTCCAGAATAGAGCAATAGACACTACTGTGGGCGGTACCGCAGCAGGCATCATTCAGATGCTGTAATGAGCGTTGCATAAACTGAAGCTCGGCGATTTTCTTTTCGACCTCCGCAAGCCTGGCCTGGACAATACCTTTCGATTCCTGACAGGTATGGTGCTCAGGGTCAATGCGAATCGACAGCAGCTCGCGGATCGCTTCCAGCGTAAACCCCAACTGTTTGGCGTAACGAATAAAGCGTAGCCGCTGGAGATCCAAATCGCTGTAAAGCCGAAAGCCGCCTTCAGAACGAACCTCATGATCCATCATCTGCTGCTTTTCATAGTAGCGGATGGTATCAGGGGTAACATCAGCAAGCTTTGCCAGTTCACCAATACGGTACATAGCTCACTCCTCGCGAATCTTGTGCAATAACTTTTCCGCATACTCGCTGCGTAAAAAATCGGTGTTCAGCCCGGCCTGGCGTAGCTTTAATTCCAGCAGAGATAATCGCTTACTCAGTGCCTGGTAGTCCGGGTGAGACTGATGAACACTTTTCAGCAGGTCAACCAGCTCAAGGGCTTCTTTACGCTGCTCCAGCTCCGGAGGCAAACAACCGCCATTTTTAAGTAACCGGTAACCAGCGCGCAGTTCGACAGGAACATGGCTATCATCGTCCAGCGCCAGCGGTTCGCCGGTACCAGGTAGATTATTAAATTCCCCGTTGCGCTGGGCATCCAGAATATGACGCTCCGCCCACTGGTCAAGTAACCACATTTCAGCCTCCGACAGAAAACAAGCCTGATGAGGATATTGTATACGCTAAAAAGAGAGGTTCCAGCTCTGACTCAAAGGCATAAAAAAACCCGCCGAAGCGGGTTTTCTCATGTTGCTACAAATTACTCTGCAGCAGCAGTTTCTGCTTTCGGCTCGGCGCGATCAACCAGCTCGATGTAAGCCATCGGAGCGTTGTCACCAGCGCGGAAGCCACACTTCAGAATGCGAGTGTAACCACCGGCACGAGTCGCGAAACGCGGACCCAGCTCATTAAACAGTTTTGCCACGATCTCGTTATCACGAGTACGGGCGAATGCCAGACGACGATTAGCTACGCTGTCGGTCTTGGCAAGAGTAATCAGCGGCTCAACTACGCGACGCAGCTCTTTCGCTTTCGGCAGGGTCGTCTTGATGATTTCATGACGAACCAGGGAGCCGGCCATGTTGCGGAACATGGCCTGGCGATGGCTGCTGTTGCGGTTCAGTTGACGACCACTCTTACGATGGCGCATGACCTTATCCTTCTCAGTAAAACCTTAACCTGTGATCCGGTTACTCATCTGCAATGCTTGCCGGCGGCCAGTTTTCCAGGCGCATGCCCAGAGACAGACCGCGGGAGGCCAGCACGTCTTTAATCTCAGTAAGAGATTTTTTACCCAGGTTAGGCGTTTTGAGTAGCTCAACCTCGGTACGCTGTACCAGATCACCGATGTAGTGGATAGCTTCTGCCTTGAGGCAGTTAGCAGAGCGGACAGTCAATTCCAGATCGTCAACAGGGCGCAGCAGGATCGGATCGAATTCTGGTTTCTCTTCTTTCACTTCTGGCTGACGTACATCACGTAAGTCAACAAAAGCTTCCAGTTGTTCTGCCAGGATGGTGGCCGCACGACGGATCGCCTCTTCAGGATCGATAGTGCCGTTGGTTTCCATTTCGATGACCAGCTTGTCCAGGTCGGTACGCTGTTCTACACGCGCTGCTTCAACATTGTAGGCAATACGCTCTACAGGGCTATAGCAAGCGTCAACCAGCAGACGACCGATCGGGCGCTCATCTTCTTCCGAATGAATTCGGGCAGAGGCCGGCACATAACCACGACCGCGCTGAACTTTGATACGCATACTAATAGATGCATTATCATCGGTCAGGTGGCAGATCACATGCTGCGGCTTGACGATTTCGACATCACCATCATGGGTGATGTCGGCTGCGGTCACAGGGCCAATGCCAGATTTATTCAGAGTGAGAATAACTTCATCTTTACCCTGAACTCTCACCGCCAGCCCTTTCAGGTTGAGCAGGATTTCAAGGATATCTTCCTGAACGCCTTCTTTGGTGCTGTACTCGTGCAGTACACCATCAATTTCAACCTCGGTCACCGCGCAACCCGGCATCGATGAGAGCAGAATACGGCGCAGTGCGTTACCCAGAGTATGGCCAAAGCCACGCTCTAATGGTTCAAGGGTCACCTTGGCGTGCGTCGAACTCACTTGCTCGATATCGACCAGGCGCGGTTTTAGAAACTCTGTCACAGAACCCTGCATTGTGTCCTCTCTTTGGTACTAAGCTTTACTTGGAGTAAAGCTCGACGATCAGGTGTTCGTTAATGTCCGCAGACAGATCGGAACGCTCAGGCTTACGCTTGTACGTACCTTCCATCTTGCCAGCATCAACTTCCAGCCAGGTTGGCTTTTCACGCTGCTCAGCCAGCTCCAGAGCGGCTTTCACGCGAGACTGCTTTTTCGCTTTCTCACGAACGCTGACCACGTCATTCGCTTTAACCTGATAAGAAGCGATGTTAACAACACGACCGTTTACCATAATCGCTTTGTGGCTAACCAGCTGACGTGCTTCTGCACGAGTGGCGCCAAAGCCCATACGGTATACAACGTTGTCCAGACGACCTTCCAGCAGAGTTAACAGGTTTTCACCCGTGTTGCCTTTCAGACGCGCTGCTTCTTTGTAGTAGTTACGGAACTGACGCTCCAGCACACCGTAGATACGGCGAACTTTCTGCTTTTCACGCAACTGCACACCATAGTCAGACAGACGCGGTTTACGCGCACCGTGCTGGCCAGGAGCTTGTTCAATTTTACACTTGGTATCGATCGCGCGAACGCCAGACTTCAGGAACAGGTCTGTGCCCTCACGACGGCTCAGCTTGAGCTTAGGACCCAAATATCTTGCCATTTTCTTTCTCCAACATTCCTAAAAACGGGCGTTATACGCGACGTTTTTTCGGCGGACGACAACCGTTATGAGGGATCGGAGTCACATCAGTAATATTAGTGATGCGGAAACCAGCGGCGTTCAGAGCACGAATAGTAGATTCGCGGCCCGGACCCGGTCCCTTAACCATAACTTCCAGGTTCTTAACGCCGTACTCTTTCACGGCTTCTGCGCAACGCTCTGCTGCAACCTGAGCTGCAAACGGAGTGGATTTGCGAGAACCACGGAAACCGGAACCACCGGCAGTTGCCCAACCCAGCGCGTTACCCTGACGATCGGTGATGGTAACGATGGTGTTGTTGAAAGAAGCATGGATATGAGCCACGCCATCAGAGACTTGTTTTCTTACACGCTTACGTGCACGAATTGGTGCCTTTGCCATTATTCAATCACCCCGATTATTTCTTGATCGGTTTGCGCGGACCCTTACGGGTACGGGCGTTGGTCTTGGTACGCTGACCGCGAACCGGCAGACCACGACGATGACGCAAACCACGGTAGCAACCAAGGTCCATCAGACGCTTGATGCTCAGGGTAATTTCACGGCGCAGATCGCCTTCTACAACGAATTTACCAACTTCTTCACGCAGTGTGTCGATTTGTTCTTCAGACAGCTCACTGATCTTAACATCTTCAGCGATACCCGCTGCGGCACAGATAGCCTTAGAACGGGTTTTGCCGACGCCATAAATCGACGTTAACGCGATTACAGCATGTTTATGATCAGGAATGTTAATGCCTGCTATACGGGCCACTATGCACTCCTACAATTGATTATGTACGCCCCATGCTGAAAAGCCCGTTTTCAGGATACTCAAATGGAAACGTACAGACATACAAAAGATTGGCTGGCTAATCTAGCCAGCTCAACCCAACTTTGCAAGAAAAATATGCGAATAAATCAGCCTTGGCGCTGTTTATGCTTCGGCTCGGCACTGCAAATCACACGGATGACGCCATCACGCTTAACGATTTTGCAGTTACGACATAATTTCTTGACGGAAGCACGAACTTTCATTTTTACTCTCCGTAACTTCTCAGGCAACCGTTAACGGCCGTAGCCTTTCAGGTTTGCCTTCTTCAATGCAGACTCATACTGACTGGACATCATCAGAGTTTGCACTTGAGCCATAAAGTCCATGATGACGACGACAACGATGAGCAGTGAGGTTCCACCAAAGTAGAACGGCACTTTCATTGCATCACGCATGAACTCCGGGATCAGGCAGATAAAAGTAATGTACATTGCACCGACCAGAGTCAGGCGGGTCATTACTTTATCGATATACTTCGCCGTTTGCTCTCCCGGACGAATTCCTGGTACAAATGCACCGGACTTCTTCAGGTTATCTGCTGTTTCACGCGGATTGAAAACCAACGCCGTGTAGAAGAAACAGAAGAAGATGATTGCAGTCGCATAGAGTAACACATAAAGCGGTTGCCCAGGCTGCAAATACAGCGAAATTGTTGTCAGCCAGTTCCAACCGGTACCGCCCCCGAACCATGACGCGATGGTCGCCGGGAACAGAATAATGCTGGAAGCGAAGATTGCCGGGATAACCCCTGCCATATTCACTTTCAACGGTAAATGTGTGCTCTGTGCAGCATAGACACGACGGCCTTGTTGACGTTTGGCGTAGTTTACCACGATGCGGCGCTGACCACGCTCAACAAAGACAACAAAGAAGGTCACTGCAAATACTAACACTGCAATCAACAGCAACAGGAGGAAGTGCAGGTCGCCCTGCCGCGCTTGCTCGATGGTATGGCCAATGGCCGACGGAAGTCCCGCAACGATACCCGCGAAGATAATGATCGAAATACCGTTACCGATACCGCGCTCAGTTATCTGCTCACCCAGCCACATCAGGAACATTGTCCCGGTTACCAGGCTGACAACAGCCGTGAAATAGAACGCAAAGCCTGGATTAATCACCAGGCCCTGCATACCAGGCATATTCGGCAGACCGGTAGCAATACCGATCGACTGGAATATCGCCAACACGAGCGTGCCGTAGCGGGTGTACTGGCTAATCTTACGACGGCCAGACTCCCCTTCTTTCTTCAGTTCTGCCAGGGCCGGGTGAACGACCGTTAGCAACTGGACAATAATAGATGCCGAAATGTACGGCATGATGCCCAGAGCGAAGATAGAAGCACGGCTAAGAGCACCACCAGAGAACATGTTGAACATTTCAATGATGGTGCCACGCTGTTGATCAAGCAATTTGGCAAGTACAGTGGCATCAATACCAGGGATCGGAATAAAAGAGCCAATGCGGAATACGATCAGCGCACCGATCACAAACAGCAGTCTGCGTTTCAGTTCGCCAAACCCACCTTTAGCACTTTGAAAATCTAATCCCGGTTGCTTTGCCATCTGCTACTTATTCCTCGATTTTACCGCCAGCAGCTTCGATAGCAGCACGAGCGCCTTTAGTGACACGCAGACCACGGATAGTTACCGGACGAGCTACTTCACCAGCCAGGATCACTTTCGCGAACTCGATCTGGATACCGATAACGTTAGCCGCTTTCAGCGTATTCAGGTCAACTACGTCGCCTTCCACTTTTGCCAGGTCAGACAGACGAACTTCTGCAGTGACCATTGCTTTACGGGAAGTGAAACCAAACTTCGGCAGACGACGGTACAGCGGCATCTGGCCGCCCTCGAAACCGCGACGTACGCCACCGCCAGAACGAGACTTCTGACCTTTGTGACCACGACCACCGGTTTTACCGAGGCCAGAACCGATACCACGACCCAGGCGCTTGCCCGCCTTCTTTGAGCCTTCGGCCGGAGACAGAGTATTTAAACGCATCTCTTACTCCTCAACTTTAACCATGAAGGAAACCGCGTTGACCATACCGCGAACAGCAGGAGTATCCTCGCGCTCTACGGTGTGACCAATACGACGCAGACCCAGGCCAAGCAGCGTTGCCTTGTGTTTCGGCAGACGACCGATTGCACTGCGGGTTTGAGTGATTTTAATAGTCTTTGCCATGGTCAATTACCCCAGAATTTCTTCAACGGATTTACCACGCTTGGCAGCGACCATTTCCGGGGACTTCATGCTTTCCAGGCCATCAATAGTTGCACGAACCACGTTAATCGGGTTGGTGGAACCATATGCTTTAGCCAGAACGTTATGAACCCCAGCGACTTCCAGAACAGCGCGCATTGCACCACCGGCGATGATACCGGTACCTTCGGAAGCCGGCTGCATGAACACACGAGAACCCGTGTGAGCACCTTTAACCGGGTGCTGCAGGGTGCCGTGGTTCAGCGCGACGTTAATCATGTTGCGACGGGCTTTTTCCATCGCTTTCTGGATCGCTGCCGGAACTTCGCGCGCTTTACCGTAACCAAAACCAACGCGGCCATTACCATCACCCACTACAGTCAGAGCGGTGAAGGAGAAAATACGACCACCTTTAACGGTTTTAGATACGCGGTTTACCGCGATCAGCTTTTCCTGCAGTTCGCCAGCTTGTTTTTCGATGTGAGCCATCTTACACCTCTACCTTAGAACTGAAGGCCAGCTTCACGGGCAGCATCTGCCAGTGCCTGGACACGACCATGATATTGGAAACCGGAACGGTCAAAGGAAACATCTTTGATGCCCTTTTCCAGAGCGCGCTCTGCAACGGCTTTACCCACCGCAGCTGCGGCATCTTTGTTGCCGGTATACTTCAGTTGTTCAGCGATAGCTTTTTCTACAGTAGAAGCGGCTACCAGAACTTCGGAACCATTCGGTGCGATTACCTGGGCGTAGATATGACGCGGGGTACGATGTACCACCAGGCGAGTCGCGCCAAGCTCTTTGAGCTTGTGACGTGCGCGGGTCGCACGACGGATACGAGCAGATTTCTTATCCATAGTGTTACCTTACTTCTTCTTAGCCTCTTTGGTACGCACGACTTCGTCGGCGTAACGAACACCCTTGCCTTTATACGGCTCAGGACGACGGTAGGCGCGCAGATCGGCTGCAACCTGACCAATCACTTGCTTATCCGCGCCTTTCAGCACGATTTCAGTCTGTGACGGACATTCCGCAGTAATCCCTGCCGGCAGTTGATGGTCAATCGGATGAGAGAAACCCAGAGACAGGTTTACTACATTCCCTTTAACCGCTGCACGATAGCCTACACCAACCAGCTGCAGCTTCTTGGTGAAGCCTTCGGTAACACCGATAACCATTGAGTTCAGCAGCGCACGAGCGGTACCCGCCTGTGCCCAACCGTCTGCATAACCATCACGCGGACCGAAGGTCAGCGCATTGTCAGCATGTTTAACTTCAACAGCATCGTTGATAGTACGAGTCAGCTCGCCGTTTTTACCTTTGATCGTAATAACCTGACCGTTGAGTTTTACGTCAACGCCGGCAGGAACAACGACCGGTGCTTTAGCAACACGAGACATTTTTTCCTCCGATTAGGCTACGTAGCAGATAATTTCGCCACCAAGACCAGCTTGGCGCGCTGCACGATCGGTCATAACACCTTTAGAGGTAGAAACGACAGCAATACCCAGCCCGGCCATAACTTTCGGCAGCTCATCTCTTCTTTTATAGATGCGCAGACCTGGGCGGCTGACACGCTGAATGCTCTCTACCACAGCCTTGCCCTGGAAATACTTAAGAGTCAGTTCCAGTTCCGGCTTGATGTCGCCTTCAACTTTAAAATCTTCGATATAACCTTCTTCCTTCAGCACGTTGGCAATTGCCACTTTCAGCTTGGAGGAAGGCATGGTGACCGCAGCTTTGTTCGCGGCCTGACCGTTACGGATACGGGTCAGCATATCCGCGATCGGATCTTGCATGCTCATCTGTCTTTACTCCCGTGATTCAATTGGTGACAATTACCAGCTAGCCTTTTTCAGACCCGGAATTTCACCGCGCATAGCGGCTTCACGGACCTTGATACGGCTCAACCCGAACTTCCGCAGGAAAGCGTGCGGACGACCTGTTTGACGGCAGCGGTTACGCTGACGAGACGGGCTGGAATCACGCGGCAGAGTCTGCAGCTTGAGAACAGCGTTCCAACGATCTTCGTCAGAAGCGTTCACATCAGAGATGATCGCTTTCAGTTCAGCGCGTTTCGCGAAGTATTTTTCAGCTAAAGCCGCGCGTTTTACTTCGCGAGCTTTCATTGATTGCTTAGCCATGAACGTAACCCTTACTTGCGGAACGGGAAGTCAAAGGCAGCCAGCAGAGCACGGCCTTCTTCATCAGAGTTCGCGGTGGTGGTGATGGTAATATCCAGTCCACGTACGCGATCGACTTTGTCATAGTCGATTTCCGGGAAGATGATCTGCTCACGGACGCCCATGCTGTAGTTACCACGACCATCGAAAGACTTAGCGGACAGGCCACGGAAGTCGCGAATACGCGGTACAGCAATAGAGATCAGACGCTCAAAGAACTCCCACATGCGTTCGCCACGCAGAGTTACTTTACAGCCGATCGGATAGCCCTGACGGATTTTGAAGCCTGCAACAGATTTGCGTGCTTTGGTGATCAGCGGTTTTTGACCGGAGATTGCTGCCAGATCAGCTGCTGCGTTATCCAGCAGTTTCTTGTCAGCGATCGCTTCACCAACACCCATATTCAGGGTGATCTTCTCGACCCGAGGGACTTGCATGACAGAATTGTAGTTAAACTGAGTCATCAGTTTTTTAACTACTTCGTCTTTGTAGTAATCATGCAGTTTCGCCATCGTACTACTCCAAATTACTTGATAGTTTCGCTGTTAGACTTGAAGAAACGGACTTTTTTACCGTCTTCGAATCTAAAGCCTACACGGTCAGCCTTGCCGGTTGCCGCATTGAAGATTGCAACGTTAGAAACCTGAATAGCAGCTTCTTTTTCAACGATGCCGCCTGGTTGGTTCAAAGCCGGAACCGGCTTCTGGTGTTTCTTAACCAGGTTGATACCTTCAACAATGACCTTGCCGGAAGACAGGACATTCTTAACTTTACCGCGCTTACCTTTATCTTTGCCGGTCAGCACGATAACTTCGTCATCACGACGGATTTTCGCTGCCATGATTCGCTCCTTAGAGTACTTCTGGTGCCAGAGAAATGATTTTCATAAACTTCTCAGAACGAAGTTCACGAGTTACCGGCCCAAAAATACGCGTGCCGATGGGCTGCTCGCTGTTGTTGTTCAGAAGAACACAAGCATTACCATCGAAGCGAACGACAGAACCGTCAGGGCGACGAACACCCTTCCTGGTGCGCACCACTACCGCCTTCAGCACATCACCTTTTTTGACCTTACCACGCGGAATTGCTTCTTTAATGGTGATCTTAATGATGTCGCCTACGCCTGCGTAGCGACGGTGCGAGCCACCCAGAACCTTGATACACATTACGCGACGTGCACCGGAGTTGTCGGCGACGTTCAGCATAGTCTGTTCCTGGATCATTTAGTGCTCCGCTAATGTCAACTACTACTTCGGGACCCAATATCAGGTCGTTAAAAAAATCCCCATATTCGGGGGCGCGGCATTATAACACCGCTTCCGTGATATGGGTAGAAAAAATAAACGGCCCGGTAATGGGCCGTTTATTCGTTTTGAGAATGGGTACTGTATTACAGAACCGCTTTCTCTACAACGCGAACTAGGGTCCAGGACTTAGTCTTGGACAGCGGACGGCATTCGCGGATTTCAACCACGTCGCCGATACCGCATTCATTGTTCTCGTCGTGTACGTGCAGTTTAGTCGTACGCTTGATGAATTTACCGTAGATCGGGTGTTTCACGAAACGCTCGATAGCGACAACGATGGACTTCTGCATCTTGTCACTAACAACACGACCCTGCAGAGTACGGATTTTATCGGTCATTACGCACCCGCCTTCTCAGTCAGTAAAGTCTTAACGCGTGCGACATTACGACGCACTTGCTTCAACAGGTGAGTCTGTTGCAGCTGGCCACTTGCCGCCTGCATGCGCAGGTTGAACTGCTCGCGCAGCAGGTTAAGCAGCTCGGTGTTCAGCTCTTCAACGCTCTTTTCACGCAGCTCTTTTGCTTTCATTACATCACCGTCTTAGTTACAAAGGTGGTTTTGATCGGCAGTTTCGCTGCTGCCAGCTTGAATGCTTCACGGGCCAGCTCTTCCGGCACACCGTCCATCTCATACAGGACTTTACCCGGCTGAATCAAGGCAACCCAATACTCCACGTTACCTTTACCTTTACCCATACGCACTTCCAGCGGCTTTTCGGTGATCGGTTTGTCCGGGAAAATACGGATCCAGATCTTACCCTGACGCTTAACTGCACGGGTCATTGCACGACGTGCTGCTTCGATCTGACGGGCAGTCAGACGACCACGGCCAACAGCTTTGAGACCGTAAGTGCCGAAGCTCACATCCGTACCCTGCGCCAGACCACGGTTGCGGCCTTTATGCACTTTACGGAATTTTGTACGCTTTGGTTGTAACATCAGCGACGCTCCTTATTTACGGCCTTTACGCTGCTGCTTTTTCGGTTGAGCAGCCGGTTTTTCCGGTTGTTCAACAGCAGCCATACCACCCAGGATCTCACCTTTGAAGATCCACACTTTAACGCCGATTACACCGTAAGTGGTGTGCGCTTCAGAGGTGTTGTAGTCAATGTCAGCACGCAGTGTGTGCAACGGTACGCGACCTTCACGGTACCATTCGGTACGTGCGATTTCCGCGCCGCCCAGACGACCGCTAACTTCAACTTTGATACCCTTGGCGCCCAGACGCATTGCGTTCTGTACAGCACGCTTCATCGCACGACGGAACATTACGCGACGTTCCAGTTGAGAAGTGATGCTGTCAGCAACCAGTTTTGCGTCCAGTTCAGGTTTACGAACTTCGGCGATATTGATCTGTGCAGGCACGCCAGCGATATCCGCTACGACCTTGCGCAGTTTTTCTACGTCTTCGCCTTTCTTACCGATAACGATACCCGGGCGAGCAGTGTGAATGGTCACACGGATGCTCTTAGCCGGACGCTCGATAACGATACGAGATACGGACGCTTTAGCCAGTTCCTTAGTCAGGTACTGGCGTACTTTAAAGTCGCTGTCCAGGTTGTCAGCGAATTCTTTGGTGTTCGCGAACCAGGTAGAGTTCCATGGTTTTACAATACCCAGGCGAATACCATTAGGATGTACTTTCTGACCCATTGCTAGTCTCCAGAGTCTCAGCGATCGGACACAACCACAGTGATGTGGCTGGTGCGCTTCAGAATGCGATCTGCACGACCTTTGGCACGCGGCATAATGCGTTTCATGGTCGGGCCTTCGTCTACGAAAATTTTCGCAACTTTCAGATCGTCAATGTCAGCGCCATCGTTGTGTTCAGCGTTAGCAATGGCAGATTCCAGGACTTTCTTGACCAGTACAGCCGCTTTCTTGTTGGTGTAGGTCAGGATGTCCAGAGCCTGCGACACTTTCTTACCGCGGATCAGGTCAGCCACAAGACGAACCTTCTGAGCAGAAGAACGAGCATGGCGATGTTTAGCGATAGTTTCCATCTCTTCCTCCTGTTATTTCTTCTTGGCTTTTTTATCAGCCGCGTGGCCGCGATAAGTACGGGTCGGTGCGAATTCACCCAGTTTGTGACCAACCATTTCGTCGGTTACGAACACGGGTACATGCTGACGACCATTATGGACAGCGATGGTCAAACCGATCATGTTTGGAAAGATCGTTGAACGACGGGACCAGGTGCGCAGGGGCTTCTTGTCTCCGCTTTCCACCGCTTTCTCTACCTTCTTCAGCAAGTGCAGGTCAATAAAAGGACCTTTCTTGAGAGAACGTGGCATGGCTTATCCTCTAAAATTATTTGCTACGGCGACGTACGATGAACTTATCAGTACGCTTGTTGCTGCGGGTCTTTTTACCTTTGGTCTGAACGCCCCACGGAGTTACCGGGTGCTTACCAAAGTTACGACCTTCACCACCACCGTGTGGGTGGTCTACCGGGTTCATCGCCGTACCGCGAACGGTAGGACGAACGCCACGCCAGCGAGCAGCACCTGCTTTACCCAGAACGCGCAGCATATGCTCAGCGTTGCCTACTTCGCCCAGGGTTGCGCGGCAGTCGGCTTCGACTTTACGCATTTCACCAGAGCGCAGGCGCAGGGTGACGTATGCGCCATCACGCGCAACGATCTGTACATAAGTACCAGCAGAACGTGCCAGCTGACCGCCTTTACCTGGTTTCATTTCTACGTTATGAACCGTAGAACCAACCGGGATATTGCGCATCGGCAGGGTGTTACCGGGTTTGATTGCAGCATCAACGCCAGACTGAATCTGGTCGCCAGCTTTCAGGCCTTTCGGGGCCAGGATATAACGGCGCTCGCCGTCTTTGTACAGAACCAGCGCGATGTTCGCGGAACGGTTCGGATCGTACTCAAGACGTTCAACAACAGCCGGGATACCGTCTTTATTGCGTTTGAAGTCAACAATACGGTAAGCCTGCTTGTGACCACCACCGATGTGACGAGTGGTGATACGGCCATTGTTGTTACGACCACCGGTTTTGCTGGATTTTTCAACCAGCGGAGCAAAAGGTTTGCCCTTGTGCAGCTCAGGGTTAACCACTTTAACAACGTGGCGACGACCCGGAGATGTCGGTTTACACTTAACAACTGCCATTGTATTACTCCTCCGACTTACTCAGCGCCGCCAACGAAGTCCAGATTCTGGCCTTCTTTCAGGGTGACGTAAGCTTTTTTCCAGTCGCTACGACGACCGATACGCTGTCCGTGACGCTTCACTTTCCCCTTCATGATCAGGGTACGTACAGCGTCAACCTCGACTTCAAACAGTTTCTGCACAGCAGCTTTGATTTCTGCTTTAGTCGCGTCTTTAGCAACTTTGAGAACGATGGTGTTGGTTTTTTCCATCGCGGTAGACGCTTTTTCAGAAACGTGCGGTGCGCGCAGCACCTTCAGCAGACGTTCTTCACGAATCATGCCAGCATCTCCTCAACTTGCTTAACAGCATCAGCAGTCATAACGACTTTGTCGAAGGCGATCAGGCTAACCGGGTCGATACCAGTTGCGTCGCGTACGTCAACCTTGTGCAGGTTACGTGCGGCCAGGAACAGGTTCTCATCCAGTTCGCCGGTGATGATCAGCACATCTTCCAGCGCCATGTCTTTCAGTTTCTGAGCCAGCAGCTTGGTTTTCGGTGCTTCTACAGAGAACTTCTCGACAACGATCAGACGATCCTGACGTACCAGTTCGGACAGGATGCTTTTCAGCGCGCCGCGGTACATCTTTTTGTTAACTTTTTGACTGTGGTCCTGCGGACGCGCAGCGAAGGTCACGCCACCAGAACGCCAAATCGGGCTCTTGATGGAACCAGAACGCGCACGACCAGTACCTTTCTGGCGCCACGGTTTTTTACCGGAGCCAGTAACTTCAGCACGGGTTTTCTGAGCACGAGTACCCTGACGGGCACCTGCTGCATAAGCAACAACAACCTGGTGTACCAGCGCTTCGTTGAAATCACGACCGAAGGTAGTTTCGGAAACAGTCAGCGCGCTCTGCGCGTCTTTCAATACTAATTCCATTGCTATCTCCTCACGCCTTCACAGCCGGTTTAACGATCAGGTCGCTACCGGTCGCACCCGGAACAGCACCTTTAACCAGCAGCAGGTTGCGCTCAGCGTCAACACGTACTACATCCAGGCTCTGAACGGTTACGCGTTCGTTACCCAGTTGGCCAGCCATTTTCTTGCCTTTGAATACTTTGCCCGGAGTCTGGTTCTGACCGATAGAACCCGGAACGCGGTGAGACAAGGAGTTACCGTGAGTCATGTCCTGGGTACGGAAGTTCCAGCGCTTAACGGTACCTGCGAAACCTTTACCTTTAGAGGTGCCGGTTACGTCAACTTTTTTAACGTCAGCAAACAGCTCAACGCTAATATTCTGACCTACAGTGTATTCTTCGCCATCAGCCAGACGGAATTCCCACAGACCACGGCCAGCTTCTACGCCAGCTTTGGTGAAGTGGCCCGCTTCGGGCTTGGTCACACGGTTTGCTTTCTTAGTACCAGTGGTAACCTGGATCGCGCGGTAACCATCATTAGCCAGATCTTTGATCTGAGTAACGCGGTTTGCTTCAACTTCGATTACGGTTACAGGGATAGAAACGCCTTCTTCAGTGAAGATGCGGGTCATACCCACTTTTTTACCGACTAAACCAATCATTGTTTCAACCTCTCAATCGCTCAATGACCTGATTAACCCAGGCTGATCTGCACGTCTACACCGGCAGCCAGATCCAGACGCATCAGAGCATCAACGGTTTTCTCGGTTGGCTCAACGATGTCAACCAGACGCTTGTGAGTGCGGATTTCGTACTGGTCACGCGCGTCTTTGTTAACGTGCGGGGAGATCAGTACAGTAAAGCGCTCTTTGCGGGTCGGCAGCGGGATCGGACCGCGAACCTGCGCACCAGTGCGCTTGGCAGTCTCGACGATTTCCGCAGTTGATTGATCGATCAGGCGATGATCAAACGCTTTCAGGCGGATACGGATTCTTTGGTTCTGCATGAGACCAGAAGCTCCAGTTATTTTATAGACGAAAATGATTACTCCTCACACCCATTACGATTGATGGGGGAGTGTAATCGTTCTTACGTAGCTCCCCAATTGGGAGCATTGTCGGCAGCAAAAAACACTACCCGGATTCAAATTGAACCGGCCGTCAATTACGACAAGCCCGCGCATTATACGCAAATCTGCTCTCAGTGCAAGTATTGTTCACTCATTAACCGGCCCCGCGGTGCGAAATACCGCGCAAAAAAGCGGCAACGTTGCGTAATACCGCTATTTTCTTTCCGACAAGACAGTTGAAACCGACCAGACGCAGTTTCTCTGCGCATCCTCCGCTGGCAGACTGCAGCCACAACGCCTGTCCTGGTGGAAATATGATGATCGTGATGCTGTTCTGTGTGATTTACCTGTTGCTGGTCAGCGCCCTGTGTCGGACTGACCTGAAGATGGGTCTGCTCCCCGATGCCCTGACCTGCCCTCTGCTGTGGAGTGGACTCCTTTTTCAACTGTGTCTTTTTCCTGAAAATCTTCATGATGCCGTAGCCGGCGCCATGGCAGGGTATGGCGTTCTGTGGTGCCTGTACTGGGGGTATCGAACGGTGACGGGGCAAGAAGGCATAGGCTATGGCGATCTGAAATTTCTCGCTGCGCTGGGGAGCTGGCATCGCTGGCAAGCGCTGGCGGGAATATTGATAATTGCTGCGCTCTGCGGACTATTATTCTGCCTGGTGAGGGGCGGCGTCGCCACAAATAAAACAGCCCCGCTGCCATTTGGGCCATTTCTGGCGTTAGCGGGGCTGATAACAGGATACTGCGAGTGGCAATTCAGCGCACTGCCGATCAGCTTTGTTCTTTAATCTGCGACTGAATGTAGTTCTGTAAACCAATTTTGCCGATCAGATCCAACTCAGTCTCCAGCCAGTCAATGTGGCCTTCTTCATCCGCGAGGATCTTAATCATCATGTCACGGCTCACATAGTCATGGACGCTGTCCGCATACGCGATGGCTTCACGCAGGTTCTTCGCCCCGTCCAGTTCCAGATTGAGATCGGAGCGTAGCATTTCTTCCACATCCTCACCGATGTTTAGTTTGCCAAGATCCTGCAGGTTGGGGATGCCCTCAAGAAAAAGAATACGCTCAATGTATTGATCGGCGTGTTTCATTTCATCGATAGACTCGTGATATTCAACATCGTTGAGGCGCATCAGACCCCAGTTTTTGAACATCCGGGCATGAAGAAAGTACTGATTGATTGCGACAAGCTCATTTCCCAATAATTTATTGAGATAATTTATTATCTTAATATCACCTTGCATTGTTTTAACCCTCCGCTTCCACTCTTTTGAGCGTAGATCCCCTGCGGAGTAAGTCAAAAAAAAGTGCTGTTTTCAGGCAATCTCTTTAAATTCCGGGATCTGTATCAGTTCCTGCTGCAGGATCTCACGGACCTCACGCACGCATTTGCCGCACTGATTACCAACCGGAATAAACTTACGTAACTGCTGGAAGGATTGAGGATGGAACTGACGCACAGCCTGACGAATCTTCTTATCACTGACGCCATTGCACAGACAAACGTACATAGTCACTCCCGTTCAAAATACAACCAGAGTGTAAATAAGAATACTTATAATTACAATGTTAATTAACTTACATGAGTCGCAAATTTGATATTCAGGCGATATCCGCCCCTGGACAGCTGAACAATGGCAAAGCGCTCCCGGGAAAGCTTTCTGCCGACCATAAAAAAGGGCGCTATAAGCGCCCTTTTTTGATTCAGCAGCTAATGATTAGCTGAGAACTTTAGCAACAACGCCCGCGCCAACGGTACGGC
>NZ_KQ947387.1 GCF_001484765.1 Entomohabitans teleogrylli | reverse complement strand
TCAACCTTTCAAGGTCATATGTCAGATCAAGTCGCGACTAATACAAGTAATGCTTTCAGCACCTTAACTCCGCCATTCCCTGGCGGATACGCTCGGGGGCATTCCTGCCCACCTCCCATTTTCAGCGCCGGTTATTTCCGGCTCTGTTTGGCGTCTTTTATAACACTATGACAAATTTATCGTCAATGAGTGACAGGACAGGTGAAACGGAAGAGATATTGTCACCAACTAGATAAGTTAATGGAGAAAAATCAGGCTCTGATTTATTCACCAGGCGTACCATACGTCCTTTATTCATAATAACGACGTCATACGCTTCTGGATTAAATGACAGGACTTTAAAATCCTCTTCATTTTTCATGTTGTTATAAAAGTCGTAACTTTGAAAAATTTTGTCCGGTGTGGAATGGGTTGCATAAGCCCAGGCATCTAAGGCTGTGCCATATAGTGCTTTTATTTTATTTAGATCTTTTTGATAAAATGCCTGCCAGATTTCCATATAGGCTTGCTCCAGCTTGGCACGTTGCTCAGGTGAATCAGTGTAAGCTTCAGCTTTTGTCCATGCCCAGTCAGGTACGCCGTTTACCTGGACTTTTTTCGTAAACTCATAGAGTTTCATTCCAGTTGGATAAAACTCCGGCAGGTAGAAATCGTCTTCAATATAGCCGGGTTGAACCTGGCTGGCATTTTTTTCACTGCGAACAGTTTGTGTGTCTTTTGACACCGGATTACCTGAACTGTCAACGGAGATTTGGATTTCGCTGATGGTTGTGTATTGTTCATCCTGGATAGACATGAATTGCAGGTTGCAATAGGCGTCAGGTGAAAAACGCGATTTTTCTTTTAGAACGCTGATATTCGTTTTAAACCAGTTCAGCGCGCCAACTTCAACGCTAATCTCATTTTCACCGTTTTCCAGCGCCAGAATTGCGGCTGTGCTGCTGGAGACAAACCCCAAATCCTGCAGGACCGCACTGCGGTTATTTTGCCCTTCTACGCCGTTGGTTTTTATCGCGCAATAGAGATACTTGCCATCAAAGACACTGCGGTAGTTGGTTTTTTCCTGGGCAGAATATGCGGGATGGATAGACATCAGATAACCTTCAAGTATGCCGATTAGCATCGTATTGAAAACAAAGCGCTTAAAGAAAAACGGCGTAAGCCGGGTAACAGCGTTCAGTCGAACATTAATAAACATTGTGAAATTCCTTTTTATTAAACCTTTCCTCTGGGAGGAACAATGCGTTTTGACCCTGACCCCGAATATGATCCAGTCATAATCAGGAATAACCGGCTTCATGTTGGCTGCATATTCTGACAACCGGCAGACTTCTCAGCGAATTCGGATGGCGTCATCCAGCCCAGTGCAGAATGGGGACGCCTCTGATTATAGTGTATGCGCCACGCCTCGATTTTGCACCGTGCATCCTCCAGCGACATGAACCAGTTCTCGTTCAGGCACTCCTGGCGTAACCTGCCGTTGAATGACTCCACGCTGGCATTATCCATTGGCGTTCCCGGCCGGGAAAAATCAATGCGGATCCCACGCTCATACACCCACTTATCCAGCATTTTCCCTGCAAATTCAGAGCCATTGTCCATTTTCAGCAACCGGGGAAGCGGGCGGCTGAGCGCGATGCTGTTCAGCATTTCCGCGACTTCCGTTGAGCGCAGATTCTGCCCGACACAGATCCCCAGACATTCGCGGGTGTACAGATCAATCACCGTCAACAGACGCAACCGGCGGCCGTCAAACAGCGCATCAGAGACAAAATCCATGCCCCAGACATGGTTCGGATACAGCCCCTGAGAGGGTGGGATTTTTTTATCCGGGGCAAAGCCGACATTTTTCAGATAGCAAAGCAGGACGGCAAAACCAAAACGGCTGGCGGGTTTACGGTGAGCACTGATAAGCGCCAGATCATGCTCACTGAAATAGGCCATCCGCGTCAGCGTTAACTCATCGTCCGGTAATGCCAGTAATGATTCTCTTTCAGAAATAGAAAGAATCTGCCTCCTTGCCATATAGTTTTCCTAGTAAATTATTCAGTGCAGTATTTTTAACAAAACCAGGTATCGCATAAGGGTACACCCTGACGCCATAACCAAAACGTGACGGCACACGATGAATGACATAACCTATATGCGATAGATTAAATGTAATAACCTAAATGCGATAACGTGGTGAAAAAATGTTCATCAGAGCTTATTTAAGGGCATCAACGGAAGATCAGTTCGCCGATCGGGCAAAAGAGATGCTGGAGCAGTTTGTTGAGGAACGGGGACATAAAATAGCCAGTTACTACCGGGAGAATATCAGCGGTACAAAACTTGACCGCCCGGAACTGGGTCGCTTACTGATGGACAGTCACCGCAATGATATTTTGCTGGTCGAGCAAATTGACCGCCTGACCCGTCTGAGTAACAGCGACTGGATGACGCTGAAAAAGCAGATAGAACAACACGAACTGCGGATTGTTAGCCTGGATGTGCCCACTTCATGGCAGGCGCTGTCAGATAAAGACCCTTCTCAGGCTGACCCAATCACCCGCGCCGTGATAACCGCCATCAATAACATGCTTATCGACCTGATGGCCGCAATGTCGCATAAGGACTGGCTGAGCCGCCGCCAGCGCCAGAAGCAGGGAATTGAACGGGCGCATACACTGGGGAAATACCGGGGTAAACAGGCCGATCAGGAGCGACATCAGAAAGTCCTGTACTACCGGCAGGTCAAGAAACTGAGCATCCGTGAAACTGCAGATGCAACGGGCTACAGTGCTTCGCAGGTTTGTCGGATACAATCGCTTTATAAAAATAATGAAACTACCTGAAAAGCTGGGATAGCGGTGAATATTTGCGATCATAGAATGCCAGTAAGTAGTTTTAGTGGCTAGTCGCCTGATTTAGTCCGTCAGGCAGGCCACTCTGTGCCAAAGCGGAAGTTGGGGATTATCTGCATACCGAAAAATGACTACCTAAACCGTGGCGATTCAGTTTTAGCTGGTTAAGAAACGTTCTGGCAATCTGAATCTGTGAACCCGAAGCTATATATATGTAACAATCAAACATGAGATCTACCAGATATTTTTTGTCAGGTGCTGAGTTACAATGCATGTAACTTATGTAATCGGTAACATGACTTAATGGCTTCGATCAGAGATGTAGCAACGAAAGCGGGCGTTTCAACCGCCACGGTATCAAGGGTGATTAACAACCACCCTAGCGTGACAGCACAAACCCGCCGGGCAGTGCACGAAGCGATGGATTTTCTCTGCTATGTTCCCAACAGAAATGCCGTTTTACTGAGTGGAAAATGCTCTGGTCTGATAGGGGTCGTGGTGCCGAATTTAATTAACCCGCATTTCTGCGAACTTCTGGCCTCGCTTGAGGAAGAAGCGCGATACGTCGGGAAATCGGTCATTATTAAAACTCATCAAAACCAGCCATTTCAGGACAAGCAAATAGTCAGAACATTGGTCGGGATGGGCATTGAGGCATTGATTTGGGTGCCGACTGAAGCCGAATCTTCCTTGTCGGAGTGGCTGATAAACACCGGTATTCATACCGCAGTGGTGACACAAAATTCGCGTTTCTTTAATTCGGTTTGCAACAATCAGGAACGCGGAGCAGAAACAATAGCCGAACATTTTATCGATATCGGCCGTATCCGCCCAGGTTTTATTGGTCAGGATGGCGTAGACAACCGTAAAATGTCAGCCTTCTGCAAAAGAGTACTCAGTCACGGTCACAAGGTGGAAAAACACCATAGTTACTGGATACCGAAAGGTGACGGAGAAATTAACAGGGGACATATCCACTCGCTGGACAATATTGTGGACAACATAATTTCACAGGATGAAAGAATAAACTGTCTGTTTATTTATAACGATGTTGCCGCAAGCTACGTGATTGAACGTCTGAGCCGTAAAGGGATCAATATCCCTGAAGATATTGCGGTGGCAAGTTTTGATAATACTATCATTGCACAAATGATGAACATCACCAGCATCGCTCAGCCTATTAATGAAATGGGCAAGTTAGCATTCGAATTGATCAACAGCAGTGAGACAAAAGACAGCATTGATTCAGTGGAGTTAACAACCCGACTGATTGTCCGAGAAAGCAGCCTAGGTATGACGATAATAAAAAATTAACCTGCGTTTCTTACACATCAAATATTAATCGACTTTAAAAATTCTGCCGAAGGTGGAGGGTTTTCGCCTGAAAAAATATCCATATCTATTAACCAAAGAGTAATCACCATGAAAAAATTAGTATTGCCCGCAGCATCAGGCACGCGATTTGACCTGTGGCTGAAGAAAAACCACGACTCGTGTTTGCCATTACTACAGTTTTCAGTGAGCGGAAAAATAGTATATGCCATAAAAACAGCGGCTGAATATTATCAGTATTTCACCTGTACTCACTATTCTGACGAACCGATATCGATCGAATGGGATGATGATGCGGCGGATATTTCGTTATTTTACTTTTGGCAACCCGAAACGGTGCACCGGGTTGGGGTAACGTACCTGCTCAGTGAAGCCGGTACGTTACGGGTTGTGGGGCTTGGTGAGATGGAGACCTGGTATAAGCAAGAACCACTGCGCCCGGCGTTGCACTTTTCTCCTTTTAGCCGCTGGATGAATGATCCTAACGGATTGTGCAAAATTGGCGATACCTATCATCTTTTCTATCAGTTTCATCCGCATAGCACTGAATGGGGGCCAATGCACTGGGGACATGCCACCAGTAACGATCTCTACCATTGGCGTCACTATCCGGTGTTTTTACAGCCAGAGCAGAATCTTGAAGCTCTTGGCGCGACCGGTGGTGCGTTTTCCGGTACGGCTTTCCAGGATAACGACGGTACTACCCGGTTCTACTTCACCGAACGTTTACCTGCCTACGATCTGTATACCGGTTATCGCGAGGTTCAGAAGTGTGCCCGGCCTGGCCGCTGGCTGGATAAAGTGGAATCCGTTAAGCAAGTGTTGAGCGAGCTGCCCGAGGGTGTGAGCTGCGATTTCCGCGATCCTAAAGTCTGGTTTGATAAACAGCAACAGCGTTATTTCATGTTGCTGGGCGCAGCGGTGGACAACGATCCTGCGGTGTTGCTTTTCACCTCGCCAAACGGCGATGACTGGGTATTTGACCACGTTCTCTATCGAGCAGATAAAACGTTCAGCCAGCACGGAGGGCGTTGTGTGGAATGCCCGGACTTTTTCCCGATCGGGGATAAATGGGTGTTAATCATGGGGATCGTGGGCTATACGGAAGCGAAAACCGGGCGACATAACCTGCTTTATGCCCTGACAGGCGAGTTTAGTCAGGGTCGCTTTATCCCGGATGATAAAGCATTGCAGACACTTGATTTCGGAACGGATTTTTATGCGCTGCAAACATTTCGCGATGAGGATAAAACTATTGGTTTTGCATGGCTGTACAACTGGGCCAGCAAGAAGACCGCTGATTCAGTCTACAACGGTGAATTGTCGCTGCCGCGCCAGTTTGCACTTAATGATGCTGGTCAGGTGTGTATGCTCCCCGTACCACCGCCAGCTTCTTGTGTCATCCAACAACACGAACATCTCCGCTCATGCTCTGAAGGGCGGTTACAGCTCCGTCTTGATACATGGCAATCATTCTCGCTACAGCTTAAAGGAAGCGAAATCGACCAGTTAATCCTGTCGTTGCAGGACGAAAATGATCAGCATATAACGCTGCGCTATAACGAAAATATGCTGACGCTACAGGCCGTAGGCCTGGACGATATGCGCTACAGCGTCTATGTGGATGAGCTCAGCGAACTGGAGCTGTTCTTTGATGCGGGCATTGTTGAGGTATTTGCCAACCAAGGTAGCCAGTGTGGCACGCGTCGCTATTTCCATATCAGTGCATGCCAGCGCCTCGCCCTGGAATACAACTCGACCGCGACGCTCACTACAGTGTTGTTATCACAATATCGTACGACATGGAGTCAGTAATAATGAGCTTAGAAGCAACCATTAATGGTCAGAGTATTGTCTGCCTGGGCGAACTGTTGATTGATTTTGTTTGTACCAACATCGATCAGGGGCTGGTAAAAGGCGAGAACTTCCTCAAGAAAGCAGGCGGTGCACCGTCAAACGTTGCGGTAGCGATTACCCGTCTAGGGGGGAATGTTCGGCTGGCTGCACAGGTAGGAAACGATCCTTTTGGCGAGTTTTTGATAGAGACGTTGCGTCAGGAATCAGTGGATACCACTCTGATTATTCGCGATAACGCCCTTCCCACAACGCTGGCTTTTGTGGGGATCCAACACGACGGCGAGCGCGATTTTGTATTCTGCCGTGGGGCTGATCGCAATTTATCACTGCAAAGTTTGCCTGCTGATTTTCTCAGTGGTAGTAGGATAGTTCACCTCGGGGCGGCCACTGGCTTAATGGACGGAGAGTTTTATGAGACCTACGCTACGATCGCACGTCGGGCGAAAGAGCAGGGAAAAATGCTCTCTTTCGACCCTAATTTTCGCAGTGGATTGTGGGGAGGTAACGAAGCTGAATTTATTCGCCGCTGCGAACCCTTCCTGAATATGGCCGATGTGGTCAAAATGAGTGAAGAAGAACTGGAACTTATTACCGGTCAGACTGACAGGGTTCAGGGATGTCGATATTTACACGACCGGGGAGCCACCTTTGCCACCATCACCCTCGGCAGCCAGGGAACCTGGGCCAGTCATCGAAACGGGGAGCAAACACTGGTTCCTTCTATTTCGGTTAAATCTGTCGATTCAACGGGAGCTGGAGACGCTTTTGTTGGCGCACTGCTACTGCGCTTTACGCAGCGGGACAGCCGAGCGATAACCTTTGATGATTTCACGGCGGATGTCACATGGGCCAACAAAGTTGGTGCCTTAACCTGTACGCGCTTCGGCGCAATCGACGCTATTCCGACGTTGGCTAAACTGGTGTAAACGTTGAGAACAGTCCGGTATTTTTTCTGACATAAAAAAGGGGAGCTTTTAAAGCTCCCTTTTTTCATCGATTGACTCAGATAAAAATCTATACGCCGCCAGGAACAGGGGTTGGGCGGAATGCATTTACCGCCTTGTCGAGAACGACCTGAGCATCACTCCCCGAGTCCAGAACAATATTTTGCACCGACTCTGTCTCGACCTGCACCATGGTGACCTCAAGCTGTGTCAGATCCCTGACCGACAGCATAGAACTCACCTGTGCCTCGAAACAGGAATTTGTTTTCGCCGTCTGGTTACCTGCCGCAGTGGTCGTCGCCACAATACGGTTGTCAGAAATATAATTTCCACTGCCTGAAATCACACGGATGATGACCGGTTTGGCCCCGAGTGGCTTAATATACTGTGCGTCGATAGATTCTGAAATATGATTAGAAACCAAAGAGTTATTATTGCCATTAATATACAGAAGACCATATAAATCATCTAAACCGTTATCATAAGCTTGCATCGGTTCCCAGGGCTCATGCTCACGGAAGAAATGGTTAGAAGACACAAGAACTTCGGCGCATTGATTATCAAGCACCAGCATACCGGGATAAAACGAGTGCAGCCTGTTGCTGCTTATTGTCGAGCGCACCACGTTGGAGAAATGAACACTGCTTGAACCACGAGGGAAGACATTATTGGCGGTGACTAACAGGCCTGCAAAGTTCTCAGCATAAATAGAATAACCTTTGTACCCGGCACCGATCAGGTTATCAGTGATTTTTGACGCCTGCCCTGACCCGCGCAGTTCAATACAGTTTCCGCATTCGGCAATAAAGTTATCATGTACTGACAGGGCATCAGCATCATAGCTGGTGAAGCCGTGTTCTAAATACACAAAGCCCATACCATTTATGCGGAATGAGTCCTGGGCGCTGGCGATATAAATACCTGTTTTACCATTCACATAAGTATTTTCAGGATCGTCATTGCCTGAGCCATCATCGACAAAGTGCAAACCATCAATACAGAAATTGGTGAATTCAACGGAGCTTATACGTGGATCGCCATCGCGTTTCACGTAAAACGCGGCCCCCTGATATTCTTCATCATCCGCCTGCGGCGACAAATCAACCATGACCCGACTGCCTCCCGGCCACACTTCATGCCAGTTTGAGGTGTCCGGCGTATTGAACCGAATACTTGAGGAGGTAAAACCATGGCCGGAACCCATGATTTTAAGAAAACTGATGTCAATTAAGACCTGCGTCTTCAGATGGTAATCTCCCGGTGGAATATAGATAACCGCCCCCGGTTTCCCGCTTTCATCAACATCAACCTCCGTTTGTCTCGTTTTAATATCGGCGATGATACTGTTGATAACTTCGCCAATATCGCTATACGGATTGCCAACATCCCATTCTGTTACATCATAATAATTTTTACTGGACATCAATTGAATACTCCTAAGTCACTAAAATATAATTAAACCGCGCGGCACCCCGCATAAAGGATGCCGCTTGTTATTCAAAATTAATGTGAGGGTTGATTTGCCGGGGTGTTAGTCGGTACCGCCGGTTGTGCACGGCCATTTTCCAGTTCGCGTTTTGCCAGATCGACTTTTATTCTTTCGAGGAAGACATTGTTTAACTTAAAATAACGTGCCATATATGCGCTGACAAAATAGCTTAGCATTGGCATGAGCGAGAACATGATGATAATCCACTGGATCGTCTCGTGATTTTGCTGCGGCTTGTTGGCAACGTAACCGGTTGATGCCAAAACCCAGGCAACGATAGCGCCAGCCACGGCCAGGCCCATTTTCAGCATAAACAGATTGCCCGCAAAGGAGATGCCGGTCAGGCGCTTGCCAAATTTCCACTCACCGTAATCATCCACATCAGACATCATGGCCCACAGAATAGGCCCTGACTGAATTAAATGCAGAATATTAATGATGATAAACAGCGTTAACAATGGTGTCAGCGACGCAGGGTTAACAAACCACAATGCGAACGACAGGAACCCCAGAATAATGTTGAGTACGCGAAAGAGCTTAATTTTATCGAAGCGGTCGGTAAGCGGTTTGGCAATAATGCTTCCCAACATATTGCACGCGACACCCAGTGCCATAAAGAAGGTAATAAACCCAACCGAGGCGTGCATGACATAGGTTGCATAATAAATGGTTACCGCCCCGCGAATAAAGGCCGGGAAGACGTTAAGGAAGGTGATTGAGATCATCAACAGCCATTGATCATTTTTAATGATGTCTTTCAGGTCACGTTTTAACGAATCATTGGCATTAACTGAAACAACGCGTTCCTTAATACTGGAGAAACAAAAAAGGAACATTAAGGTTGCCGCTCCCCCCATAATCATCATGGTCATCTGAAAACCGGAAGCCCGACTACCACCACCCAGCCAGTCGGTCAGGGGTAAAATAGCCGAGGAGACGATAAGCGTCGCCAGACCATTAAGGAAGAAACGCCATGACAAACAGCTCATCCGTTCTTTCTGATTAAGCGTAATCACACCCGCGACCGAGCAATACGGAATATTGATGGCGGTATAAATGAGGGACATAACCAGATAGGTCACCCAGGCATAAATGATTTTCCCGTTCATGCTCAGATCGGGTGTGGAGAACATCAATACCGCACCCAGGCCAAAGGGGATAGCCATCCACAGTATCCAGGGTCTGAATTTACCCCAACGGCTTTGGGTACGATCGCAAATTGCGCCCATGATGGGATCGCTAAACGCATCGAAAACACGAATGACCAAAAATAGCGTCCCTACAATCGCAGGGTCCAACCCATAAACATCGGTATAGAACCAAGTAAGGTAAAGTGCCAGAACGCTCCAGATCATGCAGGAGCCTGCATCACCCATGCCGTAGCCGACCTTTTCTCTCAGGCTTAGCTTCCCATAAGCACTCTGCTTTTCAATAACTGAAGCAGACATACACACCTCATTGTATAGACACGAATAGAAAGCACTGACCATGGCGGCAGTACCGACAAAATAAGGGAGAGTTTGACCATTGCGGGTATGCAAAACCGCATGATGCACTAACAATAGTGTCCACTATAGAGAGGGATGAAAGTGAAAAATGTAAGCGAGAGCACATGTCTTTTCGTTACATAAAAAACGGATGTTGGTCACTATTGGGCAGAATCGTCTACCGGGACGAGGCAGTCCATAGACTTGTGTAAGTTGATGCTAATGGCCTAATCATTTAACTTCCGCTCATCGCTGCCCGTCAAAGCGGTTAAGATTTACCATAGCCCAGATGTACAAAAAACTACCTTAACGTACAATAATTTTCGATATCCAAACTGACCCCGAATATAAGGATTTCCGTGAAAGCCGAAGATTACGATCGCTCTGTTCGCAAACGTGAGTTGTCTGGCATCCTGAATGATTGATATGCAAGAAGACTGACTGAGCGGCCTGACAGTAAAGAAAGACATCATCGTCTGCCTGGCCATTATGTGCCGCTCCTGCCTGTGATAGCATATGCGGGTCATTTTTCAGAGCCAGGGCTGATGAAGAAGAAAAACAGCACTCCCACACCCCACGATGCCACGTTCAGGCAGTTCCTGACGCAGCCTGAGATAGCTCGGGATTTTATGGAACTGCACCTCCCGGCAGAGCTGCAGGCCATATGCGACCTCAGCACGCTGAAACTGGAATCCGGCTCGTTTGTTGAGGATGACCTCCGANCGTTCACGTGCTCATTGAGCATCAGTCCTCACCCGACAAACATATGGCTTTTCGCCTGATACGCTATGCAGTGGCCGCCATGCAGCGCCATCTGGAAGCGGGCCATAAGAAGCTGCCCCTGGTGATACCGGTCCTGTTCTATACCGGTAAGCGCAGCCCGTATCCGTACTCCACCCGCTGGCTGGATGAGTTTGACGACCCGGCGCTGGCCGGTACACTCTACAGCAGCGCTTTCCCGCTGGTAGACGTTACGGTCATTCCGGATGATGAAATCGCCGGGCATCGCAGTATGGCTGCCCTAACCTTACTGCAGAAACACATTCACCAGCGCGACCTCGCTGAACTGGTTGAGCGACTGGCGCCCATTTTGCTGGCCGGCTATCTGTCTTCATCGCAGGTCATATCGCTGGTACACTATATACTCCAGGCAGGCGAAACATCGGACGCCGAAGCCTTTGTACGCGAACTGGCACAGCGTGTGCCGCAACACGGAGACGCACTCATGACCATCGCACAACAGCTCGAGCAAAAAGGTATTGAGAAGGGTATCGAGCAGGGCATCCAACTGGGTGAACAACGTGGTATTGAAAAAGGCAAACTTGAAGTTGCGCGAACCATGTTGCAGAACGGCATTGACCGCAATACCGTTATGAAAATGACCGGTCTGACTGAAGACGACCTGGCGCAGATCCGCCACTAATCCCCTTTCCTGGCACTCCCTGTCCGGCCATCAGCGAATACTGGTGGGGCAGGGAGGCCCGCACTGAAATCGTCACTACCTTAAGATTAAGTCTCATTAAACTGATTGGCGAAACACTAATTTTTCAGCCTTTCGCCACAGCTCACTGGCATTTGGCACGAATAATGGGACATCGTGCATTCCGCCGCCAGAGCCGTGGGCTGATTGCCAAGTTGTTACTTCAGGATTACTACCAAAAGCAGCGCCTGCCTCAACAAGTTTATGAATCTTCTGAGGATCTTCGTCGATAGTGTAAGCATGCTTTAAACTTGGATGATGCTCAAAACCTTCAATATTATCAATCGGTAATACTGCTATAAGTAAAGTGTGGCGATGACATTCTGAGTGATCACACGGAAAACTGACCCAGAAATCAGGAGACCAGTCACCAACGCATGCAGGATTCACATGCCATTCCCAACCAGCAAGGTCAAAAAATGCAGCCCATCGTGCTTCCAGCGCAGTTTTGAACTGTAGCCCTTTGTAAATTGCCCCCATTATTGAGACTCCTGTTTATCATAGTGGTTGATAGTCGCGCATCCACTGACGGTAAGTCGCTTATGCATGGCGGAGCTCTCCACGATTAAGTCGTGTCAGAGCAGATCCTACTGACGTTGCACTGTGAATATGGCGTGTTAAAAATCGCTGACAATTCAATTAAGTTATCCACCGGATAGAATAACAATAAAGATCAAATAAGGATCACGACTAGATCAATAAGGAATAACTGTAGTGACCTGCATTTGAAATAGGGTCGACCTGCATTTACCGCTCATTAGCAACCCACATTAACTGCAATCAGCGCTGCTCTCAAACCCACAATACCTGCAAATGAGCCTGCATTTATCCCTGTCGACCTGCATTCCATTTTCACAAACCCACATTAACTGAAAACGCGTCAGGTTACCCCAGCGATATACTTGATTGGTGTAAATCCTGGAATTATCAAATCCATACTGTGCCATTAAATGGATGACTGGTTCCTGTTATCTTCTGTCCGTCCCCCAATTACATAACAGGAATACACATGAACCAGACAATGACTGCTCTCGTACTCGAAAATTTCGGTGATGATAAATTTGCCCGTAAAGAACTCCCGGTGCCACTACCACAGGCTGGTCAGGTTCTGGTGCGTGTTCATGCCAGCGGCGTAAACCCGATTGATTATAAAATTCGTCTTGGGGAAACGCCGTACGCCATGCCTCAGCTTCCGGCTGTTCAGGGTACTGATATGGCAGGGGAAGTGGTTGCTGTCGGTGAAGGCGTAACCCAGTTCAGTGTTGGAGATGAAGTCTACGGCCTGACCGGTGGCGTTCGCGGCCTTCAGGGTTCACTGGCTGAGTTCATTGCTGCAGATGCAGACCTGCTTGCTATCAAACCCCGCAATCTTTCTATGCGTGAAGCGGCAGCTCTGCCGTTAACATTTCTCACGGCATGGTCTGGCCTTGTCGATAATGCCAATGTGCAGGCTGGCCAGCATGTGCTTGTACAGGGTGGTGCCGGTGGTGTTGGTAACATGGTTGTCCAGTTGGCAAATGCACTCGGTGCAAAAGTCTCGGCTACCGGATGTACGGCAGATCAGGAGCTGATTTCAAAGCTGGGCGCGATTCCACTGGATTACACAAAGGATTCCACACAGGACATCATTGAGAAATGCACCGAGGGTGAAGGCTTTGATATCGTTTACGATACGGTTGGTGGCCCTGTCCTCGACGCCTCACTTTCCATGACGCGCTATTACGGCCATATCACCAGCTGTGCAGCATTTGGCGACCATAACCTGGCAACGTCATCGCTGCGTTGTGCAACCCTGTCGGGTGTCTTCATTCTGCTGCCAATGCTCACAGGTGAACGTCGTGCCCATCACGGCGAAGTTCTGAAAACCGCCACCCGTCTGGTTGAAGAAGGCAAAATTCGTCCGGTCGTTGATGCGCGTCATTTCTCCCTCGACCAGGCCATTGATGCCCACCACGCAGTTCAGGATGGTTCAGCTTCCATCAAGGTAGTGATTGATGTCATTTAACGGCCTGATGGCGAGAACCTGGCGCTTTAACGGCACCGGAGAAGTCGATGTCCTTGAACTCGAAAACCTGCCTGTTGCCTTACCGGCAGCAGATGAGGTGCTGATTCAGATGAAAGCCATCGGTCTGAACCGGGCAGATACCATGTTCAGACGAGGTACTTACATCGAAAAGGCTGTGTTTCCCTCTCGCCTTGGTTACGAAGGGGCTGGCGTGGTGCTGGCTACAGGCGAAGGTGTTAAACAGTTCTCTGCGGGGGATAATGTTTCAGTGCTGCCTTCTGACAGCCTGGCGCGTTTTGGCACTTGCGCAGATAAGCTGCTGATCCCTGAAAGCTATCTTGTACATAAACCTGACAGCCTGAGCTGGGAAGAAGCCTCATCGGTGTGGATGCAATACCTTACCGCCTGGGGCGGGATCATGCATGCCGGGGAAGTGACAAAGGGCGCATCCGTGCTGGTTACTGCGGCATCGAGCAGTGTTGGCCTAGCTGCGGTTCAGATTGCACAAGCGGCGGGTGCCAGTGTGATTGCCAGCACCCTGACGGTGGAGAAAAAGGAACGTCTGCTTGCCTTAGGTGTGAAAGATGTCATTGCCAGTGAAGATGAACCTGACCTCTATCAGGCGATTGTTTCGCGGTTAGGAGGGGAGCATCTTGATGTCGTGTTTGATGCTGTTGGTGGGCCTCAGATTGAACATATCGCACAGGCCATGTCCGTAAAAGGACGTATGGTCATGCATGGTGCGCTGAGTCCTGATGTCACGCCTTTTCCTCTGCGACTGGCATTGCGTAAGAGTCTCACTATGCGGGGGTTCCTCTTTCTGGAAGTGTTGAATGACCCAGCCATACGGGAAAAAGCAAAGCGTTTTATCCTGAGCGGTATGGGAGCGGGTTTCCTGAAGCCACAGATAGATAAATGCTTTAAATTTGAAGAGCTGCGGGAAGCACACCAGTATCTCGAATCAAATCAACAACTCGGCAAAATCATTGTCAGGATTGATCCTGTCTGAATAAACCTGACCCCTTTTCGGGTCAGGTTTCCAGTTCACCCAGCACATCAATAAGATAGTCAAATAGCGCTCTGATCCTCAGTGGCGTTGGCCCACGCTGAGGGCGATAAAGGTACAACCGCCAGACGGGTGACGTCTCCTCGGTAAGAATCTGAATAAGCTTGCCGCTTTTAAGCCAGGGCAGAACTAAAAATCCCGGCATATGCCCAAATCCAACACCGGCCAGAATAGCCTGAAACTCAGCCTCAAGATCATCAGCAATAAAGCGAGGTTTCGACGGGATGAAGCTGCGGCTTTCGGTAAACGTCCAGGGCCAGTAGCGACCCGTCTTATGGTCAAATAATGCCGTCAGAGGATAGGAATCCAGCTCAGCGATGCTGGCAGGCATTCCAACCTTATCAATCAGCTCAGGTGTACCGACAGGGTAAAAATGAATCTTTGCCAGTTCGCGTGCCACATACCGGTTGTCAGGCAAAAATCCAAAACGGATACCTATATCGATACGTTCATCGATAACATCGCTGTGCGAGTCGGTCAGCACACAGTCCACTACGATATCCGGATACTGACGCGCAAATTCTGCCAGTGCAGGAACAACCAGCTTTCGGCCTAATACCGAAGACACGGTTAATCTCACCGTCCCCCGCATTTCATCAGTTTGATCCTTAACGCCTTTCACTAACAGTGAATCGAGAGAGTCGACTGCGTGGCGCGCCTGTTTTGCAAGACGTTCTCCATCTGCAGTTATCTTTATTTGTCGGGTACTGCGGTAAAATAAAATCTCTCCCCGCTGCTCTTCAAGTTCCTTTACTGCCCGGGTGACTGCCTGAGGCGAAATCCCCAGTAGCGTCGCCGCTTCCTTAAAATTTCGTGATTCGGCAGCCACGCAAAAAATACGCAGCATCTCCAGCTTGTTTTGCATCGTAGCAGTTCCTTGAGGCCCTACAATTCCATATTCAGGAATTCTGAAAGGTATTAATTTCCATTTATTATGCCACTTTGCGCTGCGATACTTAACCCCGTACAGAAAGTAATCATTCATTTAAGAGGCTAATACAATGAATAATATCGATAAAAAAGTTGTCGTCATTACAGGTGCGAGCAGTGGACTGGGTGAAGCTACAGCCCTGAATCTGGCAAAGAAAGGGGCTATTCTGGTGTTGTCTGCTCGCCGCAAGGAGCGTCTCGACCAACTGGCTGCCCGGATTATTGCTGATGGTGGCCAGGCTATTGCTGTTGAAGCTGATGTGACGCGTAAAGCAGATGTCCAGAATATTATCGACAAAGCCATTGAAGCTTTTGGCCGTGTTGACGTGATGGTGAATAACGCGGGCCTGATGTCGATAGCTCCACTCAGTCTTGCCAAAACCGACGAGTGGGATCGCATGATTGATATCAACATCAAAGGCGTTCTTTACGGTATTGCGGCAGCCCTTCCTGTTTTTGAAAAGCAGCAATCCGGTCATTTCATTAACCTGGCGTCGGTAGCAGGAATTAAAGTATTCAGTCCCGGTGGTACAGTGTATAGCGGAACCAAATTCGCGGTGAAGGCTATCTCTGAGGGTCTGCGTCATGAAGTGGGTGCGCATATTCGCACAACCACTATCTGTCCCGGAGCCATCGACAGTGAGCTGAAGCTGGGGAGTTCTGACCAGGACAGTTCAAACTTCGTCATCGACTTCTATAAACAAGCGATTCCTGCAGACTCGGTAGCAAGAGCGATCGCCTATGCCATGGAGCAACCTGCCGATGTTGATATCAACGAAATTGTGTTGCGTCCAACCTGTCAGGAATTCTAATTCCCCAAATCTGTAGCCACTCAGTGGTCATTTCCTGAATATTTATGTCATACCAGCCACTTCCGTGGATGAGCGGAAGTGGTCTGGTATGCATGTCATCATGATGTAATGAGGTTATTCCATGTTTTCAGCTAAACGTATTGTGTTAATTTCTGCTCTGGCTTTTATGAGTGCAAATGCCTTTGCTAAAACGGTCAGCGTGACCGATTCGACGCTTGAAGGTGCAGAGGCAAAAGTGGCTCAACAGGCAGTCAGTGAAAATGCATCCTATAAAATCGTCAGTGCCCTGTATAAAAACCGCGTATACATGACAGCAGAACTCAGCAATTAAATTCCTGGACAGAAGATCCCATACAAAGGGATCTTTTGCTTCAAGAGCCACAACGCTTATCTTCCATAAAACGACCGTTTTTTGGACTCACTTCCGCCTCATTATTAAGTGACCTGCAACCCGCGATGCAGGATTACACCATCTCATTCCAGTATTCATTTTCCATCTATACTCAAATCAGGTGACTTACTGGAATCGATACAATGCTGATTGGTTACGCGCGGGTTTCCACCGACGATCAACATCTCGATCTGCAACGTGATGCCCTGATGCTTGCAGGGTGCGAGCGTATTTTTGAAGATAAAGTCAGTGGTGCCCAGGCAGAACGCGAAGGACTGGCCAGACTGATCAATTCTCTCCGGCCCGGTGATACCGTCGTTATCTGGCGGCTGGACCGACTGGGGCGATCACTGAAAAATCTGCTGCAACTGGTCGAACGACTTGACGGATTGCAGGTGGGCTTACGCAGTCTTCAGGAAAATATTGATACCACGTCCAGTGGGGGCCGCCTGGTTTTCCATCTTTTTGGTGCACTGGCGGAGTTCGAGCGCAATCTGGTACGTGAACGCACCCAGGCTGGTCTGTCGGCCGCCCGTATGCGGGGACGTCAGGGCGGACGACCAGCTCTGCTCAGTCCGACGAAAAAAGCATTGGCGCTGAAGTTACATCAGGAGCGCAACCACACCATAGAGGAAATCTGCAGCATCATGGGAATTTCCAAATCAACGCTCTATAACTATCTCAATAAGGCTGCACAGGATGCCACCGGGCTGGCGTAAAAGTATTCCAGTGGAGGCATTATTACAGCTTCGTCAGCGGCTGGAACGTCTGCCGTCCAAAAGTCCTGAGCGGGCCTCTCAGATAGCCACAATGTCTGAGTTGTACGGACTGTCTGCCACATCGGTGTACCGGGCGCTTAACGATTTGCTGAAACCTCATGCAGCGCACCGACAGGATCATGGACAGCCGAGAGTGCTGCCCAGAAAGGATATGGAGCGGTACTGCGAGCTGGTCGCGGCACTTAAATTTCGTACGACCAATAAGAAAGGTCGTCATCTTTCCACCCGCCGGGCGATTGAGCTGTTGGAGGATTATGGTGTTGATACGGAGCAAGGGCATTTTCAGGCACCGAAAGGGGTACTGACCCGCAGTACAGTTAACCGCTGGCTTTCTGGTTGGCACCTGGATCAGCCCCGGCTACACCGCCCACCGCCAGCGGTGCGTTTTCAGGCTGAGTGCAGTAATGACTGCTGGCAGTTTGATATGTCGCCATCCGACCTGAAGCATATTGATGTTCCTGAATGGATTGACCCGGCTAAAGGCGAGCCGACCCTGACATTGTTCAGCGTCGTGGATGACAGGAGCGGTGTAGCTTACCAGGAATATCACTGCGTTTATGGTGAGGATGCGGAATCAGCCCTGCGCTTCCTCTATGCCGCGATGGCTCCAAAAACTGACCCCGGCTTTCCTATACAGGGCAGACCTAAAATGCTTTATCTCGATAATGGACCCGTTGCCAAAAGCCGTGTTTTTCAGGATGTCATGCTGTCGCTGGGTGTCGACTGGCTGACGCACATACCTGCCGGAAAGGATGGTGAACGTGTGACAGCCCGCTCTAAAGGTAAGGTGGAGCGCCCTTTTCGTACCGTCAAGGAAGCCCACGAAACGCTGTACCATTTTCATAAACCTGAAACGGAGCAGCAGGCCAATGACTGGCTGTTGCGTTACCTGCTTCACTACAATGAACAACCGCACCGTTCGCAGCCGCATTCACGCCGGGAGGACTGGCTACTCAATCTTCCCCCGGAAGGGATCCGTGAAATGTGCAACTGGGAGCAGTACTGCCGCTTTGCCCGGGAGCCTGAACGGCGCAAAGTGGGTATTGATGCCAGAATCATGGTGGAAGGGACCGCCTATGAAATTGATCCTGATCTGGCGGGAGAAACCGTATTGCTGCTGTGGGGGTTGTTTGATAATGAGCTGCATGTTGAATTTGATGGTAAGCGAACTGGCCCATATTACCCTGTCGCAGGCC
This sequence comes from Entomohabitans teleogrylli, assembly GCF_001484765.1. Taxonomy (GTDB): domain Bacteria; phylum Pseudomonadota; class Gammaproteobacteria; order Enterobacterales; family Enterobacteriaceae; genus Entomohabitans; species Entomohabitans teleogrylli. Next base: position 8,457 of record NZ_KQ947387.1, on the reverse strand, counting down.
CGATCCCGCTGAACCGATACCGCGCTTTCAGAAAAGGTGCTGTCAGCCAGAAAGCTGAGCGAATCCGAAATCTGGCACAACAGCTCAGTCTCCCCATTGCCGCACTGACAGGTGAAAATATTGCGCTCATTTCACAACCTGTTTCCCATGAAATTCCCAGACAGTCATTCCCTGCAATGGCCGAAGAGAGCTATGCCAGTACCATTGCGGCCAAATTGGCGATTGCCGGGGAACTTGCTACGCCGCTGGCCAGGCTATCTCTGGCTGACAGGCAGTTTATTGAGCAGTTATTGGGTGAAACGCTCATACGCAGGATTGTACTGGACCGCGTACGGGAGTATTTCCGCAAACACAAAAAGGAAGGCGATCATGCGAGTTGAGGTCATGCGATATTACAGTCTGACAAACCCACTGACTCAGGCCGGGTATTACGAAACCGATACGCACAAGCAACTGACGAAAGACATCAAAGCGGCCATTCTGGAAGGTCGTCTGATTGCCCTCTGCGGTGTTGTGGGTTGCGGAAAAACGGTAACACTCCGGCGGCTCCAGCAAATTTTGCGAGAGGAAAACAAGGTCACTGTCGCCAAATCACTGTCTGTGGAGAAAAACAGCATCAAACTGGCCACGCTGATTTCAGCTCTGTTTTATGACCTGGTCCAGGATAAGGCCGTCCAGATCCCAAAACAGGGAGAGCGACGCGAGCGCGAATTGCAGGAACTGGTGAAAAAAGGCAAACGTCCGGTAGCATTATTTGTTGATGAAGCCCACGATCTTAACGGCCACACACTCATCGGGCTGAAACGTTTGATGGAAGTAGTCGAAGACGGTGGTGGTAGGTTATCAGTGATCCTTGCCGGACATCCTAAACTGCGCAATGACCTGCGCAGACCGACAATGGAAGAGATAGGCTACCGTACGGAGATTTTTACCCTCGATGGTATTGCCGGTAGCCAGCGGGAATACATTCAGTGGCTACTGGCGAGTTGTTCAGAGCAACAAAATAGCGCCAGCAGCATATTGACGGAGGAAGCTATCGATCTTCTGGCGACAAAACTCCGTACGCCATTGCAGGTACAGCAGCACATAACGCTTGCTCTGGAAGCCGGTTACCTCACCGGGGAGCGTCCTGTCACAGCGGATCTGGTTGACAGCGTGTTGTCTCGCAAACTCGATGACCTGGAACCAACGCTTACTCGTCATGGTTACCGACTCAAAGATATGGTCGAACAGTTTGATGCCAAACCTGCAGAAATCCGGGCATTGTTCAATCACCAGTTAGATCCGACTCGCACCGCCGAATTACGGGATCGAATTTTGGCCGCTGGTTTACCCATATAATCCATATTTTTAATATTATCAGCCTTCTGAATGAAGGCTGATGGTCTATTTTTCATTTTCAGCTAATGTGGGTTTGCGAAAATGGAATGTAGGTCGACAGGGATAAATGCAGGCTCATTTGCAGGTATTGTGGGTTTGAGAGCAGCGTTGGTTGCAGCCAATGTGGGCTGATAATGAGCGGTAAATGCAGGTCGAGCCTATTTCATATGCAGGTCACTACAGGTACGCATTATCAAACGCGTCATAGTCACACTCGCCGGTATACTCTGCCCAGGCAACAAACGCGGCATCCCGTCTCTCTTCCTGAGCGCGTTTGTAAGCGGCGATAAACTCCCAGTCGACGGATGATTCAGAGACGAACTGTGACGGAATGCCCTCCCAGTCCTGGAACATAAACTCGGCATCCCATTCATCGGCATGCAGCGCCTGACAGGCCTCGTAAAAATCCTCCCTGCCGTCAAACTCCGTCAGGTCAAACCATTTGCCGAAAATGCTGCCGCAGTTGTATTTGTGGTAGGTGCCAACGTAGACAGCCGGTGTGGTGGTCGTATTGCGCATAAAAAATCCTCCGTGGTCAGTGTCGTCTGTATTCCGGCTTACGCCGTGCCGACACGACAGCCGGGCGAAAAGCGGAGGATGCAAGGGCGTCACCGAAGCCGCAGCGCAGTAAAAAGCAGGAGCTGGCTGGACGGTTTGACGGCGAAAACTGAGCCGGAAAACGACGGGAAGACGGCGGATAATGCCTTTGAAAAAAAACTGCGACCGGGTGAAGGTGACGGCGTTTACGCTTCCCTTGCATCAGCCGCGGCCCGGCTATAGTAGAGGCACGGCGTAAGCCGCAGGCCGCAGGCCGCACGGGACGTTACTCACCGCGAAGCCGGAACAGCGTGGAGGATGAGCAGGAAAAGCGGAGCGGCTGCGCGACATCCGAAGAAGAAAAAAAGCCGGAGGTTACCCCCCGGCCTCATCTCACGCGGCAAGTAATGCTTTCAGCACTTTAACGTCCGCCATTCCCTGGCGGATACGCTCGGGGGTGGCCCCGCCAGCCTCCCACGCCAGCCCCTCCTGGTGGATCAGTTCACGTTCTGCATCATGCACCAGACGCGAAAGTACCTGCGCCGGAACCATCACCTGTCGGTTAACGGCCTCACAGTGGAGGACCAGCAGGTCGTACACTGATGCTTCCGTGACACCATCCCGGCGATAAACATTCATGGTGTTGTTGCCAATTGTTGCCAGCAGGGCCGTAATCTCTTCATCTGTCGGGCGCAGTTCCCGGCACGCGGTGTGAATCCCCTCTTCCGTCCAGACCAGCAGTGACAGGGGTTCATCCGGGGTAAACATTCGCGCCAGTTCATAACAAAGCGCTTCACGGGTTCCGTACATGGGTAATCTCCTTATTCGGGTCAGAAGGCCGGTCTGGGTCAGTCGTGAAAACAGTCGCTGAACGCCAGCACACGTATGTAGACGCTCAGATATTGCTCATTGAGCGTGCGTAGAAAATCAGCGGCCAGCGCGTCAACCAGCGCGGGGCATCCATCGTGATATTTCACTTCCAGTTCCCGTATGCGCATACGCACGTCGCTCATGCTGTTTGCCAGCTCAGCCAGGTCGTCCCGAAGCTGTTCGTGTCCCTCATAATTTTTCATGCGGCCTCCGGTATTTCGTCGTTAGCAGCAGGGTGTAACATGGCTCGCTGAACAGCAGACAGGCGGCGTAATCCGGCCGCGTGGTAGTGTGGTAACAGTTCTATACCCACAAACCGGCGCCTGGAAAGCGCGGCGGCCACACAGGTGGAAGCAGAACCGGCAAACGGGTCGAGGACAATGCCGCCAGGCATAGAGAATGATTCAATCAGCGGCCGCAAACTGGAGACGGGCTTTTCATTAGGATGATGCCGGTTACCGGTGTATTTCCAGGGTAAAACATCCGGTAACGGATTCGCCGGCAACGTCGGGCGTCCTTTTGCCAGCAGGTAAGCACTTTCGTGCTGATAGCTGACAAACGCCGACTTTGAGGCATACGTTTTGGCAAAAACCAGATGGCCAACGATCCGGAAGCCTGCTTTTTTCCATGCAGCCACAAACGTATCAACACGATTCCACCCATAAAAGCTCACCATTAACGAATCCGGTTTAAGTACCCGGAACATTTCATTGCACGCCGGCTGTAACCACTCAGCATTCTTATCGCCGGCAATGGAGCGTCCGGAGCGGTCCCGGTAATTCACCAGGTATGGAGGATCGGTCAGAATAAAATCGACAGCGGTATCAGGAAAACGGGACATGATTTGCACACAGTCTCCCAGCATGAGTCGGGACATAGCTATCTCCTTACATAAATGCGGCGCCAGTTACGCCGTGCCGATACGACAGCCGGGCGAAAAGCGGAGAATGCAGGGGCGGTGCCGCAAGCCGCAGCGCAGTGAAAAAGCAGACACTGGCTGGACGGTTTGACAGCGAAAATTGAGCCGGAAAACGACGGAAAGACAGTGGATAACGCCTTTGAATAAACTGCGACCGGGTGAGGACACCGGCGACAGCGAACCCTTGCATTCGAAGCGGGCCGGCTACAGTAGCGGCACGGCGTGACATCCGTGACTATGCTTCACTGAGGGGTAATGCTGGCGGAGGTGACTATGTGTGGACGTTTTGCCCAGGCGGGAACCCGGGAGGAATATCTTTCCCTAATAGCAGAGGAATCACCGGATATCCCGTATGATCCGGTCCCCATTGGTCGCTACAACGTGGCTCCGGGGACAAAAGTTTTGTTGCTGAATGAACGTGACGGAAAGCTGCAGCTTGATCCTGTTTACTGGGGCTACGCTCCCGCGTGGTGGGACAAACCACCCCTGATTAACGCCCGAAGTGAAACCGCAGCGACCAGCCGTATGTTCCGGCCTCTCCTGGAGCACGGCCGTGCAGTGGTCCCGGCTGATGGCTGGTTCGAGTGGAAAAAAGAAGACGGGAAAAAACAACCTTACTTCATCCACCGGAAAGATGGTCAGCCCATCTATATGGCAGCTATCGGGCGGGCGCCATTTGACCACGGTGATGAGCATGAGGGATTCATGATCGTCACCGCCGTGGCCGGGAACGGACTGGTCGATATCCACGACCGCAGACCGATGGTTCTCACACCGGCCGCAGCGCGTGACTGGATGCGGCAGAGAGTCACCCGCCAGGAAGCGGAAGATATTATGCGGGATGAGATGCTTCCACCGGATGCGTTTATCTGGTATCCGGTCAGTCGCATGGTGGGCAACATCCGGAATCAGGGAGAGAACCTTATCCAGCCGGTTCAGGACAATCGCTAACAGGGTTATTCACAGAAACGGTGGATAACTAAATTAACGGGTAAAACAATACGCTATGAAATACTTCCGGAACGGGCCTTGAAAACATGGAATACCCCAATCAATAATACTGTATTAATATACAGTATTATTATGAGGTATCACATGTTGCGATTTCTTGCGGCTCCGTCCGATCCTGAGTTTATCCCCCTTCCCCTGTTCATGGAGCGCTGCGCTGCCGGATTCCCCAGCCCGGCACAGGACTACGTGGAAGCCGAACTGGATCTTAACGAATACTGTATCAGGCACAGAGCATCCACATTTTTCGTCAGGGCAATAGGCAACTCCATGACCGATATCGGATTGTACAGTGGCGACCTGATGATAGTGGACAAAGCAGAACGGCCACAGCACGGCGATATCGTTATTGCGGAAGTGGAAGGCGAATTCACGGTGAAAAGGCTTCTGCTGGAGCCACGCCCTGCCCTTCAGGCGATGAATCCGGCCTATCCCACTTTATACCCCGATCCTGAACACCTGCAGATATTCGGTGTGGTCACCGCTTTCGTGCACAAAACCCGGGAGTAAAGATGTTCGCTCTGGCAGATGTAAACAGCTTCTACGCATCCTGCGAAAAGGTATTCCGTCCTGACCTGCGGGACAAACCTGTTGTGGTTCTCAGTAACAACGATGGCTGTGTCATCGCGCGCTCAAAAGAGGCAAAGGGGCTGGGCATCAAAATGGGGGTACCGTGGTTTCAGCTGAAGACGGCACAATTCCCGGAGCCAGTCATCACGTTCTCGAGCAATTACGAGCTCTATGCGTCTATGTCGAACAGGGTAATGTCTCATCTCGAGGAGCTGGCGCCACGCGTGGAGCAGTACAGCATTGACGAGATGTTCCTCGATATCCGAGGCATCAACAGCTGCATTGATTTCGAGGATTTCGGCCGGCAACTGCGCGTCCATGTCGGCAACGGGACGGGGCTGACCATTGGCATCGGTATTGGACCGACGAAAACGCTGGCGAAGTCGGCTCAATGGGCCTCGAAAGAATGGCCGCAATTTGGCGGTGTGCTGGCCCTGACGACGGGCAATCCCCGCCGGACAGAGAAATTGCTGTCGCTGCAGCCTGTGGAAGAAATCTGGGGTGTGGGCCGGAGGATTTCGAAGAAACTGAACACAATGGGTATCACCACAGCGCTGCAGCTGGCCCGCGCGAATTCAGCCTTTATCCGAAAAAATTTCAGTGTTGTTCTGGAGAGAACAATCAGGGAACTCAACGGAGAGAGTTGTATTTCGCTGGAAGAAGCGCCCCCACCGAAACAGCAGATTGTCTGCAGCCGCAGTTTTGGACAACGTATCACCGATTATGACGAACTCCGCCAGGCGGTTTGTCTGTATGCGGAGCGCGCGGCAGAGAAGCTGCGTGGTGAACGGCAGTATTGCCGGCATATCTCAGTTTTAATCAAGAGCTCGCCTTTTGCTATCAATGAACCCTACTACGCCAACGTGGCCACAGAGAAACTGAACACACCAACCCGAGACACCCGGGATATTATTGCCGCTGCAGTCAAAGCGCTGGACAGGATATGGATACCCGGGCACCGGTACGCTAAGGCAGGGGTGATGTTGAATGATTTCACACCTACCGGCGTTTCACAGCTCAACTTGTTTGATGGAATACAGCCCCGGGCACACAGCGACCAATTGATGAAGGTCCTTGATGGGATAAATCATTCAGGGATTGGTAAAGTGTGGTTCGCAGGACGGGGCATATCCCCTGAGTGGCAGATGAAACGAGATATGCTGTCACCGGCTTACACTACACGGTGGGGTGATCTCCCTGTAGCCAAAATACTGTGAATGGTCTCAGAAAGAAGGTGGGTTTCGCATGTAACATGTGAAACATTAATCACGATGAGAAAGACATACCATATAAAGGTGAAGGACGAAGTGGTTAACATGGCGATTTCAGCCTGAAATATCGCATGAAAATCAAAAAATATTTTTTATATACATACAGTTAAAAATAAAATTATGATGGCGATTATTTTACGATTTCATTCATCTTTCAGTAAAGAAGAGCTAACTTAACCCAATATATTGGACCTCAGATTAAATAGAAAAGGTTAATGAGTTTATTGACCGTGGCATTCCATTTCCAGAGTGACTATGTAAGTATCCCTGCAAAACGAACCATTCACTTTTAGAGATCTTCCGGCATACTGATTATGTCCCCCGAGGAGATCGCAATGCGTAAGATCCGATTCACTGAACACCAGATCATCGCCGTATTGAAGTCCGTCGAAGCAGGACGTACCGTCAAGGATGTGTGCCGTGAAGCCGCTATTTCGGAAGCCAGCTATTACAACTGGAAGGCAAAGTATGGCGGGATGGAAGCGGCCAATATTAAAAAAATCAAAGATCTGGAAGATGAGAACCGGAGGCTTAAGCAGATGTTTGCTGATCTCAGCCTTGAGTGCCGGTCACTGAAAGACGTCATCGAAAAAAAGCTTTAAAACCAGCGATAAAGCGTGAACTCGTCAGCTATCTGACGGCGCAATTTGCCATGAGTTTACGTCAGGCCTGCAGGACGTTATCGCTGAGCAGGACGGTCTATTTTTATCAGCCCGATACCCGACGTGATGAACCGGTGATCTGTGCGCAGACTGAACAGGCAGAACGCTATCCGCCCTACGGTTTTAAGAAGCTGTTCCGGCTGCTGCGCAGGCAGGGCAATACCTGGAACCATAAACGTGTTCACCGGATTTACTGCCTGCTGAAACTGAATTTTCGTCGTAGGGGAAAACAGCGGCTGCCGGTACGCAACCCGGCGCCACTGGTGACGCCAGAGGCACTTAACCAGAGCTGATAGATAGACTTTATGCATGATGCGCTGGTCTGTGGCAGACGCTTCCGGACCTTCAATGTGGTGGATGATTTTAACCGTGAAGCACTGGCGACAGAAATCGACCTGAATATCCCGGCTCAGCGAGTTGTCCGGGTACTGGACAGGATAGTGATAAACAGCGGCTATCCGCTAAAAATGAGGATGGACAACGGGCCAGAACTGGTCTCATGGCGCTGGCACAATGGAGCGAAGAACATGGCGTGCAGCTCGAATATATCAAGCCGGGTAAGCCAACACAGAATGCGTTTATCGAACGGTTCAACCGGACATACCGGACAGAGATCCTGGATTTTTACCTGTTCAGAACACTGAACGAAGCACGGGAAATTACAGAGCGCTGGCTGATGGAATATAACAACGAGCGGCCTCATGAATCCCTGAAAAACCTGACGCCGGAAGAGTGCCGGCTAATGGCTGAAACTACGAATATCTCAAAAAGTTCATGAAACTAAAACAGGTCTGCTTACACGAGGATGTGGTGAGGGTAATTAAGGACTTCGGGCGCTGGATAACGACCTCCCTGAGAGCATGCAGACCGATAACACCAAACAGTTTATTTAGGTATGGATAAATGGATATATGAGCACAGTATTACTATGGACTTTTGCTCCTCGAAAAAAACCAACAGACACCCCGTTGAATGCGCTATTTAACAACAGTCTATGGGGCGAATGCCTGAGCATTCACAGTTTTTTTGTCACTGGAAAATGTGCAGGAGAAAGTCGACAACTGGAGCAGGGAATACAATCATCAGATAAGGCATTCATCATTAAATGACATCACTTCGTTTGAATTTATCTGAAGTTTCCGGAAAGACTAAGAGTCTCTGATTTAGCACAGTACCGATTTTGAACCAATTAAATTGACCTGCCCCCAGTATTAGATACAACCTTCAGTTAGTAATGTCG
>NZ_LLXO01000044.1 GCF_001484765.1 Entomohabitans teleogrylli | reverse complement strand
CGCGTTCCTCTTGCAGAGTCAACCCTGACATTCAGGATTTTCTCTATCACCACCCATCATATTGTGAAGTCATTCACATTTCCCCGGGCAGTGGCGGCGAATTATAGGCCGTAATTCTGCGCTGGCAAGGAGTAATTTTAAAAAAAATCCCAACCGGGTATTTAATAGCCAAATCGATTGGTTTTCCCACAGAATTGCCGCCATTCCCTAAAAACCGGATATCCCCAGCATCATACTGACAGCGATCGGCACAAACAGTACGGCAACCCCTTTGCGAAACCAGATGTACCATGCCGGTCGGGAAGACAAAGCCTGGCGCAGCGCCAGCGCAAACAGCGCATAAAGCAAGAAAACGACAAAGGTCATCAACACAAACACCAGGCCCAGCATTGTCATCTGCGCCACTACGTGCCTCTCTCCGGCAACAAACTGCGGTAAAAACGCAAAGAAGAACAGCGTAAGCTTTGGATTTAGCGCGTTCATTAAAATCGCCAGGACAATAATTTGTCGCCCGGTAGCATTTTCCTTATCACGGAATTCCAGTTGGCTACTGTCCCGCCAAAGTTGCCACGCCATGTACAGCAGCCACACACCTCCCGCATACTGCATCACCACCAAAAAACGCGGATTATCCTCAAGAAACAGCGCCGCGCCGGACACCGCCGCCAGTAAATGTGGCAAGGTGCCCAGCGTACATCCCACGGTAGCCAGAATCCCGGCGCGCAGCCCTGCGGATACACTCATCGCCAGGGTATACATCACCCCAACACCGGGCAGCAGTACAATAAATAGTGAAGTGATAAAAAAAGAGAGTGTCATACACAGCGTTCCTGATACGGCATAGAGTGGCGCCATCATCGCGATGGCGCGGCAATGCGTCTTGAACGAAATTGCAGATGAACTCAGCGTAGAACTGTCTGATACTGACCCGGAGAAATACCAAACTGGCGCCGGAATGCGCGGGTCATATGACTCTGATCGGCAAAACCTGCCTCAACGGCGGCCTGTGCCAGACTCCTCCCGGCCAGCAACAGACAGCGAACCCGGCGCACGCGCGCCTGAATAAGATAGGCATGTGGCGTAATACCCAGTTGCCGGACAAAAGCTCGTATCACCTGAAAACGACTCAGGCCGGTATCCTGAGCCAGTTCCTGCAGCGACACAGCGTCTGACGCAGTTTCCAGGCGCTCCACTGCGCGGCGAAGATCCGCCCCAGGCATTGCGTCGCGCGTAACCCGGGACGTTCCGTGCCGGGCAAACAGCCTTTGCAGCAGTAGCTGGCCACTCTGTTCCACGGCCAGCAATTCAGCATGACCGTCGGCAACCACATTAAAATAGTCCATGATTCGCTGGCTCAGCAGCAGATCGTCCACCGCCGGGCGCAAAAATTCAAAATCGCGCTTTCCCGACCGCTGATAAATCTGCTCAGGCGTAAAGTACAACATCTGCCAGCGACGCTTTTGCCCGGCCAGCGGTGAGCCATCATGCATTTCGCCAGGATTCACCATGATCGCCTGCCCGGGCCCCGCTTCGACCATGCCGTTGCCGCTCCAGGAGCGATGGCCGCCGGAAAGAATGACGCCAACGCCAAATTGATCGTGACTATGGCGGGCAAAAGCGCGATCGGAGATCAGACAAAACGCTTCCACATCCGGCGCCAGCCGGTTACGTATAGGAAATGACCCACTGCTGTCCACAGAGCCTCCACCAGGAATAGATGCACCATCCATTAACCACACAAATAATATTGATATCAATCAATATATAATTTCAGGTGTATAGTATCTTTTCTGCGCCATTTCTTAGCATTCCGGAGTTTATGTGTTGACGATTGTGCGTAATCAGTAACGCTTTCTGCTTTTAGCCAGAAAAGCCCCATTTTTGTCTGATGCTATCGCGCTCAGGCAGTGGTTTTGATTGCACGAAATTCAATACATAGCCATATCGGTTTTCCGGGATCGTCATTTTACGCTTTCCCCCTGCGATATTGAATTTCGTTGTTTATCCCCGCGCCATCGTTAATGCCGCGCGGAGTGAGGTTAACAATGAGTCACCACAACCCTCTGTTGCTCGCTGCCAGTGCGCCCCGGATCCGATGGCCGCCAAAGCCGACCACAACTTCAATTTCATCACAATGATCGGACGTGTCGAAAAATAAACTCGCCCCGCAAAACAGGGGGCAATTTAAGGAAAACCCCATGGATCTCAACGATATTATTCACGCTCGCCGACCGGTAACCCTGGCGGCGAACGAACAGAAAATCCCCTGGGATGAGCCAGAATTCAGCCAGCGTATGCTGGAAAACCACCTTTCTCAGCAGCATGACTGGGCCAGCCGGCGCTTTTCGCTTATCGAACAACAGGTCGAGTGGATAGCCGGCCAGTTACCCGCCGGAGCCCGCATCCTGGACCTGGGATGCGGGCCGGGGTTTTATACGCAGCGCCTTGCCAGCCGGGGGTTTCGCTGTACCGGGGTGGATTTTTCCCCGGCGGCGATCGACCACGCACGCCGCGAGGCGCAACGGGCAGACCTCAGCATTCATTATCAGCAGCAGGATGTACGCCGCTTTGTTGCCACAACGCCTCAGGATCTCATCATGATGACCTTCGGTGAATTTAATGTTTTCAGCGCCGGAGATGCCCGTCACCTGCTGTCACACATCGCCAGTCAGTTGCGCCCGGGAGGGTGGTTATTACTCGAGGTTCACACTTTTCAGGCGGTACAAAATATGGGGATGGCGCAGCCGCGCTGGGAAAGCTGCCCGCAGGGATTGTTTCTTGCTGAACCTCATCTGCTGCTGACGGAAAGCGCCTGGAATGCCGCGACGCAAACCGCCTCTACCCTGTGGTGGGCGATTACCCCATCTGGCGTCACGCGCCGCTTTGGCAGCCAGACCCAGGCCTGGCGCGACGAAGAGTATCTGGTGCTGCTTGAGCAATACGATTTCCGGCAGGTGCAGCGCCTCCCGGAGCAGGACTGGCCATCGGGTAGCGATTTCACTGACAGTTTGTACGTTTTGCTGGCCCGCAAAGCGCAGGATATTTAAGGAGTCACTCTTTTATGCACCGGATTTCTTCACCACTTTCTCTGCTGCTTTTTCCGGTGGCGCTGATTCTTTATGAATTCGCCGCCTACCTGACCACGGATATGATCCAGCCAGGAATCATTCATGTGGTACGGGAATTTAATGCCGATGTCAGCCTGGCGCCGGCCTCCATCAGTATGTATATGGCTGGCGGCATGGCGTTACAGTGGCTGCTCGGTCCGCTTTCCGACCGGGTGGGACGCCGACCGGTACTGCTCAGCGGGGCGCTGATCTTTACCCTGGCTTGCCTGGCGACGCTGTTTACTACCACCATGGAGCAATATCTGCTGGCGCGCATTGTTCAGGGCACCAGCATCTGCTTTATCGCCACCGTCGGGTATGTGACGATTCAGGAAGCCTTCGGGGAAACCAAAGGCATAAAGTTGATGGCGATCATCACCTCCGTGGTACTGATTGCGCCGATCATCGGTCCGCTGGTCGGCGCCACGTTGATACATTTTATGCACTGGAAATCCCTGTTCGGAATCATCGCTGGTATGGGGTTTATCGCCTGGCTGGGGCTGCTGCTGTGTATGCCGGAAACCATTAAACAGAAAAGCGTTTCATTTAATGTCATCAGCGTCCTGCAGGATTTCCGTCAGGTATTCCGCAACCGGATATTTATCGCCGGCGTGGCGACCATCTCCTTCAGCTATGTACCTATGATGACCTGGGTAGCGGTATCGCCGGTGATCCTGATCGATGATGGCGGGATGTCTTCAGGACAGTTTGCCTGGACCCAGGTCCCGGTGTTTGGCGCCGTGATCCTTGCCAATATGATGATCGCTAAATTCATCAAGGATCCCACCTCACCACGCTTTATCTGGCGCTGTGTACCAATACAGATTACCGGTCTGGCGCTACTGATTGCAGGCAACCAACTTTATCCCCACGTCTGGATATGGTCGGTCGCCGGCACCAGTATCTACGCATTTGGCGTTGGCGCGGTTTTTCCGACCCTGTTCCGCTTTACGCTGTTTTCTAACGATCTGCCGAAAGGCACCGTCTCAGCGTCCCTGAATATTGTGGTACTCAGCGCCTGTGCCGGTTCGGTAGAAATAGCGCGCTGGCTGTATCTCGAAGCCGGAGGACGCCTCTCGTTTCATATGCTGGCGCTGGGATGCGGCATTCTGACGGTGATATGCCTTGCCCGACTACTGACCCTGATGGCGACAAAAACAGCCCCTGCGGAAGTTTCTGCATCATGACTCTGGCGTCTTCTGCGGGGCGATTGCGCCGCGGGAGACTGTCACTATTGCCAGGTGAAGGATATCGTCACCGTGGAGTTAACGGTTCCCGAAGTAGTTTGTCCCTGAGCGCTGAACAGGCGCGCCTGTAAATGATAGCTATAGCGGTTATTGTGTATCGTTCCGGTAAACCGTCTTCCGTTGCCGAATTTTTCCCCGCCGGTACCAGTAAGCTGAACCGCGACCCGACTGGCAGTACCGTTGTTCTGGTACATATCCTCCGGGTGAGAGGGATCCGGATTACCGCTGAATGTGATAGTCGCCAGCCGCGTACCGGGAGGACAGTTGATCACATTGACATCAAAACGCACCCACGGCGTCGCGCTTCCGGCGCCCTGAAGCGCTGATTTTATTATCCTGGCGCCATTTCCCAGATCCACACTCCTGGCCAGACTATCGCTGGCTACCTCACAGGGTAGCGCAGTAATTCTGCCGAAAACCGCCAACGTCACCACATCAGCCCCTGGGACCTGAGCGCAATAGCCGAAAATCCCCATCACTATTATTGCCAGCCGCACACGCTTTGATGGTGCCATAGCGCCTCCTGACTATTTACTGATAGGTGATGACCAGCGTGGCGACGGCGTTTGCCTCTCCTGGCACCACGGTGCTCTTCGTCTGGTAATAGCGCGCGGTAATTGGAAAGCGTACTACTCCCCGCGGGCTGTCTGACCTGAGACGTAAACGTTGATTAAGCTGCAAAGGCGTACCGTCATAAAGCAACTGCACGCCAATTCCATCGGCGACCCCCGCTCTCCCTCGCCCGGTAAGCGCCAGCACGCTTTGGTCATTCACATCAGGGTTTTGTATTCCATGCAGTGTAATATGGATGTTGACGGCCAGATCGCAGTCCAGAACCAGAGACTGGGTATTATTTTTCACCGAAACCGTACCAATATGATGGTTAAATTCGGCGACTGAAACATCGCCAATCGAAAAATTAAGATCGCCGGTGACAACATTACATTTCACCGTATTGATAAAGCCAGGCGCGAGGGTAAAAGTATAGGCGTATAAATAGTTCTCTACCGATGCGCGAATTAACGTCCCGCCGCTTTTCGCTGGCCCCGAACCGCTTTGCTCTGCGGTTTTTACCAGTTCAAAAATTAAGCCTCCCCTCCCCCACGATCCCCCGCAATATCGGTAAAACAAAACAGAAGACACGCATACCCCCCCCTGCAGACGAACAGGTAACGCGCCGCCATGCCAAACGGCCTGCCAGTAACCGGATTTGCTGCTCATGCGCAAACCAACTCCGGGGACCCCGATATCAAAATAGGTAATACCGTTGTACACAAAGGTGCTATAGGTGGAATCAGCATATCTCATCACCTTTGGCGCACTATCACATTCAATGATATTCTCCTTGATATTATCGAGGCTGGCATCCTCCACGCGCGCCAGTACGGTTCCCGCAGGTGTATCCCGCTGAATAACGACATCGCCAAAATTCACAACCGACCTTCTTTCTGTATAGCCATTAATATATTTACAGGCACCGGCATGGCAGCTATATAGTAATAACAGAGGCCACAGCGCGCTAAAAAAAATACTGCACAGACCGTGATTTTTATTTTCCATTAATGACAATATCCATGACTAAAGAAAATACCGGAATGATTTTGCTGACGGGATAATGAATAACTTACCCGACAGGATTGGCGACCGGCGTTGCCCCATTTAACCAGCAGCGTACCGGACATCGCCGCGCCGGTAATATAGACCTGACCTTTTTCACCAACAATGAAACTACCGCCATCCAGACTTACCATGGCGCCAAACGGTACTACCTGCCCGGCAGCCCGATACAGAGTCATTAATATCCGCTTACCGGAATGGGTGGCAAAATTTGCTCTGACAATCGCCCCCCTGCCCGGCACCACAGTTTGCGCCGCCAGCGTTAATTCCACCTCTTCCGGCAACGTCGTTGTATTCAGCACGACATCATTTTCCCGATATGGTGACGCGTAGTTGGCGACGGCATATCCCCGCGAATCAGTGATTACGCCATCCTGATTATTCACCGCCACCCCGGCAGCGCCCGGCGCTTTCACCAGGATGTTCGTCTCCCCCAGCGACTGAGCCAGTGTTATACCATCGCCATGAAGCAGAATGCCGCCATCAATGCCATAGCTGGCACGCCGGAAATCCTCACTGTAGCTGTAGCCCAGACGCCCTTCCCCGGATGCGCCTTTATAATTCGCACTCAGGCTGGCGGAATACCCCTGGCCGCCGGCATCGTATCCTTGCTGGACATTCCAGTTCAGGGCGCGATTTTTCAGCGCGACGCCGCTGATCCCTGCGGAATGGCGCACGGAGTTATGAGGCCCCTGGATCAGGTTATAGTTGGCCCAGGTATTTGGCATAAAATGGCTCAGCGAAACACTGATATTCAGCGCCACCGTTCGCTCTTGTTGATCTGAAATATCGCTACCGTTATTTCCGGCGCGGCCATTTTTGCCACAGGTGTACACCAGGCTGTAACCAATCCCCCGCCAGCTATTGTTATAACCAAGGCTCCAGGAGACCATCCCATAGGGCTTGTTCCAGTAATCTTCGCGAACCACGCTGGCTGACAGCGATCCCCGGTTTTCCCCCAGCGGCTGGTTAAGCGTCAGCTCAGTCCGCTGGCGCCGCCGTTCAACAAGAAAATCAGCGCTGCTTCGTGAATCCAGCACTTCCTGCAGGTTGTAATAACCGCGCGTGGAATAACGATAACCGGCAACGCTGATATAAGTACCGGTCTGCGCCACACTTTTGCTATAGCGTAACCGCCATGACTGACCGTGGCGTTTATCCGTACTTTGCAGCGAAGAGGCCGCCTGGGTGACATCCGCAGACAGCGCGCCAATTCTCCCCAGATTACTACCCACGCCCAACGCCAGAGCGCGATAAACGCTGGCATGCTGAACACCGCCATAGATAGTTAACCCACCAGGCAATCCGTAACTGGCGCTGGCCTGGCCCCATATAGGCTGTCGGCCATGCCGATCATAAGCCTGGTAGCGCCCCATGGTCGCAGCATACTTCAGGCTCCCTTCACGCCGTAGCACTGGCAAAGAGGCGAACGGCACCACAAAGTATTGCCGGCTCCCGTCGCTTTCTTCAATGGTGACCTGCAGGTCGCCCGCACCGCCGGTCGGATACATATCGGCGATCAGAAAAGCGCCCGGCGCCACATAGGTCTGGTAAATCATGTAGCCATTTTGTTCGACAACCACCCGGGCGTTGGACCGTGCAATGCCACGAATCACAGGCGCATAGCCTTTCAGGGAGTCAGGCAGCATGTCGTCATCAGAGACCATTTGCACACCGCGTAACGCCAGGCTATCAAAAATATCTGCCGGTGAAGCGCTGTCGCCCAGCATCAGGCGAGATCTCAGCGACACAATGTCGCGTTGCAGCCAGCTATACACCGTATCCCACCGCTGTCTGCCACTCTCATCCCGCTGCCATGTCATATAGTTGCGCAGCCGCCAGGGGCCGATATTCACTCCCGGGCGCAAATTAACATACAGGTTATTGGCAGAGACGCCCCGACTACGCTGCGTAGCGCCGCTCAGACTGTAATTGAGCAGCAGCGCCGTAATTCCTTCATCCCAGCGCTCGGGCGCGACATAACCCCGGGAGGTATGTACCAGAGCCGCCTGAGGGATACTTAACAACAGTTGTTGCTGCGCAAAATCAAACCTCACTCCAGCCTGAGGAATGGCGGCCAGACTGGCGCACTCATTGTCGCCGGACGGCGCGGGCAGTAAGCCTGGTTTTAGCCCATACCCTTCCAGTTGTTGCACACTCAGGCAGGGGGTCAGCCTGTCTTTTTCTTGCGTATCCACCGTAAACATCACATCCCGGGTATCCACGGTGTGGGAATTGACCAGAATCTCCACCCGATATATCCCTGGCGCCTGAGCGCCGGATTCAAAAAGCGCCAGATCGGCGCTATGCACCCCGGATTTATCCAGCTCCAGTAATGCCGGATTAAAATAATCGCTTGCCTGGGATTTATTCAACCCGGACAGAAAAAATACGACACTGGCAAAGTACATCATTAATGGACGATGAGATTTTACTACCCTGGCAAATGTCACGATCCACCGCCTGATTATAAAAATATCAACAATCAGCTTTTAACCATATATTTTTTACTGACACCACCGAAGTCATTAATTACCTCAAAAGATATTTCACCTGAAAGCCCTTTTTTAGGTAGCCGGAAGTGCGCAGTGGAGAAAGGCGCCACCCAGGAAACATCAGGTAATGGCACTCCACTCACCGAGATATCATTAAAGTTAATATAATAGGGGCCGGGATTTTTCACTTCTATATCAGTACCGGAAAGTTGCCATACCAGATGATAAATTTCCTCTTCCGACATTTCCGCAGCCAGTGCCGGTGGACGATAGATCAACTTAATCCGGGTTTTCACCGCAAACTGCAGGGTATTGTCCCGACGTTCCACGGAAGGAATAGACTTTATATTCAACCAATAAAGCGATTCCCGATCGCCGGGCAATGTCCCGGTACGCACCACGCGCATCACATTTTGCTGTCTTTCCGCAAGGCGAAAGAGCGGCGGCGTAATAATAAACGGCACCGTATCTATACGATTATGGTGGTCAGGAGGCTCAATCCATGACTGGATAAGCCAGACAATACGATCCGGATTACGAATACTTAGCGATGACTCGGTTTTATTACCATCGTAGATCAAGCGGGTTCCGCCGATAACAATACCCGCCCGGGCATTTAGCATTAGCAACGCCATTAATAGCAGAACACTGAAAAACCTGAATAGCGCATTCATATTACGTCCTGTAAAAATTGCAGGTAAATCTTCCATTACCAAATAACATGCCAGACGGTGATTTTCTCGAGAATTGATTTTCCTGAGTCACCATTACAGTACTGTTATGGGTATAGTTAATTATAGTTTATTGTGAAATTGCTAACCGCATTCGTCGTACCGGCCACCACTGTCGCCGATGTTGCCTGGTAGGCGGCATAGAAGTTTAATTCATTGACTTTGTTTTCTGCCAGCGTATAGCTATATTGATTGAGCTCATTAAGAGGTAAATTATTTTTATCCGCGGTCATTAACCGAATTGCCACACCTCTGGCATTTCCCGTTCCCGAACCAATCGCCAGCAATCCACTATTGGTACTATCGCTGGTGCCATCAAATTTGATTTTCGCGCTGGTAACCGCGCCGGGGCAAGACTTGAGTTTAATGGTGAATTTAGTGACCGAAGACTGCGCTCCGGCGGCGGAGAATGCCGATTTGGCAACATTGCCAAGGTTCACCGTCATAGTGTTCCCACTGCCAATATCGATGGTACAGGCAGCATCCAGAATACTTCCGGTAAAGTTGATCGTCCCGTCCGCCGCATAACTCATGCCAGTAGACAAAGCCGATACCACAAACAATCCTCGCAGAATAACTCTTTTCATAATCTGTTCCCTATAGCGTATACAGGTACTTTCCATGACCATTGACTGGAATAAAGAAAATACGCCGACAATGATTTTATATTGTGTGTTATGAAGCACAGCACAAATTTCAAACAAAAAAATGGCTTAACACTCATAATCTGTTACAAAGATACTATCCGTTATGATTGAGTTACTTCCTTGTCAGTGTATATTTTTGAACAGTTTTCCTGATTCCGACAATCCGTTTTTTGTCCAATCGTAGACAAAGACTGACTTTATTCAGGTGATAATTATCATAATAATAGCCACAGGAGATTTATCTCAACTACAGATGAGTGCTTTTATGGAGTAAAATCAAAGTCATGAGTGAATATGACAATAAAACGTTACGCGATGATGCTGTGGATCATTTGGTCAAACCGCAGCAACACATTGATTTATTAATTAAGAACTTCCGCAAAGGTTGCCAGATAAAAACAACCGAAGGCAGAAGAAACCTGAGTACCTACAAAAACAATGAACGCCAGTGCCTGTTGCTACTCCAGGGCAGCGTAGCCCTCTATCGCAGCAGTGACTGTCTGATCCTGAACTCCGAAACCGCCCCGTATATTTTCGGCCTCAGCCAGCAGTTAACTTACACCCGGCAGCTCTATATTCGAACTCAGGGGACCACGGAATACGCTACATTGCCGTTAACTGATGCCTATAAAATAATTCAGGAACAGTCCCTGTGGGAAAGCGTAGCGAAGATCCTTGATTATTCGTCAGCGAAAGTCTATTCCCACTGTCTGGCCGTTTCTCAGCTTTCGGCCTACGAGATAATTCGCCGACTACTGATCGAACTGGATAACGAACCTCCGGAAATCCGACTCAAGATCGCTGCCGCTAATTACATTCTGTCACGCACATTCTTATCACGCAGCGGCGTAATGCGTATTCTGGCCAGGCTGAAAGCGGAAGGACATCTGGAAATGATTCGCGGTGTCTTGATTAAAATTAACGGCTTCCCGGAAAAATTTTAATATTCACAAAACAAATAATATAAATCTGTAAAAAGAATGCGGCGCGTATATTTAAAAGGTAATTCATATAAATTATGAATATATAAAACCATACAAAAAAATAACCGCCCCTGACGAGGCGGCTCAGACTATATCGGCTTTAATTTACCGCGGCCGGGTCAACGACCGGTTTATTGACCATAAAGAAATAAACCAGCGATGCCATAAAAGCGATAACCGAGGAGGCGACCAGCGCCAGGGTAAACGAACCCGTATTATCGAGGATCATACCGGTGATAATTGGCGCGAAAGACCCGCCGATAAAACCACCGAAGTTCTGGATGCCGCTCACCGAGGTAATCAGACGCGACGGTACCGACACCAGAATCAGCCCCCACGCCGAGGTGCCGGCGAAGTGGATAGAGAACAGCGCCATACTGATGCAGGCCACCGCCATAAAGGTGCTTTCTGTGTAGGCTGCCGGCAGTGTGAAACCTGCCGCGCACAGCAGACCCAGGCAGATCATCCATTTACGGCTCTTCATCTTATCCGCGCCGCGCTTCATCACCCAGTCAGCCACCACGCCGTTGACCAGCATCCCCGCCGCGCCGAACAGGAAGGGAATAGCGGCAACCCAGCCGGTTTTCTCAAGGCTTAAACCGCGCGACATTTCCAGGTAGGATGGCAGCCATGTCAGGAACAGCCATACCATATAGCCCACACCGTTAAAGCCAATGATCATGCCCCACATGGATTTTTGCTTAAACAGCCCGGCCCAGTCTTTAAGCGTCACTTTTTCTTTACTGGAGGGCGGCGTTTCTTCCTCCAGGTGCGCGATATCCTGCGCCGACAGCCCGGCGTCTTCGCGGTTGCGATAGAACATAAACCACAGAATGGAAAGAACAATCCCACTCACCCCAATGATGATGAACATCATCCGCCAGCCAAAGGCCAGCATCATGGCGATCAGCAGCGGTGGCGCCAGCGCCTGGGCGAGGGTCGACGACATATTGACGATACCCATCGGCACGCCGCGTTTGCGAATGTTATACCAGTCGTTGACCACTTTAACGCCGGTCGGCAGATGTGGAGATTCGCCGATACCCAGCACCACGCGGGCAACAATCATCTGGCTGAAGGAACCGACAAATCCCAGCGCGGTCTGAGCCGCCGACCACAGGAAGATGCCGAAGCCGTAAACTTTCTTAACCCCGAAACGCTCCATCACCATACCAATCGGGAGCTGGCATAGCGCGTAACCGAATGAGAAAACCGACAGCAGTAACCCCATTTCCGTCGCCGTCAGCCCCATTTCTTCACGAATCGTGGTGTTGGCAATAGACAGTGACGTTCTGTCGAGGAAGTTAATAATACCCGCCACGAGCAAAAACAATAATGCCATAATTTGCAAACGCTTCAGGCGAGGGCTTGCTTGACTGGACATATATCATCCTTTTGTAATGTTAATCACGCCATCATTGCGCGCAGTGCGAAATAATGGCGTCACTGGGCCCGGGTATATTCCCGGAGGTATCAAGAATGCTGTGTATTACTTTTCTGACTAGTCTTTAATTTCAAAAATCAATTCAATTTCAACCGGTGTATCAAAAGGCAATGTGTTGGTACCGATAGCCGAACGCGCATGCTTTCCGGATTCGCCGAATACCGCAATCAGCAAATCCGAAGCGCTGTTCATTACCAGCGGCTGCTCTTTAAAGTCATCCGCGCTCTGCACAAAACCGAGCATCTTGATACAGCCGGCCACGCGGTCCAGATCGCCAAGGTAACCTTTCAAAGAAGAGAGGATATTGATAATGCACTGGCGCGCCGCCTCCTGCCCCTGTTCAATAGACAGATCTTTTCCCAGCGTTCCCTGGTAAATCAGCTCACCATTCACCCGGCAGTCATTGCCCGAGGTATACAGTAATTTGCCGGTCTGTTTTACCGGTACATAAGAAAATTTGGGTGCAGTCGGCTCGCTGAGTGTAATACCCAGCTCAGCTAAACGAGCTTCAATATTCATGTGTTTTTCCTGATAATTTATTTCAATAAATCTAATGCCAGTGAAGTATATATTTGCGCGGCCTGGTGTAATTCTTCAATACGCACAAACTCATCTTTTACATGAGCCTGGGCTAAATCTCCCGGCCCCATAATAATAGTTGGGATCTGGCACGCCACCGAAAAGAAAGGCGCTTCACAGGTGGCGTCAAAATTCGTTTTCTTTGCCGTCCCGGTTACCGCATCAACCGCCTGACAGGCCGCCTCCACCAGCGGATGCGACTGCTCAATGGCCGATGCCGGAATAAACAGGTAATTCTCCAGCGAATAATCCTGCGGTGCCTTCAGCCCGGCGCCTGCCAGCGCGCGCTGTAGTCGGTCATTAATTTCATTACGCATTTCCCCCGGCAATACCCGGCGGTCAATTTCAATACAGCACGACTGCGGCACAATATTCGGCGCGCTGCCGCCCTGAATAGTCGTCACCAGCATGGAGGCATTGCCCAGCAGCGCATGATGCTGTTGTTTCACCCGGCAGCATTCTTCGAGCAGCTCCGGCAACAGCCGCGCCATTTTGTCGATAGCGCTGTCCGGGTTACGGGTTTTCGCCGCATGTCCCGCGGTACCGTGGGTGGTCAAACGGGTACGGCTGACCCCTTTATGGGCCACGCAAATCTCCAGCGAGGTAGGTTCGCCGATAATGGCATAATCTGCCTTAACGCCCTGAGCGACAAAGTGCTCCATCCCCAGGTTAACCCGCTCTTCGTCGACGTTAAACAGCAGAGTAATTTCTCCGTTGAAAGCGTACTGGCGGCGTTTAATCAGGATCGCCGCATACATCATCGCCGCTACCCCGGATTTCATATCCGCCGCACCGCGTCCAACAATGCGATCGCCGTCAACCACCGCGGCAAACGGATCTACCGACCAGCCCTCGCCGCACGGCACCACGTCAGAATGGCCGTTGAAGATCAGCCGTTTACCTGGCTGTTGCCCTTTCAGGCGAGCAATCACATTGGGGCGCCCCGGCACCACTTCCTGAACTTCAGTGTCAATGCCTTCTCCGCGCAATACATCGGCAATAAACAGCGCCACCGCTTGTTCATTCCCCGGCGGGTTTTCCGAAGGATGCTGTATCAGGCTGCAAAGGAGCGTAACCAGCTCCTGCCGTTCATCGGCAGTTAATTCAATGTCAGTCATGATAATAATCTCAGTTAATTAATAACTTTTACCGCGGGCATCAATAGTCATCGTTTCGCAGAATTCGCCATTGCGGAAGGCATATATTTCATCGACCAGATTAGCGACCACGCAACAATGGTTGGGAATTATATGTACCTGCTCGCCAATAGTCAGGGAAACTTTCTCCGGGTCATAGCGTAAATAGCCATGCTCTTCATTCAGTTTCACCAGTTCCACATCCGGATACTCCTGAATCAGCCCATAAGAGCCCGGTGTCGCGGACAGATCCGAGGTCAGTGACTTGGTTCCGGCATCCAGGGTGGCATAACCTGGCAGCGGAATACTCACCACCGTGGCGCAAATCGTCAGGGCGCAGTTCTCCGGGGTATAAATACCGCCGTTAATGGCATTCATATCACCGAAAATAAAGTTCCCGGCCCGGGATTCGCTAATTCCCTTCAGCTCATCGGCATAAAAAGAAGAAAGTGTCGAACCGCCGGATAAAATCTCGATCTCAAAACCATGGGCATTCAGGATATCCCGACTGTTAATTAACAGCGCCGCTTCTTCCCGCGCCGCCCGGCGAATATCGGCCTCATTACGATACTGATAAATGGTGCCGGCATAGGTGAATACGCCTTTCACTCTTAACCCCGGCAGCGCCGCTACATCGCGGGCGAAATCCAGCAGTTGATCCGGCTGAATACCTTCGCGGTGGGCGCCGTAATCAATAGCAATATCAATATTAAACGTCAGGCCATTTTTCACCGCCGCCCGGGAAAGCCCTTCCGCGCCCGGCAGGCTGTCGACGATAGTGCGGATAGTTATTTTGCGCGCCAGTTCCGCATAGCGCTGGCATTTATCGTCGCCAATCAGCGGGTAGGCCAACAGGACTGACGTGATCCCGCCGGCGGCCATCACTTCCGCTTCAGAAAGTTTGGCGCAGGTAATCCCGCTCGCCCCCAGTTGCTGTTCCAGTTGCGCCAGACGCACCGATTTGTGGGTCTTGATATGCGGCCAGTGCTGAATATGGTTGCGGGCCAGCCCGGACGTCATGGCGGTAATATTTTTTTCCATGATATCCATATCCAGCGCAACGTAAGGTGTGGTTAACATTTTTCCTCCTGACGGCTAACCGTCAATAACCGGGTTCTCCCCTCTGACCTCTCCCAGGTAGGCGTAAAGGGTATATTTTGAAATATTCAGAAACTCACAAATCTTCTCGCCGGACTTTTTGATAAGAAAAACCCCCTTGTCATCAAAAAACTTAATAGCATTCAGTTTGTCCTGTTTGGTCATGTTGATAACCGGGACATTAATCAGCGTCATACATTCCGCGATCAAATAATCGAGTAGCTCATTGACGTCTTTAACAAAAACTTCATTGACCTCCTGCGGACGCGCCGGCGCGGCGTCAGGCCGGCCGACTATCTTATTAAGGGTCTTTTCCGCCAGCAGGATGTCGCTGATATCCAGATTGATACACAGCGCGCCGATCACGTGCTTATTGCCGTTACGGATATATACCGAGGTGGATCGCAGGGTTTTCCCGTCCCGGGTCTGGGTAAAATAGTTGTGGCGATCGCCGTTCACATCGCTGCCGCGCAGCACTTCCAGACCAAGGTTACTGCTCGGGTCGCCGACCTGGCGCCCGGTGACATGGCCGTTGATGATGGCGACAATACTGCTTTCCAGCCCCTGGGAGTGATCGTGCAACACCACTTCGCAACTATCGCCAAACTGTCCGGCGATCCCCTCCATCATCGGGATAAAGAAGTCTAAATTCTCTTTGATGCTTTCCATATCAACCTAAAATTAAGTTAGACAAACAAACTTTTTGTATTGTATAGCGGCAACGGTGGGGAGGAATCAATCAGGAAATGAATAAAAAGCGATCGGCATCACGCATAAAAACTAACTTTTTGTCAGATACCTTTCGATTAACAAACTTTTTGTCAGGCTAAAACATTTTGTCAGGGGGAGATTTCGTCCGCTCAGGCTGACCATTTCAGGCACAAAAAACCGGCGGTGGAGTGCCCCTTCGGGAAGCACGCCGCGCCGCCGGCTGCAGGCGTTGTTTAGTAACCCGCGGGTTCAGCCGGATGGCTGTCTCCCGACAGATGGGGCGATTTGACAAACACTCCTTTCCACGGCGCCTCCCCCCTGTTCACCAGAAAATGGGCTTCGCCAGGATCGCAATGCAGGACATCACCCGCGCGCAGGACGTGCATCTCTCCTTCCAGATACAAACACACCTCGCCGCTAAGGGTATAGAAAACCTCACAGGCCTCGCGATGGCGGTGGTTGGGAAACGACTGACCCGGCTGCAGAACCACAACCCCCATATCGCACACCGGGCCGCGCACCAGATATTTGGGGCCGCTGTCGCCAAACCGGTAATCATGTAACGCTTCGCTGGTCTTTTTCATCGCTCCCGCTCCTTACAATCCCGGCGCTTTCCACAGGGAAGTCGTCAATCCACCATCCACCAGACCGCGCTGATCCTGATACACCGCCTGCCACTTTTCACGCGCCTGCTGGTAAATTTCGCGGTTATCGCCGTTGGGTTGATGCTCGCGATCCCAGCGCACCAGTCGTTCCCCGGTTTCCGCCAGCGTAGCGTAAATGCCAGCCCCGACACCGGCGGCAATCGCACAGCCCAACGCGGTGGCTTCTTTCACTACCGGAACCCGCACCGGCAGCCCGCTGACATCCGCCAGAATCTGGCTCCACAGCCGCCCCTTCGCGCCGCCGCCGGCAAACACCAGCGTATCGGGCTTAACCCCGGAAAACTCGGCAATCTGTTGTAAATTGCAGGCTGACACAATGGCGGCATTCTCCTCCAGCGCCCGGAACAGCGTGGCTTTATTACACTTCAGCGGATCGAGGGACAGGTTAATAAACGCCGGCGCGGCGTGGTACCAGCTCTTGAAACGCATCACGTCGGAGAAAATCGGCATCACCCCCCATGCCCCAGGCGGCACCCGACCGGCCATCTCCTCCAGCAGGGTATAGGCGTCAATGCCCAGCCGCTCGGCGATAAGTTTCTCCTCGGCGCAAAAGGCGTCCCGGAACCAGCGCATGGTCAGTCCGGTAAAAAAGCTGATGGATTCGCTTTGCACCATCCCGGGTATCACGTGAGGGTTGATGCGCACGTTCATCGCGGGATCGGTCACCGGCTGGGGCAAATTCACCACTTGCTGCCAGAACGTCCCCCCCAGCACCGCGGTCTGGGCCGGTCGCACCACCCCAAGCCCAAGGCAGCCGAGCTGCACATCCCCGCCGCCAACCACCACCGGCGTACCGGCCCGCAGGCCGCACTGCTGCGCGGCGTCGGCGCTGACTGCACCCAGCGGCGTACCGGTCTCTTTCACCGGCGACAAAATATCGGAGCGCAGCCCCGCCATCTCCAGCAGCCCGCGCTTCCAGTCGCGGCTCACCAGATCGAGCAAGCCAGTGGTGCCGGCATTGGAGGGATCGACCGCCAGCTCGCCGCTCAGCATATAAGCCAGCCAGTCGCTGATCATCGTCACCGTCGCCGCCCGGCGGTAGATATCCGGACGATGGTGCGCCAGCCACAGCAGACGCGGCATGGCGCTGAGAGCCAGCGTTTGACCGGAACAGCGATACACCTCATTTTCAAAGGTATTATCGTAAAGCGCTTTTAATTCGCTGACCTCGCGGGCCGCCCGGGCATCGACATTGGCGCAGGCCCAGATCGGCTGCCCGTCGCTGTCGTAAATAACGATCCCCTCGCGCATTGAGCAGGCCGCCACAGCCGCTATCGCCTGCGGAGCAATGGCGGCTTCATGCAATGCCTGGCGAATACACTGGCAGGCCAGCCGCCAGTTATTCACCAGATCGAACTCCATGGAACCCGGCACGTCAGGCACCGCCAGATGCTGCCATTCAGCCTGTCCGGTCGCCAGCTGATTACCTTCCAGATCAAAAATCACTGCTCTCACGCTGCCGGTGCCGGCATCGAGAGCCATCAGGTAGTGGCCTGATGGGTCAGGGGTACAGAGTCGAGCCATCATTGTTATCCTCGGCTTGTTCGCGTCAATGCGTGGTATGAGGTCCTGTCAGATAAAATGCTCCTTGTGGCTGCCCGGCGCGGACGCGCGCAGCCCGTTGATGAATCCTGTGATTTATTATTATGCTTCAATCAGTTTTAGCATCTCAGCAGCGGTCTCCTGGTCGGTCACCAGCGCGTTGATATAACGCCCTTTCATTGCCGCCACGATCGCCGCCGCTTTCTGCACGCCGCCCGCCACGCCCACCACGGTGGGGATAGTGGCAAGGCTGCTCAGGCTCAGACCAATCAGCTCTTTATGGATTTTCATATCGCCGATCACGTCGCCGTCCTGGTTAAAGAAATAACCGAGAATGTCACCCACCGCGCCTTTGCGGCCAATCATCAGTTGCTCCCCGGCGGTGATATAGCCGGAACGCAGGATCGTCGCCTCATCCCGCTGGCTGACGGCGCCGATGCCCACCACCGCGACATCCGCCGCCTGGGCGGCCAGCAGCACATCGCGGACGCTGTTTTCATCGCGCAGCGTACGGGCTATCTCCGCCGACGAGGCGCGCAGCGGCGCCGGAATAATATTCACACTACAGGCGGCATCCAGTTGACCAATACCGGTCATATACGGACCCACACCGCCGGACAGAGTGACCAGGCGAATCTGCTGCGACGAGATAAAACCGCTCAGCCGCTTTAGAGTACTCATGGTCGCCTCGCCAAACCCCACCGCCAGTAACTGTTGCGGCTGGAGCTGCTCCATCAACATATGAGCGCCGCCGATACCGATACGCGCCCCCACCTCAGCTCCGGACAACGCCGGCAGCACGCGCACGCTTTTCAGCGCAAAGTGGCGGCGCAACGCATCCTCATATTCCAGACAACCAGCAAAGCGCGAGTTAATCTGTACCCGGATAATGCCGGCCTGGTGACCTTTTTCCAGCAGCCGGGACACCTTCAGGCGCGTCAGCCCCAACCGTTCGCTGATCTCCCCCTGAGTTAAACCATCGTGGTAGTAGAACCAGGCGATCCGCGCCACCAGCTCTTCTTCACACATGCCATTGCCTGGCTGCAGCGTACTGTCATTCATTGTCATAAGTCGGCTTCACTTTGAACATTTTTAAATCATAAACACAATTGTTCCGATTACGGTAACAAATGACCGTGATCCTGGCCACAAATCCATACCGCGACATGAACAATTTTATTAATCACAACCAAATATTCACATAATGTGATCGCGATGATGGTTTTCTCGCCAATCCGTGACTATGTTGATGAACAATTCTGTTTCCAAAAAACATTTGTTCAGATCCGCAATCCACGATTCGGGTACACGGAGGCGAGATGCAAACCGGCGAATATTCAGTTCCTCCCCTGCTCTGCGCGCGCTATATCCGCAAGCATTATTCCGGCGTCGAGGTGCTTAAAGGCATCGACTTTACTCTCCACGCCGGTCAGGTACACGCGCTGCTCGGCGGTAATGGTGCAGGAAAATCCACCTTAATGAAAATTATTGCCGGCGTAACGCCTGCCGATAGCGGCACTATTGAGATAGAGGGGCAGCGCTGCGTCGGACTGACCCCGCAGAAAGCCCACCAGTTGGGTATCTACCTGGTCCCCCAGGAACCGCTGCTGTTTCCCAGCCTGTCGGTCAAAGAGAACATTCTGTTTGGCCTTAATAAAGCGCAGGCCAGCGAACAGAAAATGGCGCAGTTGCTGGAACAGCTGGGCTGCCGTCTGGATCCGCACTGCGCGGCGGGCACCCTTGATGTGGCGGATCGCCAGATGGTGGAAATCATGCGCGGCCTGATGCGCGATTCACGCATTTTGATCCTCGACGAACCCACCGCCTCCCTGACCCCGGCGGAAACCGATCGTCTGTTCGCTCGCTTGCGGGAACTGCTCAGTAAAGGGGTCGGGATGGTGTTCATCTCCCATAAACTGCCGGAAATCCGCCAACTGGCGGATCGGGTCAGCGTGATGCGCGATGGCAAAATCGCCCTGAGCGGTAACACCGCCGCGCTGACTACCGAGGAGATCATTCAGGCCATCACCCCCGCCGCCCGCGGTGTGGAGATGTCCGCCAGCCAGAAACTGTGGCTGGAACTGCCCGGTGGCCGTCCGCTACATGAAAAGGGCGCGCCGGTACTCTGCGTCAGGCAGTTAACCGGAGAAGGGTTTATGAACGTCAGCTTCGATGTGCGGGCCGGTGAAATCGTCGGCCTGGCGGGGCTGGTGGGCGCAGGGCGCACCGAACTGGCGGAAACCCTGTACGGCATCCGCCCGGCACGCGCCGGCACTGTCACGCTTGGCGACGAAGAAATTACCCGGCAGCCCACCCACGCCAGACTGCGACGCGGACTGGTTTACCTGCCGGAAGACCGCCAGTCCTCCGGCCTGTATCTCGACGCGTCGCTGGCGTGGAACGTTTGCTCCCTGACCCACAACGGCAATGGTTTCTGGGCCAGCCCAGGGCGCGACAATGCCACGCTGGAGCGCTATCGCCGGGCGCTGAACATCAAACTCAACCACCCGGAGCAGCCGGCGCGCACCCTGTCCGGCGGTAATCAGCAAAAGATCCTAATCGCCAAATGTCTGGAAGCCGCGCCGCAGGTGTTGATCGTCGATGAGCCCACCCGCGGAGTGGACGTTGCCGCACGCAGCGATATTTACCAGTTGATCCGCAGTATCGCCCACCAGAATGTCGCGATTGTACTGATCTCCTCCGATCTCGAAGAAGTGGAACAGTTGGCCGATCGCGTCTATGTCATGCACCAGGGCGAACTGGCCGGCGCGCCGCTTTGCGGCGATGACATTACGGTCGACACCATCATGCATATCGCCTTTGGCGAACGCCACACCGGCAATGCGGAGGCCCCATGCTGAAGTTTATCCAGAACAATCGGGAGATGACGGCGCTGCTGGCCATTCTCTGTCTGTTTACCCTGCCAGCCCTGTTTGACGGCAGCTATTTCAGTCTCCAGACCCTGACCATGATCTTCAGCAGCGCACAGATCCTGATGCTGCTGGCGATCGGCGCGACGCTGGTAATGCTGACGCGCAATATCGATGTCTCGGTCGGCTCGATCGCCGGGATGTGCGCGGTACTGCTCGGGCTAATGCTTAACGCTGGCTACAGCCTGGCGCTGGCCTGCCTCGCCACCCTGCTGCTCGGGCTGCTGGCCGGTTTGTTCAACGGCGCGCTGGTGGCGTGGCTGAAAATTCCGGCGATTGTCGCCACCCTTGGCACCCTTGGCCTGTACCGGGGCGTCATGCTGCTGTGGACCGGCGGGAAATGGATCGAAGGGCTGCCGGCGCAGCTCAAACAGCTCTCCGCCCCGGTGTTCCTCGCGGTCTCGCCGATCGGCTGGCTGACGCTGCTGCTAATTGCCGCCATGGCCTGGCTACTGGCGAAGACCGCCTTTGGCCGCAGTTTTTACGCCACCGGCGATAACCTGCAGGGAGCGCGCCAGTTGGGCATTCGTACCGAAGCCGTGCGTATCGCCGCCTTTGCCCTTAACGGGGTGATGGCGGCGCTGGCCGGTATCGTGTTCGCTTCCCAGATAGGCTTTATCCCCAACCAGACCGGCACCGGACTGGAGATGAAGGCCATCGCCGCCTGCGTACTCGGCGGAATCAGCCTGCTGGGCGGCTCCGGTACCGTCATCGGCGCCATCCTCGGCGCCTACTTCCTGACCCAGATCGACAGTGTGCTGGTACTACTGCGTATCCCGGCATGGTGGAACGATTTTATCGCCGGGCTGGTACTGCTGGGGGTACTGGTGTTTGACGGACGGCTGCGGGTCGCGTTGCAGCGCAATCTGCGACGCCAGAAATACGCGCGTTTTGTGCCGGGCAGCGCGCCTCTCAGGCCGAGCGGCGGCGCACGACCGCACCAGACGGCGAAAAACAGGGAGGCGGCATAATGACGCTATGGCGACGCTACGGCTGGGAAACGGCGCTGGCCGCCCTGCTGCTCATCGAAATTCTCGCCTTCGGGCTGGTCAATCCGCGCATGCTGGATATTAACCTGCTGTTATTCAGTACCAGCGACTTTATCTGTATCGGCATCGTGGCTCTACCGCTCACCATGGTGATTGTCAGCGGCGGGATCGATATCTCTTTCGGTTCCACCATTGGCCTGTGCGCCATTGCGCTGGGCGTCATGTTCCAGGGCGGGATCCCGCTGCCGCTGGCGATCGTCCTGACGCTGCTGCTCGGCGCCCTGTGCGGCGCCATCAACGCCGCGCTCATTATCTATACCGGGGTCAACCCGCTGGTGATCACCCTTGGCACCATGTACCTGTTCGGCGGTAGCGCGCTACTGCTTTCCGGTATCTCCGGCGCCACCGGCTATGAAGGGATCGGCGGTTTCCCGGCGGCCTTTACCGATTTCGCCAATCTGGCGCCTTTCGGCCTGCCGGTACCGCTACTGTTTTTCATTATCTGCGTGGCGCTGTTCTGGCTACTGATGCACCGCACCCATATCGGACGCAACGTGTTCCTGATTGGCCAGAACACCCGGGTGGCCCATTACAGCGCCACCCCGGTCAACCGCACCCTGTACGCCCTGTATGCCATCACCGGGCTGGCCGCCGCCGTGGCCGCCACGCTGCTGGTCTCCTACTTCGGCTCGGCACGCTCCGATCTCGGGACATCGTTCCTGATGCCGGCAATCACTGCGGTAGTACTGGGGGGCGCCAATATTTATGGCGGTTCCGGCTCCATTATCGGCACCGCGCTGGCGGCGCTGCTGGTGGGCTATCTGCAACAGGGGCTACAGATGGCCGGGATACCCAACCAGATTTCCAGCGCCCTGTCCGGCGCACTGCTGATTGTGGTGGTGGTGGGCAGATCCATTAGCCTGCACCGCCACCAGATTCACGACTGGCTCCAGCGGCGGCGCACGGCTCGTCAGGCCTGAGCGCCCCCTTCAACTTACCGGCGACACACGGAGATAGACATGGCTATTCACAACATTAAGAACATCGCGCTGTTCAGCGCCCTCAGTCTGGCTTCCCTGAGCATGGCAGGACACGCCGCAGACCGTATCGCGTTTATCCCCAAACTGGTGGGGGTCGGTTTCTTCACCAGCGGCGGCAATGGCGCCCTGGAGGCAGGTAAAGCGCTCGGCGTCGAGGTCACCTATGACGGCCCGACGGAGCCCAGCGTCTCCGGGCAGGTGCAGTTGATCAATAACTTCGTTAACCAGGGTTACAACGCTATCGTGGTGTCCGCGGTCTCGCCGGAAGGGCTGTGTCCGGCCCTGAAGCGCGCGATGCAGCGCGGCGTCAAAGTACTGACCTGGGATTCAGACACCAAACCGGAGTGCCGCTCTTATTACATCAACCAGGGCACGCCGACCCAACTGGGAGGTATGCTGGTGGAGATGGCCGCCCGTCAGGTGAAAAAAGAAAATGCCAAAGTTGCCTTCTTTTATTCCAGCCCCACGGTCACCGACCAGAATCAGTGGGTCAATGAAGCAAAACGCAAAATCGAAAAAGAGCATCCCGGCTGGCAGGTGGTCGCCACCCAGTTTGGCTATAACGACGCCACCAAATCCCTGCAAACCGCGGAAGGGTTGATGAAAGCGTGGAGCGATCTGGACGCCATTATCGCGCCGGACGCCAACGCCCTGCCCGCCGCCGCCCAGGCGGCGGAAAACCTCAAACGCAGCGATATCGCCATCGTCGGTTTCAGTACCCCTAACGTCATGCGCCCCTATGTGGAGCGCGGCACCATCAAAGAATTCGGCCTCTGGGATGTGGTGCAGCAGGGCAAAATTTCCATTTACGTCGCCAACACCCTGCTGAAGAAAGGGGAACTCAACGTGGGCGACAAACTTGAGGTGCCGGACGTTGGCCAGGTGGAAGTCTCCCCCAACAGCGTCCAGGGCTACGACTACGAAGCGAAAGGCAATGGAATTGTTCTGTTGCCGGAACGCGTGGTGTTCAGCAAACAGAACATCGGCAAATACAACTTCTGAGCGGCGGTCGCGCCCTTCCCTGATAACCCAACGGAGTGAAGTACATGGCTGATTTAGATGACATCAAAGACGGCAAAGATTTTCATATCGACAAACCGCAGACCAACACGTTGTATACCCTGAAAGGCAGCGCCGCGCTGGACTGGGGCATGCAGTCGCGGCTGGCGCGCATCTTTAATCCCGATACCAACCGCACCGTGATGCTGGCCTTTGACCACGGCTATTTCCAGGGCCCCACCACCGGTCTGGAACGTATCGACATCAACATTGCGCCACTGTTTGCCCACACCGATGTGCTGATGTGTACTCGCGGCATGCTGCGTAGCGTGGTGCCGCCGGCCACCAATAAACCGGTGGTGCTGCGCGCTTCCGGGGCCAACTCAATGCTCACTGAACTGAGCAACGAAGCGGTGGCGGTAGCGATGGATGACGCCGTGCGCCTGAACGCCTGCGCCGTGGCGGCCCAGGTGTATATCGGTAGCGACTATGAGCATCAGTCGATTAAGAACATCATCCAGTTGGTGGATGCCGGACTGCGGGTCGGTATGCCGACCATGGCGGTAACCGGGGTAGGCAAAGACATGGCCCGCGACCAGCGCTATTTCTCACTCGCCACCCGCATCGCCGCCGAGATGGGCGCCCAGCTCATCAAGACCTATTACGTCGATAAAGGTTTCGAGCGTATTGCCGCCGGCTGCCCGGTGCCGGTAGTGATCGCCGGCGGGAAAAAGCTCCCGGAGCGGGAAGCGCTGGAGATGTGTTACCAGGCCATCGACCAGGGGGCCTCCGGTGTGGATATGGGGCGCAATATCTTCCAGTCCGAAGCGCCGATCGCCATGCTCAGGGCAGTGCACGCTGTGGTGCATAACAATGAAACCGCCGCCCGGGCCTGGGAACTGTACCTGAGTGAAAAAGGGTAATTCCCGCTACGTTTCCGGGCCAGTCTCAGGCCCGGACGGGCCAACCGAGAGGAGGTGCTCCATGCACGTGACACTGGTCGAAATCAATGTTCATGACCACAAGGTAGAAGAGTTTATTGACGTTTTTCGTCACAACCATCTGGGATCGATTCAGGAAGAGGGCAACCTGCGCTTTGATGTGCTACAGGACCCGCAAATCCCCACGCGCTTTTATATCTACGAAGCTTATCGGGACGAGCAGGCGGTCGCCGCCCATAAAACCACGCCCCACTATCTGGCCTGCGTGACGGCGCTGGAATCGTTAATGAGTTGCCCACGAAAGAAAACCAGCTTTATCGGCCTGATGCCCTGAGTTACCGCTATCGACAGACTCGCCCGGGGTGCCGGGCGCCTGCGGCGCACCTTTCCCCCGGGTGAGTTCACCGCGTGAACCATTAACTATATTTTCAACAACCTGAAGGGAAAAGAGCTGATTAAATCTGCTGGCAATCAGCCATACCGCATCCACAGAGTCGGGCTGCGCTCTGCGCGCTCCCGGCCCGATAACCGTTGATCAATAGTTGCGAGTCGCCGCCCGCATACTGCGACATTGACCCGGGTCACGCATCATAAATTTATATTATGTCAGCATGAAATTTATACACATAACAGATACAAGGAGAACATCATGACACCTGATGAGAAGTTCTGTGAATCCTGCGGAATACCGCTGTCGGCGCCACAGGCCAAAGGCCCCAGCGATACCTACTGCGTTTACTGTACCGACGACCAGGGTAACCTGCACGCCTGGGATGATATGCTGGCCGGTACCGCCGGATTTCTCGACAGCTGGCAGAAAGTCGGCCCGGAAGAGGCCCGCAAACGGGCGTTCCGCTACCTGACCGCCATGCCGGCCTGGGCGCATAAAGCCGACCCGCAGTGATCGCCCTGCGTTGCGCCAGCGATACGGCCATCGTCGTGTTGCATGAAATCTATGGCATTAACCCGCATATCAGGCGGGTATGTCATCGCTATCATGGGCAGGGAATCGATGTCTTTTGTCCCAACCTGACCGGGCGCGGCGCGCCCTTTTCCAGGGAGCAACAGCAGGAGGCATACCGTTTTTTTCGCGAGCGGATCGGTTTCGATCCGGGCGTTCAGGTATTGCCGCTGCTGCGTAAATTGCGTCCAGACTACCGCACGCTGATCGTCATTGGCTTTAGCGTCGGCGCCACACTCGCCTGGCGGTCTGCCGCCAGCGGCCTGTGCGATGGGATCGTCTGCCACTACGGTTCACGCATCCGCGACTATAGCGATAATCCGCCCGGTTGCCCGGCACTGGTGATCATGGCGCGCCACGAGGACGCGTTTAACCCTGAAGCGCTACACGATGTTTTATGCCGCTCCCCTGGCGTCGACAGCCATCTGTTCAACAGTCGCCACGGTTTTTGCGACGCCGACAGCGACCATTTTGATCCACTCCACGCCCGCCTCGCGGCTATGGAAGTGGAGCGGTTTATTACCCGATTACGCCACAGCGAACCTTAGCGAACTTCTTTTATTCCCCGACAGACTACCGCCACGCGCACTACAGCAGGAGGAAACATGTTTTCATACATTATGTTAGGTACCAATAATTTGCAGGCCGCCATCGCGTTTTACGATCCGCTGATGGAAGTATTGGGACACACGCCAGATGGGCGCAGCGAAGAGGGCGCATCCTGGGGCACGTTCAAAGACAACCACACTACCGGTCTGTGCGTGGGACGCCCGTTTAACCGGGAAGCGGCCAGCGTCGGCAATGGCGCCATGGTGGCCCTGAACGCGCCTTCCACGGAGGTTATTCAGCGCCTGCACGCGCTGGCGCTCAGTCTCGGCGGCAGCGATGAAGGCGCGCCGGGCTACCGTCCGCACTATGGTGAAGGATTTTACAGCGCCTATGTCCGGGATCCAGACGGCAATAAACTGGCGTTTGTTTATTACGATTATAAAAAGTAACTTCGTCCGCGTTTTTTATGTGAGACGAGGGATGTGGGATTTAAGCTGGCGTTGGGTTACCACAATACTCGCGAACCTTCTTGTGGAATTATAAAGCACCATCGGAGCGCCTGACATCCTGGCGCCGCGGGCCGGAAACTGCAGCGGGTCCCACTCAAGGACCCGCTGTTAGTTAAGGTCGTCCGTCAGGTCGTTTCCATAGCGCGCGCCCGCACGGCCTGCTTTCGATACTGTTCATAGCGCTCCCGGAACCATGCCTTCTGTTCTGCATTCATATTGCCGGTAACCGCCTGGATATCCACTGGCTGGCCAAGGGCATACATACGGGCAAAGCTGCGGGCCAGAAAATCAAAATTCTTTAACGCATGAAGATTTTGTTTGTTCATCGGCATATCCCTCCAGGTTACGTCATTTTCTGTATCAGGTCATATGCTCTTTCTGTATTCAGTATTCACCCGAAAGGAGTAGCATTATGATCATTATGTGCGTATTGCCGGCGGGTTATATGCGTCAGATCACAGATAGAATAATGCAACGCTTTTGAACATTGCAGGCAGACGGTAACAGGGCTGTAAAGGGAATCACAGGCACGGGCTGGCGCCGATAAACCCGAAAAACACCAGCAGCAAAAAGAGGGGTCTGAACATAAGGTTTTCCTTCCTTATTATTTTTCGAACCACCCATCCATTATCTTTATCATTTATTTCATGATACCCAACAGTCACTCAAAATAATCCATATCCGACTCTGGATCTTAAGTCATCGACAGGTAACACCGATTTTATTCCCGACCCGCTATAAAGGAATGTTTATCGCCATCAATCATCAACCGCACCAGGCGTTCACCATCTACCAGAACTCCCTCTCAACGGATTGAGCAAAATCACACGCCTGAGCCGTAAATCCTGTCCCCACAGCGTAACGCAATCGCCTGGAAAGAAAGAATAATCACGTAATAAACCAGGCGCAAAACCCAGCCCCCAGTATAATCATTCAGTCGTTCAGCAGGTTAAGCGCATCTTCCGGAAGAGCGGTTATTTTCATCACCGTGGCGCGATCAAAACCACTTTTGAGCATTGCCGCGGCAATTTTCAGCGCTTCTTCCTGACGCCCCTCCTCACGC
>NZ_LLXO01000043.1 GCF_001484765.1 Entomohabitans teleogrylli | reverse complement strand
GAATAACCGGTAACTGTCAGATCAGGTCTGAGCTAATACATCTAATCTCAGTGATGCTGCAACAACACCTGCGAAATCTTCCTCGCTTCACCTGCCGGATCCGCCGAATGCGTGATCGCTGATCCCACAATCACCACATCCGGGCCTAACAGCGCATAGTCCTTCACCGTCTGGCTGCTGATGCCGCCTGCCACGGCAATCCGGGCTTTCCGGCGCGCCTTCAGCATCGTTATCAAATCATCGATTGGCTTGCGCCCTGCAGCCTGTTGATCGGTGCCAGTGTGTACCGCCAGCATATCGGCACCTGCGGCCTCCAGTAAAATCACCCTGGCGGGAAGATCGTCGACAGATATCATATCCACCACCACCTGTTTTCCCGTCTCTTTTGCCGCCCGGATACACGCCTGGATCGTTAATACATCAGTCACGCCCAGAACCGTTATATAGTCCGCGCCAGCATCAAATAACAGACGGGACTCGAAATATCCCCCATCCATAATTTTCGCATCCGCCAGCACTTCCTTATGCGGATATTTTTCTTTAATGGCTTTAATCGCATTCACGCCTTCCCGAATAAGAAAGGGAGTTCCCACTTCAATAATATCAACGTCGTCAACCACCTTATCGATAAATACCAGCGCTTCAGGCAGGGTTAACTCGTCCAGGGCAAGCTGTAATTTCATGTTGGTTTCCTTGTATCGAATGACTATTCGAGGTTGGCGTGTAGCGCAAAACCTTTGGTTAAGTGATATCCCGTCGACTGCGCCAGATTCACAATCATGGCGTCACCCAGCACCATAACGGCTTCTTCAAACAGGCTGCCACCGGGCAGAATGCCTTTCACATTCTCGGGTCCATCCGGCAGTTTGTCGGTATAGGCCGGGATCCTGACCACCACATCCGCCAGTTTCCCCAGCGTGGACTCGGGGAAAATGGTCAGCAGGGCCACAGTGCCACCCAGTTGCTTCGCTTTTGTAGCCACATTCACCAGCGAAGCCGTTTCACCCGATGCGCTGGCCAGCAGCAGCAGGTCGCCTTTTTGCAGCGCAGGCGTCACCACATCGCCGACAACATGCACCTGCAGGCCGATATGCATCAGGCGCATCGCAACAGCTTTCAACATCAACAGCGAACGCCCTGCGCCAAAAACAAATACCGCGTTCGCCTCAGCGATGGCCTGTTCCAGACGCGCCAGCGCAGCGCCATCAATCCGCGACATCGCCTGATTCAGGTCGCTACAGGCAACGCCTGCAACAGATTGCGTTTCCATCATGCGTCCTCCTGACAGAGCGGAAATAAATCATCCTGATACTGGAGCATCCCCATGATTTCCCGGACATAATTATCGACATGTCCCAGAAAGTGAAAACGTTCCGGCGCGGCGCGGTAGCGCTGGTAAAGCGGCGTATCGAAGGTGATGCCAAGATGCGGATTCTCTTTGACGGTGGCGAATTTGATGTGCGGAATATGCGGGTAGTAATGATTTTTACGCACGCAGAGCTGCCCGTTCTCTTCCACGATGTAGCAGGCCATACCGTGGTAAAACTGCACCGTGTCGTAGTGAACCGCACAGGGTTTATACGCCAGGTTGCTGAACACCAGCGGCCCGTCGCCGATATTGATGGAGCAGTGGCCGTAATTCGGCGGCACAATAATGCTCTGCCCCTCCTTCACGACCGCCACGATAAGATCGTCCACCAGCAGATCTTTTGGCGCGACGGCAAAATCCGGCGACTTTTGCAGAATATATGCCGCTGTCCCCTTAATCACTTCGTACACTTCCGGATGGGTGTTGCGCCGCGTGTCGTTATAGCCGTGATAATGACCGCTGGTTTTCTTGCATTCCTTACCGATTGTTCCCGGCATGATGATGGTGATGTCGTACTGGTACTGGTCGGCAGCAAGCCGTTCCTGATCCTCCGCAAAGCTGAGCCCGCGATAGACATCGTAAGCCGGTTCATCACGCAGCGCCTCGGTGAACTCCGGTAAGACCAC
The DNA here is from genome assembly GCF_001484765.1 of Entomohabitans teleogrylli. Lineage (GTDB taxonomy): Bacteria > Pseudomonadota > Gammaproteobacteria > Enterobacterales > Enterobacteriaceae > Entomohabitans > Entomohabitans teleogrylli. Next base: position 27,516 of record NZ_LLXO01000043.1, on the reverse strand, counting down.
CGCCATCTGCCCAGCGTTTTTGCGACCAAAGCCGAGATAGTTCAGCGGGGGTTTCAGCGCCATCACACCGTCATCATCGAGATACAGCGGCAGGCCGCTGTGGTGTAGCTGTTTCATTTTGCCTCCTGTATACACGTCATACTTCAAGTTGTTGCTGCGTTGGCTGCACGCCTTCATCCCGGTCACATAGTTATCTATGCTCCCGGGAACTCACGCGCTTGCCGCCTTGCTACAACTCGAATTATTTAGTGTATGGGTTCACAATGTCCGGAAACCGGATGCGCTTTAATCGCGCGGATCGCCTCTTTCAGCCGATCGGATTTCATACCAAATACGCTCTGAATATTGTTCCCGACCTCAACGACGCCCGCCGCGCCAAGCTGTTTCAGCAGCGCCTTGTCCACCAGCGTCTTATCCGTCACATCAATGCGTAGACGCGACATGCAGGCTTCGATACTGGTCATATTCCCCAGCCCGCCATAGGCCAGAATGATGCCGTTCACCAGGTCGTTCTGTTTGTTTTCCTGCGCCACCGCACTTTCTTCGACTTCACGCCCCGGCGTCAGTAAATTCCAGCGGCGAATGGCAAAGGTAAACAGGACGTAGTACACCACGCCCATAACCAGCCCAACCGGGAACACCATGTACCAGTGAGGCGCGCGAGGCAGAACGCCAAAGAAGAGATAGTCGATAAGCCCGCCGGAGAAAGAGAGCCCGATGTGCACGCTGAACCACTCCATCAGCAGGAACACCAGCCCCGCCAGGACGGCGTGAATGCCATACAGCACGGGTGCAACAAACAGGAAGGAGAACTCAATCGGCTCGGTGATACCGCAGACGATGGAGGTGATCGCGCCAGAGAGCATAATGCCCTTCACCCGCGCTTTGTTTTCCGGGCTGGCGCAGCGGTAGATCGCCAGCGCAATCGCCGGAATGCAGAACATCTTGATCGGCGTCAGCCCGGCCATAAAGGTTCCGGCGGTAATCGGCACCTGATCTTTCAACTGGGCAAAGAAGATAAGCTGGTCGCCATGCACCACCTGCCCGGCCTTGTTTACATACTCGCCAAACTGCAGCCAGAAGGTCGGCCACCAGACATGGTTAAGACCAAACGGGATCAGCAGTCGCTCGACAAAACCGAACAGGAAGGCGGACACGCCCGGCCCCTGCACCGTCATGGTATTCGACAGGCCATTAATCAGATGCTGAACCGGCGGCCAGACCACCGCCATCACCAGCCCGACAAACAGCGCAGCGAAGGAGGTCACTATTGGCACGAAGCGCTTGCCGGAAAAGAACTCCAGCCATGACGGAAGCTGAATGCGGTAATAGCGTTTATACAACCAGGCGGCAATAATCCCGATAATGATGCCGCCAAATACGCCGGTCTGCAGCGAAGGGATACCCAGCACCATCGTGTAATCACGTACCTGTGCCACCGACTCGGGCGTGATCCCCAGAAACTGGCCGATGGTGACGTTCATAATCAAAAAACCGGCGATAGCCGACAGCCCGGCAATGCCCTGATCGTCACTGAGTCCCACCGCCACGCCGACCGCAAACAGCAGCGGCAGGTTAGCGAAAATCGCACTGCCCGCTTCCGCCATCAGCTTCAACACGTGAACCAGCCAGTCAGCGCCGAGAAACGGCAGGCTGGCGACAATATTGGGATCCTGAAAGCTGACGCCAAAGGCCAGCAAAATACCGGCGGCAGGCAGCATGGCAATGGGGATCATTAACGATCGCCCGATGCTTTGTAACATTTGCAGAAGGTTGAATCTTTTCATCTCGATCTCCTGAGCGCGTCTTTATGACAGGGATTCGCACAACAGCAGGTTCTGCTCCGAACACCTTCAGTATCCGGATCGGAGGTTATTGAAAAAACAGCAACCGAAGACGAAAGTTATTTCCGGTTTTTGCTTAAAACCGGAAAATTTATGAGGAAAATCACGCCGGAAACCGTCAGAAAGGGATAAAAGAGGAAATCGCGTTCGGTGGGAGGCCATCATATGAGTATCTTCGAGGCGCATTTTCGCAGGCTGCACGCCCGCTACGGCGCAGGTCAGACGCACGAATTACAGATGCAGGAGATCGCCGCCATCTTCGGCTGTTCGGTGCGTAACTGCCGGATTGCGTTGAAAAAGATGCATCAGGAAAAATGGCTCGACTGGCAGCCGCAGCGCGGACGTGGCAAGCGCTCACGGCTCCATCTGTTAACCTCGCCGGAAAAGCTGTTCAGCCAGAACGTCAATAAGCTGCTGGAGAAGCAGGATTACGGCAACGTGCTGCGGTTTATCGGCAACGACAAGTATCTGCTGGATCGCCTGAGCCTGTGGCGCTTTGGGGTACAGGATAAAAGCAGCGAAACGCGGGTGCGCATCCCTTACTATCGCAATCTGGATCCCCTTAACCCGCTCGTTCCCCTGCGGCGGACCGAACGCCATCTCCTGCGCCAGTGCCTGAGCGGGCTGACGCGCTATGACGCCGTTCAGGGCAGGATCGTCCCCGATATCGCCCACTACTGGACTCACAACGACGACTTCACCCGCTGGGAGTTCTGGCTCAAATCTACCGCCCGCTTTGCCGATGGCAGCGAACTGGATGCCAGTGCCGTTCAGCGCTGCCTGCTCGCCGCCAGCCAGAGCCCGCAGTTCGCGCCACTTTTCAGCCCAATCAAAACCATCACCGCTGACGCCCCCTGGCATCTGATGATTGAAACGCATCATCCACTTAGGCGGCTCGACTGTCTGCTCGCCACCCAGCCGACGATGCTGTTCGATTACCAGCACGGACACATCCGTTGTACCGGCGCTTTCCACCTGCAGGAGCACAGCGACAACTTTATGGTCCTGCGGCGCAATCAACACTGGCACCAGGCGCGGCCCGGACTGGATGAGATCACCATTTTCACCTGGGCGCCAGAACATATCAGCATGAGCTTTATTCCCCTGCTGCGGGGCGAAGAGGCGCAGGATGACCGCCCGCTCAACGAGCGTAGTCTGGAGCAGGGGTGCTGCTTTGTGCTGCTGGACAGTGACGGTGCCTTTGCGGATGAGGCCGGAAGGCGGTTTATCAATTACCTGCTCCAGCCTGTCGAACTCCTCAGCCAGACGCAACTTCCCGACGAATACGCACGCATCCTCTCCGTTGCTCAGGGTATGCTGCCGCAGTGGAACCACCGCCCGTGGATTTTGGCGGGGTCACCGCGCCGTTTAACCTGCGTCAGCCGGTTATCATCAACACCTTTCAGCAGCCGGAACTAGTGGAGCTTGCCGGGGCGATTCGCATCCTGCTTGAACGCTGGCATATTCGCGCCGAAATACGGATCGACGCATTTGACAGCTTTAACAGCCAGCCGCGCCCTCCCGCGGATATCTGGCTCAGCAACTTTATGCTCGATACCCTTTCAGTTCCGGCGTTTCTGGAATGGCTGGCGTCCACCACGCTGTTTACGCGCTTGCCTGAAGCCCAGCGACAAAACCTGAACGCCCTGCTGCCGACCATTCTGAACAGCGACGATGAACAGGCGTTTGCCACCATTGCCGCCTTTTTCCATGAGATGACCCACCAGCGATATGTCATTCCTTTGCTGCATCACTGGATGGAATTTGCGACCGAGAAGTCATTTACCTGGCGGGATTTAAATACGCTGGGATGGCCGGATTTCAGCCAACTTTGGCTCGAATAATGCTACGCCCGCAAAAGGGCCTTTAAGGGTAAGGGAGAGAACGACATTTTGGGGTGGGAAAATCGCCAGGTCGTCGGTACTGATAATTATCTCAGATACCATCCAGAATGAAATCCAGAGCCCCCTTTACAGTCTGACGATACACACTGCCATCACAAAACTCAGCGCCCAGGGCCTTTAACGGGATGCTCGCCAGTTCATGCGTCATTAAGGCGTACTGCTTACCATCAATCAGTTCCAGTACGGGATTTAATCGCACCGGACGTACCTCAGGATTAGGATAACGCTCCAGAGGTAGCAAAGGGATCACAATGCGCGTATTCAACGCATCAATGATATCGCTTGTCACATCTATGAGTAGCGGATATAGCGTGCTTCTACCCGGATTGCGATAAATGGTGAATTGCATGCTTTAGAACGTCCTGTAGTCATCACTGAAGTGCCCGTGCTCATCATGGAAGCGGTTAAGCGCTTCCAGTCCTTCACGATTTTCTGCTTTCCAGCGAGTGGCTGCGTGCTTTTTCAGTTCGGCATCAAGGGCTACAGCCAAAGTCTGGCTCATATTCACCCCAGCAGCACGGGCGGCGGCGATCAGATCGCGTTCCAGCGTGACGGTGACACTCTGAGTCGTACGTTGTTTCATATCCGGGCTTCCTCTCTGCTTTCCTGTACGTTCAGCTTACACGTATTTTTAAACATGGTCATATACTAAAAATACGGTTAACGGTTCATCAAGTCAGGGAGGGCGCTGCGCCACTGGGGGAGAAAGTTGTGTTGTTGGATAGCTGGAGCGATGGCCCTATTGCGCGCGACCGCCCCGCTTACCTGAGGGCCCAGTTGCGTCATGCTTCAGGCAAGCTTTTATTCTGTGAATCGGTGAACAACAAACGGTAGCCTGTTCTATCCCGACATTCTTTTTTCAAGGACGGTGACATTTTTCCCCTCCCTGTTTTCTACGGTAAAAGTGTCGACATACAACAAAATCAATTTCACTCCTCTGCCGCTTTCAGCCAAAGGGTCGGCATCGAATAAAGGGTTGTCACGCGCCGCCGCGAGGCGCTCAGCGGGAAAGGGATCGCCAGCATCGGTAAAACGCAGCATCACGCCAGAGGCTGCGGCGATAAACTCCACGGTGAAACGACGCTCTCCGTCCTCATGTAACGCATGGCGAATGATGTTGGTGGCGGTCTCACAGACAGCGAGATCGAGCGCAAAGCGCCATTCGTCGCTGACAGACAGCGGAGCCATCTGCTGCGCCAGCCACGCCGCAAGCGGCGAGACAGAGGCTAAGGCGGCCGGAAGCGAGATAGCGTTAGCCACGAGCAACTCACTGATTCAGCAGTGCAAGTGCCGTGGCGCGATCTGGGCAGATGCGGAAGATACGATCCATACGAGTCAGGGTGAACATATTGCGAATGCCGGGATTCAGCGCGCACAGCGTCATTTCACCTCTACCGTTCATCATTTTTAGCAGGGAAACTAACGTTCCCAGACCGCTACTGTCGATAAAATCGATCTTGCTGAAATCGATTATCAGGTCTTTACGATCCTCACCGATCTCCCGGGTGATAGCTTCCTTAAAAGCCGCCGCCACCGAGGCGTCCAGTCGGCGCACCGACGGCATCATAATATTCACGTTGAGCTGCCTGTCTGTATCAATGTTCATCGTTCTTCTCCTGTACGCTCAATGACTAATAGAGAAACATCATCGGCCATTGGCTGTTGTTCCTGACGCTCTCCGCTGCGCCAGCGGATAAGATGCTGAGCGAACTGCGGCAAGAGTTGATCCAGCGAAAGTATGGCGCCATCCTGCAGCCAACGCTGCAGCCGCGCCTGACCAAACTGTTCATCGGTAAGGTTTTCACACTCGGTAATACCATCACTAAACAGGCACAGCCGTTCACCAGGCGCCAGCGAGAAGCTCACCTCCGTCCAGCAAAGATCCGGCATCAGCCCTACAGGCGCACCGCCTTCGCCGACTGTCCTGACCTCACCGCCCGGGCTCACGATAAAAGGTGTCGGATGCCCGGCCTGACACAGCTTGCCTTTTCCGGTCGCCAGATCGATGACGCCGTAAATCATGGTGAAATAACTCACGATCTCAGCCTCATCGCTGCAAAAACGGCCATTGAGGATCCGTACCACCTCGGCGGGGGACGCGACATCGTTATCAGCCGTGAAAAGAAAACGCTCCACCGCCCTGCCATGTAAAAACTGACGGGCAACGGCGAGGGACATCATCGCCGCGCCGACGCCGTGGCCGGAAACATCCACACAGTAGAATCCCAGATGGTTATCCAGCGGGAAAACGTTGAAAATGTCGCCAGACACCCAGGCCGAGGGCAGAAAAATCCAGTCAGAAAAGTAGTCACGATAGCGCAACTGGTGCGCGGGCAGTACCGATTGCTGGATCCGCGCCGCCGCCTCAAGGTCTTGCTCAATCTGACGCAGTGCCTCGCTCAGGCGGGCGTTACGGGCGGCAAGCGTCGCCTCCAGGGAGAGAACCCGCGCTCCCGCATGCAGGCGCGCCCGTAGCTCACTCTGCTCAACCGGTTTACTGAGAAAATCATCCGCACCGGCATCAAACCCCACCGTCAGATCGCCCGGATCTTCGCGGGCGGTAAGCAGAATTAAATAAACATAATGGCCAAACTGGCGACGGCGAATCTCCCGGCACAATGTCAGACCATCCATCTCCGGCATTTCCCAGTCGCTAATCACCAGACTAACAGGCTGGGCTTCGAGGATGTCCAGTGCCGCGATGCCATTTTCCGCTTCGCTGACGATATATCCCCACTGCGTCAACATTCGGCTCAATAGCCGACGGTAAACCAATGAATCTTCAACAATCAATACGTGCTGTACCGACATAGCCCTCCCTAAATCGGTAAGAACCAGATAAGGCTTACCGTACCTTCGCGAAACTTGCCGCTACCGCTCTGGTGGCCTGGATAGCGGGTGCCGGAATAGTTCGCATATTGCACAGAGAATGACCCTGGGGTATAACCCGCGTAACCGAAGCTGTAGCTGTAATCACCGTTCCACGGCTGCTGCTGGCTGCTGTCCGGATACCAGAATGCCGTAGCGCGAACAAAGAAATGTTGCTTAAAGGTATAACCGCATCCGCCCAGCAGCACGTTCTTGTTTTTGCGGATATCGTCGCTCTCCAGATCGTAGTAGCGCGGTATCCAGCTGTAACCCGCCTGGCAAATAATGGAGTCACCTTTATTGATCAGCAGCGCATGCTCTACTGGCTTCGGCAGTGAAAATTTATAAGCCAGCGTCACGGCGCCCTGCTCAAAATAGGTATGGCGCCGATTACCCGATGTCCAGAAATGATTATCACCATAATTACTGTAAACCAGGCTGACGGTGTTGGCATGCCAGTCATCGTAGCCAAAGCTGTAACGAAAATCGGCCGTATAGCGGCTGGTATCGGTCACCGGTAAACGTGATGTTATGTTGGCAAACCAATAGCTATAGGGTGAATATTGCAGGCTGAGGTTCAATGTCTGGTTATATTTTTTCTTCTGTTCTGCGCTGTCAGAGCTGTTAGGGATGGTCATCCACTGCTCTTTCAGACCCGAGCTAAAACTGAGCGCGCCAGAGAAAACCTTCTCATTGCCCGAAAAAAGACGCCCCCAGCGGCTGGTAAACACGCCCGCCTGTACCGGCTCGTCATTCTTGTCGCGTAACGGTTCTGCTTCGTTTTTCTGCGCCGCTTCTCCTCCCGTGGCAGCACACAGCAGAACGCAGGCCAGCAAATATCTCTTCCGCATTTACCCTTCCTTAGTTAGGTATCCAGCGTGCGGCGACGTTATATTTCGCCATCAGCCACAGTACGCCCAGCGCTACAGCATGAATGAGCGTGTTTACCACCCAATCCTGGCGCCACAGATCGAACGTCACAAACTGGCTTACCGCGAGTACGACGTACACGTGCAAAATAAAGGTATAAAGCGAATGCTGACCGAGCGGGATAAGAAACCAGCCCGCCAGCCGGTAAAGGGGCTGCCAGCACCAGGTCAGCAACAGATAGATAGCCACCATCAGGCTGATATCGTTAAGCACGCGTATCGGTCCGAGACCGTTCTTCGCCGCCCAGGTATGGTAAAAAGCGTTAAACTCCGCAGGCGGGATGACGTGCAGCAAAAGCGCGGGCGGCATAAAGGGGTTGGTATGATTCTGAGCGACAAACCCGAGGATGAGCGCAACCATCACCAATGCCGCCACCGCCACTTTGCCGGGGGGCGTACGGGCGAAGGAGAGCAGTTCCTCTTTGTACCATCCACAACTCATCCCCAGCACAAAAATAAATTGCCAGGCCAGCAGCGGAAAAGCGAACTCAAACTCCGAGGGCGTAACCCGCACCGGCCAGCGCTGCCAGCAGCCATAAACCAGCAGTGAAAGGCCCAGCAACCAGTACACTTTCCCCTGCTGCAGCATTCCTAAAAACAGGGGGCTAAGCAGCAGAAGAAAAATATAGAGGCCGAGAATTTGCGTCTGATGGGGGCCAATTTGCAGGTAGAGAACGATGTTAAACCAGGTCTCTTTAATTTGTGGTGTCACCGGATACAATGCCCAGGTTGTACCTGCGTAGCGATCGGTAAAATGGGTCACTTCAAAAACATTAATAAAAGGAAAATGCCCTAATAACAAGAATGAAAGAATAATGATAATATTTACCCGATATATTTTCCACGCTCTGAGATAAAGCCCCCAGGAAATGGTGAGTAATACTGCTTTTTGCAATCTGACACGATTTAGCATCCCTAACATAAATCCAGAAAGAATCACAAACCCCTCAGCACCAGTGGTCAGCCCAAAACGTTCCCAGGTAAATATATTAAATATCGACATCACTTCCGTGTGCGCCACTACCATCATGACCAGCGCAATACCGCGCATAAAATCAATGCGCAGATCGCGATTCCCCACCATGGAATAACGCCACTCCATTGATCTATAGCTCTCTTTTTGCGTTATCACAGGCGCAATCTGGCTCATAGGGAGTCCTGTTATCTGTCCTGAAAAGCATCTCGCAAATTATTTATACCCGTCATACTTCAAGCTGCATGCGCGTTAGCTGCGCTCACTCACCCGAATCACTTACTTGATGTAAGCTCATCGGGATTCCTTTGCTTGCCGCCTTCATGCAACTCGAATTATTTAGGGTATAGATAGCTTAAAGATACGTATCTGGCAATTATTGAAGGGCTGATGAAGTAAAGTAAGTATGGATAACATTTGATTAAGTTAATCTGAAATATACAATTTCTTTTCCTGGAAAAAATCTGCCCACCATCTACACTTACTTTACTTTTTGTTTTATCAGTATTATTTACCTTCGGGACTGCCTCTTATCTTTGACAGGCTTCTCACTGAAAATTAGCGCGGAATCAGGATATCCTTGTGTATGGATTTTTATTTTTCCCGTTTTGAACATCGCCGACCACCGGAGCCATTAAGCACACCGCGCTGGGTGATAATAACCTGGCAGATACTGGCGGTGGCCGCGCTCGTTCTCGGCGCAAATTATATTTACTGGCGCTGGACGGCCTCATTAAATACCGATGCGCTCTGGTATGCCATTCCGTTGGTACTGGCGGAAACCCTCGCCTGGATCGGCACGCTGCTGTTCACCATTAATTTATGGAAAGAAGATGATCCACCACAAAACTCACCGCCGACCGAGATCAACCACTGCCTGAGGCCAGAGGACGCCGAAGAGTCGAGGCCAATTAAGGTCGATCTCTTTATTGCCACCTATTCAGAAGACGTGGAGCTGGTCAGGCTCTCTATCCGCGATGCCATGAAGATGGCCTATCCCGGCCCGCTGGACTATAAGGTGCATGTGCTGGATGACGGACGCCGCCCGGAGATGAAAGCCGTGTGTGATCAGGAAGGCGCTAACTACATCACCCGGCAGACGAATATCGGCTTCAAGGCCGGTAACCTGCGTAACGGGCTTGAGCAGACTGATGGCGATTTTCTGGTGATCTGCGATGCCGATACCCGCGTTTTCCCCACGCTACTCAGCCACACGCTGGGCTATTTCCGCGATCCGGATGTGGCCTGGGTCCAGACGCCGCAGTGGTTCTTCGATCTACCTGAAGGGGAGAATCTGGCGCACTGGCTTAAACGTAAAGCAGGCAAAGCAGGATACGGTCTGGGCTGGCTCACCCAGAAGTTTATCGGCCCGGTCACCATCGGGCGCGACCCCTTTTTCAACGATCCGCGCATGTTCTACGACGTCATTTTACGTCGCCGCAACTGGGCTAACGCCGCCTTCTGCTGCGGGGCGGCTTCCATTCACCGGCGCGAAGCGGTGATGCAGGCGGCCCTGCGCAGCTACGTCTGGAGCGTTGAAGAAGAGATCGAACGTCACACGCGCGATATTCGAGACCCCGCTACGCGTGAAACCCTCCAGGACGCCATGCGCCCCCACGTGGCGTTCGATACGGAACTGACACCTTATAAGTTTCATGTTTCGGAAGATATTTATACCTCTATCCTGCTGCACGGTGATTCCGCACGCCGCTGGCGTTCGGTGATGCATCCGCAGATAGAATCGAAAATGCTCTCCCCGCAGGATATGCTGACATGGATGATCCAGCGCTTCAAATATGCCGCTGGCTCGCTGGATATCCTGTTCCATGACAATATTTTCAGCCGCCGCCGCTTTAAGCTCTCATTGCCGCAAACGCTGATGTACGCCACCACCTTCTGGTCCTATCTGGCCTGTGTGTGGAACACCATTTTCCTTATTTCGCCCATTATCTACCTGTTTACCGGCATTCCGCCGGTGTCAGCCTGGTCAACGCCTTTTTACCTGCACTTTTTGCCCTTTTTTATTGTCTCGGAGCTGGCCTTTATGTTCGGCACCTGGGGTATTTCAGCGTGGGACGGCAGGGCCTCGTATCTCGCCTTTTTCTCCATGAATCTGCGAGCGCTCAACACCGTATTACGCGGCGAGCAGATCAAATTTCATGTGACCCCGAAAGAGCGGCAGACAGGGCGCTTTCTCTATCTGGTGAAACCGCAAATCGCCATCGTCGCGCTCACCCTGGCGGGGCTGATCTGGGGTGGGATCCAGGTGGCGCGCGGGCAGGTCGACGACCCTTCCGGCTACGTCATTAACATCTTCTGGGGGGCGGTCAATATCGCCGCCATGCTGCCGCTGATTTTCGCCGCCATGTGGACACCCGCCGAAGAGGAGGCGCGCCAATGAGAAAACGCGACGCGCTCCTGTCAGCCCGTAGCTATCTCACGATTCTTATCGGCTTCCTGCTGGGGTTCGCGGTTGTCGTCTGGGTTGAGAAACAGATGCCCACGCGCGTAGAGAGCAGCGCGGGGATGACGTTAAGTCAGGATTTCCCTCCGTTACCCGCCCCACGGGAGCTGACCTTCGAAGAGGCTGTCTGGGCGCGAGTGGCCTGGCAGTATTACGTTAACAACACGCAACCGAACGGACTGGCCAATGCCCACGACGGTGAGCCCTGGCTCAGCCTGTGGAGCGTCGGCAGCTATCTTTTCGCCGTGATAGCGGCAAAACAACTCAACATTCTGACAGCCGACGAGTTTGATGAACGCATCACCGCCGCCCTGTTTACCCTGGGCCAGCTTACGCTCAATCCTCAGGGACTGCCCGCCGCTTACTACCATGCGGACACCCTGCAAATTCTGGGTAAAGCGGACGCGTCTGCCATCGGTATGGGCCGCCTGCTCAACGCCCTGCAAACCCTGCTGTGGCGCTATCCTCAGCACGCCGCCGCCGTACGCTATCTCTTTAACCAGTGGAAAGTTGGCGCGCTGATAGAAAACAATACGGCCAGCCAGGCCACAGCACCATTACACCACTGGGCGCTGGCCACGGATGAACCCAGAAATAGCTTCGGCTATCGCCTGTATGCCAGCCACACGCTGCGGCTGATCGACAGCGCGGCGGGGCTGGCGGTAACCAACCCGCCGCAGGGGCAGCAGATGATCGATATCGACGGCATTATGGTGCCTGACGAGGGGCTGCGCACGCCCTGGGGGCGGCAGCCCTCCCTCATCAGCCTCCCGTATCTGTTAACCGGGCTTGAGCTGGGCTTTGACGCCCAGAGCGCGGAAATCACCTGGCGCATCATGCAGATCCAGCAGCGCCGACAGAATCTGCGGGTAAGCAAACCGCCGATCAGCACCGACTACGCCGAACCCGCGCCGGATTTTACGAACACGCAGCCTGACAGTCAGCCGCTACAAAACAGCGTCCTGCGCGATAGCACTCCGGAGCAAACAGCCATCACTTCCACCCGTACCGCCTTTGCGTGGTATGCCCTGTTCCGCAACGGCTGGAGCGAAGCGCTGCGCCAGCAGGTGCAGAAGTTGCAGGTCCCCGGCAAAGGCTGGCAGCGCGGGCTTAACCTTGACGGTAGCAACAACAATACCGTGGATGCCGACACTAACGCGATCGTCCTCGAAAGTCTGGCCTATATCGCCCGGGGTCAGATGCTTTGTCTGGCCTGCCTCAGCCATGATACTCAACCAACATCTTCAGCAGGAGCGAAGCCATGAAGCTGAAAGTTCTATTCTTTTTCCCCCTTCTGGCCGGGCTCATGGCGTTCTGGCTGTCGTTTTCTTTGGCACAGGCCGCAACCGGACTCCCGGCATCGGACTATGCACCGCGTAGCGGCGAGCTGACCCCGAGGGAGATGACGATTGCCAAAAACGCCTGGCAGTATTTTGTCGCCAACTATCAGCCCACCACCGGACTGGTCAATGCGGTAAACAAATACCCTTCCACCACCATGTGGGACAGCGCCTCCTATCTGGCAGCCATGACGGCGGCGCGGGAACTGGGGATTATCGATAAGGCCGAATTTGACCGCAGAATGCTGAAGTTTCTCGCCACCCTGAATAAGCTGGATCTGTTCCGCAACGAACTGCCCAACAAAGCCTATAACACCCTCAGCGGGCAGAAGGTGAACTACCAGAACAAGCCCGGTGAGATTGGCTTTTCGGCGCTGGACATTGGCAGGATGCTGATCTGGCTGAAGGTCATCAAGGAGCGCTATCCGGAGTACAGCAACAGCATCGATAACGTGGTGCTGGGATGGGATTTTAGCCACGCCGTCGATCCCTGCGGCACGCTGTACGGCGCCTATCTGGAAAACGACCAGCCCAAATATGTGCAGGAAGGGCGGCTGGGCTATGAGGAGTACGGCGCGGCGGGCTTCCGGCTTTGGGGATTTAACACCTGTCAGGCCAGCCGTCCTCAGCCGTATGAACTGGCGGAAATTTACTGCGTTCTGGTCCCCTATGATTCGCGCGATCCGCGGCAAACCAGCCAGCATAATTATGTGGTGACCGAATCTTACGTTCTTTATGGTATGGAGTTTGGTTTTGACAATCCAACGGACAGGGATAACAGCCCGCGCGATTACTCCCATCCGTGGATGAAAAACTTCGCCGATCGTGTTTATCAGGCCCAGGAGAATCGCTACGCCATAACGGGTATCCTGACCGCCCGCTCTGAGCACCAGCTCGATAAATCCCCCTACTTCGTTTACGACACCGTATTCAGCGACGGCTTTAACTGGAACACCATTACTGATAAAGGTCAGTACGTACCGAATAGCGCCGCCGTATCGCTAAAAGCGGCGCTGGGCATGTGGGCGCTATGGAATTCGCCCTACACCGACCGCCTGCTGGACACCATTGAAAACGCCAACGAACAAGGTAAAGGCTATTACGAAGGGCTGTATGAAAACGGTGACGGTCCCATCAACGAATTTACCGCCAACAATAACGGCATCATGCTGGAGGCGCTCCTGTTCAAAAAAGAGGGCAAACTACTACAGTTCAACAGCGATAACCCGAAAAATCACGATTTTGCGCCCTCGCTGTGGGACAAAAAATTAGTCGATCTCTTTGAGCCGAATAACGCTTCACGCAACCGACCTTTCCTGAACAACACGCCAGCCGTTAAGACATGGTGCGAACAGACCGGGACCACGCTGCGAACCAAACCCGCCTGCCAGGCCTGCCAGTGCGCCGCCTGCAACGCGGACGAACCCGTTAAACTGCCGCCGGTGACCGCGCAATGCTTAAAACCCTAGCCCGCTGGCTGGCCGTCGCCATCGTCGTACTGCTTATCGCCTTCGCACTGTTCAGCCGCGAAGGCGCGGGGTGGCGCTGGCTCACTAAAGGCGGCTGGCACACCACCGCGCGCATCAGTAGCCTGACGCCGCAGGAGCAGGCGTGGGCGCGCATCGCCTGGCGCTATTTCGAGAATAATACCCAGCCGCAAACCGGGCTGGTCAACGGCAGCGACAGGCAGCCGCGCGTGACCCTGTGGCAAATGGGGGACACCCTGATCGCCCTGATCGCCGCCAGAGAGCTGGGACTGATGCAGGAAGATGAATTCGACGCCCGGCTGACGCGCCTGCTCGGTACCCTGAATCGCCTGACGCTCACCGACGTCCGCACGCCGGGAAGGCTCTACTCCAGCCAGACGGCGACGCCTGTTGATTTCAGCGGCCAGCCGACAAAAAGCGGCTGGTCGGCAAAAGATATGGCGCGGCTAATGCTGGCCCTGCGACTGACAGCCGAACGCGCGCCGCAGTATCGTGAATATCTGGATAAAATCATCCTGCGCTGGAACTTCTGTCCGGTCATAGATAAAGACGGGGAACTGTGGTCTGCCTCTGTTCAGAACGGTCAGACGGTCATACGCGAGGAGCTACGGCTGGGGGACAGCGAATACGCGGCCAGCGCCTTTCGCCTGTGGGGATTCCAGCCTGAAAAAGCGCTCTCTCCTCCTTCGCGCAACGTCATTATTTATCAGCGCAGCCTCGCCGTAGATGACCGCGACCCGCGTACAACCTGGCAGCCGTCGCTGCTGACCACCCTGCCCGCCATGCTGCCGGGGCTGGAGTTCGGCTGGCAACCTCCGGGCGTGGCGCCGGAGGTGCAAAAAGCGCTGCGCACCCGCGCCCAGGGAGTATGGCTGAGTCAGAAATCGCGCTGGGAGCGTGACAAGGTGCTTACCGCGCGAGCCGATTTTACGCTGCCTCAGGCCCCCTGGCACGTTGAGGACACCGTCTGGGGGAACGGCTACGCCTGGAACACGATTGGCGACGACGGTCGCGACTATCCCCGGCTGGCGCAGGTATCCACTAAAGCGGTTTTCGTCCTCTGGACGCTGTGGAAAACCGACTATACCGATGCTCTGATGGCGGTGACGACACATCTTAATAGCCCACAACAGGGCTGGTTTGAGGGGCGCGTGGAGGCGACCGGGGACGTCAACCGGACCCTCACTCTCTCCACCAACGCCATGGTGCTGGAAGCGCTTCTCTATAAACACAACGCCGGACCGCTGTTTGAAAACGGCCTTACAGATGACAACAGCTATTTTGTCCGCCGCGCGACAGACGAATTTAACCCGCCTGGCCGGTGTCTGCCAGGCGAACGGGCAGCGAGGGCCGCACCATGAAATTTTACCGCGATCTCTTTGAGGCAAGTCTCAACCGCGTGTTGCCCGAGAATGACAAAAAGCGTTTTTTTGAGGCTTTCCGGGATACCTTTATTCATATGTCCCCGGAAACAGAGCGCCACTTCTCCCAACGTCCTGGCGAGGAAAGCCAGCAGATGATTTATAAGAGCTTCTTCGCCATGCTCGCGGTCGATGGCGCGCTCTTCGTACCGGACTTTCTTGAGCGGCTGGCCCGCGAACAGGGCGATGAAGGACTGCGCCTGCCGCCGCGATTTTTCGCCCTCTGGCGGGAAGCGATGCTCAGAACCGTTCGCGCCAGCGATCCACTCTGTGATGAGGAGATCCTCACCGCCTGGGCGATGGCGATAGCGCCTGGTCTGGAGTACGTGCGTCGCCAGGCTGAGCTGCATTACCAGGTCAGGGGTGAGTAAACATGGGGGCTCCTTCTTGTTTCGATCTCAACGTACTGCCCTCAGCGGTAATGATTTACGATCCGGCCGAACGCCTGCTGGCATGGAATGACAAAGTGGTGTGGTTTTACCCGGTGATCGCCCCGTGGCTTGCCGTCGGCGCGTCCCTCGAAAGTCTTGCGGAGAAATTTATTGACGCGGGCTACAACATCGATCCTGGCCGACGCCAGCTCCTGCGTGAGGCAATAATTCGTAACTGCCGCCAGCCGGATCACCGTGAAGTCCGCCAGTCGGGTAAACGGCGCCTTTATGTTCAGCACCAGCGGCTAAGCGATGGCGGCATCATCAGCCTGCATACCGATATCACCGAGCTTGACGAGGCGCAGCGCTCACGCCACCAGTTGCACGACAACTTTTTGCTGACCGCAGAGTCTATTCAGATAGGCATATGGGACTGGGAGGTCTCCCGCGACAGCCTGCAAGTGAACGATACACTGCTGGCGATGGTGGGCCTGCCGCGCGTACAGCTACACTATCCGCTGCGCTTTCTGCTTAACCTGGTCCATGAAGAGGATCGCGCCACTTTGCGCCACGCGATGAGCGCCTCCAGGCAAGATCATATGCCGGTGTTTGAGTGCGAAATTCGTGTACAGCATCCGACGCAAGGCTGGCGCTGGATGTTGATCTCAGGACAAGTGGTGACCCTCAATATGCAGCAGCAGGCCGAACGGGTGATCGGCACCCTGCAGGATATTACCCGCCGCAAGGAGGCCGAACTGCTTGCCATCGAGGCGGCGAAAGTGGCCCGGGAGGCCAACGAGGCAAAAAGCGCCTTTCTGGCCAATATGAGCCACGAAATTCGTACCCCGATGAACGGTATCCTGGGTATGACTCAACTCTGTCTGGACACCCAGCTTAACCCCGAACAACGGGAATACCTTTCGCTGGTCATGAGTTCAGCCCAGTCGCTGCTGCATATCATCAATGACATCCTCGACTTCTCCCGCATTGAGTCGGGCAAGATGTCATTAGATGCAGAGCCGCTGGAGATCCGCCCCTTCGTCCAGGCGCTGATCCGCCCGCACATGCCCGCCGCCAGTGAAAAAGAGATTGAGCTGCTGGTGGACATCCCGCCAGGGGTGCCGGACGTGCTGATAGTCGACGGTCCCCGGTTGCGACAAATCCTCACCAATCTGCTGGGCAACGCCCTGAAGTTTACCCATCAGGGCGAGGTGCTGCTGGCCATTGAGCCTGCCGACGGTGAAGGGCAATGGCGTTTTCGCGTTCGCGACAGTGGCATCGGAATACCCGCGGAGAAGCAAAAGACCATCTTTGAGGCCTTTAGCCAGGCCGACAGTTCTACCACCCGCCGCTATGGGGGCACCGGCCTGGGGCTGACCATCTCGGCCCGCCTGGCCAGTCTGATGGGCGGCGAGCTGACGGTGCAGAGCGAGCCTGGCGTGGGTAGCGAATTTGCCTTTACTCTCCCCCTCGAGAGTCAGCAGGCGGTCTCCACAGTTGCCGCCCCTATGACCCACTTCAGCGGCCAAAAAGTACTGGTGGTGGATGACAACAGCACGAACCTGCGCCTGCTTGATACCATGCTTCGTCAGATGGGGCTGGCGCCGACCTGCGTCAACAACGCCAGCGAGGCGTTACGGCTGACTACCGGGAGCGAACGCTGGCCGTTATTCTTACTCGATGCGCAGATGCCGGATATGGACGGCATTTCACTCGCGCTTGAGCTTTCCGCCCTGCCGCAAACCGGGCAAAGCAACATCATCATGCTCAGTTCAATGAACCGCCATTTTGACGCCAGGATGCTTAAGCGCATCGGCATCGCCCACTATCTGCACAAACCCGTTGCCCAGCGTGAGCTGCACCAGGTCATCGCCAATGTTCTTGAATTTCTCCCCGCCGCGGTCCCTGCACCTGATCCCATCGTGACGACCACTGTGCCGCAGACCGAATTACGTATTCTGCTGGCCGAGGATAACCTGGTGAATCAGAAAGTCGCCAGACGCCTGCTGGAACGGCTCGGGCATCGTTGCGAAGTGGTAAACAATGGCCGTGAGGCCCTTGAACGCTGGAGGGAAAAACCCTGGGATCTCCTGCTGATTGACCTGCAAATGCCTGAGATGGATGGAGAAACCGCCATCCGCCTGGTGCGCGAAGAAACACGCGCGCAGGGGCGCGGCCACCAGCCAGCCATCGCGATGACCGCCCACGCCATGCAGGGCGACAGAGAGCGTTGCCTGGCGATGGGCTTCGATGGCTATATCGCCAAGCCGGTGAGCCAGGAGACTCTGAGCGAGGAAATAGCCCGCGTCCGCTTTGAGGGAAGTCAGGGCCTGCCGGACGAAGCGCGGCTATTAAAACAGTGCGCGGACGATCCCTTGCTGGTCGATGAGCTATTGGGGTTGTTCGGCCAGGGGCTTGACGGAGAAATGGCAGCCATACAACAAGCCATCGACAGCGACGATCGTGAGGCCCTGCGCCGGGCCGCGCATAAGCTTCGCGGCGAAGCGGTTACCCTTGGTTTTAGCGCCCTTGCAGAGCGACTCCAGCAGCTTGAGAGCCAGGCGCCATTGCTGGAACAAGCCGGGATTAGCGTTCTACAAGGCGAAGTTAGCGAGGAGGCAAGGCGCTGTGCTGCGTGGCTACGCCGCAGAACGCAGGAGGTAAAACATGATCCGTAGGCTTATTCTGCTACTGGTATTCAGCCCCCTGCTGGCACAGGCGAGCCAGCCGCTCACCTGGTCGCTGGCTGGAATGTGGCGCGTGCATGATGCTAACGACAGCGCATTCGACGGGGTTAATGCCCCAGAACACGGCTGGCGTGCGCTTCGGGTGCCTGCCAACTGGTACAGCGCCGGATACGATCATCAGGGCGCCCTGTGGTATCGGCATGAATTTACGCTTCCTGAGCGTGCGCCGAATACCATGGCGACCTTAGTTTTTGACGGCGTGGACTATTTTGCCGACGTCACACTCAATGGCAAAGCGCTGGCTCGTCATGAGGGCTATTTTCAGCGCTTCCCGGTGGATGTCAGCGACGCGCTGCGCCGCCATAATCGGCTCGCCGTTCGGGTAGACAGCCCCTATGAAGATCCTGAAAAAATCTGGCCGCTGCACAAAACGCTGGTGAAGGGGATACTTAACCAACACGACACCCGCCCCGGCGGCGCATGGTCGGTTCAGGGACAGGATGCCAATTCAGGAGGGATCTGGGCGCCGGTAAAGCTGCATCTGAGCCGCGGCGTAACGATAGATGACGTGATTCTGCGGCCTGACTGGCAGAAGGGGCTGAAAAACCCGGTTCTGCGGGCGGAAATCCGTTATCGGGCACTGGCGACCGGACCTGCCACTCTGCGCCTCTCAGCAATACCGGATAATTTCAACGGCCAGCGCTTTTATCAGGATTTCCCGGTCAATCTCGCGACAACGGACGGTAAGGTGCAAATCCTGAGCGTCACGCTGCCGATGGACGGCGCCAGGCTGTGGTGGCCGGTGGGTTATGGCAGGCCGAATCTCTACCGGGTACGCGTTTCCCTGGCGGATGACCAAGGGGTAATGGATACCGCCGCCACCCGCACAGGCCTGCGCAAGCTGGAAGAACAGGCGGACAACAAAGGCTGGCGGATCAACGACAGGCGGCTCTTTATCAAAGGCAGCAACTATATCGGTTCCCCGTGGCTCGGGACGATGACGCGGAAAAAATACCGCAGGGATTTCGAACTGGTGGAAGCGATGAACGCCAACGCGATCCGCGTTCACGGACACGTGGCAGGCCGCGCCCTTTATGAGGTGGCCGACGAGATGGGGTTGATGATCTGGCAGGATGTTCCCCTCCAGTGGGGCTACGACAACAGCGCTGCCTTTGCCGACAATGCGGTGCGTCAGACCCGTGAAATGGTTGAACAGTTCGGCAATTCCCCGGCCATTATCGTCTGGGGCGGACATAACGAGCCGCCCTGGAACTCCCCGTGGATGGAAAAGCGCTTCCCCGACTGGAATAAAACGTTAAACCAGGCTCTGACGAAGCGTGTGGGCGATGCGCTGGCGGAAGACACGTCGCGCATCGTGCATCGTTTTTCCGCCGTCGAGGAACACTATTGGGCCGGATGGTATTTTGGCACCATGCGCGATCTGCTCGCTCCCGCCAAAACCGGGATCATCACTGAATTTGGCGCCCAGGCCCTGCCGCGACTCTCGACACTGAAAACCATCGTACCCGCCCATCTGATATGGCCGAAGAGTACGGCGGCAGACGATCCCGGCTGGACGTACTGGAAATACCATAATTTCCAGCCTTTCCAGACCTTTAAATTTGCGAACATATCCCGCGGGAATAACATTCAGGAGATGATTGATAATACTCAGAAATATCAGGCAGATCTGGTCGCCATGGCGGCGGAAAGCTATCGCCGGCAGCGCTATCAGCCGGTGACCGCCCTTTTCCACTTTATGTTTGTCGAGACCTGGCCCTCGATCAACTGGGGCGTGGTGGATTATCTGCGTAAGCCGAAAGCGGGCTACTACGCGCTACAAAGGGCTTATCAGCCGATCCTGCCCTCCATTGAGCCCGTGACCGCCGTCTGGCGCCGGGGAAGCGAGGCGACGGTACGCCTGTGGGCGATCAACGATACCTGGTCAGCCTGCGAGGATTGCCGTCTGACGTGGCAGGTAAAGCAAAACGGGCGGACACTTGCTAAAGGCAATATAACGCGCACGCTTCCTGCCGATTCAGGCTGCCGGGTCAAGGAAATCACCATCACGCCCATCACCCGACATACAGTGACCATTGAATACCGCATTGAGAATGACGCCGGAAAAGCGGTGGGATACAACGTACGCCATGAGAGCGTAGAGGAACCCACCTCACGATAAATCTATTGTGCGAATTCTCACGTTAAGGCGCTCCGGGCCAAAGATACTCAGCTTATCTTCCACTTCCGGCACTCATCGGACTAAACGAAGCGCTGTCAGATCTGTTATGAGCGAAAAGCCTATGCTTTCTATTTTATTTCCCATGATCCGGTCCTGCGAAGGCAAGATCTTTTGACCTGGCCCTCTCATACCGATCCCGGACTACCGGTAACGCTAAGAGACATAAATGGCAATAAATTGAAAACATAAAGTTAATTTCTTGCTCACAACATAAACACTTCTTAAACGAAAAAGGCATTGAGATAAATCCACACCTGGTAAAACTCTGGATATTATCCCCTCAAACCCAGGAATCCTCTCCCCTTGCAATTATCACCATAACCATGCAAATCATACGGATATAGGAAAAATCACAAAAAAATAATCGCCCATGACGATCTTTTCACAACATTTTGATTCAATATTTCTATCAAGTCACGGCAATTGATCGCTTTTGACGTTCAATCCCTGTTGCGTAATAATGGCGCCGCGCTATTGAAAATATACCTGATTATATTTATTTACCACCAATCATTATATTTTCCGTAGCCTCATAACTTATACTTCATGCATCCTGCCCTGTCTCAGGGATGGTATTTTATTTATGCCATCACCACAGGATTATGTCTCTATATTGGCATTATCCAGGAATGCGGAATTAATTTTAGTAAATGGAGCTTTTATTATGAAGGTTAATCGTCATCTCCTGGCTACAGCTATGGCATTTACATTGGTATCCGGTAGCGCTGTTGCCGATACCGGAACTATTAACTTTAGCGGCCTGATTACCGGTACAACCTGTAATGTTGATATTAGCGGTAGTGGCGCTAATGCCACCGTAACATTACCTACGGTATCTGCAGATTCATTAAACGGCGCCACCAAAACGAATGGTAAAACCCGTTTCACACTGGGCCTGAGCGGATGCACTACCGGCCTGACCTCCGCAAAAGCCTATTTTTCTGGTGGAAACACCGTTGATAATGCGACAGGACGATTGAAAAACACAGATAACACCGGTGCCGATTTTGTCAGCCTACAACTTCGCGATGGTTCGAACGACTCGGTCATCGTCGTGGGCGATGCCTCTCAGCATACCACCACTACGGGCTATGTAGATATTTCCTCCGGAAATGCGACCCTGCCATATTTTGTTGAATATTATGCTGAAGGCGTAGCGACCGCTGGCCTTGTTGCATCACAGGTAACTTACAACCTGATTTATAAATAACAAGACGGGAGGGGATATTAATTCCCTCCCGGTTATTTTACATATCAACATGGATGTCCAGACAACATGTTTAAATCAGCATATATTGCCTGTATTACGGCGCTACTTTTCTTTTTTCCAGCTCAAGCCAGCGTAGTGATAAATGGCACCAGGGTTGTATATTTATCCGATGCCAGAGAGTTAACCGTCCAGTTGACTAATAATGGCAAGCAGCCAGTATTAGTTCAAAGCTGGCTGGATCTCGGGGATGCCAGTGCAACGCCTGACGCAATAACAACGCCATTTATTTTGACCCCGCCAATCAACCGACTTGATGCCGGCAAGGGACAATCTCTGCGTATCACAGCCACCGGCACATCCGCACTACCGCAGGATCGGGAATCGCTTTTCTGGCTCAATGTTCTCGAAATTCCCGGCCGCCCCGGCAGTGAAATGAAAGGGGAAAATTACCTGCAACTGGCCATTCGCTCACGCATAAAATTTTTCTGGCGCCCGGCAGTGTTGAAGGATGGCGCAGTCCAGGCTCCCCTGGCGCTGACATGGTCTGACACCCCACAGGGGCTGAAAGCCGACAACCCCACACCTTATTACGTGTCCCTTACTTCCATCGCCTTCGCCGGGAAAATGGTCGATTTAGATATGATTTCGCCGCTCAGCAGCCAGACCTTCAGCGAGGTAAAAGCCGCCCGAGGCAGCATTATTCAGGTCGCATGGATTGATGATTACGGCGCCATTCGCTCGCAAAGCTTTACCGTGAAGTGAGCCATTTCATTTTACTCTTTTTGCCCCTCCAGGAGAGATGCTAATGCAGGGATTTGCGCTGTCCGGAAGAATGACGTTACTGTCCGTTTCGCTGTTCTCCACGTTGTACTGCAATGTTCAGGCTGAAGAGCCGGCTGAAGTCAGCTTTGACGCCTCCTTTTTGCGCCTGGGTAACGGCGCTATGCCCGACCTGACGCGCTTCACGTATGGCGCAAGTCTGGCCCCGGGCCTTCACCGCCTCAGAGTGTTATTTAACCATCAACCGGCGGTAAATCAGGATATTCACTTTATCGCTGGCAATGACAATCGCACCGTTCCCTGCCTGTCGCCTGAACTATTGAAACAGTTGCCTCTTCGCCATGACAGGCTTCCGGATAGCGCATTTTCCGGTAGTGCGGATGCCTGCGCCGATCTACCAGCGCTGATCCCCGGGGCCGCGGTAACGACGGATAGCAATACGCAAACGCTGAGCATTACAGTACCGCAGGTTTATGAAAACCGTAACGCCCGGGATACCGTTCCTCCAGCGCTGTGGGACAGCGGTGTTCCGGCAGCGATACTGGGCTATAACGTCAATGCTTACAGTAGTGAGAGCCATGGCTACAACCACAATAGCCTGTATACCGGCATTAATGGCGGCATCAATATCGGCAGTTGGTACCTACGCCATAACGGTACCTGGAGTCGGAATAATCACAACGGTAGCCATTACCAGACACAGAATACCTACCTGCAACGTGATATACCGGCGCTGAAGGGGCGTATTTCCCTCGGCCAGGTCAACACCTCGGGTCAGTTGTTCGATACCCTGCCGCTCTCCGGCTTCAGGGTGGAAAGCGACGAACGGATGGAGCCGCTCTCACGACGTGGTTATGCCCCGGAAATACGCGGGATTGCCCGGACCAGCGCCCGGGTAACCGTCCGGCAGAACGGCAGTCTGATTTATGAAACCACCGTCAGTCCCGGGGCTTTTGTCATTGATGACCTCTATCCCACCGGTTACGGCGGCGATCTGGATGTCACTATCCACGAAGCGGACGGTAGCGAGCAACATTTTCAGGTGCCGTACGCCTCTGTCACGCAGTTACTGCGCCCGGGCCAGTCGCGCTATGAACTGTCGATCGGCGAGCTCAATAACCGCACGCTGCACAGCGACCCGGCGCTGTGGCAGGGGACGTGGCAGCAGGGGTTAACTAACTGGCTGACAGTGTATGGCGGGATTCAGGGTAGCGACCGCTACCGGGCCGGCCAGGGCGGCGCGGGGGTGGCCACGCCGCTGGGCGCGATCAGCGCCGATATCACTCACGCGCGCACGGAACTCGGCAATACCTGGCGCGGGGAAGAAACGCGCAGCGGGGAAAGTTATCGATTTAGCTACAGCAAAAATATCAGCGAAACGCGCAGCAACTTCGCGCTGGCAGCCTACCGTTTCTCAACCCGTGGCTATATGGACTATTTGACCGCCATGCAAACCCGGGAAGCATTCGCCCGCGGCCAGGACGGCAACGCGATCCGCCGCAACAAAAGCCGCTATACGCTCACGGCCACGCAAGGGTTACCGACCGGCTGGGGAGAGTTTTATCTCAGTTCATCCGTCCAGAACTACTGGAACGCTGTCGGTACTGACAAACAGTACCAGTTTGGCTACACCAACAGTCTGAACAACATCAGTTACGGCGTGAACGCCGGGCGCAGTCGGAGCGCCTGGGGTCAGGCACAGGACACCATCTCCGTTAACCTGAGTTTTCCGCTGGGGACAACCCGCAATGCCCCCACGGGTCAAGTCAGCTATGACCGCACTCGTCACGGCGGCCACAGCCTGAGAACCGGCATCAGCGGCTCCGCTGGCGAAGAACTGCGTCTGAGCTACGGCCTGTCGGGAACGACAAGCAGTGATGACACAGGTAGCAGCGCGGCGGCGAATGTGCAGTACCGGGCTGACATCGCTTCGCTGAATGCCTCGCTGAGTAGCGGACGGCATTACCACAGCGTCTCCGGCGGGATAAGTGGAACCGTCATCGGCCACGGCGGCGGCCTGACCCTCTCCCCTTACCAGGGCGATACCTTCGCGCTTGTGGAAGCAAAAGGGGCGGAAGGCGCCAGAGTGAGCGGTTACAGCGGTATCCGGATTGAT
This sequence comes from Entomohabitans teleogrylli, assembly GCF_001484765.1. GTDB lineage: Bacteria > Pseudomonadota > Gammaproteobacteria > Enterobacterales > Enterobacteriaceae > Entomohabitans > Entomohabitans teleogrylli. Next base: position 2,880 of record NZ_LLXO01000043.1, on the reverse strand, counting down.
GGCCGGGGTTATGCCGCTGTGCCATACCTGAGCCCCTATCAGTTCAACGACATCCGAATCGATCCGCAGGGAACCGCTTCCGGCGTGGAACTGGATAACACGTCGCAAAAAGTGGCGCCGCTTGACGGCGCAGTGGTGAAAGTCAGCTATCACACCCGTAGGGGATACCCTCTGCTGATTACCGTCACCGGAACAACTCGCCCGCTACCGTTTGGAAGCGAAGTGTATGACGCCGCTGGTCAGGTAGTGGGCTATGTGGGCCAGGGAGGTCTGATCTTTGCGCGCGTTGAACAGGTCAGCGGAGTACTGAACGTCAGCACTGACGGGAAGCAATGCCTGCTGCCTTACGCTCTGGCGAACACCGATTCGGGGGTTGCGGAAGAGTTCGCCCTCGGTTGCGAATACCAGTAAAGAAATGGATTACATCATGATCACAATTGCAAAAAAATACCGCGTACTGACCGGGATACTGCTGGGGCTGGCTTTCTACCTGTCAGGCGCATTCCAGGTCCAGGCAGCCTGTACGGTGACAGAGACGGTTCCCGCATTACAAACGTATCCGATCCCATTCAACAGAATTTTCCCCAATGTTCACAATAATAATACGTTATTACACGTTGACAGATTCATAAATACGGGTGCCGTACGATGCAGCTCAGGAACGATCTACTTTGTTGTGAAAGTGGAAAGCACACTGGGAACAACGGGCACTTTTATCGGAAACTCTCCGGTTTACAAAACCAATATTGATGGCCTCGGCGTATATTTTGACATGGTGCAATCGAACGGAATGGCTATCGGTTCAACCATATCCTCAGGGAGTGTTTCTCATCTGCCTAATACCGGAATGCATCTGGTTAAATTAACAAACACAACAATCGGCGGGGTATTAGATGCATCCACATTCCCCGTTCTTAGCTTTTATGCCACGGAATCCAGCAGCGGCGCATTTAACAGCAGCGCAGTACAGTTAACTAAAGCTGCCGCGAGCGGAGTGATTACTTATATGGTTCCCAGTTGCAGCGCCGGAGATAAAGATGTATGGCTTGGTGAACATGCCGCCAGCTCTTTTACAGGGTCTTCAACTACAGACTGGGTAGATGCAGGTCTCGTTCTGACCTGCGATATGGCATTTGGTAACACCTACAGCAGTCAAACGGAGTCATACATAACGGGTAATTTAACCTCCACAACCAGAGCCGATAATCTCTACTCTGTGTCACTGGATGCAGTGAATGGTTTTATAGACAGTACCCGCGGCATAATGGCGCTGGATAACGGCGGGGCCACCGGTATTGGCATTCAGATTTCCAGAACGCAGTCCGAACAGTCCTGGTCTTCCCTGTCATGGATAGCTGAAAACCAGGCTGGCGCCAACACGATTAAAATTCCGCTCTATGCGCGCTATATTCAGACCAACAGCACTGTAACCAGCGGGCAGGCTAACAGCAAACTGATTTACACCGTTCAGTATAAATAATACGCGTTAAACAACATCCCCGGCTTTTATTATCCACCATGACTCTGGCTGATGATAATAAAATCCCGGGAATCTTAAGACATACAGCAGAAATAACTATACCAATGCATATGGATTTATACAGATTTGAAAAGGAAACAATGCATACCGTATCGATAAAAAATGACATTGCTCTGATTAGCGATGATTATTTCTTTTGCCTTGGCGCGACTGAACATCTCGATTCACTGAACATAAGATGCTATTCATACTCACATCGATCGCTGTCCACTCACATATTTAGAAAAATTAGCCATATCCAAAAGGTGATTATCGAGGTAAGAAGACCCAGAGATATCGTCGTTGTGAATAAATTTATATGCCGCGGTTATGAGGTATTATTGTTGATAGATACGGGGTTATGTAATTTAAAATCAAACAAGATATTCATTTCCAAGAAGAGTCCCTTCGACAGAATAATCGATGTATTGCTCAAAAAAAGACGATCGCAGCACCCCGAACCTTCGGTAAGAGATGCGAAAATACTAAGCTGGTGGCACAGAGGAGTATCTGTTCACGAAATCGCTGACAGGTTGAGCATCAGCAAGACTAACATTTATAAACTGAAAAGCGACGTCGTTAAAGGATATGGTTTTCATCGCTGTCATCCGGTGGCGGAGTACTTTTCATTTCTTCTTCTTAGCTTATCTCAATACAGAAAGGGGTATCAGCCAGCGACACGAGTCCGGATCCAACAAACTTAACGGCCGCAGCGTTCTGGTATCTGGCAAGTGCGGTTAGCGCTTAATATTGCCATTCCATACCCGGCTCAGGTTTCCCCTGCTGCATCACTGGATGGAATTTACCAGTGAAAAATCATTGACCTGGCGGGACTGGAATAGGCTGGCGCGGCCGGATTTCAGTCAGCTATGGCTGGAGTGACAGAGCGAATAGAGTTCCATTTCATACTTCCCTTGCCGCTACCTGCCGGTGGATCAGGGCCGCAGGAATAGCAGCCCTGATTCTTTACGCTGGCGGCATTTACTCGTGAAATGTTTTGCCGTAATAACTGCAGATTAAGATCTCTTTCAGCTCAGAAATCAACGGATAGCGCGGATTCGCCCCGGTGCACTGATCGTCAAACGCATCATTGGCGAGCTTATCAATGGCTCTCAGGAAGTCGGCTTCCTGTACGCCCGCTTCGCGGATGGACTTCGGAATACCCAGTTCCGCTTTCAGCGTATCCAGCCATGCCAGCAGTTTCTCTATCTTCGCGGCAGTGCGGTCGCCCGGGGCGCTCAGACCCAGATGGTCGGCGATCTCCGCGTAACGGCGACGCGCCTGAGGGCGGTCATACTGGCTGAAGGCCGTTTGCCTGGTTGGGTTATCGTTGGCGTTATAGCGGATAACGTTACCAATCA
>NZ_LLXO01000042.1 GCF_001484765.1 Entomohabitans teleogrylli | reverse complement strand
GCCGTACCGTTGGCGCGGGCGTTGTTGCTAAAGTTCTCAGCTAATTATTGCTGATAACATTTGACGCAATGCGCATGAAAAGGGCATCATTTGATGCCCTTTTTGCACGCTCTCGAACCAGAACCTGGCTCATCAGTGATTTTTTTCTCATAATCATTGCTGAGACAGGCTCTGTAGATAGCGTATATACCGAAGCTGATATATCCCTGCAGTCGGTAATTTGTAGGTAATGCGTTTTCGGTTTGGTTTGCCTCGCTTCTGCGGGGCGAAAATGTTTGTCTGACTTATTTGTGACAGGTTGGTTTATGAGTGCGAATACCGAAACTCAAGGAAGCGGCCGCGGCCTGGATGCGATGAAGTGGCTGGTTGTCGCCGTTCTGCTGATTGCAGCAGTGGTGGGCAACTACCTCTATCGTGACATCACTCTGCCGTTGCGTGCCCTTGCAGTGGTAATTCTGATTGCTGCAGCGGGTGGTGTCGCGCTGTTGACGACAAAAGGTAAGGCCACCGTTGCCTTTGCCCGTGAAGCGAGAACCGAAGTCCGCAAGGTGATTTGGCCCACGCGCCAGGAAACACTGCACACCACGCTGATTGTGGCTGCGGTAACGGCTGTAATGTCACTGATCCTGTGGGGACTGGATGGTATTCTGGTTCGCCTGGTATCCTTAATCACTGGCCTGAGGTTCTGAGATGTCTGAAGCTCCCAAAAAGCGCTGGTACGTCGTTCAGGCGTTTTCCGGTTTTGAAGGCCGCGTAGCGACATCGCTGCGCGAGCATATCAAATTACATAACATGGAAGAGTTATTTGGCGAAGTCATGGTTCCTACCGAAGAAGTGGTGGAAATCCGTGGCGGTCAGCGCCGCAAAAGCGAGCGCAAGTTTTTTCCGGGTTATGTACTGGTTCAAATGGTGATGAATGACGCGAGCTGGCACCTGGTGCGCAGCGTTCCGCGCGTGATGGGGTTCATTGGCGGGACATCTGATCGCCCCGCGCCGATCAGCGATAAAGAAGTTGATGCGATTATGAACCGCCTGCAGCAGGTGGGTGATAAGCCGCGTCCGAAGACGCTGTTTGAACCGGGTGAAATGGTGCGTGTTAATGACGGTCCGTTCGCTGACTTTAACGGCGTTGTTGAAGAAGTCGACTACGAGAAGAGCCGCCTGAAAGTGTCGGTTTCTATTTTTGGTCGCTCCACCCCGGTGGAACTTGACTTCAGCCAGGTCGAGAAGGCCTGACGACAGTCATTACATCGTTCAGATGTTGCATGAGGCGCGAAACTGGCATACAATTTCGCGCCTTTTGTTTTTGCGGGCCAACTGCCCGTAAAACGATTATTTAATCACGGGGAGCCGTAAATTACACAAAATCAATCAGGTTGATCTCAGCGATGAAGCGGCCTGGGGGGAAGATGTGTAAGGCGTTATTACCCAATCAGAGGAAATTGCAATGGCTAAGAAAGTCCAGGCCTACGTTAAGCTGCAGGTTGCAGCTGGTATGGCTAACCCGAGTCCGCCAGTTGGTCCGGCTCTGGGTCAGCAGGGTGTGAACATCATGGAATTCTGTAAAGCGTTCAACGCCAAAACGGATTCCATGGAGAAAGGTCTGCCGATCCCGGTTGTTATCACCGTTTATGCTGACCGTTCTTTCACCTTTATTACCAAGACCCCCCCGGCTGCCGTTCTGCTGAAAAAAGCAGCGGGCATCAAGTCTGGTTCTGGTAAACCGAACAAAGACAAAGTGGGTAAAATTTCCCGCGCTCAGCTGCAGGAAATCGCGCAGACCAAAGCTGCCGACATGACTGGTGCCGACATTGAAGCGATGACTCGCTCTATCGAAGGTACTGCACGTTCCATGGGCCTGGTAGTGGAGGACTAAGACAATGGCTAAACTGACCAAGCGCATGCGCGTGATCCGTGAGAAAGTTGATGTAACTAAACAGTATGACATCAACGAAGCCGTTGCCCTGCTCAAAGAGCTGGCCACTGCTAAATTTGTTGAAAGCGTGGACGTTGCCGTAAACCTCGGCATCGACGCACGTAAATCTGATCAGAACGTACGTGGCGCGACTGTACTGCCGCACGGTACCGGTCGTTCTGTTCGCGTAGCCGTATTTACCCAGGGCCCGAACGCTGAAGCGGCTAAAGCCGCTGGCGCAGAGCTGGTAGGTATGGAAGATCTGGCAGAGCAGATCAAGAAAGGCGAAATGAACTTCGACGTTGTTATTGCTTCTCCGGATGCAATGCGCGTTGTTGGCCAACTGGGCCAGGTTCTGGGGCCGCGCGGCCTGATGCCGAACCCGAAAGTGGGTACCGTTACTCCGAACGTTGCCGAAGCGGTTAAAAACGCTAAAGCCGGCCAGGTTCGCTATCGTAACGACAAAAACGGCATCATCCACACCACCATCGGTAAAGTGGATTTCGATACTGACAAACTGAAAGAAAACCTGGAAGCACTGCTGGGCGCGCTGAAAAAAGCTAAGCCGGCAACTGCGAAAGGCGTGTACATCAAGAAAGTTAGCATCTCCACCACCATGGGTGCTGGCGTTGCCGTCGATCAGGCTACCCTGAGCGCTGCAGCGGCGAACTAATATTCGCCTTTACGTGGGCGGCGGATTTGTCTACAATCTTACGCCCATTGTTCTGGTTATCCGGAACAGACAGAATTTGTGGTTGGAGCCTGGCCTTATCCAGGCCTCCGTCCAAGACCGCAGGCGCCCCGCAAGGGCTTAATTTCCTGCGTAGACGGTGACAGAACCTAAAGAATATTTTATGTAGTCTTTGGCTTGTTTCTGCTCACCGTATTTTCGACGCGCTTTATCATCCTGATTTAGCGTGAAGTGAGTTCCGGGACTCTGTCCCGGCAAAATCCAGGAGCAAAAAGCTAATGGCTTTAAATCTTCAAGACAAACAAGCGATTGTTGCTGAAGTCAGCGAAGTAGCCAAAGGCGCGCTGTCTGCGGTTGTTGCCGATTCTCGCGGCGTTTCCGTAGATAAAATGACCGAACTGCGTAAAGCAGGTCGCGAAGCCGGCGTTTACATGCGTGTTGTTCGCAACACTCTGATGCGCCGTGTTGTTGAAGGTACTCAGTTTGAGTGCCTGAAAGACGCGTTTGTTGGTCCGACCCTGATTGCATACTCTATGGAACACCCGGGCGCAGCTGCTCGTCTGTTCAAAGAGTTCGCGAAAGCGAATGCAAAATTTGAGGTCAAAGCCGCTGCCTTTGAAGGTGAGCTGATCCCGGCGTCCCAGATCGATCGCCTGGCAACTCTGCCGACTTACGAAGAAGCAATTGCACGCCTGATGTCGACCATGAAAGAAGCCGCTGCCGGCAAACTGGTTCGTACTCTGGCTGCTGTACGCGATGCGAAAGAAGCTGCGTAAGCGCGCTTTTTTCCCTCACATGCTTGCTAACGTATAAACTTTATTCTGATTTTCAGGAACAATTTAAATGTCTATCACTAAAGATCAAATCATCGAAGCAGTTGCCGCTATGTCCGTAATGGACGTTGTTGAACTGGTTTCTGCAATGGAAGAAAAATTCGGTGTTTCTGCTGCTGCCGCTGTAGCTGTAGCTGCTGGCCCGGCTGAAGCTGCTGAAGAGAAAACTGAATTCGACGTTATTCTGAAAGCCGCTGGCGCTAACAAAGTAGCTGTTATCAAAGCAGTACGTGGCGCAACTGGCCTGGGTCTGAAAGAAGCTAAAGACCTGGTAGAATCTGCTCCGGCCGCTCTGAAAGAAGGCGTGAGCAAAGATGACGCTGAAGCTCTGAAAAAATCTCTGGAAGAAGCTGGCGCTGAAGTTGAAGTTAAATAAGCCAACCCTTCCGGTTGCAGCCTGAGCGATTAGGCTGATGGCTGGTGACTTTTTGGTCACCAGCCTTTTTGCGCTGTAGGGCGCCGGCAGTGTTTCACACTGTTTGACTGCTGGTTTGCCTTTCAATGCTTGTTTCTATCGACGACTTAATATACTGCGACAGGACGTGAATCCTGTGTAAATCGCAATGAAATGATTTAAGAGTGATAGAAACAGGTATTGCGGAAAGTATCCATTTTCCGGTCAACAAAATAGTGTTGCATAAACTGTCCCGTCAATGGGCAGAGTGGGTCGACTTGTCAGCGAGCTGAGGAACCCTATGGTTTACTCCTATACCGAGAAAAAACGTATTCGTAAGGATTTTGGTAAACGTCCACAAGTACTGGATGTTCCCTATCTCCTTTCTATCCAGCTTGACTCGTTCCAGAAGTTTATCGAGCAAGATCCTGAAGGGCAGTACGGTCTTGAAGCGGCTTTCCGCTCCGTATTCCCGATTCAGAGCTACAGCGGTAATTCGGAACTGCAGTATGTCAGCTACCGTCTTGGCGAACCTGTCTTTGATGTCAAAGAGTGCCAGATCCGCGGCGTGACCTATTCCGCACCGCTGCGCGTAAAATTGCGTCTGGTGATCTATGAGCGCGAAGCGCCGGAAGGCACAGTAAAAGACATTAAAGAGCAAGAAGTCTACATGGGCGAAATCCCGCTCATGACCGATAACGGTACCTTTGTGATTAACGGTACTGAGCGCGTTATCGTTTCTCAGCTGCACCGTAGTCCTGGCGTCTTCTTTGACTCCGACAAAGGTAAAACTCACTCTTCCGGTAAGGTGCTGTATAACGCACGCATCATTCCTTACCGTGGTTCCTGGCTGGACTTTGAGTTCGATCCGAAAGACAACCTGTTTGTCCGTATCGACCGTCGTCGTAAGTTGCCGGCAACCATTATCCTGCGCGCGCTGGATTACACCACTGAGCAGATTCTCGATCTGTTCTTTGAAAAAGTTGTCTTCGAAATTCGCGATAACAAGCTGCAGATGGAGCTGGTGCCGGAGCGTCTGCGCGGCGAAACCGCCTCCTTTGACATTGAAGCGAATGGCAAAGTGTATGTGGAAAAAGGCCGCCGTATTACCGCGCGCCACATCCGCCAGCTGGAAAAAGACGATGTTAAGCACATCGAAGTTCCGGTTGAGTACATTGCCGGCAAAGTCGCCTCTAAAGATTATATCGACCAGTCTACCGGTGAACTGATTTGCCCGGCTAACATGGAGCTGTCGCTGGATCTGCTGGCGAAGCTGAGCCAGGCCGGTTACAAACGTATTGAAACGCTGTTCACCAACGATCTGGATCATGGTCCGTACATGTCAGAGACGGTACGTATCGACCCGACGACCGATCGTCTGAGCGCGCTGGTAGAAATCTACCGCATGATGCGCCCGGGTGAGCCGCCGACGCGTGAAGCGGCGGAAAGCCTGTTCGAGAATCTGTTCTTCTCTGAAGACCGCTATGATCTGTCTGCGGTTGGTCGTATGAAGTTCAACCGTTCTCTGCTGCGTGACGACATTGAAGGCTCCGGTATTCTGAGCAAAGAAGACATCATTGATGTCATGAAAAAGCTCATCGATATCCGTAACGGCAAAGGCGAAGTGGACGATATCGACCACCTCGGCAACCGTCGTATCCGTTCCGTGGGCGAAATGGCGGAAAACCAGTTCCGCGTCGGCCTGGTGCGCGTAGAGCGCGCGGTAAAAGAGCGTCTGTCGCTGGGCGATCTGGACACCCTGATGCCTCAGGACATGATCAACGCCAAGCCGATTTCCGCGGCGGTGAAAGAGTTCTTCGGCTCCAGCCAGCTGTCTCAGTTTATGGACCAGAACAACCCGCTGTCTGAGATCACCCACAAACGTCGTATCTCCGCACTTGGCCCGGGTGGTCTGACCCGTGAGCGCGCAGGCTTCGAAGTTCGAGACGTTCACCCGACCCACTACGGTCGTGTATGTCCGATCGAGACGCCTGAAGGTCCGAACATCGGTCTGATCAACTCCCTGTCGGTGTATGCGCAGACTAACGAATACGGCTTCCTGGAAACGCCGTATCGTAAAGTGACTGACGGTGTGGTAACTGATGAAATTCATTACCTGTCCGCGATTGAGGAAGGTAACTACGTTATCGCTCAGGCGAACACCAACCTGTCGGACGAAGGTCGCTTCGTTGACGATCTGGTCACTTGCCGTAGTAAAGGCGAATCCAGCCTGTTCAGCGCCGATCAGGTTGACTATATGGACGTTTCCACCCAGCAGGTGGTTTCCGTGGGTGCGTCCCTGATCCCATTCCTGGAGCACGATGACGCCAACCGTGCATTGATGGGTGCGAACATGCAACGTCAGGCGGTTCCAACGCTGCGCGCTGATAAGCCGCTGGTTGGTACCGGTATGGAGCGTGCGGTAGCCGTTGACTCCGGTGTGACCGCGGTGGCTAAGCGCGGCGGTACCGTCCAGTACGTGGATGCTTCCCGTATCGTTATCAAAGTTAACGAAGACGAGATGTATCCGGGCGAAGCCGGTATCGACATCTATAACCTGACCAAGTACACCCGTTCTAACCAGAACACCTGTATCAACCAGATGCCGTGTGTGTCTCTGGGCGAGCCGGTTGAGCGCGGCGACGTGCTGGCAGATGGTCCGTCTACCGACCTCGGTGAACTGGCGCTCGGTCAGAACATGCGCGTGGCGTTCATGCCGTGGAATGGTTACAACTTCGAAGACTCCATCCTCGTTTCCGAGCGTGTGGTTCAGGAAGACCGTTTCACCACCATCCACATTCAGGAACTGGCGTGCGTGTCCCGTGACACCAAGCTGGGGCCGGAAGAGATCACCGCAGACATCCCGAACGTGGGTGAAGCGGCGCTCTCCAAACTGGATGAATCCGGTATCGTTTATATCGGTGCGGAAGTGACCGGCGGCGACATTCTGGTTGGTAAGGTAACGCCGAAAGGCGAAACCCAGCTGACGCCGGAAGAAAAACTGCTGCGTGCGATCTTCGGTGAGAAAGCGTCTGACGTTAAAGACTCGTCTCTGCGCGTGCCGAACGGCGTTTCCGGTACCGTTATCGACGTTCAGGTCTTCACCCGTGACGGCGTTGAAAAAGACAAACGCGCGCTGGAAATCGAAGAGATGCAGCTCAAGCAGGCGAAGAAAGACCTGTCTGAAGAGCTGCAGATCCTTGAAGCCGGCCTGTTTGCTCGTATCCACACCGTGCTGGTCTCTGGTGGCGTTGAAGCTGAGAAGCTCGACAAACTGCCGCGCGACCGCTGGCTGGAACTGGGCCTGACCGACGAAGACAAACAGAATCAGCTGGAACAGCTGGCTGAGCAGTATGACGAACTGAAGCACGAGTTCGAGAAGAAACTCGAAGCCAAGCGTCGCAAGATCACTCAGGGCGACGATCTGGCGCCGGGCGTACTGAAGATCGTTAAGGTGTATCTGGCCGTTAAACGTCAGATCCAGCCGGGCGATAAGATGGCGGGCCGCCATGGTAACAAAGGTGTTATCTCCAAGATCAACCCGATCGAAGATATGCCTTACGATGAAAACGGCACGCCGGTAGATATCGTTCTGAACCCGCTGGGCGTACCGTCGCGTATGAACATCGGTCAGATTCTGGAAACTCACCTGGGGATGGCGGCGAAAGGTATCGGCGACAAGATCAACGCCATGCTCAAGCAGCAGCAGGAAGTCGCGAAACTGCGCGAGTTCATCCAGCGTGCTTACGATCTCGGCGCTGACGTTCGTCAGAGAGTTGATCTGAACACCTTCAGCGATGAAGAAGTGCTGCGTCTGGCGGAAAACCTGAAAAAAGGTATGCCGATCGCTACACCCGTGTTCGATGGCGCCAAAGAAGCGGAAATCAAAGAGCTGCTGCAACTGGGCGATCTGCCGACTTCCGGTCAGATCACCCTGTTTGACGGCCGCACCGGTGAGCAGTTCGAGCGTCCGGTAACCGTGGGTTACATGTACATGCTTAAACTGAACCACCTGGTCGACGACAAAATGCACGCTCGTTCCACCGGTTCTTACAGCCTGGTTACTCAGCAGCCGCTGGGTGGTAAGGCGCAGTTCGGTGGTCAGCGCTTCGGGGAGATGGAAGTATGGGCGCTGGAAGCTTACGGCGCCGCCTATACCCTGCAGGAAATGCTCACCGTTAAGTCTGATGACGTCAATGGTCGTACCAAGATGTATAAGAACATCGTGGACGGCAACCATCAGATGGAACCGGGCATGCCGGAATCTTTCAACGTACTGCTGAAAGAGATCCGTTCGCTGGGTATCAACATCGAACTGGAAGACGAGTAATTCTCGCTCAAACAGGTCACCGCTGCCGGGATAACACCCGGCAGCGGAATGTGCTAACTCCGACGGGAGCCAATCCGTGAAAGACTTATTAAAGTTTCTGAAAGCGCAAACTAAAACCGAAGAGTTTGATGCGATCAAAATTGCTCTGGCTTCGCCAGACATGATCCGTTCCTGGTCTTTCGGTGAAGTGAAAAAGCCGGAAACCATTAACTACCGTACGTTCAAACCTGAGCGTGACGGTCTGTTCTGCGCCCGTATCTTTGGGCCGGTAAAAGACTATGAGTGCCTGTGCGGTAAATACAAGCGCCTGAAGCACCGTGGTGTTATTTGTGAGAAGTGCGGCGTTGAAGTGACCCAGACCAAAGTACGCCGTGAGCGTATGGGCCACATCGAGCTGGCGTCCCCGACTGCACACATCTGGTTCCTGAAATCGCTGCCGTCCCGTATTGGCCTGCTGCTTGATATGCCGCTGCGCGATATCGAACGCGTGCTGTACTTCGAATCCTATGTGGTTATCGAAGGCGGGATGACCAATCTGGAACGTAGCCAGATCCTGACTGAAGAGCAGTATCTGGACGCGCTGGAAGAGTTCGGTGACGAATTCGACGCCAAAATGGGCGCCGAAGCTATTCAGGCCCTACTGAAGAGCATGGATCTGGAGCAGGAGTGTGAAACCCTGCGCGAAGAGCTGAACGAAACCAACTCCGAAACCAAGCGTAAGAAGCTGACCAAGCGTATCAAGCTGCTGGAAGCGTTCGTTCAGTCTGGTAACAAACCAGAGTGGATGATCCTGACCGTGCTGCCGGTACTGCCGCCGGATCTGCGTCCGCTGGTTCCGCTGGATGGCGGTCGTTTCGCAACGTCGGATCTTAACGATCTGTACCGTCGCGTGATTAACCGTAACAACCGTCTGAAACGTCTGCTGGATCTGGCGGCGCCGGACATCATCGTACGCAACGAAAAACGTATGCTGCAGGAAGCGGTAGACGCCCTGCTGGATAACGGTCGTCGCGGTCGTGCGATCACCGGTTCCAACAAGCGTCCGCTGAAATCTCTGGCCGACATGATCAAAGGTAAACAGGGTCGTTTCCGTCAGAACCTGCTCGGTAAGCGCGTTGACTACTCCGGTCGTTCGGTTATCACCGTAGGTCCATACCTGCGTCTGCATCAGTGCGGCCTGCCGAAGAAAATGGCGCTGGAGCTGTTCAAACCGTTCATTTACGGCAAGCTGGAGCTGCGTGGTCTTGCTACCACCATCAAAGCGGCGAAGAAAATGGTTGAGCGCGAAGAAGCGGTCGTCTGGGATATCCTTGACGAAGTGATTCGCGAACACCCGGTACTGCTGAACCGTGCGCCGACGCTGCACCGTCTGGGTATCCAGGCGTTTGAACCGGTACTGATCGAAGGTAAAGCTATTCAGCTGCATCCGCTGGTATGTGCGGCCTATAACGCCGACTTCGACGGCGACCAGATGGCTGTTCACGTTCCGCTGACCCTGGAAGCCCAGCTCGAAGCGCGTGCGCTGATGATGTCTACCAACAACATCCTGTCTCCGGCGAACGGCGAGCCGATCATCGTTCCGTCTCAGGACGTGGTACTGGGTCTGTACTACATGACCCGCGACAAGATCAACGCCAAAGGCGAAGGCATGGTGCTGACGGGTCCGAAAGAAGCGGAACGTCTGTATCGCTCTGGCCAGGCCGAGCTGCATGCTCGCGTTAAAGTGCGTATCACCGAATACGAAAAAGACGCGAACGGCGAATTCGTTGCCAAAACCAGTCTGATCGACACCACTGTGGGTCGTGCGATTTTGTGGATGATTGTGCCGAAAGGTCTGCCGTTCTCTATCGTGAACCAGCCGCTGGGCAAAAAAGCTATCTCCAAAATGCTGAACACCTGTTACCGCATTCTGGGCCTGAAGCCGACGGTTATCTTTGCTGACCAGACGATGTATACCGGTTTTGCGTATGCAGCGCGTTCCGGCGCCTCCGTTGGTATCGACGATATGGTTATCCCGGCGAAAAAAGCCGAGATCATCGCCGAAGCCGAAGCCGAAGTGGCCGAGATTCAGGAGCAGTTCCAGTCCGGTCTGGTAACTGCAGGCGAACGCTACAACAAAGTTATCGATATTTGGGCCGCGGCGAACGATCGCGTTTCCAAGGCGATGATGGACAACCTGCAGACCGAAACCGTGATTAACCGTGACGGTCAGGAAGAGCAGCAGGTTTCCTTTAACAGCATCTATATGATGGCCGACTCTGGCGCGCGTGGTTCCGCGGCCCAGATTCGTCAGCTGGCCGGTATGCGTGGTCTGATGGCCAAGCCGGACGGTTCCATCATCGAAACGCCGATCACCGCGAACTTCCGTGAAGGTCTGAACGTACTCCAGTACTTCATCTCCACTCACGGTGCGCGTAAAGGTCTGGCGGATACCGCTCTGAAAACCGCTAACTCCGGTTACCTGACCCGTCGTCTGGTTGACGTGGCGCAGGATCTGGTCGTAACCGAAGACGACTGTGGTACCCACGAAGGTATCATGATGACGCCGGTTATCGAGGGTGGCGACGTTAAAGAGCCGCTGCGCGATCGCGTACTGGGTCGTGTGACGGCGGAAGACGTGCTGAAGCCGGGTACCGCGGATATTCTGGTTCCGCGCAACACGCTGCTCAATGAACAGTGGTGTGACCTGCTGGAAGTGAACTCTGTTGACGCCGTTAAAGTGCGCTCGGTGGTATCCTGCGACACTGACTTTGGCGTTTGTGCCCACTGCTACGGTCGTGACCTGGCGCGTGGCCACATTATCAATAAAGGCGAGGCGATCGGCGTTATCGCGGCACAGTCTATCGGTGAGCCGGGTACACAGCTGACGATGCGTACGTTCCACATCGGTGGTGCGGCGTCCCGTGCGGCGGCTGAATCCAGCATCCAGGTGAAAAACAAAGGTAGCATCCGTCTTAGCAATGCCAAGTCGGTTGTTAACTCCAGCGGTAAGCTGGTGATTACCTCCCGTAATACTGAGCTGAAGCTGATCGACGAATTCGGTCGTACCAAAGAGAGCTATAAAGTGCCTTACGGCGCAGTGATGGCGAAGGGGGATGGCGAGCAGGTTGCCGGCGGTGAAACCGTCGCAAACTGGGACCCGCATACTATGCCGGTCATCACTGAAGTAAGCGGCTTTATTCGCTTTACGGATATGATCGATGGTCAGACCATTACCCGTCAGACTGACGAATTGACCGGTCTGTCTTCTCTGGTGGTGCTGGATTCCGCAGAGCGCACCGCAGGCGGTAAAGACCTGCGTCCGGCGCTGAAAATCGTCGATGCCCAGGGTAATGATGTGCTGATCCCGGGTACCGATATGCCGGCACAGTACTTCCTGCCGGGTAAAGCGATTGTTCAGCTGGAAGACGGTGTGCAGATCAGCTCCGGTGACACTCTGGCGCGTCTGCCGCAGGAATCCGGCGGTACCAAGGATATTACCGGTGGTCTGCCGCGCGTTGCCGACCTGTTCGAAGCGCGTCGTCCGAAAGAGCCGGCTATCCTGGCGGAAATCGCCGGTGTGGTTTCCTTCGGTAAAGAAACCAAAGGTAAACGTCGCCTGGTGATCACCCCGCTGGACGGCAGCGATGCTTATGAAGAGATGATTCCAAAATGGCGTCAGCTTAACGTGTTCGAAGGTGAACGCGTTGAACGTGGCGACGTGATCTCCGATGGTCCGGAATCTCCGCATGACATCCTGCGTCTGCGTGGCGTTCAGGCAGTGACCCGTTATATCGTTAACGAAGTGCAGGACGTTTACCGTCTGCAGGGCGTTAAGATTAACGATAAGCACATCGAAGTTATCGTGCGCCAGATGCTGCGTAAGGTCACAATCATGGGTGCGGGCAGCTCCGAGTTCCTGGAAGGCGAGCAGGTGGAATACTCACGCGTCAAGATCGCCAACCGCGATCTGGAAACGAACGGCAAAATTAGCGCGACCTATATGCGCGATCTGCTGGGTATCACCAAAGCGTCTCTGGCAACCGAGTCCTTCATCTCCGCGGCATCGTTCCAGGAGACCACTCGCGTCCTGACCGAAGCGGCCGTTGCGGGCAAACGCGACGAACTGCGCGGTCTGAAAGAGAACGTGATCGTAGGTCGTCTGATCCCGGCAGGTACCGGCTATGCATACCATCAGGATCGTATGCGTCGTCGCGCCTCCGGTGAAGCCCCGGCTGCGCCGCAGGTCAGCGTAGAAGAAGCGTCAGCTAACCTGGCTGAGCTGCTGAACGCCGGTCTCGGTGGTTCTGACAACGAGTGATCGTCAGACATTCGCTAATAAAAAACCCGCTTCGGCGGGTTTTTTTATGGCAGATACGCAAGCGAGACAGCGGGAAATACCGCGCCAGGCGTTATAGCTGTGATGTCGTCACTATCTGGTTTTTGCCCTGCTGCTTGGCTTTATAAAGCGCAGCGTCAACGCCAGCGATAAAGGTTGCGGCAGGCTCATGGTTGTAGTGGCCAAAACCGGCGCTGAAGCTTACCTGCAGCGGCTGTTCACGCCAGGTACGCGCCAGTACGGCAAGACGCCAGGCATCAAGCAATTTCAGTGCTTCATCCAGATGATGCGTATCGAAGAGCACCGCGAATTCTTCCCCGCCGTAGCGATAGATAGTGATATCGTGGGGCTGCATTATCTTGATTCCTTCCCTGGCGACGGCGCGCAGAACAATATCGCCGCTCAGGTGGCCCCAGGTGTCATTAATCCGTTTAAAGTTGTCGATATCCATCAGCGCCAGTGCAAAAGGCTGGTGCTGATCGATACGTTGTTTGATTGCTTCATCAAAAGCCCGGCGATTTTTACAGCCGGTCAGCTCATCCACGGTGGCCTGGCGTACAAAATCCTGCTCGCGTTTTTTACTGCTTTCAATCTCTTTACTGAGCAGCGCTTCCAGACCCGGCGCTCTTTGCACCTCACCGGTCTTAATCGCGTTGATAATATTCATCAGCACGTTGCTGGCGGCATGACGTAAATAAAAGCCAAACAGCAGGATAATAATGCCGCCAATAGCGAAACCGTAAATGATTGCGACGCTTTCATGTCTGATCAGATCGCTGAGCGTTTTGCCAGAAACTTTATATACAATAAACCAGTCCGGGTTAGTGTAGGAGTAATAGTAATACCAGTAACCGCTCGTTTTGTCGTAAAAATACCCGGCGCCGCTGGTCATTTTGTCCACCACCCCGGACGACACTTGTGATTGAAACAGCATTCCCGGATCCGGGTGTAATACTGTTCTGCCGTCCCGGTCGACAATAAAAAATTCTCCGTGTACCGGGGGGAGCATTTGGCGCAGCGCATACCCCAGCGAGGCCAGATCGAGGTCAAAAGCCAGGGTGCCTTTCAGGCGTCCGTCACGATCGATCAGAGGCTTATAAATCGTAACCACATAGCGATGAGTATAAAAATCTTCGTAAACCGGCGTGTAGTGGGTGAACAGACTGGACTCCGGATAATGGACAAACCACGGGCGGGTCAGTACATCCATATCGCCGGATTTAGGCGGCGATGAGACTCCGGGAACCCGCAGGAAACGGCCTGAGGTATCGGCAATGTTAATGGTCGAGACAGTAGGCATTAGCGTGAGCAGACGCATTAACAGTTCACGCCCCTGGTCCGGATTGAGGTTGACGGTGTTATCCAGCTCTCCTTCGCGGGAGAAATAGGTTGCCGCCCGGGTCAGAATATATTCATTGGAGCGCAGCAATGACTCCGTGTAGTTCATGGCCAGGTTGTGGGCAAAATTACGATTAATGTTGTGGTAGGCTTCTGTAATGTCTTTTCTTTGTATCCACGTCATAAAGGCGGCAATCAGCGTAAAGCAGATTAATATGCCGAAAAAACTGGTAATCAGTGGCGTTGTAAACGAAAGCCTACTACTTTTTTTAGCCATAATTTCATCGTGTTGTCTGCGTGTATCAGAAGTATAGCCAGTATACGGACATTACCAGACAAGGAAGGGTGGCCCTTTCCTTTTTAGGCCTGGATAAATGCGATCCTGCACCGATAGCGACGATTATAGGTAGCAAAAGTTGCGCTTATTTCATGGCGGCGCAAATAACTGTAAAGAATATCTCATATTTAACATGATCAGGACAATATCGCCGGATATCGATAACAAATCACCATAGGTATTTGCTCAAAAGGCAATTGACGGTTACTGGCTAAGCGATAAAAAAGCGCACAGCCTTGCGGTTGTGCGCTGGTAATCACTTTCCCGGAAAGGGGCGTTTTAGCGTGGCTGAGCCGCCCTTCCCAGCCATCCGTCCCAGTCTTTCCATACCGGCTGCAGCCCTGCCTGCGCCAGCGCCCGGGCAACCTGCTCGGGGGTACGATTATCATGGGGCGAGAATTGTTCCAGCTCGCTATGGCTATCGGCATAGCCGCCGGGCTGAGTGCGCGACCAGGCGCTAACCTGATTAATGGCCAGCGGCACCACGCTGTCCCGGAAGCGGGGGGATTCGCGAGTGGAAAGCGACAGCTCCACCTCGGGCGCCAGCAGGCGGAAGGCGCAAATTACCTGCACCAGTTGGCGTTCATCCATTAGCGAGGCTGGTTCAATTCCGCCGGCACAGGGACGCAGGCGCGGAAATGAGATCGAAAAGCGGCTCTGCCAGTATTGCTGTTGCAGCCATAGCAGGTGCTCTACCACCATATAGCAATCCACCCGCCAGTTGTCGGAAAGCCCAATTAGCGCGCCAAGACCGATTTTGTCGATACCGGCGCGGCCAAGGCGGTCCGGCGTTTCCAGGCGCCAGAAAAAGTCTTGTTTCTGGCCGCGCAGGTGATGCCGGGCATAGGTCGCCTCGTGATAGGTTTCCTGATACACCATAACACCGTCCAGCCCCAGACCGCGTAGCTCGGCGTAATCCGCTTGCGACAGGGGCTGAACCTCCATCTGCAGCGAGCTGAACTGGCGGCGAATCGCCGGCAGATGGCGGCGAAAATAGTCCATACCGACCTTACTCTGGTGCTCTCCGGTGACCAGCAGGAGATGGGTGAATCCCAGATTACGGATTGCTGCACATTCCCGCTCAATCTCTTCGTCATTGAGGGTCTTGCGCTTCAGGCGATTACTCATTGAAAAACCGCAGTAAGTACAATCGTTGGCGCACAGGTTGGACAGATACAGCGGCACATAAAAATTCACCGTATTGCCAAAACGCTGGCGGGTAAGCAACTGCGCCTTCTGCGCCATGGGTTCCAGATATGTAGCGGCGGCGGGGGAGAGCAGCGCCAGCATATCCTCACGGGTAACCCGCCGCGCATTCAGCGCCCGCTCCACATCCGCGGCGGTTTTGCTGTTGATGCGCAGCGCAATGTCGTCCCAGTGCAGTTCGCGCCAGCGCTCAGTAAATGTTGCCATTACGCCCCCTCCTGTTGCAGGAATCCGGTCAGCGGGCTGGTAGCCCGGGCGCTATGCTGACGGCTGCCGGGGCCGGAGGCGGCCGCCAGCAGGCCGGATTCTACCGCCAGCCGGAAAGCGCTGGCCATAGCCACCGGATCCCGGGCCACGGCGATAGCGGTATTGACCAGCACGGCGGCAGCGCCCATTTCCAGCGCCTCGCAGGCGTGGCTGGGTACTCCAATACCGGCATCGACCACAACCGGTACCCGGGCCTGCTCAATAATGATTTCCAGCAGGGCGCGGGTCTGCAGACCCTGGTTGGAACCAATAGGAGCGCCCAGCGGCATCACCGCGGCGCAGCCGACCTCTTCCAGACGTTTACACAGTACCGGGTCGGCGCCGCAATAGGGCAGAACCACAAAGCCCTGTTTGACCAGGATTTCCGCGGCTGCCAGGGTTTCCAGCGGGTCCGGCATCAGGTAGCGGGCGTCAGGATGGATTTCCAGTTTCACCCAGTTGGTACCCAGCGCCTCACGGGCCAGTTGAGCGGCGAAGACCGCTTCGTCAGCGGTTTTGGCCCCGGACGTATTCGGCAGCAGGTGAACGCCCAGCGCCTGTAGCGGGGCGAGAATCGCATCCTGGCGATTGTGGAGATCGACACGCTTCATGGCCATAGTGACCAGTTGGCTACCGGAGGCCTGAATGGCCTGGCTCATGATCTGCGGCGAGGCGAATTTCCCTGTGCCGGTAAACAGGCGTGAAGTAAAGGTTTTATCCGCAATACGTAACATACTTAGCCTCCTGCGATGGCCTGAAAAAGCAGGATCCGATCGCCATCCTGCACAATATGCTGCGCCCACTGCTCCCGGGGAACGATGAGCTGGTTAACCGCCAGCGCGCTGCCGGGTTTTAGGGCCTCCAGCCGGGTGAGCAGATCGCTCAGCGTTTCGCCTTCCGGACAGCAAATCGGCGCGTCATTAAACATGATCTGCATGCGCGCCTCCGCAGACCGGGCAGTGAGCGGCACGCTGTAGCTGTAGCGTTCGCCATTGATGGGCGCGGGCGTCAAACAGGCGCAGCGTACCGCTGGCGGGCGTCATACCGCACAGCAGTTTCACCGCTTCCAGCGCCTGTAAGGTGCCCATCACGCCGACCACCGGGCCGACGATGCCGGCGTTGCGGCAATTACGTAGAGGTTCGCTGTCATCCGGCCACAGGCAGCGGTAGCAGCCGTGGCTCCACGGCGGCAGCAACACCATCAACTGGCCGCCAAAGCCGACTGCGCTGGCGGTGATTAACGGTGTGTTGAGCGCCACGCAGGCGGCGTTGATGGCCTGGCGGGTGACCATGTTGTCGCTACAGTCAAGCACCACAGAAGCGTCCCGCACCGACTGATGCAGCGCATCGCCCTGTAAACGCTGCTCAATGGCGATCAGTTCGACGCCGGGGTTCAGTTGCGCCAGGCGCTGGCGGGCGGCCAGCGATTTAGGCTGGTCGATATCGTCAGAGGTAAACAGGATCTGTCGCTGCAGGTTGCTCAGGTGTACCGCGTCATCGTCCGCCAGAATCAGCTGACCGACGCCGGCCGCCGCCAGATACAGGGCCGCCGGCGAACCCAGCCCGCCTAACCCGACGATCAATACGCGGCTGGCGCGCAGTTTCTCCTGCCCCTCCAGCGCGATATCTTCCAGCAGTAACTGGCGGCTGTAACGCATAAAATCCGTGTCATTCATCGCCGACCCCCGCCAGTTCCAGAAGCTGCGCCGTTGCCTGGCGCCAGTCCGCGGCCTGGGTTATCGCGCTGACCACCGCAATGCTGCCTACCCCGGTCGCCAGCACCGCCGGCGCCCGTTCAAGGCTGATACCGCCGATAGCGACGGAAGGGTAATCGCCAAGGCGCTCGATATGGCGCGCCAGTTGCTCCAGCCCCTGGGGAGCGGAGGGCATCTGCTTGGTCTGAGTCGGGAACACGTGGCCGAGAGCAATGTACGAGGGTCTGACCGACAGTGCGACGTCGATCTCCATATCATCATGGGTGGAGACGCCAAGCCGCAGACCGGCGGCACGGATGGCCGGCAGGTCGGTGGTTTCGAGGTCTTCCTGGCCGAGGTGCACGCCATAGGCCTGATGCTTAATCGCCAGCCGCCAGTAGTCGTTAATGAACAGGCGCGCGCGGTAGCGGCGTCCGAGGGCGATAGCGGCGATGACATCGTCCTCTACGTCATGATCCGGCTTATCCTTGATGCGTAACTGGATAGTACATACTCCGGCTTCCAGTAGACGCGCAATCCATTCTACGCTGTCCACTACCGGGTATAATCCCAGGCGCTGAGGTAGTGACGGAAAATCGGGCTGATACATCACGCTTCCTCCTGCCTGAGATAGATTTCGCTGCCTTTTTCGCGGAAGGTTTTCGACATATCCGCCATTCCGACCTCAATTTGCTGGGCCGCGGCATAGTCGCGCACTTCCTGGGTTATTTTCATTGAGCAGAATTTCGGTCCGCACATCGAGCAGAAGTGGGCGACTTTGCCGGACTCCTGGGGCAGCGTTTCATCGTGGTAGGCGCGGGCGGTGAACGGATCGAGCGCCAGATTGAACTGATCTTCCCAGCGGAACTCAAAGCGCGCTTTGGACATGGCGTTATCGCGAATTTGCGCGCCGGGATGGCCTTTGGCGAGGTCTGCGGCGTGGGCGGCGATTTTATACGTAATCAACCCCTGTTTGACATCTTCTTTGTTGGGCAACCCGAGATGCTCTTTCGGGGTGACGTAGCACAGCATGGCGCAGCCAAACCAGCCAATCATCGCCGCGCCGATACCGGAGGTGAAGTGGTCATATCCCGGGGCGATATCGGTGGTCAACGGTCCCAGGGTATAGAACGGCGCTTCGTGGCAGTGCTCCAGTTCTTCGGTCATATTACGGCGGATCATCTGCATCGGCACATGCCCCGGGCCTTCGATCATCACCTGAACATCATACTCCCAGGCGATTCTGGTCAGCTCGCCCAGAGTATGCAGTTCGGCGAACTGGGCTTCATCATTGGCATCCTGAATTGAGCCGGGGCGCAGGCCGTCTCCCAGCGACAGTGCTACATCGTAGGCGGCGCAAATTTCGCAGATTTCCCGGAAGTGGGTGTAGAGGAAGTTCTCCTGATGGTGCGACAGACACCATTTCGCCATGATGGAACCGCCGCGGGAGACGATCCCGGTCAGGCGCTGCGCCGTCATGGGCACATAGCGTAACAACACGCCGGCATGAATGGTGAAATAGTCCACGCCCTGTTCCGCCTGTTCCAGCAGGGTATCGCGGAACATTTCCCAGGTCAGATCCTCGGCGATCCCGCCGGTTTTCTCCAGAGCCTGGTAGATCGGCACTGTACCGATGGGCACCGGACTGTTGCGCAGGATCCATTCGCGGGTTTCGTGGATATAGCGCCCGGTGGACAGGTCCATGACGGTGTCGGCGCCCCAGCGGGTGGCCCAGACCAGCTTTTCCACCTCTTCTTCAATGGAAGAGGTGACCGCCGAATTGCCGATATTAGCGTTGACCTTGACCAGGAAGTTGCGGCCGATAATCATCGGCTCTGATTCCGGGTGGTTGATGTTGGCGGGGATAATCGCCCGTCCGGCGGCGACCTCATCGCGCACGAATTCCGCGGTGATGTTGTCCGGCAGGCGGGCGCCGAAACCCTCGCCCGGGTGCTGGTGGCGCAGTACCGCGCCGCGGATACGTTCGCGCCCCATATTTTCGCGAATGGCAATAAACTCCATCTCCGACGTGACAATCCCCTGGCGGGCGTAGTGCAACTGAGTCACGCATTTGCCGATTCTGGCGCGGCGCGGCGTAAGCAGGCCGTTAAAACGCAGGTCGTCCAGTCCGTCGTCGGCCAGGCGCTCGCGGGTATATGCGGAACTGCGATCGTCGAGCCATTCCGTATCCTGGCGCTCGTCAATCCAGCGCTGGCGCAGCTTTTCCAGCCCCTGTCGGACATCCACGTTGACCTGTGGATCGCCATAGGGGCCAGAGGTGTCATACACCGGCACCGGTTCGTTCTCTTCAAACTGCGGATGGTCTTTATCGCCGCCGATGAGGGTCGGACTGAGCTGAATCTCGCGCATTGGCACGCGGATATCTTCCCGGGAACCGGTCAGCCAGATACGCCGGGAGTTTGGATAGTTAGTGCCTTCGAGCGTTTCGATAAACTGTTGTGCGGCAGCACGCTGCTCGCGGCGGGTGGGTTTAGTTGTTGATACAGACATAGCGCATTCCACATTGATTTCAGGAAGTGGCTTGCCAGAACGACGGATGGAGTAATGGATGTGGGCCACCCGGAGCGGGGGCGCCATAACAGCAGAATTACTCTTGTTCCCTTCGCAGGTTTTAACCTGATCAGGTTCCGCGGATCCCGAATTAACGGTCTCAGCCCGGTGTGGGCACTCCGACAAGATAAAGCCCCTGACGCGTCAGGGATGAAAGTAACTTACTCGCTCAATGGACGAAACTCAAGCAGGACATGCCAGATCGCCTTCATCGTTGGCGCTGCGCTGCAGATTGTTATCGAATGCCAGGATAATGAGCTTATCTTCCAGTAAAAAACGCTCCGCCAGCGCTTCGCCAAGTTCGGAGAGGACCTGCTGAAACTCCAGACAATTATCGTGATCGATAGCCTCGACCAGATGCGATTCGTAATAATCCATAATGCGCTGGGTATTGTGTTCAAGCTGAGGATAGAGCTGCGATGCTGCTAAAAGCGGGCTATTCCCTTTCATTTCGCGGATAATGTGCTCATAGATTTTAAAGTGGCCCGCCGACAGGTAATCCACCAGACCCTGGCAAAAATCATCCAGCGCTTTTTCATCCAGCGCGGCGTGGGATTCTTTACCAGGTTTCAGGCCAACCAGATGGTAGTACGATACCAGCAGGTGCTTGCGGATATGTAGCCAGTGGTCGACTAACTCATTACTGCCCTCAACGCGTTTTGCCAGACTTTCCAGGTGGTTTAGCATGATTGACTCCATGAGTTATAAAATTGACGCATTTATCTCAGGCTGCCCGCTGGCGGGTTGCATAGACTTATCCCGGTGTCGTGAGTGCGGGATACGATCGCGTGCCGCCATGGCGCATTCTGAATGTTGTTGTATGTAACTCGGTAGTACCTATAAATGTAAAAATAATGTTAAGCAGATTGCCAGTGAAGTCGAGGTCGTGCAAGTGCTAAAGGAACGCGTAATAGAAAACGTAGACCATGGCTGGTGGATAGTCAGCCATGAACAGAAGTTATGGTTACCCGGCGGAGAACTGCCTCACGGTCAGGCTGCGGCTTTCGATCTGGCCGGCGCCCGGGGGGCGCTGGTCGGCGAATGGCGGGGAGAGCCGGTATGGCTGGTACGCCAGCAGCGGCGTCGCGATATGGGGTCGGTGCGGCAGATAATCGACCAGGACGTCGGGCTGTTTCAACTGGCCGGGCGCGGCGTTCAACTGGCGGAGTTCTACCGCTCCCACCGCTACTGCGGTTATTGCGGCCATGAAATGCATCCCAGTAAAACAGAATGGGCGGTGCTTTGCGGTCATTGCCATCAGCGCTATTACCCGCAAATTGCGCCGTGCGTCATTGTGGCGATTCGCCGCGAGGATCACATCCTGCTGGCGCAGCATACCCGTCATCGCAACGGTATTTATACTGTGCTGGCCGGGTTTGTGGAGGTCGGGGAAACTCTGGAGCAAGCCGTCGCCCGGGAGGTGATGGAGGAAAGCAACATTCAGGTGAAAAATCTGCGCTATGTCGTTTCCCAACCGTGGCCGTTTCCCCAGTCGTTGATGACGGCGTTTACCGCCGAATATCACAGCGGCGAGCTCAAAATCGACCCTAAAGAATTGCTGGATGCCGGGTGGTACCGTTACGATGCGCTACCGTTGTTACCTCCACCGGGCACAGTGGCGCGGCGGCTGATTGAAGATACCGTCGCCCGCTGCCGGGCGGAGTATGAATGACGTGTTACACTGGCTGACCATGCTTAAGGAAATGCAATTATGACCGAACTGAAGAACGATCGTTATCTGCGAGCGCTGTTGCGCCAGCCTGTGGATGTCACTCCGGTATGGATGATGCGCCAGGCAGGGCGCTATCTGCCGGAATATAAAGCCACTCGCGCCGAGGCCGGCGACTTTATGTCCCTGTGCAAAAATGCCGAGCTGGCCTGCGAAGTGACGCTCCAGCCGCTGCGCCGCTATGCGCTGGATGCCGCGATTCTCTTTTCGGATATTCTGACCATCCCGGATGCGATGGGGCTGGGGCTTTATTTTGAAGCCGGCGAGGGGCCGCGCTTTCAGTCTCCTGTCGCCAGCAAAGCCGATGTGGCGAAATTGCCGGTTCCGGATCCGGAACAGGAGCTGGGCTATGTGATGAACGCCGTACGCACCATTCGCCGCAACCTGAAGGGCGAAGTGCCGCTTATCGGTTTTTCCGGCAGCCCATGGACCCTGGCGACCTATATGGTGGAAGGCGGCAGCAGTAAAGCTTTTACCGTGATTAAAAAGATGATGTATGCCGATCCGCAGATGCTGCACGCGCTGCTGGATAAACTGGCCAGCAGCGTCACGCTGTATCTGAATGCGCAGATCCGCGCCGGAGCGCAATCGGTGATGATCTTTGATACCTGGGGCGGGGTACTGACCGGTCGCGACTATCAGCAGTTCTCCCTGTACTACATGCATAAAATCGTCGACGGCCTGCTGCGGGAAAACGAGGGGCGTCGGGTACCGGTCACATTATTCACCAAGGGTGGCGGCCAGTGGCTGGAGGCGATGGCTGAAACCGGCTGTGACGCGCTGGGGCTGGACTGGACCACAGATATCGCCGATGCCCGTCGGCGGGTGGGCGATAAGGTGGCGCTGCAGGGCAATATGGACCCGTCGATGCTTTATGCGCCTGCGGCGCGTATCGAAGAAGAAGTGGCCGGTATTCTGGCGGGCTTCGGGCACGGGGAAGGGCATGTCTTTAACCTTGGGCACGGTATTCATCAGGACGTGCCGCCGGAGCACGCCGGCGCGTTTGTCGAGGCGGTACATCGTCTTTCCGCCGCATACCATCAGTAAGGAGGCGGGATGGATCTTGCCGCACTTCGGGCACAGCAGCTTGAGCTGGCCGCTTCGGTGATCCGCGAGGATCGTCCGGAGCAGGATCCGCCGCAGTTGATCGGCGGGGCGGACGTTGGGTTTGAAGAGGGGGGTGATGTTACGCGCGCGGCGATAGTATTGTTGAAGTATCCCTCTCTGGAACTGGTGGAATATCAGGTGGCACGCATCGCCACCACGATGCCGTATATTCCCGGGTTCCTGTCCTTTCGGGAAACGCCGGCGCTGGAAAAGGCGTGGGAAATGTTATCCCGTAAACCGCAATTGCTGTTTGTCGACGGCCACGGGATTTCCCATCCGCGTCGTCTGGGGGTCGCCAGCCATTTTGGCCTGATGATCGATACTCCGACTATCGGGGTGGCGAAGAAGCGCCTCTGCGGTCGTTTTGAGCTGCCTGACGAGGGACCGGGCGCCAGCGCGCCATTGATGGACAAAGGCGAACAACTGGGCTGGGTATGGCGTAGTAAAGCGCGCTGTAATCCGCTGTTTGTCTCGACGGGTCATCGGATCAGCATGGATTCGGCGCTGGCGTGGGTACAGCGCTGTATGGCCGGCTACCGCCTGCCTGAGCCGACCCGCTGGGCGGACGCTGTGGCATCGCGCAAAACGGCGTTTCTGCGCTGGCGGGAAATTCATGAATGATTCGGGTAAACTGCCCCCACTATTCTGCGTGTGAGACGTATTAATGTTACAGAACCCTATTCACCTGCGCCTGGAAAAGCTGGAAAGCTGGCAGCATGTGACGTTTATGGCTTCGCTGTGTGAGCGCATGTACCCCAATTATGCGATGTTTTGCCAGCAAACCGGCTTCGGCGATGGTCAGTTGTACCGGCGTATTCTCGATTTAGTGTGGGAAACGCTGGCCGTGAAAGACGCGAAGGTCAATTTCGACAGCCAACTGGAAAAACTGGAAGAAGCGATTCCGGTGGCGGACGATTACGATATTTATGGGGTTTACCCGGCGATCGACGCCTGCGTCGCGCTCAGTGAGTTACTTCACTCCCGGCTGAGTGGTGAAACTTACGAGCACGCCGTGGAGGTTAGCAAAAGTTCTATCACCACGGTGGCGATGCTGGAAATGACCGAGGCTGGTCGGGAAATGAGCGATGAAGAGCTGAAAGAGAACCCGGCGGTAGAGCAGGAATGGGACATTCAGTGGGAGATTTATCGCTTACTGGCTGACTGCGAAGAACGTGATATTGAACTGATAAAAGGACTCCGGGCAGACCTGCGTGAGGCCGGTAGTAGCAATATCGGTATAAATTTGCAGCAATGAGACCATAAAACGTGATTTAACGCCTGTTTTGTCATGCCTGGAGGCTTCCATTGATCCCCCTGTCTGGTCTACATTTGGGGGGCGAAAAAAAGTGGCTATCGGTGCGTATATGCAGGAGAGTGCTTTTCAGGCATTTCCGTCGCACTCGATGCTTAGCAAGCGATAAACACATTGTAAGGATAACTTATGAACAAGACTCAACTGATTGATGTAATTGCTGACAAGGCTGACCTGTCTAAAGCGCAAGCGAAGTCTGCTCTGGAATCCACTCTGGCGGCAATTACTGAGTCTCTGAAAGAAGGCGATGCTGTACAACTGGTTGGTTTCGGGACCTTCAAAGTGAACCACCGCGCTGAGCGTACTGGCCGCAACCCGCAGACCGGTAAAGAAATTAAAATCGCCGCTGCAAACGTACCGGCATTTGTTTCTGGTAAGGCACTGAAAGACGCTGTTAAGTAATACGCGGCGTGAGCGTGAAAAGTTTTAATCGGGGGGCGGCAACGCCCCTTTTGTCTTTCTGGCGCTCTACCGGGCTGCTGGTTGGGGCGCTGTTACTCTGCGCCTGTAGTAGCAAATCCTCTCTTCCTTCCTTTACCGCCAGCGGTTATGTGGCGGACGACGGCGCGGTACGCATCTGGCGTAAAGACGGCGGCGATGACGGCGTCCACCTGCTGATGGCGTTCAGTCCATGGCGCAGCGACAACACCACTACCGGCGAATACCGCTGGCAGGGCGAACGTCTGACGTTCATTGAACTTAATATTATGGGCCGACATCCGGAACATATTCGGGTACGCTTCGACGATCGCGGTGAGCTGAGTTTTATGCAGCGTGAGATCGACGGCCAGAAACAGCAACTGTCCAGAGACCAGATTGCTCTGTATCAATATCGGGCCAGCCAGATTCGCCAGACCAGCGATGCATTACGCAGCGGTCGCGTGGTCCTGCGTCAGGGGCGCTGGCAGGCGGATGGCAGCGTTCTGACCTGTGAAGGACAAAAGATTGCCCCCGATCTGGATAGCAGAGCGATTGCGCATATCCGGCAGCGCCAGCGCCACTCTTCCCTGGCGGTCAGCGTGGCGTGGCTTGAAGCGCCGGAAGGCTCCCAGTTGCTGCTGGTGGCGAATGAAGATTTTTGCACCTGGCAGCCGCTGGAAAAACAGTTCTGACGATTTACCATCCCATACGGTGGCCCATGCCCCCGTATCCGCCGCGCGGGCTACCGCCACAGCCGTAGCCGACACCAGCGCCTGCCGGAATCCCTGCCTGCGCCAGCGCTAAATCCCGTTGTACCCGCTGTTCGTCAAGGGCCTGGCCAAGGGCCGACAGCGCTTTTGACAACGCCTGAACTTTGGCGGCATCCGGCTTGCCGCTGGCGAGCTGCGCGTTATATTCGTAGCGCTTAGCGATGAGTTGCTGACGCAGAGTCGCGGTATTGTTGAGATAATCGTCGTGGGCTTTCCGGACGGCATTTTGCTGCTCTGTTGTGAGCTGACTGGCGCCTCCCTGCTGCCACATCATACCGCTATGGTATCCGGAATCATTTCCCCAGTGATGTCGTGCCTGCGCCGGACTGCTGGCCAGCATCAGCGTGGCGAACGCAGCGCAAGCGATAGCGGCCAATGGTGTGCGTTTCATATAAACCCCCTTGTGTTTCTTTGAGATCGTCACTGGCATGTAAAGCCATGGTTTTTACATGGTTGTTGCATTTCCTGTGCCAGACTGTCTGTGACGCGTTATCCGGGGGACGGGGCGGCGCGGAGGGCGGCAGACGAGTAAAAATGACCCGCTGCGCCGGGTAAGGTGGGTCATTTTTACCCGATGATACGGAGGAAAATTCTCTGCGCTTTGTGCCAGGTAGCCGGGTTAGCGCAGGAAAAAACTGGCATGATTTCTGCTGACCGCTATGGAATATGCTGCGCTGTACAGGGATCAACTATGAAGTTTGCGCGTTTACCTAAAGATACTCCTGCGCTGTGGTTGAGCTGGCTATCGCTGGGGGTGATACTGCTGCTGCTCGGTTTGCTGGCAGTACTGGCGCTGCGCGACCTCGGGCGGGGCAGTGACGTGGAACAGCAAACGCTGCGTGAAAAGGGTTCCGTGTTAATTCGCGCGCTGGAGTCCGGTACTCGCGCCGGTATGGGGATGCGTATGCATCACGCCCAGTTGCAAACCTTGCTGGAAGAGATGGCCTGGCAGCCGGGAGTGCTGTACTTCGCAGTTATCAATGAGCAGGGTACGATCATTGCCCATAGCGACCCCGATCGGAGCGGAAAAACGCTCTATGACGCTCAGGAGATCCGTGGCCTGAATGTTGACGATGAGGCGAGCTGGCGGCGTACGGTCTTCACTGACGCCAGCGGCGAGGCGATTCCGGCGCTGGAAATTTATCGTCATTTTAAGCCGCAGCTCCCGGCCATGGGGATGGGGCATCGTGGGCACGGGGCGATGGCTCGTCAGGGGCGTAGCGAACCAGCCCTGTTGGGACAGGCGCTGGAGATCTTTGTGGCGCTTGATGCGCGGGCGCTGGATGCCGCACAGGAAAAAGAACGCCGCAATGCCCTGGGGGTATTCCTCGCGCTGGGCGCGGTGCTGCTGGCGGCGGTGCTGGCGATGTTCTGGGTACGGCGCTATCAACGCTCACAGGCGTTGCTGCAGGATGCGAGGACTGTCTCGGCGGAGATTATCAATAACCTGCCTGTCGGGCTGATCTTTACCGACAAGGGTAATACCATCAGCGTGGTGAATCCGACAGCGGCACAACTGTTAAAACTGAATAGGGATACGGTTATCGGCCAGCCGGCGGAGCAGTGTTTGCCGGCATCATGGCTGGGGCCGATGGTTAACTGCCGCACCGGGGGAACAGTGCTGGACGACCCGCAGCGGCTGGCCCGGGAAGAGGGCGAGGCGTTGTTCCTGAGCGTCAGCATGGCCAGTATCGTCAATCAACAGCGGCAATTTTTGGGCACGGTAATTATCGTCAGCGATAAAACTGAGCTTTATCAACTGCATGAAACAATACGCCGCAAAGAGAAGCTGGCGGCGCTCGGACAACTGGCGGCGGGCGTCGCGCATGAAATCCGCAATCCGCTTTCGTCGATTAAAGGGCTGGCGAAATATTTTGCGGAACGTGCGCCGATGGAAGGGGAGAACTGGCAACTGGCGCAGGTGATGGCCAAAGAGGCTGACCGGCTCAACCGGGTGGTGAGCGAGCTGCTGGAGCTGGTGCGGCCGACCCGGCTGGCGCTTCAGGAGATCGATCTTAATCAGGTGGTGGAGCACTCGCTGCAACTGGTGCGTCAGGATGCGCTGACCCGGGAAATCTCACTGCAATTTACCGTTAACCCGGCGCTGTGCCGGGTGAGCGCCGACCCGGATCGTCTGACTCAGGTGCTGCTTAACCTGTACCTGAATGCGATTCACGCCATCGGCCAGCAGGGGAGTATCGTGGTGGCCATCGCCCGCCACGGCGATTCAATGCTGCGCATTACGGTGCGTGACTCCGGGCACGGTATTCCTTCCGGGCAACTGGCGGAAATATTCACCCCTTACTTTACCACCAGAGCCGATGGTACCGGACTGGGGCTGGCGGTGGTGCAGAATATTATTGAGCAACATGGCGGAAAAATTAGCGTGGAGAGCGAGCCTGACCGCGGTACCTGCTTCACGCTGGAGCTTCCGCTACAACCATCACTGAAGGACAATTGTGATGACGACCTCTAAGGCCATGATTCTGGTGGTTGACGATGACATCAGCCACTGTACGATTCTGCAGGCGTTATTGCGGGGATGGGGGTATGACGCCTCTGTGGCCGCTAACGGCCTGGAAGCGCTGGAGCAGGTACAGCAGCAGGTATTTGACCTGGTGCTGTGTGATATCCGCATGGCGCATATGGACGGGATCGCCACCCTGAAAGAGATTAAGGCCGTTAACCCGGCAATTCCGGTTCTGATTATGACCGCCTACTCCAGCGTTGAAACGGCGGTGGAAACCCTGAAGGCGGGAGCGCTGGACTACCTCACCAAACCGCTGGATTTTGAACAGCTCCAGCAGACAATTGCCTGTGCGCTGGCGCATACCCGCCAACAGGAATCAGCGCCGGCAGCGGGTGAGGCCAGCCAGTATGGCATGATTGGCCGCAGCGCGGCGCTCCGGCAACTGCTGAGCACCATCAATATGGTCGCCCCGTCGGACGCTACGGTGCTGATTTGCGGGGAATCCGGTACGGGTAAGGAGCTGGTGGCCAGGGCGTTGCACGCTGGCAGTTCGCGGCGGGATAAGCCACTGGTGGCGCTTAACTGCGCGGCGCTCAATGAGTCGCTACTGGATTCTGAACTGTTTGGCCATGAAAAAGGCGCTTTCACTGGCGCGGACCGTCGTCGGGAAGGGCGCTTTGAGGAGGCGCAGGGCGGGACGCTGTTTCTGGATGAGATTGGCGATATTCCGCCGCTGATGCAGGTAAAACTGCTGCGGGCGATACAGGAACGGGAAGTACAGCGGGTTGGCGGCAACCAGACCATTGCGGTGGACGTTCGGCTGATTGCCGCTACGCATCGCAACCTGGCCGATGAAGTCAGAGCTGAGAGGTTTCGCGAGGATCTCTATTACCGGCTCAATGTGGTGACGATTGAAATACCGCCGCTGCGCCAGCGCCGGGAGGACATCCCTCTGCTGGCCGCGCATTTTCTCCAGCGCTTTACCGGACGTAATCGTAAAACAATAAAAGGTTTTACGCCTCAGGCGATGGATTTACTGATCCACTATCGCTGGCCGGGCAATATTCGTGAACTGGAAAACGCCGTGGAGCGCGCCGTGGTGCTGCTGACCGGGGATTATATTTCGGAGCGTGAACTGCCTTTGTCGATTACCGGCGCGGGTCGCCCGGCACCGCTGGAGCATGGCGGCGACGCAATTTTGCCGCTGGCGGAGGCGGAACGGGAAATTATTCTGGCGGCGCTGGAAAAAACGGGCGGCAATAAAACGGCTGCCGCCCGTCAGTTAGGGATTACGCGTAAAACGCTGCTGGCGAAACTATTGCGTTAATTTTGTTCACGCTCAATGGCGCGCCAGCCGATATCTTTACGGTAAAAGCTGTCTTCCCAGCGGATATCGGTCATTAAGGCATACGCGCGTTTCTGCGCTTGCTCAACGCTATGACCCAACGCGGTGGCGCACAGTACGCGTCCGCCGCTGGTAACGACCTGCCCGTCATCAGCAAGTTTAGTCCCCGCGTGGAACACTTTGCCATCCGCTGCTGCTTCCTGCGGCAGGCCGTGAATCACATCGCCTGTGCGGTAGTCGCCAGGATAACCGCCCGCCGCCATCACCACGCCGAGAGACGCGCGTTCATCCCATTCGGATGTTTTTTCGTCCAGTTTACCTTCACAGGCAGCCAGACAGAGTTCAACCAGATCGGACTTCATGCGCAGCATGATAGGCTGAGTTTCCGGATCGCCGAAGCGGCAGTTGAATTCGATGACCTTCGGGTTGCCCTGTTTGTCGATCATCAGACCCGCATACAGGAAGCCGGTATAGGTATTCCCTTCTGCCGCCATGCCTCGCACGGTAGGCCATATGATGCGCTCCATGGTGCGCTGATGGACTTCGTCTGTGACCACCGGCGCCGGGGAGTAGGCGCCCATTCCGCCCGTGTTAGGCCCGGTATCGCCGTCGCCGACGCGCTTATGATCCTGGCTGGTGGCCATCGGCAGCACGTGCTCGCCGTCGACCATCACGATAAAGCTGGCTTCTTCGCCGTCGAGAAACTCTTCCACCACGATGCGGTGCCCGGCGTCGCCGAAGGCATTACCGGCCAGCATATCCTGAATGGCGGCTTCCGCTTCTTCCAGGGTCATGGCGACAATCACCCCTTTACCGGCCGCCAGACCGTCGGCTTTGATCACGATTGGGGCGCCTTTTGCGCGCACATAGGCCAGCGCCGGCTCCACTTCGGTAAAGTTCTGGTATTCCGCCGTCGGGATGCGGTGGCGGGCAAGGAAATCTTTAGTGAAGGCTTTCGAGCCCTCCAGTTGCGCCGCTCCCTGTGTCGGCCCAAAGATGGTCAGGCCCGCGGCGCGGAAGGTATCCACCACGCCAAGTACCAGTGGCGCCTCCGGTCCGACGATAGTGAGATCGATGCTTTCCCGTTGAGCGAACGCCAGCAGCGCCGGGATATCGGTGACATTAATAGCGACATTCTGCAGCGCAGGTTCCAGCGCGGTGCCGGCATTACCCGGCGCCACAAATACGCTGTTAACCAGCGGCGATTGCGCCGCCTTCCACGCCAGCGCGTGCTCGCGCCCGCCGTTGCCTATTACCAGTACTTTCATTGTCTGCTCCGTGGATTAGTGGCGGAAATGACGCATGTCGGTGAAGATCATGGCAATACCGTGCTCGTCAGCGGCGGCGATCACTTCTTCATCGCGGATAGAGCCGCCTGGCTGGATAACGCAGGTAACGCCTACCGCCGCTGCGGCATCAATACCATCGCGGAACGGGAAGAATGCATCAGACGCCATGGCGGAGCCTTTCACTTCCAGCCCTTCATCACCGGCTTTGATACCAGCGATTTTAGCGGAGTACACCCGGCTCATCTGGCCAGCGCCAATGCCAATGGTCATGTTGTCTTTGGCGTAGACAATGGCGTTGGATTTGACGAACTTCGCCACCTTCCAGCAGAACAGCGCGTCACGCAGCTCCTGTTCAGTCGGCTGACGTTTGCTGACTACGCGCAGTTCGCCGTTGCCGACCATTCCCAGATCGCGATCCTGTACCAGCAGGCCGCCATTAACGCGTTTGAAATCCAGACCCGGTACACGTTCACCCCACGCGCCGCACACCAGAACGCGCACGTTCTGTTTTGCAGAGGTGATTTTTAACGCCTCTTCACTGGCGGATGGCGCAATGATCACTTCGACAAACTGGCGGGAGATAATGGCTTGCGCCGTTTGCGCATCCAGTTCGCGGTTGAAGGCGATAATGCCGCCAAATGCGGAAGTGGGGTCGGTTTTATACGCCCGATCGTAAGCATCAAGGATGGAGCTACTGACCGCCACGCCACACGGGTTTGCGTGTTTAACGATCACACAGGCCGGTTCGCTGAACTCTTTCACGCACTCCAGCGCCGCATCGGTATCGGCAATATTGTTATAGGAGAGCGCCTTGCCCTGCACCTGGCGGGCGGTGGCGACCGAAGCTTCCTTCACCTGCTCTTCGATATAGAAAGCGGCCTGCTGATGGCTGTTCTCACCGTAGCGCATATCCTGCTTCTTAATGAAATTGAGATTCAGGGTGCGCGGGAAGCGGCCTGCGGCTTCTTTACTTTCGCCGTGATAGGCCGGCACCATGCTGCCAAAGTAGTTGGCGATCATGCTGTCGTAAGATGCGGTATGCTCAAATGCTTTGATAGCCAGGTCGAAACGCGTTTCCAGCGTCAGAGAACCTTCGTTGGCGTCCATCTCTTTAATAATGGCGTCATAGTCGCTGCTCTTGACCACGATGGCGACATCTTTATGGTTTTTGGCCGCCGAGCGCACCATGGTTGGGCCGCCGATATCGATGTTCTCAACAGCGTCTTCCAGCGAACAGCCTTCGCGGGCGACGGTTTG
Source organism: Entomohabitans teleogrylli (assembly GCF_001484765.1). Classification (GTDB taxonomy): domain Bacteria; phylum Pseudomonadota; class Gammaproteobacteria; order Enterobacterales; family Enterobacteriaceae; genus Entomohabitans; species Entomohabitans teleogrylli. Next base: position 800 of record NZ_LLXO01000042.1, on the reverse strand, counting down.
AGCAAACGGGTAGAGATTCACCACTACCATATCAATCGGCGCGATAGCGTGCTGCGCCATCACCGTATCATCCTGGCCGCGACGGCCGAGAATGCCGCCGTGTACTTTGGGATGCAGCGTTTTTACGCGTCCGTCCATCATTTCCGGAAAGCCCGTGTAGTCAGAAACTTCGGTGACCGGCAGCCCGGCTTCCGCCAGCAGGCGCGCGGTGCCGCCAGTGGACAGCAGTTCCACATGACGTTGAGAGAGGGCTTTAGCGAATTCGATGATACCGGCTTTGTCAGACACGCTGAGCAGAGCGCGGCGTACAGGACGACGTTGTTGCATGGTGGTAAATCCCCTGGGGTTGGTTCATGTATTCCTTTGTATGTCAGAAGTGAGAGCGGTACGCCAGGAGCGGCAAACAGCCATGGTCTCACTGCTGTCATCGTCCGGAATATGGCAAGAGCGTTAGCGGAAATTTAGCCGGCGAACAGATTAAAGCTCCGCTAACGCCCCGGTATCGGGTGACTTTGATTTCTGGCGGGGGCATTGTAGCGAAAACGTTTGCGTCACGCTCGTAAAATTTCAGCGTCACTTATGATTGTGGATAACTCTGTGCAAAACCAGGTATAACCAGGGGTTTTGCTGGGGAATTCGACAGTCAGTTATTTTTCTGCAAAATTCCGGTTGCAGCCGGACGCCAACCTTCTATAATGCGCCTCCATCGACACGATGCATGTGAATAACATCACAGGTTAACGTGGTAAAGATGAAGAGAAAATCCTGAATGTCAGGGTTGACTCTGCAAGAGGAACGCG
>NZ_LLXO01000041.1 GCF_001484765.1 Entomohabitans teleogrylli | reverse complement strand
CCGCACCGTGCGGATAACCCGGAAGGCGCTGCGCATCAGCTCCAGCTGTTCGGCTGCATCTTCGCCCATATCCGTCATCCGCCAATACATTGAACAACAGCAAAGACCTGGTTAGGTGGAAAACCGCGCCTTATTCCCCGCCCTGAAGGACGGGGTTTTACGGCGCACCGGATAAATTGTAATGATATGAGCCTGACGCATACCCAGCACATCAACGGCCTCGTCTGGTGTTGATGTATCATGTACTTTCACGAGCCATTTCTGACAGAAATAATTAGCTCGTATGAGCTGTGCGAGCCTGCTTTGTGATGCCGCAAGGCGGCATAGAGGCGCCAGCTGATGTTCAATATGGTTCAGTGAGTGACTGGCGCCGGAACCCGGCTCAGCCGGTTACAGGTCTGATAGGTTTAATCAATCAACCTTTCATACTGCTAAGCTTATTCCAGTTTAAAGTAACTCAGGTGCTGCTGTGCGTGGTCGGAGTGGTCACGACAAGGCGTAGCCGTAGTCGGGGCGTATCTCCGCGTTAGCGGGCCGAAAGGGCCGCTTACGAACGTGTATGAAAAACTTGCAGCGATATTTTTCATAGTTGCAATCTAATTTAATTACAACATCCAGTATAAAGTTGCTCTGTTCCGGGCCTTTGGCCCGGAGCGGGGCGGCTTTTAGTGGTCTGAGAGGGGCACAATAGTTAAGACGGGCTCCGGGTTTTCTTCTAAATATTTGTATGTTGTAACTAAAAATATTCATGCTAATTCTGTACCTCCCTGCCCTTCTGTCCCCGTTTTCCACAGAACTTATCCCATGAATAAAAAGGATTTTTATGAATATCTGTATAAGGCGAAGCCTGAATATATTGCAGATAACGAGAAGCTGATTGCGGATAAGCCGTTGTTCTTGTTTGCAGATAACAGTGGATAATCGGTATGGCAGAAGATCCGCTGCCTCAATAGCGTGGGGTTAACGCGATAACACTGAGATGATTTAGGGGACAATGAGCCTGAAAGATGGCCTGGACGTGGGAGAGCCTCCGCTGGCGGGCGGATACATGAGAATGGTCGCTAATGGTGAGCTGGAGGTGTGAGATTTACCAGTTCGAGCTGGTAGAGCTGTTGCCAGACCATTTTTTCGAACTGCTGGAGAGTCAGAGTGTGTTTACCCAGATGTTTACATAGATCTTCTGCGACCTGGCGTTTACGTTCATCGAAGGGCAGAGCGACCAGCCGCTGGCGCTGTTTCTGTGCAATCGCCCGCGTACGCCGGCTGAGGATGGTCTGGTGACGCATATTATCATACCAGCGCCGTCGGGCAGCCCGAACAGACAGGGTCTCACCTGGCTGGAGAATTCCCTCAGAAATCGCCCGAAGCCGCTCTTCCTGCTCGGACCGAAGTTTGTTCAGGTCAATGCCGGTCAGGCGCCAGCCTGTCTCGGTAATGATGACATGTATGGGAAATCGACACCCGTTCACAGAGTCCCACTCCCCTTCTGGCACACTAATAACCCCAAATCGTGCCAGTTCATTAATCAGGCGTGAGATCCGGGAAACAGTGACTGCCTGTTCATGAAGGATATTCCCCTGCTCATCACGCGGACTCAGGTCCGCAGCCAGCCTGCTGATGTTTACAGTGACAATACCCGTCGCCAGGTCCACCTTATTAATTAACAACACAAACAGTGCATCCAGCAAACGACGCCGCACTTCCCGGAAGGCACGTTTACGACCACTCAGCGGCCGCAGAAATGTAAACAGCGGATCGGCAGATACCCGGCGCCGGATAACCCATTCACCGGTGGTTTTATCCCTGACCATCAGATTACGCAGCGCCCGGCCGTGTTCCTTACTGAGCGGCTTATAGTGCGACGGTCGTACGTAGACAGGGTTCAGGCATTTGCAGGTCGTGGAATGCGTACCCCGATGGCGTTTGTCCATAGAAATGCGCTCAGTCACACAATCCTGCACTTATGTTGTTCAAAACAGGTTGAATTATTGTGGTCATAATTCTATCCTCACCAGTGGATACAACCTATCCACAGGTACTGTCGTGAACCCCGTTAATCTCTTTTCTTGTCGCGAAACTTAGGGGAGATTTTCGGGGTTTTCTTTTTCTGATGCGTCAATGATGTGACGTATCAGCTCCCTGCCACTTGTGGCGTGGCCCGCCGGTGAAATGATATGTGCGTACAGACTTATACCGCGGAGAAACTCCGCAGTATGGTGCTCCTGATATGTCAACAGGGCTAATAGCGTTGGTTTAGCGGTGCCTCAGTAGCACGCCTGATAGCGAGAAGGTATTGCGGAAATCTTCAGCGCTGAGAGCTGCAACAACAGGTACGACAACGTTACCCGGTGCTTGTCTGAACGCCTTTTACTCTTTTCTTATGCCAGGCTACGGATACTCAATATCTGAAGAAGTACGCTTTTCATGAAGACGTAACTGGCAGAACTGGTGCTCCTCTTGTGTTACCTGCCCGGCAACCTGCCCGTCAGTACCGTAACGAAAAGCGCCTGGCATGGATAACTGGAGGTAATTTTCAGTACGGGTGATGGTTTTCAGGCAACGCCGTAGTACTTTACGGGATAAATTCAGTTTTCGGGTTTCCACATCCCTGTACATATCACTCAAAATACCGATCTTCATCAGACGACAGCCGTGATGTTCAGGGTCAATCAGTGCTGGCCAGTGGGTCCTGATGATGGCAATTGCGTCTTCCTGTGACATCAGGCGTGGAGAACGGCCATGCATCCCAGGAGACGGAACAATAGTGCCCGGCGCAGGCGTTACGTCACACTGGACAGTGGTAGCATTCTGCTCCCGGGCATCCCGCTTATCCCTGTAGAGCTTGCTGGCTGAAGGCTTTGTAACAACAATTTTTTTCCTGCCCGCGGGTACCGGTGAGGATTTATTGCCAGAGGCCTCCTCAGGCTTTCGCTTCAGGGACAAGACGGGGCGTTCATTACTCACTGTGACAATCCTTTTTCAGAGCCCGGTAGCAAACAAACCAATGATGAAAAGATGCGCTGAATACCCGGTCACGAAAAACCAGCCCGATAATAGACGTTTGTTTCCCGCACAGGTCAGTTTCTGAACCGCAGCAACAGTTACAACTGAAAGTATACTCCCCGACAGGGCATAAATGGCACCTGCACTATGGTTCAGCACATACGCCACGCAACACCACAGAACAATGAATAATCGTGCATTTTCTGACGCAGCCACCCGAAACAACGCAGCGCTGGCCAGTAACAGCAGTAATCCACGCACCTCATAGCTGGTTGATAAAAAAGGCAACAATGACAACGCCAGTAATGCTGAAAGCAGGTTTTGCCTGGAGGTGTCATCCGCCGCTTTCAGTACCTGCCCGGCAACACCAAACGCAAACAGAATATTCAGATTAAACCAGGGGTACCCCACGCTTTCAAAAGCAAACCAGTAGGGTGGCTGGCACAACACAGCATAAAACCACATGCGATTAAGCGCAGACTGGCGAACCGGGTGACGGTTGATATTGCATCCCCAGACAAACGCAAACAGAGGGAATGCCATTCTCCCTGCCAGCTGTAATTCAGGTATGCCAGGGCCGAACACCTTACTGACGTGATCGGCCACCATGGCCAGTAACGCAATTATCTTCAGCCAGTCGAGCCCTGCGGGCGACACTGGCACAAATGCCATCATATCTTGTTTACGGTTATTCACAGGGCATCCTGTCGGTCAGGAGAGACAGAGTGGTATCGATGCCGGCGAACAATGCCGGCCCGGGTCGTGTGTTTCTGTCCGGAACTGTCGGTGTTATTCAGGTTGAGGCGGAGCGCAGCCTGGCGAGCACCGAACACCCTGAAGAAAAGCGGCAGGGGTTCGTTTACCCCGCCAGGGTTTTCTCCTTCACCAGTTCCCGTTCGTTCTGACGTAACTGCCCGACTGGATCTGACTTTTGTTCCCTGGCTGCTTCATGGCTTTCCTGCTGTCTGGAAACCGTTTTTTCAGCCACTTCTTCGCGATGAAGCTGCTCTGCCACCTGCCGTTCCGCATCATCAGCGCGGCTTTCTTCAGACGGATTACGATGCTGACTGACTTCATTATCCAGTGCTTTTTCCAGCCTCTGCTCTTCCGGGGTTTTCAGGCTCAGGGGGTCGGCATCCGCTTTCACATCACCGCCACTGATTCGGCGGGACAGCCACTCTGCGGGCGCCCCATCCGCACGGATGATGATCCCGGTTTCCTGATTATCCGCTGCCAGTTCCCTGGCCTCCTGCAGCGTCTGTACCACCATCGTTTCACCGTTCTGACTCGATCGATACAACACATTTACCGCTTCTTCACTGCCCAGATGGCGCAAAGTGTCGGCTGGCCCCTCCAGTCGGCCATCATCACTGAGCCGGAGTTCACTGAGCCCCACGGCCCGCTGATGACCATGATCATCCCAGACAGGCCAGGCCACATGCGGTGCCGGGTATTTCCGGCTACCGCTGATAAACCGGGCTTCACTGCCTTCCATACCCTGCTCTTTCAGCAATGCCCTGCCCAGCGCACTGTCCGAGAGAGGTTTCCCTCTCTCCCAGACGGCCCGCGCAACGTCAGCCTGGCGATCATCGTCCTTACGTAAAATATCGTGCGCTGTAAGACGCTCGTTGCCGGCAGTAACGCTCGCGGTCCACTTGTCCAGATTGTCGGAATAGACCTGCACATGCGCTTTGACACGGGACAGTGCCACATAAGCATCCCGGTGAGAGGCCAGAAACCGGCGACCACCTTCCACACCAGCCAGGGCAATCACATAGTCCTCACTGGCCCCCTGGGCTTTATGCGCCGTGCCGGCATAGCCGTAATCGATGTGTCTGTCGGCCATCTCTTCCCCGGGTTTCAGTACCCGACGCTCATCTCTCCGGGCGATATGAATTTCCCCCTCCGGAGTGATAGCCTCCACCGTCCAGGTCCTGTTGGCTTCACGCCCCCGTTCCTTGTCAGAGCGGGAAAAACTGATTTTCTCTCCGACAGAAACAGCTATTTCCCGGGGTTCAAATATGGCGACATCACGCAGGCTGCTCTCAAACGCGCTGAAGGGATGGTACTGGCCAGTATCATCAACCAGCGTGACATATCCCCCACCCCAGCTCCTGGCACCCGTACGGAGGGTGTAATAGTCGTTATTGATAAGAACAACCTTTCCACTATGTTTTGCCATTCCCGAAACGGACTTCAGGTGGTCTCCATGGGTTTTAACCCGATCCAGAACAGAAATCGTGACCTGACGCCCCAGCTCTCCCTGTGCCTGCAGGCGCTCATGGATACGGGCATTGATGGCATTCTTGTCATTGTTCATCTGGGCAACAATAAGTGTACGGGCCCGTGCCTCTGTCGTGCGACCGGTAAAGTCTTCGACGATGGCCTGGATGACCTTATCCCCCTGTTCTGCCCGTTCCTTACGCGTCTGTACAAATTCCATCACCGACGATACCGGCGCCTTCATCCCACTCAAACGCTCAACGGTGTCCGGCGTAACACTGCGGATAACGTTCAGTGCTTCGGGTACCTGACGCTCAATCATGCTGTATATGGCCGGTCGCAGTGCCGGCGACTGACGGACAATATCCTGCATAATGGCCGTATCCAGCGCACTGCGGCGCTGCATCAGGGCAAACGGTGCCCCGCTGTCTACCGACAGCAGCTGATCGCGGTCACCGCTCAGCACTGCGCGTCCACCTCCGGCGACTATCTGGCTCATGGCGTCGGCTGTATCGCGGTTCCCCACCATAGAGGCCTCATCCACGATAAACACGGTCTGACTGAAATCCGGTATATCTCCGGCCTGCAGCCGCCGTTCAGTTTCCATCAGGAAGCTGGCCACTGTCTGCGCCTTCACACCGACAGACGCCATTTCACCTACTGCCCGGTGTGTCGGCGCCAGCCCCACGACCTCAGGACGCTGTCCGTCCGGCAGTGTCTCCAGTGCCGCCAGTACGCTTTTCAGCTGTGTGGTTTTTCCCACCCCGGCGTAGCCCTGAATACCGATAAACCTGTCGGTGTTCTCCAGGATCAGACGACCTGAGGCCTGCTGGCCCTCCGTCAGGCCACTGAATATACCCGGGTCAACATCTGCCATCAGGGGCGACTGCGTATTTTTCCCCTCTGCCACCATCCTGAGGATTCGGGTTTCCGTCTCCAGCGTCGTGGCCGTAACATACTGCTGCTGTACCTGACCTTTCATGCCCGGTACCGGGATAAGTTCCCCCTGCTGAATCTGCCGGTTCAGTTCCTGATCGACACTCTCCCGGGTCAGGGAGGGATGCATGGGCAGTGCACTGGCCATGACATCGAGCCGGCTGAACACCACCTCACTGCCCTGCGTGACAGCGATGGCCTGACGTACCGATTTCTCCTCTACGGTCATCAGTGAATCCCGGGCCGCATCCAGCGCCTCAGGCAACGCACCTCTCTGTGGATTGACCTGACTGAGCACCGGGCGATACAGCGGGGACTTTGCCAGCTTTACTTCAGCATCAGACAAAGATAGCGGCGTATAGAGCTTCAACTGGTCACCGCCCCGGGCCAGCGTACTGAGCATCGCTGCGCTGGTATCACGACCTGCCACGGCCGCCAGCACCAGGCCACTGTTTTCCTGGCGACTCCCCGGCGCAGTCACATAGCCATAGGTCGCTTTGATCCCCTCTGCCGTGGCGAGTCGGTGGCGTTTACCGTTATGCTCCACCGTCAGTGCACGATCGGTAACTTTCAGAACAGTGACGCTGTCACGTGCCTTAAAACCATCATGACGGGCCAGCAGGGTTAATGACTCACCTTCAGCCACCGTGATAGCTTCCTGCCGATACAGCCGCCACTGGCTGTCCATCTGGCTGAGTTTTACAGCCTGTGTAACACCCTGCGCATCCTGAAGCGTCAGCGTACGCGTGGCGGCACTCACCCGGGTGATGGTATACCGGTTACCGGCGCGACCGTGTTCACCGGACTGTTCCAGTACCATGCCTTCGCGGTAACTGTCCGTCTGCCGGCGGGATTTACTGTCCAGCCACTGCGGTATCAGGGACGAAATGGTCACGGATTTCTCACCCAACAGGCCCTGCGCCTGAAGGACCTGACGAATATCCCTGGTCAGGGCCCGCTGCTCCCGTTCTCCGCTGACCTGAGCCAGCACACGTTCTCCCTGCTTCCTGAAAGCGGCAAAATCCTGCGCCAGCGCCTCATAACGCTGACGCTTATCCGCCACGCTGTGTACCTCTACTGCAATACGGGCTTCACGCGCCGGACTGATACGCGACACGCCGGCATCTTCCAGCGTCTGCAGGGTATTACCGGTACCGGTACGACCGGCGCCGTCCATCAGTAACACCTGTACATTTCGCTCCCGGGCATAACTGAGAACCGTAACGGCATCCTTCACGGACAACTTCTCCGCCTGGCTGATAATCAGCGTGCTGTCCGTGGTCAGGTGTTCTTCCTGCAGGTCCCTGACGTTAACCACGTGATTTGCCATCAGGGGGTGTTCCTTCAGCCATCGTTCCCCGACGCGATCGGTAGCCAGTACGGTAAACGTGCTCCCGCGTGACTGTGCAATACCGGCCGCATCAAGAATATTCGCCTGCATCACCTGACTGCCTCCACGACTGCTGACGACGGCCAGTGGCAGCGGATTACTGGCCAGTGACGCCAGCCGGTTATCTGCAGATACCGGACCGTGACGGGCGGCCACCACCTTATTCTCACTGAGCATTCTGTCAGCCAGCTGCTGTGCGCTGAGTTCATTAAGCAAATGAAGTGATGACGTGAAGGTACCTTTTTCACGATCGAGCGGAATTAACCGCTGATCCCCAATGGCACTGTCAATCGCCTCCCGCACCTGTTCAGGTGTTCCCTTCTGTACAGACAGCAGGCTCAGGGACGCGGACAGGACCTCCGAGTAGGTAAACCGGGTCCGCTGCTCGCTCAGTCCGGCAATGGCCAGACCGACGGCATTCCCGATTTCGGCACCGGAAACAGGGGAGACAGAATGCTCTGTACGCCCCTGCGCTGCCCGTTCATGAGCAGCCTGCCGGAAGCGTCCCATATCGAACCCGGCCTTATCGAGCCGTGCATACCAGTCAGTCAGCAGTTCGTCCTTATCGGGATTTCGCTCTTTACCGCGGCGGGTATCCAGTGCGGCAACGTCCCGGGATTTCAGGGATGCGCTGTCACCTACGGCTTCCCTGATCTGCTGACTTCGCTGCGAGAATGGTGCCACCGGCATGCCTTCAATTTCCCACAGACCGTTCTTCCCGGTTTCCACCGTGATATACCCCATCGACTCCACAGACTGACGAAGCTCATGGCGATAGATTTTCCCGAGCGCTACCTGCAGGGAATAAACGGTCTCAATAAACCCCGCTTTATTACGGGTGTCGCTTGATAAGGTGCGCCATTTACCTTCCAGTTCTGTGGCATTCAGCACGATAAGGTGCGTATGCAACTGTGGGTCGAGTTCCCGGGAGGTATCATGGTTAAAGGCCGCCGCCAGCATTTTTCCCGTCAATGCCAGACTGCTGTGGCCATCCTCCATTACCCGGGTGGTGATCATCTTTTCAATTTCACTGGCCACCACACCGACAGCGCGTTTATGTGCATCCAGAATGGCCTCGTCCCCACCGACCACCGCCAGAATGGACACACTCTTTGGCGCTGAAAAAGTCAGGTCATAACCCGGGCGGTGCGTATTTTTCCCGCCCGTCATCCTCTCCAGACTGATGTCCCCGGGCAGACGGCCGGCCAGCGCTTCAGAAAAGTCGCGCTCACTCACGCCACCTTCCAGCCCCAGCGTTTTAGCCCCTTCCCCCATCCACAGGGACTCCATATTGCCCAGAAAGTAATAATTGTCCTTATCGGTGTAGTATCCCGCCGCACCGGCAGCCACAGAGCCAATACTGAGCATTACCAGCGGTCCTCCCTGTCCTGTTCATCGTGGTGGCGTGGATGATCGAGAATATTTTTCTCCTCCTCACGCATCTGACGCTGCATATCCGCCTGGTACCGGACGTACTCTTCTTCACCAGGTGCTTCCAGAACCTCACCGGTTGTGACGTCCACCTGCAGGCCGTCAAACTCCTGTACCACGCCGCCAGTATGTTCTCCGGCCGTCTCTCCTGAAGCTGTGGCTGTGGCTTTAGCTTTCTTCGTATTGAGGCGAGCCACCACGGCTGTGGCGGCAGTACTCGCCGGATGGTCTCCCGGTGCAGCTATCGTTTCTGTCGGGTTACCCGCAAGAGCCGCCGGTTCGCCAAACGCGGACGACAGAAGTCCCTGCATACCCGGGCCTTCGGCTTCCCGCCGCTCAATTTCCTCTTCGATTTCCTGGTCCAGACTGTCATTGAGATCGCGGGGCAGCAGCTCAGCAGCAATAAACGGCATCTGCTCGTAGACCATATCCATCCTGACCACCGGGTACTGACCCGGCAACGTCACGTAACAGCTCAGGTCCGGCAGAGACTGGATATCGGAGTAGTTCACCAGATACAGGTCTTCTTCCTGCTTACTGAACGACACGCCGTCACGCACGGTTTCAGCGCCATAGCTGTACTGCTCGCTGAACACACGGGCTCGGCGTTGTCCCAGCTGGCGCATCACATAGCTGGCCACTTCCTCATCCGGTGAGCGGAAGAAGAACCGGGTATTGAGCAGGTCCATCATGGCGCTGGCAAAATCAGAACCATAAATCACATCCAGCTGCGGCTTGTTCTGAAACCCCAGCACAAAGCAACCGCCGAATTTGCGACCTTCAGCCAGTACGCCGGGCAGCTCCGGCAGCTTGTGCAGGGAATAAAGCTCGTCGTAGATAAACCAGACGCGACGGTTCGGGTTTTCGCCCATCTCCAGCAGACAGTTCGCCGCCTGCGCCAGCCACATTGAGATAAGGGGTTTCAGAGATTCGTGCTGACGGGAATTACTGGTGATCCACAGCCAGCCATTGCGACCTGGCTCATTGACCTGCTTCATCCACTGACGGATGGCAAAGGGCGGTTTACCGCTGCGCTCAATCCCCTGCAGATAACGCAACGCTTTTACATAGTTGGTTAGTACGCCACGGATAGAGATGGCGGTTTTCTCCACCTTCTCTTCCATCAGGTTGGTGGCCTCGGTGCCGGCCACATATTCACGTAGCGCCTTAAGGTCGATGGCCAGCAGGGTACGCAGCAGGCTGTTGTAACTGCGCTTTGCCTCTTTCGACCAGCGATACGCCACGGCTGTAAAAATGGTCCGGGCAGCCCCGGTCCAGAAGGGGTCTTCTTTAGTGCTCTGGGGAATGAGTGTATTCCCCATGGAGTCGTAATCCGGGGTACTCTGGCACTCCAGAGCCATATCCCAGTTTTCACAGCGCTTATCAATTGGGTTAAGCAGCTTATCGACATTCTCATTATAATGGCGCTTTACCAGTGAACAGCCCTTGTCATAGACAATCACCATGTCGCCACGCGCACGCAACTGCTGCATCAGTTTATTCAGGGCGTTCGATTTTCCTGCCCCGGGTGTGCCGTGCATGACCAGGCTCTGCACTTCGGAATTCAGCATCAGATGCAGATCGTCAAAATGAAAGGATGAAGCCTCTCCGCGTTTTTTCATCTCACGGGTGACAGCCTTTACATCATCGGTTAACTGACGACCACCCACCACATCATCCTGCGCCTGTCGCTGCCCTAAGCGATGCAGATAGCGATACACGCCATATGCCATCAGCAATACAATGCAGCTCGCCCAGAACAGTGACAGGAACAGCTCCTGCAGGAACAGCTGACCGGCATACTGCATATACTCATCCTGGAGGATGTTATCGGAGGTAAATTCCAGCATGTCACCGTCAAACGGCACGCTGTACACCGGCGGCACCCGGTACAGAGCCTTTTCACCGCCGTGAAATAACCACAGCCACCAGTACAGGCCACCGTTGCGGATTTCCTGCCACGGTACCTTTAACCAGAAAATAAGTGGGGTAAGAATAAAAAACGTATTTACCAGCCAGAATGAAATACGCTTATTCACCTGCATGAACATGTTCAGCATATAGCTGAATACCTGTCCACCTTGCGTAATATGCTTGGCAGAATTCATGATGTTCTCTAATTTATATACGGAGTTTTGCAAAAATAAAAGTAAGCGCACTTATTCAGTACGCATTAATTAATCAGAAAAAATCTAGTTAATCTTTAAGGTGACCATAAGAATTGCCCTCAACATCTACCCCCCCATTCATATAAAGCCCTGTCGTAGGGTTAAAATCACAGCCCTCATCATTATCATTAAAATAACCAGGAGTTACGACACGAGTATCTTTCCAGGACGCAAAGCAAAATGTCACATATGATATTAACATTGCCAAAATAGACCAACCACAAGGGGATGAGTCTGCTTCAACCCATCCAAAACTAGAAATAATCACAAATATAACAAGCGAAATAATCAATTTCCTTTTAATAAGATTAAAAATATATTGCTTACCTATATCAGGCTTTGAAACCGCAAATAAAACAGAGAGAGTCATTACAAAAAAAACAAAACCAAATAACAGCATAGTATAAATACCGTATAGATTAATAACATCCCAGCGCTTCTTAAATAAAATGATAAGCCCAATATTAATCCACCAAACGATAGGGAGAAACAATGTATACAATTGCCATTTTTTCATTATTTTTTCCTCTTACTATCTTTCATCATATCCTTCGCCATCTGTTCCATTTCAGATTTTGATGCCGTACCTGGAGCAGTATCCAGCTTCTCCTGTTGAGTAGCTTTCTGTGTATCAAAATTTTTCTGTTTATTCTGATACTCCGCTTCAAAACTGGTATACGAAGACTTCACTTCACCTTCATTTTCACTTATCAGATTACGATTACTGCTGACATGGCTGTTCGTGTCATTTATTAAATTCCTCACATTTTCAGAAATATCACCCTTATCTCTGACACCGGCTTTATCAGCGTTTTGGTTAATTTCCGCTGTCTGATTAGCAAACTCCTGTTGTAAGTTTCCTCTCAGGCTTGTTGGTGCTGACACTCCGCCTATACCATCAGATAAATGTTGTTTATCTGATTGATATTTCTGACGTAGTGACGGCAACATTCTCTCCTCTGCGAACTGTTCAGCAAGACGCTCCCGTTCCATTCTGACCTCCGGACTTGATGAATCTGTCAGCAAACGATCGGCGTCGGATGAGTGATATGAGCGCACATATCCAACAAACTCCTGAGTGTAATTGCTGCGAATCGCCGCACTATTGTTTTCTACGTAGCTGGCCATTTGAGAGTATTCATGGCTACGATTGATAGCATCATTGTACTGGGTAGCCTGAGTGCGCATGTCACTGAGCGTAGAACCCAACTGATTGGTAAGGGAGCCTGACTCATTTTCAGCAAAACTACCAGTTTTTGATGCTCTGTTATTGGTGATTACATCAATAGAATCCCGAATATCTTTTAGTTCCTGCGCGCTAAAGTCCCTGCTGTTTCCTGAGCGACTCGACAGGTCACCATCAATACTATAAGAGTCATTTTTAGTACCCTTTTTGTCGAGCGCTACATGACCTTCGGCATATCCACTCAGCCCGGTTCCAAGTTTCACCGCTTTCCCCCACACAGCATTTCCGGTATCAAAGCGTCCACCTGCAGAGGCTGCCGCAGTAGCAGAATTACTGACACTTTTCTGTACTGCTGTTTTCAACGCCTCGGACTCACTGATATTATTATCCTTCGCATATCTGGATACGAGATTATGCAATTTACTGACCGCAGCAGTTTCACTTGTTCCCGTTGATTTATCCGCTCCGGATGTCATGGTATTACTGTTACCACGCTGACTTGCCCACTGTGATAATTGTGAAGATCCCAGGCTGGCACTATGCCCCAACGATTCACTCAGGCTCTGAACCTGACTCATTGCTTCACGCTGCTGACGCTGCAACCCACTGCTGGCCAGTTTATCCATCTGAATATCCAGCGGGAGTTTCGAAATACTTTCCGAGGTGTTATAAACACTGCCACCATCGGCAGTCCTCATCACAGAAGCCCCGCTCGCCAGTTGCTGCGTCATTTGCCCTTCGCGGTGTGAATAGTTCGTATCCCACTTATTCCCCGCCACGTTATCCATCTGCATGTTATTGAAGGACCACAGCCCGTCGCCGGCACGGGAGGATTCTGTTGTGGCGGTGCTGTTGATGGCCGTTCCCAGATAGTTACCGGCCTGCGACATCACAGTACCAAACCCTTTGGCTATCCCTATCGCCAGGAACGGGATGGACACCGACAGCCATCCGGCCACGGCACCAATATCGGCATGCGTTTCTTTTATGCTGGAGAGGCTGGCCAGATTGAAATTCAGTGCCCCACTTTCAGTACGCAGATACATATCCACGGCGTAATTGAGGATCGCAAACATCGGCGCCCACGACTGCAGGTAAATCCAGGAGCAGATATACAGCTTCAGCATGTTGGTGGTCAGGACGTGAACCGTCGCCAGCAGAATAGTCAGCGGAAACAGGCCTATCACCATTGCCAGCAGCACAGTATTCAGCACCGGAATGTACTTCACGGCAATATCTGCCGACGCAGACTGACTGAGACGCATCTTGTTATAGGAGCTCTGGGAAGCGAGATTAATCAGGCTTGCCGCATCACCACTGTTGGCACTGTAGGACGACAGCCCCTGACGAATACCGTTCATCACCACGCTGGCACGCATGATTTCACTGGCCGTGCGACCACCGCCATAATAGTAGTTATAACTGTCCGCCATCAGGGTACCGAACAGTACATCCGTTGATGGCGATCCTCCCATCGCCTTCAGCGCCTTCTGGCTGTAGTAGCGCCACGTGCTTCCCCCGGTCGAAGTATCGGCATTAAGCCGGGTACTCAGTGGAGAGGCAACGTCCTGGCAGGTTCTGAATCCCGCGCCCAGAATGGTGTTGCCTGCCGTCACCATAATGCCGCGCAGCGGGCTGGGATTTGAGAAAATCAGCTCATAGGGTGCCGAATGGTGCATTAACTCTTCGAGCGTGTACTTGTTGTTGAGCAATATATCCCCGACCACACAGTTGCGGACGTAGGCGGTAAACAGCTCCGCGACATTGCCGTCCTTGAACGTGAAGTCTGTGGCGCTCACCACCAGGGCAGAGCCAAACAGCATACCGGTCCTGCTGTACGTGACAGAGTCAACGGTATGGAACACTGCCTCCATCCCTTCCGTCAGGCCGGTACCAATACCGGTGATAAACTTCGCCGGCGCAGCCAGACCGACAGGTACGTTCGCCACGGTGGCCACCCAGGTCGGATTGGATCTGTCGATAATCTGTACTGTCCGTTTCGGGATGATCATGACACTGGTCAGCAGGATAAAAAAGGCGATGAACTTCAGAAACTCCTTCGGATCGTGCCCTTTCAGGTAGACGGCAAACAGCGTCATCACCGAGATCAGTGCCGCAATGCGAAACATTGATGACCAGGTTGTGGTCCCAAAGATTGTCGCCACCCCGTTGAAAATCGCCGTGATAAACTCACCGCCGGCCAGTACGTATACCGCGTCCATGTGTCCCCCTACTGTCCGAAGTTATAGTTCTGCTGATAGCGCTCCATCATCTGGCTTGAGGTCTGCTGGCGCAGATACGCCATCTGTCGCTCCACTTCCGCCAGCGCATCACTTTTCACCTGCACCTGGCTCTGCAGATTCTGGATCTGTGCCCAGGTGCGGTCGATGCTTTTTGTCAGCGCCTCCATCTGCGGTTCCGGATAGTTTTTGCTGGCCATCTGCGCCCGGGCCTGTTCGACCAGCTCACGCAGGTACTGCACCAGAATGTCGTAGGCAATGTAATCCGACAGAGACGTCATCAGAGTGACCGACAGATTTAACTGCATCGGGTCAACCAGATAGCGCAGGACCGGAATCGAGGTGCTCTGGATAAAGCCCTTCTCCGCATCAGACAGCGCCGTATCTGAGGTGAGTTTCGACTGGATACTGATAATGGAGTCTTCCACTTTCCGACGCAGGGCATTGCTTTCAGCGATCGTGACAGCGCCCTCCCTTACGGAAAGACAGTCACCGGTCGCCGTACAACGCTGAATGGTGACACTGCCGCCACTCATCAGCGCCTTAACCAGATCGTGGTTATCCGCTGACGGGTAAATCACATTGGGGTGTCCCTGGGCGTCATAAATCAGGGTACCGGTCAGGTTCATTACCAGCTCCATCAGTTCAGTATCGCTGCTGAGCAGGCTGTTTTTCTTCAGGATCTCCCACATCAGGTTCTTGTTCGTGATCACCTGGTCCTTATACTCCTCACCGGCCGAACCCAGCGTGCTGGCAAGCTGACCACCCGTTGAACAGCCCTGGCGTGCCGCCGCCCAGTCTGAGAAGAGGTTGCTTTCATTCCCGATGCTGTTACAGATGTACTTCTGTGATTCCTGGGTGCGGGGCCATAGTCCGCCCACTATCCCCTGCGCAGCCTGACAGCTGTTCATGTTCATGTTGTTAACGAACGATGAGGCCTGCTGCAGATAATCCTTAACGTCTTTCAGTTCCGGCACCACGGTCTGCAGGGCCAGATCAAAGAAATACCCCGCCGAGTTGGCCATCAGGTTCTTGATGAACGCTTCCAGTTGTTCACTGTTGATGTAGGAGAACGCGCCGAGGTAGGCATCGATGCCACCACAGCCAGCCGTCAGGGAAGGCGGCGTAAAGGAAGCCACCTGCAGCTGCTTTACCCGGTTTCTCAGAAACAGGTTTCCGCCAGTCGCATATCCGGCCGCCTGCCCCTGCCACGCAGCCGCACCGGTCGCATTGGCCTCAAAACCGAGCTTGTTGTAGAACTTTTCCAGGTCGCTGCCAACACCTGCTGTTGCACTGGCAGAAAAAATAATGCCAGAGACGGCGGCCAGTAATCTTTTATTACGGCGGGGTTTCATAACGAGTCCTTTTAAGAAGCGGAAAAGAAGTGAAAAATTAACGGTGTCCCATCAGGGAATAATTAATCTGCTGCTGCAGCGTTTGCATATCCGTCATTCCCTGAGTCAGTGGCCAGGTCTGCAGGGTATGTACATTCACCAGCCAGGTGGCAGGCGTGATGCTACGCTGGCCAGGTCCAAAAAAGGCCTCAACCACGGATGGCGGGGCCGGTATAGCTTTCGGGAAATGGGCATCGCCCTGCCCGTCCAGCGTATAGGGAAACACCCGAAAGCCACTCTGTGCGCTGTACTGCGCCAGCAGGGGATCGAACTGTCGGCAATACTGGCAGGAAGCCTGCATAAAGAGCACAATCCGGTAGTCATCCTGATTGATAGCAGAACCATCAGGCAGGCGATAAGTTCGCATATCCGGTTGATTTACAGGTAAGACAGGTGCCAACCACGCTTTCTTTTGGGGCTGCTTTTTCGATGCTTCAAGCTCTGCGATTTCATCAATAACGGCAGCCTGTATAAAAGATGATATAAATATCAGGCTGCTGGAAACTAATTTCATAGCAAGCAATCTCAACGAGCCGCTGAAGATAAAATGGTAGTAACAATTCATAACATTCCTTTATTTAACTTTAAAATAAAAAATCAAAAACATGAGTATTTTCGAAAAAATTCAGAAAGTCATTCCAGACCCTGCCATCTACCAAAGATTTTTACTTTCAAATTTTATTTGAAAACACTGGTACCAAAAATTTATTGCATCGAACTCCCGATGCAGTAACTTACATTCAAAATATAATAAGAAAGGAGAGTAAAATCAGATTAAATTTTATTTGTCATTATTGGAACGCAATGATTAAAAAGAAAAGAACTGGAAGATTAATAGTTTTTCCCTGGGCCACCATTTTTAGCTGGCAAAAATTTATTAATGTCGTTTTATCAAACCAGCTTTAAATCATCGTTCGATACTTTTCAAGAGATTTCACGGTCATTGGCAAACCTTGCCGTAGCAGGGACTCCAGGTACTCCTCCACAGTTACAGGCGGTTTTTTTAAATTTGCCCGCTGCTCACGAACAGCAGATAAGGCCAACGCATGATTTAGATCAAACAGATCTGAGATGAATTCATCCGGATGCAGAGCTTCAACGTCAAAATCTGACATGCACACGAGCGGAAAATCCTTCAAATTAGCGGTAACAATAACTTCGGCATTACACCTGACTGCAGCAGCCACTACATGGCAGTCATTCATATCCGGTAACGAAATACCCTCAATAAGCTCTTCATAACCCGTTACCATCGCATCAGGCACTGCCCTGTTCATTAAGGCCTCAGTACGCTTCAGCTGTGCAGGAGTTAGATCGGCTCTGTTGATCAGAAGATTACGCTGCCATTCATCATGAATAGCCGCAGTCCATTTAGGTTGGTACAGTCCCGTTAATCCCAGGCGTATCAGTAAATCCCGCAATAACGATGGATACAACACGCATGCATCCAGTACCACAGGGTAAGGTGAATGGTTCATCAGTAAAATCCAAGTTCCTGTCCCTGGTCTGCCAGCTCCTGCATAGCCTGAATACTGTCTTTATCCCGCTGCGCCTTGTATCGCATCAAATCAGCAAAAAGCACGCGGCGATGACGACCCGTTTTATGGAAAGGCAACTTCCCTTCTTCCAGAAGTTTCACCATATAAGGGCGAGAGACATTCAAAATGTTGGCTGCTTCCTGTGTTGTTAATTCTGCATGCACCGGGACAACCTGAACAGCATTCCCAGCGGCCAATTCTCCAAGGATTGTCATCAACAGCATTAACGAAGACGTAGGAAGTTCAATCTGGTGAAAATTGTCGTCAGAATCCTGGATTGATATCTTTTGTGTCTCCAGCCTGGTAGACAGGTATGTAGCAAGCTCCCTTTGCCCCCGTACTGCTGCTTCAATTTCCGTTGGCGCTGGAAGGCTTAGGCTATCAAGAATTGAGCGTGTCATTTCTGTATTCCAGTATAATTAGCTTATTGGTTACGAAATCAATCGTATGTCTAAATGAATAATTAATTTCGTCAGTAGATGAGTTCCATAACGTAGTGACAAGCGTTATCTAAGTAATAATAATCGAAACAAACGAAATTCGCAATAAACGAAACAGAAAGTTGCTAACGAAGTCTGATGACCAAACAAGTGCCGTAAAACGCCATACCAGCCTGCGAAAGTCATAACCAGTGAATGATCTGTCAAAATGACCTGAACTGATCACTGAAATCGTTGTGCTGGTCATGATTCACGTCCATGTTTTCTTCCGTGCCTCCCTGTAGTGATGCACGACGGCGTAATTCTGTTTCAAGGGCTGTAGTGAGCGTTGCACTGAAGTTAATCCCTGCCTCACGTGCCCGTTTCAGCAATCGCTGTTCTATAGTCACAGTGACGCGCTGTGTGGTTCGTTGTGTTGGTGACATCGCTTATCTCCTGCATATGACTGTATATATAACGAAGATCTGTACCCGACAGGATATTCAGTCTTCTGTTCTCACACCCTCTCCACCATGCAGCCCACGCCAGGCATTCAGTGCCGCCAGCATCCAGCCGCTGACAATCAGCATCGCCCCCGATACCGTCAGCAGCAGCGCACCGCACAGCTCCACAAACTCCAGCAGATAAAGCATGTCTTCCCCCGGAGAAAACTGACGGGCGTTAATCGCCATCTGCATCAGAAAGAAAAAAACCGGGCCAGCCACCAGAAAGGCCATGCCGGTAAACATCAGCAGATTTTCTGTACTGTTCTGCTGTTTGCGCTCTTCATTTTTGTCCATATCGTTCATCCTTCAGTACCGGGAGGTAAAATCGGTGGCCACATCAAGAAAGCGGCGAGCCAGGTCATCCTGGGCCACAAATCCGTAGGACAGGGGCTGGTACTGCCCGGCATCCGGCGCCACCAGGTAAAGCGCCGGGAAGTGCGTCACCCCCATGCTGGCAGCCTGGCCGGTATCCGGACGAGTCTGTGGCAGGGCGTCACTGCGTTTTCCGTCAACGCTGATGGGAATAAGGGAGAGATCGTGACTGGCAGCAAACTGACTCACCACCGACGCCATCAGGTTATCGATGGCCTCATCGCCACGGTAGAACAGGAACAGTCCATACTTCTGACCGAGTTGTTGCACCGCCGCCTGTTGTCGTTCCCGGACGGCTGTCAGCTGTACTGTGGCCGTCCCGTTGTAATGGCTGTGCTGAATGTTGTAATCCAGCTCCGGGAACATCAACAATGCCTTCTGGGCGGATTTAGTGAACAGTCCGGCCTGGGTGGTGACCATCTGCTGCAGACGCAGATACTCACCGGTGTTTTCTGTCGAGGGGTTAAGGATAGCCCGGTTCAGCCGCTCCCTGACCAGCTTCTGCAGCAGCGACATCTGCAGGTTTGCGGGCAGCGCGGTCAGTGGCACACTGTCCTCCTCTTCCGGCGCTTCGGTGGGCAGAGGCTCGTTATACCAGTGCCAGCCCACTATCGGATCATCAGCATAGGTACTGACGGGCACACGCTCCCCGGCCAGCGAGTTCCCTGCAATGATCATCATCAGACAGGCAAATCCACGCTTCACTGGCTACCTCCCTGCAGACTGCCGGCAATCTGCGCTTTCACCCGGTCAATCAGCTCCTGATCAGCCGGAATGGTGGTACCATTTTCCAGATCGTCATAGAAATCTGCAAAATTGAGCGCATCAAAATTGATGGACTGCAGTTCTTCAACTGTGATCCCCCGACAGTCTGGTGAAGACGCACTGCCGAAACCGATCCCCAGTTGCCAGCCACGCCCCTGCTCCTGAACAATTTTAGCCAGCTTGCTGTCGAACTGGCAGTACGCCTGCTTCTTCTGCAGGCAGGCCCCCAGCACCTTACGGGAGCAGTAGGTACCCACATAGATGGTCAGCTTGCGCTCTTTGGCGTGACCGAGCGCCTTTTCATCCGAGTTACAGCTGGCCAGCCCGGTATCATTACCCCAGCCGCTGTCCTTGCAGCAGTTGCTGAACCCGACCGCAGCCTGCCGACAGGTTTGCGTGGAGCCGGTGAACGCCGCCACATTCACGCCGTTCAGTGCGGCAATATCCTCACCCGCCGCCGACAGCGCGGCCAGCCCGGATACAGCCCGGTGAAAATCATCCGATACATCGTTCTGTATCTGGTCACAGCTACCGTCAGTGCAGACCAGCTCGGTCCCGCAGAGCGTGGCATTGCCGGAACTGGCTGTTTCACAGGAAAACACCGCCTGTTCACGCAGGCAGGTACCGGACAGGGATTCCAGACAGGTGGTCCGTGACAGCGTGCAGGCTGAGTTATTCATATAGGCTCCACAGGTCCCTGTGTCGGTATCCTGTGCGACGTACACGTCCTTATATTTCCAGCAGTCGCTGTATACCGGGTATTCAGTTCCCCCCACCGTAACTGTCCGTGTTCCACCTTCCTCCAGGCAAATGCTGTTTGTCAGTACCTCTTCGCTTTTATCGAACGGGCAGGACTCCACCCAGTCAATCACCGGCTCAAACCCCTTATCCTTTACCTGCATGGTCATGTCCAGGGCCATGCTGTTCCTGCCGGCACTGAAAGCCGCAATAATTAATGACGAGATACTGTCATTAGCCTGACCATTCATCGGCAGCGCAAGGGCACCATAGTAGTCCCCTTCTGTCACCGACATGCCTGCCGGCGCCAGTGTGTAGCTGGCGCTGTTAAGCAGGTTAAATGTGGTATTCATAAACGTGGTCAGGGAATTCATCAGGTACTGGCCGGAGGCGTCCACATGCAGCACGGCCGACAGAATCACGCCGGATGCCGGTGCCGGAAACTCATAATAAAAACCGCCATTCCGGGCGCTGTAGCGAAAAGCTGTCACCCGGTAAGCTTCGGTGATCCAGATATCCGTTTCCTGTCCGCCGATGGATGCTGTGCGGATACAGGACAGTTCAGCACCCGGTGTGCGCTCACAGCTGTAAGTGGTAACCTTCGTTTTATCCACGCTGACCGGCGTACACTGGGTATCCGTACCCTGTGTAATGCTCTGCGCATTCTCCACCACGGCCAGTCCGTTACTGATAAACGGCGCATCCAGCGATATCTCATCGGTCGGACGGTTCCTGACCACATCCGTGACGACTTTCCCGACCTCCGTGGTGTTCATCGCACCGGCGCCGGCATTTTCCAGCGCCGCACTGCCGGTTGCCGTGGTCCCGCCCCAGTACTGCGTTTCCTCCGGGCTGGCGGTATAGCCGGGGATCATGTCCTCCGGGCTGGCGCCCTTCAGCGTATCCATTCCCTGGCCTTTCAGGCCGCTGGCATATTTCGAGGCTTCATTATATTCACTGCCCGCCTGTGAACAGAACGACAGGCCCAGCAAAACGACCAGAAACGGTTTCTTCATGAGCCCGCCCCCTTCAGCAGCTGACGCGCCGTCTCCGCACAGTCTCCCTGTGCTGCGATACGCTCCAGAGCCGCCTTAATCCGGATATTGCCATACATCACATCATGCTGGTCACCACACATCACCACCAGGGCCGGCACGGCAGAGATACCAAAGCGGGTAAACTGTGTCGGATCTATCTGCACGCCACCGCGGTTTGTCTCCTGTGTCAGACGGTAGACCGCACTGGCGGTCTTTCTGAAATCGTTATCAATCAGCCCGTTGATCAGCGCCGGGATACCCAGCGAACCAGCTTCAGGGAGCATCAGTTTCAGACCGTCCTCCGGGATGGAAAAAGACAGGAAATACAGGACCTGCGGCGCCGGCTTTTCCGGTCCGGACAGGCGTGAGCGGTGCTGTTCCTGAAGGGATGTTATCCAGGCATCCCCTGAGTCTGGCAGGGCTGAGGGAACATGAACCCCCGGATTTACCAGGTTCTGGCGCAGCGCAGCACGGCGATCGCGCATCTCATTCAGGAAATCCCGGGTGGATGCGTTATCACCGGCCGCACCAGAGACAGTCAGAAGCGTCGTGCTGAGCAGCACAACGGATAAGAGAGTTTTCACGGGGTCCATCCTCTTAAAGAAATACGCAGTTACGCTTGCGCCAGATGAGGTAACCAAAGTTATGCCGGCTGGCAGGCGAGGCATGACCGGCCTGCCAGCGCATCACGGTGCGACCAAAGGGGTGGCACTGTGACGGATTGGGGTACATATTGACCATCTGATACCGGTAGCGGTCCTTAGGGATGATCGGGGATGGATATTCAAAACACACGGCGTTGTTCTGCCCCACGCTGTTCATTATCATCCCCTGGCGGTGAAGTTTGAACGCCATCCGCTCAGACAACAGTACAGAGGCCGCCTGCGGGCTTGCCTGATTAGAGGTAAAGCCGGTGAACGGGTACATACTGCCCTGAGAGCCGGCACACCAGAACAGGGCATTCAGTGGTTTTGACACCGCGCTGGCCAGCGCATCCGCCGCACAGGCCCCCTGGGCGATGGGGTTGGCAAACAGAAACGCTTCCGGTGCGATAATGGACGACAGTGAGCTGTCATCCCACAGCGGGTCCAGTTCCGAGAGATAACCGATATCCAGATCGCCGGCCTGCAGACATCCCACATCCGTGATGATGTTCAGCCACCAGGTGAGGGGATACTTGTACCAGTGCACGTGATAGAACGCTCCGGTCGTCGCGGCCCCCTGACGTTTTCCGCCCCCACCGCCCTGCCTGTCCACCGTCAGGTTAAAACCGCCCAGATTAACCATACAGTAAGGACTGCGCGTGACGTCCGTCAGGGCAAACGGCTCCCAGTAACCAATGGCCAGTCCGATCCGGTACAAAATCCCCACCGGGCAAATCTGGACAGGGCTGGAGGGATTTTCGGTATCCGGCTCAGCGCCGGCCATCACCGGCACATTACCAATGGTCATGGGAAACATACACGACCAGCAGATATCCGATATCGGGTTAACAAAGCGGCCGTCACACAGTGGATCAGCCGCCCGGACGGGCAGCACAGACAGGCCGGCCAGTACGGTCAGTGCCATCAGCAACCGGCGCATCACTGGCCTCCTTCCGCCGGCATCGCGGCAGACGTGATACGCAGTCGGTTTCCGTCCTGACGGACTTCTGCGGGGATGTACTGTATCCCCAGACGGCGGGTCAGCATGCCATCCTGGTCGAAATAAATCCGGGTATCCAGTGCCTTTGCCGCCTCCCGGATATTGCCACCCACCAGGATGACCTTGTAGAGCAACGTGGGCGGCGTCTGCGCCTTCATCCAGTTCACCTGACGCAGGTCATCCGCGTCCAGAAAGTAGAGCGTACTGTTCATGGGCACGGTATCGAGGGGATTAAACGTCTTCCCTTTATGGGCAAAAATCTGTCCTTCATGGTCTGCGATATCGGACGCCACGGTAAACGTCGGATCAAACCAGTGGGTATGAGATTCCGTGTCGGTCAGCAGTCCGGGCACTGCCGTCGGCCGCAGGGTGTTTTCCACCACCCGGTCCCGGAACTGCTCCTGCAGCTCCGCCATCCGGCCACTTTTCTCCAGCGCCCCCAGACGGTCCTGAATCAGGCCCAGAAAGCTCTGCTCCTGCACAGGGTAAACATCTCCCCAGACACCGAAATCTTTTGCCGGACACAGGGCCGGCAGGAACAGCAGGAAAAGTACCTTTCGCACGTTACAACCCCCGTTCCCGAACCCTGAACGCCATCATTTGCTCGATGTAGTCCTGTGCTTCATCTGCCAGATCGGGCATGGTCCTCTCCTTTTCATTTTTCCATCAATGTGGCCACACGTTCCTGTATCTCGTCCGTGATATCTTCAGCACCGGTAACCACGGCCGGATTAACCAGAATAAGAGCCCGGTGACGGGACTGATACTCTGCCAGGCTCTCATTCAGCGCATGGTGAAAGCGGACCACCATCGCTTCCGTCGTTGCCTCATCATGAGATTCGGCCGACATCTGCTTCATGAATATGTTAACCGTCCCGGTCATATCAAAACTGACGGTCAACGGCTCCATGGCCCGAATCATCACTGCCGTGATTGTGGCATTGATGGCCAGAATAAATGCCATCACCCAGAGCACCTTTGCCACACAGCGGCTGCGTTTTTTTCGACCGCCAGTGAGGTGTGCATTCAATGTCTTGTCTGAACTTTCCATTGCTCCAGTTTCTCCATTTCGCGGGGGAATTTATGGTGGGCCAGTTTCAGAAGGGTTTCCTGCAGGGAGATACCCTGTTTCAGGCAGCGCTCGCGAAACTCAAAGTCTTCACCATCAGAGGAAAACATCACCCGGCTCAGCGGGTCGAGCAGCAGCCGGTGATACGATATCTGCCCACCGACACGCAGCATAAAAGCGGAAAAGTGACTGTCCTTCGCTGACGGAAATCCTTCGATAACAGCCTGCTCCACCGGGTTAAACTGCCCTTCATTGGTCTTGTTGTACTTCCGGAAAGCTTCAAGGTTCTGGCGCAGAATGATTTTGAAGGAGGAGTTACTCCAGGCGGCCCGCGCCGCCAGACTCGCCTTCTCGCCGTCAAAGTCCTCAATCCCCTGGGTGATGGTAATGTAGGCTCCCCCGTACTTACGGGCAGTACGGTAGCCGTTCTCAATAAAGTCACCGATAAAGCTGTTCTCGCTGGCCAGCAGCTTCCAGGCCTCATCGATGATGGCCGCTTTACGCTCGCTACGCGGCGACAGATACATACGCTGCTCGACGTAGATCATCATCGAGAACATGATGGCGGCCAGCAGGTCTGGCTTATTCTTGAGCTTGCCCATCTCCAGCACGCAGAAGCGTACTGAATCGTCCAGTGCCGGCTCAGGACTGTTGAAGTATTCCCCGTAGAGGCCGTTTGTGGTGTATTTCTCCAGCGACACCACAATCTCTTCCATACGGTGACGAACAGTATCTGCGTCCTGAAAGACGGCGGACTTTATCCAGTGCTGCAGTAACAGCACCACATCATCGATCAGCGCGTTGTTTCCGGAGCGGCCACTCGGTGACTGTCCTTCCCATACGCCCTGCACAGCATTGAGCAGAATGGATTTCGAGGTGTCATCCATGCCTCCGGACGGATTAGCCAGTACCAGCAGCAGGTCGCGGATACTCTCGGCAGACTCCACGATATCGACGATCCCGGCAAACGGGTTGAACTTGAGTTCCGTGGCATCCACATAGACCCCGCCGACATTGGCGCACAATCCCTTGTAGGAATCCCCCATATCAAACACCCAGCTACGACCTCCGCTGTCGAGGATCTGACGAATAATCGCCTGCATCAGGAACGACTTACCGCCGCCGGATGTCCCACAGACGGCCAGGTTGTAATTGTCATTTCCGAGGCCGGACGTGGTATCAAACAGGTTAAGGAAGGAAAGCTGGTTACGGTAAGACGGGATAGGCAGGCCAGCCGGACTGATTCGGTTATCCGCCACCACCGGCAGCAGGTTCGCCACATTGAAGGCTTCAGCCCGCAGGGTGGCTCCACTGCGCCGCATATCACCCCACAGCCCCTCCTGCATCATGAACGGGAACAGGGACAGGTAGTTACGCATCTGCATAAAGGTGGGGGGCGCCAGCGCCAGTCCGTTGGCATTGAAGGTATTGTTCAGCGCCAGCTCACTCATCAGCGCCGTTTCATCATCGTCCTCACAGAACAGGGTGATACCGAAACTGTAACGCGCCAGTGCCGACTGCCCCTTTGACAGCCGGCTGCGTAAATCTCCCCACTCCCGGGCGGCATCCTTCACGCCGGGTACCCATTTCGCAAACGCCGAGTTCGCCCGTTTGTCATTGGTGGCAAACTTGCGCACGGCTTCGTTCTGGCTTTTTGCCTGCTCATCCACCTCCACCGTCAGGGTGATGGCAAACGGACAGGGAACCGACGACGCCGGGTCCAGCAGATTACTGAGGTTGTTGCCCCCCTGCCACAGGCAGAACTGCTCAGGGTTCTTCTCCAGCATGAAGTTCATGATACGGGTGGCGGAACGCGTGCCGTCCCGGTTTGCCAGGCTCTGACGAATACTGTCCGGCTCGACCTTCAGGTTGATGGCACGCTCCGCGCACTGGGTATTCAGTTCCTCATACGGATCGGTATCATCAGGCGGGGAGGTTATCTGGTCATGACGGAAGTTCACCAGTTCCCGCACCAGACCGATGAGCCCCGCTTTACTGAGCACATCGGCGTTCATACTGGCGGAGTACAGCGACTGCTGGACCACGCTGAGGGTCTGGGACAGGGACTGCACCACAGCCTCATCCACCCGTTTATGCTCTTCGGCATAACTGATAAACAGACGGTAGTTGCGCAGGGACAGCGGATAGCCTTTACGGTTAGCCAGTCCGCTCAGCGCTCCCTGCTCATAGTACGCCCGGGTAATAGCGTTAAACTTCTCCGCCATTTCGCCCTGCCAGCTGAAATCCGCCAGCCCGTGGTCAAGCATGTCACTGATACATTTGCTGCCCAGCAGCAGGAAGCTCAGGGGTTTCTGGCGTGGAAGCTTGTTGCGCAGGAAGTTATCCAGCGCATCCACAATCTGCTCGTTGCCGCCGATGAGCGGCGTACACTCCAGAATAAAGCCGACGGTTTTGTCATTCACAAACAGCCCGGACTCAGAATCAAAGTGCCGGTATGGCAGCAGACTGACAAAGGAGGGATAGTCCATATCCTCCAGCATGTCACCGGCCTTTGCAGCGCCCTCCGGGCGCCGCCAGTCCGTCATCAGGCGGCGCAGCATTTCATCCATAAATGCCATATCAGCTCCCCGACCAGTG
The DNA here is from genome assembly GCF_001484765.1 of Entomohabitans teleogrylli. Classification (GTDB taxonomy): domain Bacteria; phylum Pseudomonadota; class Gammaproteobacteria; order Enterobacterales; family Enterobacteriaceae; genus Entomohabitans; species Entomohabitans teleogrylli. The sequence goes on along the minus strand of NZ_LLXO01000041.1, from coordinate 8,926 downwards.
TCCCGGCTCCACCACGAAAGAGACCACCGAGGGCTGGTAGAGCACATCATCTTCATCTATCCAGCCGGCAATCCACAGTCGCGCCGTGGTGTCCTGTACCCGGACCGGTGGCTGCATACCGATATCACTCCAGAAATGGGCTGGCGGCATCGGGGACGTGGAGCCTGTGGTCGTGACCGGTGAGGTTGTTGTACGCGCTACCGGAGAAGCTGAAGGGACAGCCCAGTCGCTTTGCCTGCTACTCACTGTGGTAACACCTGCGGCGCGGTTCGCCGCCTGGATACCGGTCACCGGTGAGGGTGATACCGGCACCAGAGGCTGTCGGGGCAGTGCTGTCACAGGCGACTGTTTTCCTGACGATACAGTCGCGTCCCCCACAGAGATGGCCCGGGCCTTCTGGTTGGCTTCTTCCATCGTCATACAGCGGTCTTTCGCGGTGACATTACAGTCAAACTCGGAGTTCATACCGGCGCAGCCGGTCAGCAGGAGGCATCCTGCTGTAAGAGGTAACAGTTGTCTGAACATGATTTAAACCTGAGTGGTGGATTGAAGAGCAGAGATTTCCATCATCCGGCGCCGCCGGTTTTTTGCCCCTGGGGACTGACAATGTCACCCAGATTCAGCTCTCTCAGAGCCTCACGGGTAATGGATATTCCGCTGTTAACGGCCTCTTTGACCGGCGCCGGCCTGGCTTTTTTCTTCGCCCCGGCGTATTCCAGCTGGAATCCTTCCTGGAAAACCACGGTCACTTCGACACCAGCCCCGACAGGGATAACGGGATGAAACTGTTCGGCCCGCTTGATCCAGTAGTCAGAGAGAGTCTTTCCGGCCTGCCCGACACCGCCCCCCAGGCCTGCCCGGGCAACATCGCCGCCACTGACCGTGGACGCAGCCCCCAGTCCCACGGTCGTGGAGCCAATACTGGAAATGGCAGACCCCATGGCATCGACGGCGCCACCGGCAAAGGCGTAACCAATCAGCTTGCCGTTGCGGATAACCGGGTCAGCCCGGATACCATTTTTCCCCATAAACGAGACATGGCCCTTGAACGGCTGATCGATGGTTTTGCCATTAACCCGGCACGACAGTCGGTCAGTACGTACCAGCGACCGTTCACTGGAGATATCCCCGTAGGCCGCTGCCGTTACAAAACAGCTTCGCAGGTCATATTCTTCATCGTTGGGCATCATCACCTTACCGGTCAGACGGAACTGCATGGGAGAGGGTGAACTGCTGCCCGTCACCGATGCATTGGCATCAGCACCCTCAATGACCATGGCCCGGGCAAAGCTTCCGGACGGCAGATACGGCAGTTCCGACGCGGCATCCTCTTCGTCACCGTAATCAATGGTCACTGAAGAGAGTCCCTGACGGACCTGCGGATTGATGTTGTAGGTGGTCTGATTCGCCGGCAGGCCACCGGGAGGATAAAACGCTGTTGGAGGCGGAACCGCACCGGGAGCAGCCCCTGTCCCTCCGGGACTGCCGGCACCACCAACGGGCAGCGTCCCGCCATAAGGCTGGAGCGCGCCGCTGTCCACCGGACCGTTCTGCTGCGCGATTTCCAGCTGCGTCTGCAGCAGTTTCAGCTCTTCTTCCTGTGCCTGAATTTTCTCGCGGTGCGCCCTGTTCTCGCTCTCCATCTTCTTCAGTCGCGAATCAAAGGCCTTCAGCTTTTTATCCGCCTCTGTGGCGGTGTACTGTAAATCGGCCACAGCGGTCTGGCTGACCTTGCGGTCAAATGAAGAAGAATTAACAGTACCCGTCAGCTTCGGGACTGGCTTTGCACGGGTCTTCTCTGAGGGTTTACTCTTTACCGGCTGCCCGATATACCAGGCCACCCCGCCAATGGCACTCAGTCCCAGCGCCACAGCAATCAGTACCACCATCTGCTTACGGCGGGTCAGTACGTTAATATTGGCCATGCTTCCCCTCCTCCCTGTTGCTGACGGTTATCCAGACCTGTGCCGTGGCGGATGGCATCAGTGTCGCACTGTAAGGAAACACCATCACCGACCTCACTCCGGATGCCTGAAACAGCCGCTCAGGTATCGCCAGTGAGAAAGCGGTGTTATTGCGGATATCCAGCCGGAACAGTCGCAGGTTGCCGCCGTTCCACATTTTTTTCGACTGCACAGCCATCCCGCCAGGCAGTGAGAATGCCGGCAGTGCGGTCGCCGGCGCCGCCTTAAATCCGTCCGGTACCAGACCGGCCAGTGCCGCCTTGTGAATGGCCGTCAGGGTAGTGACATACGGATGGGACTGCTCCCAGTGAACCGCTTTCTGATGCCGGATGGGTTTATCCGATACCAGATGCAGCACCCGACCATCCCGTTTCTGCGGTACACCGATAAGTGACACCACCAGACCACCCTCTGTGCGGATAAAAAACGTAAACGGTTCGGTCTGCGCCGTCATCAGCACCACGCCGCCGTTCGCCCTACCGCTCTGCCCGCGGTTGTCATTCAGGAACATGCCCTGGGCACTGTCGATACCGGTAATTCGATCGCCGGGTACCACTATCATGTTCGGGTTGGTATTACTCAGCGCCACCCGGACCTGGGCATCCTCTGACACAGGGACTTTTACCGGCAGGGTCGCTGATGCTGCACCTTCGGCCCGGACGAACAGGCAGAGTACCGCCAGCGGCAGCAGCCTAATTCCTTTTCTTTTCATCAACCTGTTCCTCAAACGACTGAATGGTGGTGAGTCCCCGGCGGTACTTCAGTTCCAGACGGATGGTCTTTTTTTCCGGCAGGGATTTACGGCTTCCAATCCAGGTCTGCACCGTGCCATGAATATCCACCACGCCCCTGTCCGGCCATGTATCCATGCCCGACAGATAAAATGCTGAGGTGACATTGCTGCCGATGATCCGCTCTGCCTCCCCGTCGAGGACCTCTTTCATCGTGGTGCGCTGCTCAGTGTCGAAATAACGCAACAGGGAGCCATGCATTGCCTTAACGGACTCCGGTGACACGTTGTAGCGCAGGAATACCAGTGATTCCGCCACCTGCTCCAGATAGTTAGCGTCAGCCTGGTTGCGCGACAGCGTGACCGGACGGTCAAAAAACATCGGGATATAGGTCTCGTGCTTACTGTTAATCAGTACATCAATACGCATCCAGGCAAAAATATTGCCGGTCAGGCTAAGTCCCAGAAGGAACAGAAGGATAATGAAAATCAGCGAGGTGAAACGGGCTGCGGAGCGGTGAGCTTTCAGCTCCATAGTGCAGACTCCTTTTAGCGCAGCCAGAGCCGGAAGGATGAATCCGGAATGACTTTATACATACCGTTGAACAATGATCCGGGGAGATACCAGTAGCAGGCGTTAAACAGCCAGCTGCTCCCCTTCCCTTTTTTGAAATGCTTCAGCGCAACCCAGAGCAGAACCGACACCACAAGCGGAGCAACGTACTGTCCCTCGTAAAGGCCCCAGGTCATGGGGCCAAAAAGGGCTACCGTTTCATCCAGTGGAAGGCCAACGGGTCGGATCTGCTCTGAAAGCGTCTGAGGAAAGCGAAAGCGTTTATTTCGTTCCTCGTTCATCGCTTTTCAGCCCCCGGAAATCAGGAACGCGAAGCCACAATGGAGTACACCACTTTGGTGACCACGATAAACACCGGGATCAGCAGGAACGTGGCCGGATTGTGGTTACGCAGATAGAGCAGGAATACCAGGATGACTTCCGCCAGCATGAAGTAGTACATCATGGTGGAGTCTTCACCGAAGGTCGCCGCAGCATCTTCTTTACCTGGTGCAGCCAGGTCATCCGCGCGGGCATACCCTTTCGCCACCATCCACAAAAGCAGTGGCATAGCGACATATTTAAACAGCGTCCTGGCTACCTTATGGTTCGCGACACGGGGTAATGATTTTGCTGCCGAATACAGACGGGACAGCAGTCCTTTTTCCTTGCCCGAATCAATATTGATAGTGTTAAGAACAGACAGTTCTGACATATCCATTATTCCTTTAGTTGATTAAATATACAGAAACCGGGCAAATATGCCCGCGCTGCTCCTGCCATCAGAAACAGCGAGGGGATATCTGGTTTCAGGTACGCTACCGCCCCAGGGTGTCAATCCTGTCATGGAGGCAAACGCCACCGACAAATAAAAGGCAAAAGAATCCCACCAGTTTTTCTGTGATGAAAAACCGGAGTGTTATCCCGTAAGGGATAAATTTCAGGTACAGCAGAAAGCACGACAGTGTTATTCGTGCTTCCGTTTAATTACCTTTCAGAATTTTCAGTCATTTTTATAATTTCTCTATTATCGCCATTCATCTCCGGAAATTTATTAAGGTGATCATGAATACGTAGCATAGCCTCTAGCTGTCGGGAACGACCGGCTTTCCTGGCTACATCAGAAAGACGGTGATTAGCCTCAGCGGTGAGTACGACAGAAATAAACTTCGGTTTACCGGGCGCTTTTTTTTCTTTCATAAAAATCCCCTTGATGTTCACGTGGCAATTCTCACAGAAAAAAATAATCTGTCTAGGGGGGCAACTGCCCCCCTATAATTACATTTCAGAATTTTCAGTCATTGACGTTATTTCCCAGTAATCTCCATTAATCTCTGGAAATTTCTTCAGGTGGTCATGCATGCGGAGCATGGCTTCAAGTTGTCGGGAACGTCCTGCTTTCTTCGCTGCATCAGACAGGCGTTGATTAGCCTCAGCGGTGAGAACAACAGAAATAGATTTTGGTCTGCCTGGTGCTTTAGTTTCTCTCATAAAAAATCCCCATGGTGTTAGCATGGGGAATTATTTCATATCTGATAATGGTGTCTAGTAGGCAGGTGCCCACTGTTTTTATAAACAGTATCAACTAAGCCTGACGATTGCTGTGTCGTTAAAAACATTTTCGGGAATAAACTTATGCCATGAGCAATGATTTGCAATGTAGAGTAGACTTTTGTGATCAAATACTCTTAGCTTCAGATATGCATTTCTCATTCTGGTTTCTATAACTTGCCTCGGTTTATCCAGATATTCCGCAATCCATCTTGTAGACTTTCCATTTATTGTCAACCATACAACCTCCCACTCCTTCTCTGTGACCATGGTTTGAGGATTCATATCACTATATTCTTTATATGATATAAAAAATTCAGAGCTATCAGGAGGTATGATTACCGATAACCACGAATCTCGATTAATTTGACTGGCATTATGAATATCATTGATAAAAGCAACAACCCCCTTTTGATTATCAAAAGTAAAAGGTTTCAACCTGAGAATGAATGCCGTTATATTACTATCATCACAAAAATACCCATATGTAAAAAGAGTAACTTCATTATCATTTGTAACAGACTGAGATTCAAAATCTCTCATTAGTTCAAAGTCTTTACCCGATACAGCCAAAAGATCTGAGTCACAAAAACCTGTGACAGGTGTTGTACCTGAGGGGGCAAAGCGTGAAAGAAAGTTGACACTGGCATCAATATAGTTGCCATTTGTATCTTTTATGTACCAGGCATCACAAGATTGTCTGTGATGGAGATAAAAATCTCTGTAAAAGGCTTGAGATCTAGCGTTAAGATCCATAGGATCGTGACTAGCCATAACCATACTCCCTATAAGTTGGTTTGTGGTTAGCCCATGTGGGAAGCGTCTACTTCTCACATGGGCGCAATTCAAATTTTTAGCACGAATTCATTTCGCGCATTTATTAATATATCAAACTCTCACTTAATTACCACTTATTACCTAAATGTATACTTTGATTTTCAGAATTATCATCCATCTCATATCAAATAAATCCTCAGAGTTACAAATAATAGTAGAATTTCATATGCTGTATTACTCAGCTTTATGAAGAAAATAAACCAGTAAGAGATCACAACGATCGTTATCTATTTATCAATAGATGAGACATTTTAACAACCCAGGACCTCTTCACTTTTTTGTGAGCACATTCACACACAAGATATCACTTCGGACCTGAATTATTTCAACATTCTGGTGTGAACAAGCTTGCAACTCATGAAAAATGGTGTTGCAGAAATACAGTGATCAGGGTGATTTCACCATCTCATCCATTTTTGAGTTCAGAATTACAATAAACATCACAAATCGTTAGATTGAAATTGATCATTCATTTCATAGGGTTAATAATGCTGATTATGAAATTTTACAGCTTGAAGAATGGATGCGTTATTATGAAAAAGACTATTTTTATCCTCGCAATTATGTTTAGCTCAGTTGCAAGTTCACAGAGCGAGATCATGGCATACAAAAATTTCATAGTGCGCCAATGCGAAAAGATTGCCCCTGTTCTGTATGAGTCATATGACGAATGTGTGTTCGAATATTTTACTGTCTTAGCTCTGGTCAATCAAAGAGCACGTCTTCATCAGCTCTGTGAAGATAAAAATCTCAAGCCGGATTTCGATGGATGTACAGAGGCCCGGGAAACAACAGAGTTTCTTGAAACTTCTGTAGAACGGTATCATCGTTTGCTGAGACAATAAAATAAGAACTCCCGAGCGGACTAATACATATCACTATCCTCCACTGGCAAAGTTAACATGCCGGATGAGTTTTAAAGTAAACAGTTCGCTTAAGCGGGAAAAATTACAGCTTTTTGCAGGCTTCGGATAAATTCCTCCGAAGCCTGGTTATTTGACGATGAGTCGACACTTTATCTATTAAATTTCTGCAGTCACTGCTCTCCCTGGCTTCCAGTCAGTGATAATTCAGACACTCGTCACAAAAACTGTCATTAAAAGACGTGCTAATAAGATTATCTACCCGTTTCCCTGGCAATAGAATCGGTAAGTCTTCAGGATTACCAGTCACCCAAGTTCCGCCTGCAGGACAGGAAAATAACCGGATAACAGATTGCAGAGATTATTTTCGAATTCTGGCTTTCCTGTCAACTAAGACCCCTCTCTTAAAATACCGGCTGGGCCAGATAACTGACGGATGAATACCCAATGCATCTGCAATCAAGAATTCACCTTTTGGCCAGGGGCGGAATATCGCATTGTATAGTGAATCTGACTTTAAACCTGCTTCCCTGGATACCGCGGCCAGAGTCGTACCTTTCTTACGTAAGCCAGCAATAATATCTATCGAGTCCCAGTCCCTGGCTTTGGTCATGATATTCTCCTGTCAGTGTGCAGCTCATATGCAGATATTGTAACAGAAGCGTTAGAAGAATATGTGACCTAAAGCTACGTTTTTCGTAGTATCGGGAGCAACAAAAAGCTACGAATATCGTAGCTATGAAAAACACATCTGCTGATTACCAACAGATCTTTTGTGAGCGGCTGAAATCGGCCCGCCTGACCAAGGGTCTCTCACAGAAAAGACTCGGCATACTGGCAGGGATAGACGAGTTTGTTGCCAGTACACGTATCAATCGATACGAGAAAGGTGTACATCAGGCAAATATAGACATTTTGCATCAATTGGCTGCTGCACTTGATGTTCCTGTTGCCTATTTTTATGCTGATGATGACGAACTGGCAACGCTACTGATGCACTGGAAGCAAATGACTCGTCATGTAAAAACGGAAATAATTGCTTTGTGCCACGCAGATAAAGAGAGTGACTGATCCGAAAGATCCCCCAGGGTAACCAGTTTACAGCCCCATGACAACCGTCGTTTACTTTATGCCCTTCCAGCGCCACGTCAACACCTTCTACATTCACCAGATAGCTCCCTTTCGCTATCTTACCACCCAACTTGCAGGCGAGGCATAAACCAAATCGTAAGCGCCCCATCAGGGACGTGGGGTAAAAATTAGTTTACAGGCAGGGGGACGTGCCAGGGCAGCAGCTCTTTCACGCGGTTGGCAGGCCAGGTGTTGATGACGCTGATCACGTGGCGCAGCCAGGCTACCGGTTCAATGCCGTTGAGTTTACAGCTACCGATCAGACTGTACACGGCGCCACCACCCGAAGGACGTTTTCACACAGGTTATTGTCTACCTCCACCCAGCCATTGCGGCAGTATTCGTTCAGTGCATCCCATTGTTTCAGCAGGTATGCGAACGCTTTCGCCGTATCTGAGTGACGCGACAGCGTGCCCATCTGTGTTGTATCCAGTCGTACAGCGACTGCATCAACGGTACACTTCTGGCTTCCCTGACGGTCAGTCGCGCTTCTGCTGTTACCGCCGTTGGATGGCGAACGTGAACATCGAGGATCTTACGTCGGGCATGTGCCATTTTCATAAAGAGAGTTGCCGCGTATGCATCGGCCTGCAGGATACCGCTGTAGTCCGCCAGATGTTGCTATGGATGGATACCTTTGCGGTCGGGAGAGCAGGAGAACCACACCGCAGCCGGCAGAGTCGAACCGGCGTTGCGATCGTCAAGAACATAGACCCACAGCCGCCCGTACTGGTTTTACCCTGACCGGGCGCCAGTACATTCACCGGCGTGTCGTCGGCATGCACTTTACTGGCGCGCTGTTGTTGCCATCGCAGCCAAGAATGCAAGACTGTGCTGGGCATCATTGCATTACGCTGATGATTTCAGGTTGTACTCAGCCAGCTAAAGCACGAAGCAGCAGTATAACCATCTGACCTGCAACTTGTTGATGATAAAGGGTTAGACCCCGTGAGGTATATCTGATTATTGTACAGGATATACGTATCCGCTTAACGAACAAGAGCCTCACGCGTGTCTTTCATCAGGGTCCGAATCGATGACGATTCATTATGGCCGTTTATAGTACCGCAGTCTCTTCCCTTTATTTTTAACTGTAGTGCAGACAGAAACCGTAAACACCGGCGTTGACATGCCGGGGAAGCCCTTATAGTACAATAATTCTCTATATCCAAACTGACCCCAGACTGGCCGATGCGTACTGATTATGCTGGATGAATTACATCATTTTTTTGACTCGCGGAAGTGACAGGTACTACTTGTCGCGCTGGAAAAACTCTGCCGTCTGACCTGCCTCCAT
>NZ_LLXO01000040.1 GCF_001484765.1 Entomohabitans teleogrylli | reverse complement strand
CTTCATTCAGCACCAGTCGTGAACGGTCAATAGTTAATGCAGCGCCAGCCGGGAGCGCCAGTAATAATATAAATATACCGGAAAAGCACACAGGAATTAATTTCATTACATCACCACTTATATGATGCAAATTTAAAATAAAATTGCACCGACTTTTACGCCTGAAAATTTAGAAATAACGCTTTGGGTAATTTATATAACAGACGGGTAAAGACTGGATAATTGTTTATACCGATCGATAATAAAACTCACAATAGCTAAAAACTATCACACAGCAAATATTGATCGTTAATTCCTATTGAAACTATTGATTTTTTTGGGGAAAAAAATTTTCTTAAGGAGGGTCATGGGATATTTTCCGGAATTTTTCAAGAAAATTCCCTTTTCTTTATCCTGGATAAAAACAAATTTCGCGAAGAATATACCCAGGAATATTCAACAAGGCCATTCCTGAATATATTTAATTTCGATAATAGTCGAACTAATTTCCCGCGTGGGGTACGGCATTGCTGCAAATATCTCAGGAGAAAACCTAAGTTTAAAAATTAGGATAATGTGAAACAGGTATGTAACACGTCTTTTTACTGGAGATAAAAGGCCGAAAAATCTGGTTGACGCCGGAACTGAATATTGTCAGCATCCCGCACAAGTGTGCCATTCAACCATTCAACGACATCGGCTTATCGCCCCCCGGCGGTAAACCAAACAATTTGCGTACCCAGTTCAGAAATGCGCCATACGGGCGCCCCAGCAGGAGCATCATCAAGGCTGCGCCGAGAGTGCCGCGCAGCAGGCCGCTTCCCGTGGCGCCGCAGAAAGCAATGATCATTGCATATACAGGCACCTGAAAACTAACCAGTGCGACACTATCCCATAGCAATCTGGAAATCCGACTCTCACTGGCGCGCTTCATCACCCAATCACGCCATATGCCGTACGGTCTCGCTACCGGCACCATCAGGGCCGCCCCCAGAAGGCGGGCATGAAACACTTGTTCCCACGTCATGCCGGCAATCATGCGTTCATTAATGATACCGGTTGTAGTGAAAAACAGGATCAACGCAACCGTGTCTGCAAAAAATGCTGTCCGACGCTTCGTGTGCTGCGGGCTTTGAGGCAAATTGCATTTCCTGTGTGGCGTGGCTGTAAAATGACGTTTCACTACAAGGGTAGCATTGGATGCCCCCTGGCACAGAAGCAACCTTCAGACCAGGCGGCACGGACTCGCATTGCAATGCTATCAGCGCCAGGCCAGAGCCGCTTTACATTGTGCCGATCTCCCCTTTCCCGAGCGATGTTCTATTCACTTTATGCTATACCTGCTTTGTCGCAGGCGCGTTGTTAACTCCCGGCGGCCTCCCTCCCTGCGGGCCAGATTCACTCCAGCGGCATAGTCAGCGGATCGGGATACTGATATTCAAATCCCAGTTCGTTGCAAATCCGGCTGCCGTCAATGATTTTTCCTTTCCGGCCGCCGGGTGCATCGCTGAACACCGGTTCGGGCAGCCCCAGCGAACGGGACATCTGCGGGTAAAACTGCGCTTTGGTCGGGTGCCCCGGGGCGCATAAGTTATATAAATGCCCGCCCTTCGGCGCCTGCAACAACAGAGAAATAGCCGCCACCACATCTTCCAGATGCACCAGATTCACGCCGTGATTGCCGCCGGAGGCCTTTTTGCCGGCAAAGAACCGCCCCGGATGGCGGTTGGGCCCCACCAGACCCGCCAGGCGCACAATATCCACCGACGTCCCCGGCAGATCGTGCAGCCAGTGCTCCAGCGCCACCAGCACCCGCCCGCACTGGCTCTGCGGACGCAGCGGGGAGTGCTCTTTCATCATCCCGCCCTCTTCCCCGTATACCGAAGTCGAACTGGTAAACACAATCCGCGGAATATGGTGCGCCAGCGCGCTGTCGACAATTTCCTGTACCGCCTGCAGATAAAAATTGTCCCCCTCCCCGCTGCGCCGGGCCGGCAACGTAATCACCAGCGCATCCACATTCAGTAGCGCATCCAGATCGTCGCTATCGCAGACCAGTTCCGGCTGCAGTTGCAGCAGATAACTCTCAACGCCGCACATCCTCGCCGCTTCCACCCCGTCCAGGGTTGTTTTACTGCCGGTAACCTGCCAGCCGCGCGCCATCAGCGCCAGCGCCAACGGCATTCCTAACCATCCCGTCCCGACAATCGCGACCTTTTTCATGCTTTTCTCCTTTCCTGAAAAGAGCGCATTCCAGGAATTTTGCTGATCTCCGGATTAAGGCTACGCCAGCCGGCGGAAACTGACAATTGATACTGAAAATAACACCTTCAGGAATAATCAAAAAAAGACCTTGCCTTGGTGGCCGTATCTGGTTTACGGTAAACACCAGCCAATGAATAGTCATTCATCAGAGAATTTTATGAACAGCATTCAGATTAACCGCCACCACCATCACCATCATCCTGACTAGTCTTTCAGGCGATGTGTGCTGGAAGACGAAAAGATCTTCCAGTGGCGTAAGAATGCTAAAGAGAGCCCCCGGAAGATCGCTTCCGGGGGCTTTTTTATTATCGGTTTCAGACAGGAATTAAAAGGTAAGCACCATGACAGACAACTCTCGTTTACGCATAGCTATTCAAAAATCCGGGCGCCTGAGCGACGATTCACGCGAATTACTGGCCCGCTGCGGCATCAAAATTAATCTTCACACCCAGCGGCTGATCGCCATGGCGGAAAACATGCCGATCGATATCCTGCGCGTGCGCGATGACGATATCCCAGGCCTGGTGATGGACGGCGTGGTGGATCTGGGCATCATCGGTGAGAATGTGCTGGAAGAAGAGTTGCTGAACCGCCGCGCCCAGGGAGAAGATCCCCGCTACTTCACCCTGCGCCGCCTCGATTTCGGCGGTTGTCGCCTGTCGCTGGCCACCCCGGTCGACGAACCCTGGGATGGCCCGGCCGGGCTGAGCAATAAACGCATCGCCACCTCTTACCCACACCTGCTGAAACGCTATCTCGACCAGAAAGGTATCTCATTCAAATCCTGCCTGCTGAACGGCTCCGTGGAAGTCGCCCCCCGCGCCGGACTGGCGGACGCCATTTGCGATCTGGTGTCCACCGGCGCCACCCTGGAAGCCAACGGCCTGCGCGAAGTGGAAGTGATTTACCGCTCCAAAGCCTGCCTGATCCAGCGCGACGGCGAGATGCCGGATGCCAGGCAGCAACTCATCGATAAGCTAATGACGCGCATTCAGGGGGTGATTCAGGCCCGCGAATCCAAATACATTATGCTGCACGCCCCGAGCGACCGTCTGGAAGAAGTGGTGGCGCTGCTTCCGGGGGCTGAACGTCCCACCATTCTGCCGCTGGCCGGCGATCGTCAGCGCGTGGCAATGCACATGGTGAGCAGCGAAACCCTGTTCTGGGAAACCATGGAAAAACTCAAAGCGCTGGGCGCCAGCTCGATCCTGGTTCTGCCAATCGAAAAAATGATGGAGTAAGACCATGTCGACGTTTAATACCATCATCAACTGGAATGACAGCAGCGCGCAGCAACAGCGCGAGCTACTGATGCGGCCAGCGATTTCGGCATCGGACAGCATTACCCGCACCGTCAGCGAAATTCTGGATAACGTTAAACGCAATGGCGACGCCGCCCTGCGCGAGTACAGCGCCCGCTTTGATAAAACGGACGTCGCCAGCCTGAAGGTCTGTGCGGAAGACATCGACGCCGCCGTGGCGCGCCTCGACGAATCGGTAAAAGCCGCCATGGCTGTGGCGGTGGCCAATATCGACACTTTCCACCGCGCCCAACAACTGGCGCCGGTAGACATCGAAACCCAGCCAGGGGTGCGCTGCCAGCAGGTTACCCGCCCGGTGGATTCAGTGGGTCTGTATATCCCCGGCGGCTCCGCGCCGCTGTTCTCCACGGTGCTGATGCTGGCAACCCCGGCGCGCATCGCCGGCTGCCGTAAGGTGGTGCTGTGCTCGCCGCCGCCCATCGCCGATGAAATCCTCTACGCCGCTCGCCTGTGCGGAGTGCAGGAGGTCTTCCAGGTCGGCGGCGCTCAGGCCATCGCCGCGCTGGCCTTTGGCACTGACACCATTCCGTCAGTGGATAAAATCTTCGGGCCGGGCAACGCTTTCGTTACCGAAGCCAAACGCCAGGTCAGCCAGCGCCTTGACGGCGCCGCCATCGACATGCCCGCCGGCCCCTCAGAAGTCCTGGTGATCGCCGACAGCGGCGCCAACCCGGCGTTTGTCGCCTCCGATCTACTCTCTCAGGCCGAACACGGTCCGGACTCCCAGGTGATCCTGTTAACCCCGGATGCGCGTATGGCCGCCGACGTGGCCCAGGCCGTTGAACAGCAACTGGCCGTTCTGCCGCGCGCCGATACCGCCCGCCAGGCGCTGGCCGCCAGCCGGCTGATCGTGGCGCGCGACCTGGCGCAGTGCGTGGAAATCTCCAACCAGTATGGGCCGGAGCATCTGATTATCCAGACCCGCAACGCCCGGGAACTGGTGGATGGCATTACCAGCGCCGGTTCGGTCTTTTTAGGCGACTGGTCGCCGGAATCCGCCGGCGATTACGCTTCCGGCACCAACCACGTGCTGCCAACCTACGGCTATACCGCGACCTGCTCAAGTCTCGGACTGGCGGATTTCCAGAAGCGTATGACGGTGCAGGAGCTGTCCGCCAGCGGGTTTGCCGCTCTGGCCCGTACCATTGAAACCCTCGCCGCCGCCGAGCAGCTCACCGCCCACAAGAACGCGGTCACACTGCGCCTTGCCGCCCTTAAGGAGATGGAATGAACATTGAAGAACTGGCCCGCGCCAATGTCCGCGCCCTGACGCCCTATCAATCCGCCCGTCGCCTCGGCGGTAACGGTGATGTGTGGCTCAATGCCAACGAATTTCCCACGGCGGTGGCGTTTCAGCTCACCCAGCAGACCCTGAACCGCTACCCGGAGTGCCAGCCGAAGGCGGTTATTGAAAATTATGCCGCTTACGCCGGCGTTAAGCCGGAGCAGGTACTGGTCAGCCGCGGCGCCGACGAAGGCATCGAACTGGTGATCCGCGCCTTCTGCGAGCCGGGTCAGGACGCGGTGCTCTACTGCCCGCCAACCTACGGCATGTACAGCGTCAGCGCTGAAACCATCGGCGTCGAATGCCGTACCGTTCAGGCCCGGGAAGACTGGCAACTGGATCTGCCGGCCATCGCCGCAAACCTTGACGGGGTTAAAGCGGTCTTTGTGTGCAGCCCGAACAATCCCACCGGCCAGTTGATTAACCGCGAAGATCTGCGCGCTCTGCTGGAGATGACCCGCGGTAAAGCCATCGTGGTGGCCGATGAAGCCTATATCGAATTTTGCCCGCAGGCCACGCTGGCTGGCTGGCTGGGCGATTACCCGCACCTGGTGGTACTGCGCACGCTGTCGAAAGCCTTTGCCCTCGCCGGGCTGCGCTGCGGCTTTACCCTCGCCAGCGCCGAGGTGATCGACCTGTTGCTGAAAGTTATCGCGCCATATCCGCTTTCCACGCCGGTCGCGGATATCGCCGCCCAGGCCCTCTCTCCGGCCGGTATCGCCGCGATGCGCGAGCGGGTGGCGCTGATTGTCGAAAACCGCGCCCGGCTGATGCAGGATCTCCGGCAGTTACCCTGTGTGGAACAGGTCTTCACCAGCGAAACCAACTATGTGCTGGCGCGTATCACCGCCTCCAGCGCAGTCTTTAAATCGCTGTGGGATCAGGGCATTATTTTACGTGACCAGAATAAGCAACCTTCCCTGAGCGGCTGTCTGCGCATTACTGTAGGCACCCGCGAAGAGTGTCAGCGCGTACTGGATGCGCTGCGGGAACAACCCGGCCTGTCGGCCACGGAGACCCAATGAGCCAGAAGTATCTCTTTATTGACCGTGACGGGACCTTAATTGCTGAACCTCCCGTCGATTTCCAGGTGGACCGCCTGGACAAGCTGGCCCTTGAGCCCGACGTGATCCCGGTGCTGTTAAAACTGCAAAAAGCCGGCTTCCGGCTGGTGATGATCACCAACCAGGATGGGCTGGGCACCGACAGTTTCCCGCAGGCCGATTTTGACGCGCCCCATAGCCTGATGATGCAGATTTTCAGCTCGCAGGGGATTGTCTTCGATGAGGTGCTGATATGCCCGCACTTTGGAAAAGACGGCTGCAACTGCCGGAAGCCGAAAACCGCGCTGGTCTCCCGCTACCTGGAAGACGGCATGATGGACAAGGCCCACAGCTTTGTCATCGGCGACCGGGCTACGGATATCACCCTCGCGGAGAATATGGGCATCGGCGGTCTGCGCTACCAGCGTGAGACCCTCAACTGGTCGGCGATCGGCGAACAGTTGACCCGCCGCGATCGCTACGCGCACGTAGAGCGCAACACCAGAGAAACCCAGATCGATGTCCAGGTCTGGCTGGATCGCGAAGGCGGCAGCAAAATCCATACCGGTATCGGTTTTTTTGACCACATGCTGGATCAGATAGCCACCCACGGCGGCCTGCGTATGGCTATCGATGTGAAGGGCGATCTGTATATCGACGATCACCATACCGTGGAAGATACCGGTCTGGCGCTCGGGGAAGCGCTGAAACTGGCGCTCGGCGACAAGCGCGGCATTACCCGCTTCGGCTTTGTTTTGCCGATGGACGAATGCCTGGCGCGCTGCGCGCTGGATATCTCCGGCCGTCCGCACCTCGAATACAAAGCAGACTTCAACTATCAGCGGGTCGGCGATCTGAGTACCGAAATGGTGGAACATTTCTTCCGCTCCCTGTCCTATACCATGGGCGTGACGCTGCACCTGAAGACCAAAGGCAAAAACGACCATCACCGGGTCGAAAGCCTGTTTAAAGCCTTCGGGCGTACGCTGCGCCAGGCGATCCGCGTGGAAGGCGATACCCTTCCCTCCTCCAAAGGGGTGCTGTAATGAGCGTCGTGATACTTGATACCGGCTGCGCCAATCTCTCTTCGGTCAAGTGGGCGGTGGAACGCCTCGGCTGGCAGCCGCAGGTCAGCCGCGATCCGGACGTGGTGCTACAGGCGGCGAAACTGTTTCTTCCCGGCGTTGGTACCGCCCAGGCGGCGATGGATCAACTGCGCGAACGCGATCTGATCGAACTTATCAAAGCCTGTACCCAGCCGGTACTGGGGATCTGCCTGGGAATGCAGTTGCTGGGCAGCCGCAGCGCGGAAAATACCGGGGTGGAAACGCTCGGTATCATTGATCAGGAGGTGCCGCATATGACCGACTTCGGTCTGCCGCTGCCGCATATGGGCTGGAACCAGGTGTACCACAAAGCCGGGAACCGCCTGTTCAGCGGCATTGATGACGGCGCTTATTTTTATTTCGTCCACAGCTACGCGATGCCGGTTAACCCGTGGACCATCGCCCGCTGCGACTATGGCGAGCCGTTCAGCGCCGCGGTGCAGAAAGATAACTTTTACGGCGTACAGTTCCACCCGGAACGCTCCGGCGCCGCCGGGGCTCAGTTGCTGAAAAATTTCCTGGAGATGTGATGATTATTCCGGCTCTTGATTTGATTGATGGCAAGGTGGTGCGCCTCCATCAGGGGGACTACGGCCAGCAGCGCGACTATGGCAGCGACCCGCTGCCGCGGCTGCAGGACTATGAGGCCCAGGGCGCGCAGGTATTACATCTGGTGGATCTGACCGGGGCGAAAGATCCGGCGCGTCGCCAGATCCCGCTGCTCAAAAAACTGCTTGCCGGGGTCAGCGTACCGGTGCAGGTCGGCGGCGGCGTACGCAGCGAACAGGATGTCGCCGCGCTGCTGGAAGCCGGCGCCAGCCGGGTGGTGGTGGGCTCCACCGCCGTTAAAGACCCGGAGCAGGTAAAAGGCTGGTTCCGCCGTTTCGGGGCCGATGCGCTGGTGCTGGCGCTGGATGTACGCATTGATGCGCAGGGTACCCGCCACGTGGCGATCAGCGGCTGGCAGGAAAACTCCGGCGTCACCCTGGAGACAATGCTGGAAACCTATCTGCCGGTGGGCCTGAAGCACGTGCTGTGCACCGATATTTCCCGGGACGGCACCCTGGAGGGTTCGAACGTCAGCCTGTATCGCGATGTCTGCCCGCGCTATCCGCAGGTGGCGTTTCAGTCTTCCGGCGGCATCGGCGATCTTCAGGATATCGCGGCGCTGCGCGGCAGCGGCGTCCAGGGGGTGATTGTCGGGCGCGCGCTGCTGGAAGGTAAATTTACCGTGAAGGAGGCCATCGCATGCTGGCAAAACGGATAATTCCCTGTCTCGACGTTCGCGATGGTCAGGTGGTGAAAGGGGTACAGTTCCGCAACCATGAAATCATCGGCGACATCGTGCCGCTGGCGAAGCGCTATGCCGAAGAAGGGGCCGATGAACTGGTGTTTTACGATATTACCGCCTCCAGCGATGGCCGGGTGGTGGACAAAAGCTGGGTATCGCGGGTCGCTGAGGTGATCGATATTCCGTTCTGTGTCGCGGGTGGTATTAAATCCGCCGACGACGCCGCGCAGATCCTCACTTTCGGCGCCGATAAGATCTCGATTAACTCCCCGGCGCTGGCCGATCCGACGCTGATTACCCGCCTCGCAGAGCGCTTTGGGGTACAGTGCATTGTGGTGGGGATTGATACCTGGTTTGATGAGCAGACCGGTAAGTATCACGTCAATCAGTATACCGGCGATGAGAGCCGTACCCGGGTGACGCAGTGGGAAACCCTCGACTGGGTGCAGGAAGTGCAGAAACGCGGCGCCGGGGAGATCGTGCTCAACATGATGAACCAGGACGGCGTGCGCAACGGCTACGATCTGGCGCAGTTGCAGAAGGTGCGTGAAGTCTGCCATGTACCGCTGATCGCTTCCGGCGGCGCCGGGACCATGGAACACTTCCTTGAAGCGTTCCGCGACGCCGATGTCGATGGCGCGCTGGCGGCGTCGGTATTCCATAAGCAAATCATTAATATTGGCGAACTGAAGCGTTATCTGGCGCAACAGGGTGTGGAGATTCGAGTGTGTTAACTGAACAACAACGTGGACAGCTGGACTGGCAGAAAACCGACGGCCTGCTGCCGGCTATCGTCCAGCATGCGGTATCCGGCGAAGTACTGATGCTCGGCTATATGAACCCGGCGGCGCTGGATGAAACCCTGGCGTCCGGCAAGGTGACCTTTTATTCGCGCAGCAAACAGCGCCTGTGGACCAAAGGGGAAAGCTCCGGCCATTTCCTCAATGTGGCGAGCATCACCCCGGACTGTGATAACGATACCCTGCTGGTGCTGGCCCGCCCGGTCGGCCCGACCTGCCACCTCGGCACGTCCAGCTGTTTCGGCGATGCGCATCACGAGGCGCTGTTCCTGTACCAACTGGAGGAACTGCTGGCGGCGCGTAAAACGGCGGATCCGGCCAGTTCCTATACGGCAAAGCTGTACGCCAGCGGCACCAAACGCATCGCCCAGAAAGTGGGTGAAGAAGGCGTTGAAACCGCATTAGCCGCTACGGTTCACGATAGCGAAGAGCTGAAAAATGAAGCCTCTGACCTGGTGTACCACCTGCTGGTGCTGCTGCAGGACCAGGGGCTGAGCCTGCAGGATGTGATTAATAACCTGAAAAGCCGCCATAAGTAGCTTTCTTCAGGCGAAAAAAATGCCGGCCCCAGGGCCGGCATTTTTTATTCGCTCAACGACAGAATTAGTCTTCCAGCCATTCGGTATGGAATACGCCTTCTTTATCAATGCGCTTATAGGTATGCGCGCCGAAATAGTCGCGCTGTGCCTGAATCAGGTTGGCAGGCAATACCGCGGAACGATAGCTGTCGTAGTAAGAAACCGCCGCCGAGAAGGTCGGGGTCGGTATACCGTTCTGCACCGCATAGGCAACCACATCGCGCAGCGCCTGCTGGTACTCGTCGGCAATTTTCCTGAAGTACGGCGCCAGCAGCAGGTTGGCGATCGCCGGGTTTTCCGCATAGGCATCAGTAATTTTCTGCAGGAACTGGGCGCGAATAATGCAGCCAGCGCGGAAAATTTTCGCGATCTCGCCGTAGTGCAGATCCCAGTGATACTCTTCAGAAGCGGCGCGCAGTTGCGAGAAGCCCTGAGCGTAAGAGACGATTTTGCCAAGATACAGCGCGCGACGCACTTTCTCAATAAACTCGCCTTTATCGCCGCTGAACGGCTGGGCCTGCGGGCCGCTCAGTACTTTAGACGCCGCAACACGCTGCTCTTTCAGAGAGGAGATGTAGCGCGCGAAGACCGATTCGGTGATCAACGACAGCGGCTCACCGAGATCCAGCGAGCTCTGGCTGGTCCACTTACCGGTGCCCTTGTTGGCGGCTTCATCAAGAATCACGTCGACCAGGTAGTTACCCTGCTCATCTTTTTTGGTGAAAATGTCTTTAGTAATGTCGATCAGGTAGCTGCTTAGTTCCCCGGTGTTCCACTCAGAGAAGGTCTGCGCCAGCTCATCGTTCGACAGGTTCAGACCATGCTTAAGCAGAGAATAGGCTTCGGCAATCAGTTGCATATCGCCGTATTCAATGCCGTTATGCACCATCTTCACATAGTGACCGGCGCCGTCTGCACCGATATAGGTTACGCAGGGTTCGCCGTCTTCCGCGACCGCGGCAATTTGCCTGAGGATCGGCGCGACCAGCTCATAAGCCTCTTTCTGCCCGCCAGGCATAATGGAAGGCCCCTTCAGCGCCCCTTCTTCACCGCCGGATACCCCGGTGCCAATGAAGTTAAAGCCCTGCGCCGACAGTTCGCGATTACGACGGATGGTGTCCTGGAAGAAGGTATTGCCGCCATCGATCAGAATATCGCCTTTTTCAAGGTAAGGTTTCAGGGATTCGATGGTTTTATCAGTGCCTTCGCCGGCTTTAACCATTAACAGGATACGGCGCGGTTTCTCAAGAGACTCAACAAAGTCCTGGACGGTGAAATGCGGCACCAGATTTTTGCCCGGATTTTCGGCAATGACCTCATCGGTCTTTTCACGGGAGCGGTTGAAAATAGAGACGGTATAGCCACGGCTTTCGATGTTAAGCGCCAGGTTGCGCCCCATCACAGCCATACCGACAACGCCGATTTGTTGTTTGGACATTACAAACTCCTGTCAGGTGTGGAGGCCCGTCGCACTCATACTTCGGCGGGCGTTGCTGAGCGCTATGTTAACTTAGAGTAACGCAGGTGTGCCAGTCATTGATAAATCCACAGCATGTATCATGAAAAGCATGGCATGAAACAACAAATCGCCCATCGTCCGGCCCGCTACCGCCGGCGTATTCCCCCGCGGAGGGCTTCCCCCTGACAGGTTGTGTTTATTGTTCCAGTAACCGGCGGTATAGCCCGATATAAGACGCCACCATTTGTTCAAGGCGGAACATCTCTTCAAACCGCAAACGGGCGTTTTTGCCGAACTGCGCCGCCTGTGCTTCATCGTCCCACAGGCGCTGCATCGCTTTGGCCAGCGCCTGAGGATCGGTGGCCGGGATCACATAGCCGGTCTGGTTATCAAGATTGATATACGAGGTTCCGGTACCCAGCTCGCAGGAGATCAGCGGCTTACCAAACTTCGCCCCCTCCAGCAGCGTAATGCCAAACGCTTCCGAGCGCAGGTGGGAAGGAAAAACTACCCCATAGCAGAGACGGTACAGAGCATTTTTATCTTCATCGCCCAGCACACCGGTGAAGGTAATATTATTCAGTCCGGCCCGGGCGACGCTGGCGCGTAGGTTCTCTTCCAGCGGGCCGCCGCCGACAATCACCACCGGCAGACCGGTTATCTGCGCCGCCCTGAGTAACACCGGCAGGCCTTTGTAGTAGCGAAACGCGCCGACAAACAGAAAGAACTTATTCCCCACCCGCTCAGCCCAGCGCGCTTCGCGCTGGCGATCGTTATCCATATTGCTGCATGACAGCCCGAAAGGAATAACCGACACTTTGTCTTTATAGCGCGCCAGCACCGGGCTCGATGAGGCATAATTCGGCGACGACGCCACAATGCTGTCGACATTATTCAGGAACCACGTTTTTAACGGGTTATACAACTGCAGCAGATTTTTTTGCTTAACAATATCCGAATGATATGTCACCACCGTTTTCCCCCGCGGCCTGCCAGTCAGGTGCAGAAGATCCATGAACGGAAAGGGAAAGTGATAATTGATAATGTCGTAATCATCTTTAATTTTATTAAAGCGCCGGATCGCCGCCAGCGAGAAAGGCGTGGAAGCGATTTCGCAGGCACTTTTATTGTATATAACGCGGTGATTATCCCACGCGACCGGGCCTTCATCTCTTTGCGGGCTAAACGTAAACACATCAGATGAAATATTTTGCTGGGCGCCGCCTTCACAGAGCTGGTAAATAACCTGCTCAATTCCCCCGTAGGTTTCCGGGTAGTAGGTTTTATAAACGTGTAAAACTCTCAACATGGCCCCTTACAACAATTTGTAAGCATTGATCGTCTGCATTGCGCAGTTTTCCCAGGAGAACATTTTCGCCCGGGCCAGTCCTTCAGGGATTGCCTTTTCCCGCCAGCCAGCATCCTGAAGGCCCATTAATATATGGTTGGTTAATGCCTCAATATCGTGGGGATCGCTCATTAATCCCGCCTCACCGACCACTTCCGGCAGCGAGGTGGTGTTTGAGCAGATAACCGGTACTCCGCAGGACATGGCCTCCAGCACCGGTAAACCAAATCCCTCATAAAACGAAGGATAAATAAACGCGCGCGCTGCGGCATAGAGCAGCGGTAATTCGCTATCCGCCACATAGCCGAGATATTTCACCCAGCCTTCGCGGGTTCCCTGGTCAATCAGCCGGTACAGTTGCTCGTCGTCCCACCCTTTATAACCGCACAGGATCAGCGGATAGCGCATCCGCACTTCCTGCGGCAAACGCTGATAGGCCTGTAAAATACCGTTAATATTTTTGCGCGGCTCCAGGGTGCCGATAAACAGCGCATACTGGTTATAGCGCAGATCGTAGCGCTGCAAAAACTCAGCGCAGGCCTGCGCGTCCCGGGGGATATAGACCTCACTACAGGCCAGTTTAGTGGTAACGATACGCGGCGCAGGATAATTAAACAGCCGTATCAGCGCCTGGCGCGAATAATCAGAAACCGTCAGGATCAGGCTGGCGCTGTTGAGGCTACTGACCAGCGCCTTTTCCATATAGCGCACCCGATCGGCGGGATGATATTCCGGGCAGTCAAAAATGGAAATATCGTGGAACGTGGCGACGGCGCGCGGAATATGGTGGGGCAGATAAAAATTCGGCCCATGGTAAATATAATCCGCATAGTTTCTCAGCGCCCGCTGTTGCAGACGCGGATAAAGAAAGCGGTAGCCTTCGATCAGTAACGACTGCTTACGCAACAGGGCCGATAGCCCCCGATGGCGGGTGGTTTTATTGTTTTTCTGATATTCGACATTGGGAATCGCATTGATAAAACGCCGGCCATGAAACAGGCGTAAATCGTCGATTTCCGGCGCTACCGACAGGCGGCGCACCAGCTCCAGAGAATAACGCCCTATTCCGGTCAGCGGATATTTAATCGGCTCGGTTGCGAAAATAACTTTCATAGAGACCTATTGAAACGCCATTGCGGCAATGAAATTTACCTGACGGCAAAATATAACCATAGCGGGCTTAGCACCCGCTATGAGATTGATTTTTATATTAATACTTATGATTTAATAATTGGCAGATTGCGCAGTAAAAATTGCGCGCTCTCTTTCCAGGTCAGCCAGGGAATATTTTTCGAGTCCGGCTGTTCACCTTTTTCATACAGTTTCAGCCAGTCGATAATCGCCTGTTCGATATCCTGCGGCGTTTCGCCGTTGAAATAAAAGGCGTGTTCCCCGGCAATCTCCCGGAACACCGGGATATCGCGCACAATCACCGGCAGCCCTTTCTGGGCGGCCTCGATCAGCGGTAACCCAAACCCTTCGCCGCGAGAGGCGAAAATCAGCGCTTTCGCCTGGCTGTAGAGCTTTTCCAGGAACTCGTCGCTGATATCATGCAACCAGAACAGACGCTTATTCAGTTGCGGATGGCGGCGCAGCGTGTCGCATAATCCATCCACATTCCAGCCCTGCTTACCGACGATAAACAGCCGGTAATCATACCCCTCGCTCCACAGTTGCTCGAACGCCGCCAGGGTCTGGGCATGGCCTTTGCGCGGCTCCATGGTGCCGACCATGATAAACGATGGCGATGCGGCCATTTTCGCCAGAATCTCCGGCGCATTGTCGGGCAACCCGCGGGTCGGCACGCTCGACGACAGATCGGCGCCGAGGTGGAAGTTGCTGATCTTCAACTGCGGATTAGCTTTAACCCAGTTCTGGTTCTCCTGCAGCCAGCGCCGTACATCGTCCGCCACGCTGGCGGAAACGCAGATCAGCCGGTCGGTATGACCTGCAAGACAGGAAAGCCACACCGGGAAGGCTTTCTGAATCGCCTCAATACTCCACTGTGGATAGCGCAGCGGTAAAATATCGTGCACCACAAAACAGGCGGACGCGCCCGCGCTGCGCAGTTGATCGAGCTGTGGAACAATGTCCGGGAACAGATGCGCGGTCAGATCGGTGGCAATCAGAATGTCATCTTTAGTGAACAGCACCGGCTCATCCTCCGCCCCAAACTCACCGGCAAAGTTAGCCGACAGGTAGCGATTCGCATAGCGATAGCACTGGCCTGGGGTATAGTACACCGCGCTGACCTGGTACCCGGGAACCCCGGACTTCAGCAGTTCATTGAGGATACTGCGCGAAACGCGCTGGATACCGGTACGGGCGTCATGCTCCACCAGCACGGAAATATCCACCAGCAGCTTACGGGTGTGGCTGGCAAAGCTGTTGCGGGCAACCGCCCACGCCAGCCCCAGACGATCGACCTCGGTCAGATCGGCCTGCGCGTGCATTTTTTGTATCTGGCGTTCGGTAAACGCTGCGGCATCAAAGCCAGAACCCGTCACGGATCCCTCGTGCAGGCGCTGAAATTCTTCCAGCGCGCTACGGGCGGTATTGTCCCAGGAAAAGGTCGCCGCCTGACGCACAGCGTGCGCTTTCAGTTGCGCATAGAAGTCGTCGTCGGTCAGCGCGCGTTCCATCACCCGACGAATATCGGCGACATCACGCGGATCAAACATCGCCTCATCCCAGCCAATCACTTCCGGGAGGCTGGTGGCGTTGGCGCCCAACGTCGCGGCGCCGCACTTCATGGCCTCCAGCGGCGGCAGGCCAAACCCTTCGTGCAGCGAAGGGAACACGAACAGTTTGCACAGATTGTACAGCGCGATCAGATCGTCATCGCTGAGGAACCCGGTAAAAATCAACTGGCTACGATCGAGACCATAGCTTTCCGCCAGCGCTAAGATCCGCTCCAGGTCATTCGGCTGAACTTTATAGGCCAGCACCAGCGGATAGCGCTGCTGTAATTCGCGCGGCAGCAGACTGTAAGCGTGGATTAACGCCTCGACATTTTTCCGCGGCTCAATCATCGCCAGCGTTAAAATGAACGCCTGCGGTAAATGGTACTTATCGCGCAACTGGCGGATTCGCTCATCGCTGTAGTCATACACCGCAAACTCATCGCCCACCGCCGATGAGATATTGGTGATCCGGCTGGCCGGCACCTGGGTATATTCAATGACTTCCTGGGCCGCCGATTGCGAGATCGCAAAAACAGCATCGGCATTTTCAAAATTCGCCAGCCTGCTCATATAGAATTCGCGAAAAGCGGGATCGCCCAGATAGCGCTCTTTATTGAGTAACGGGATCAGATCGTGACAGACGCATACCGTTTTCCACGGCACCGGCTCCACCGGCACTGAGACAACATAGTTATCATCGTAGCCTTCAAAAAAGCTGATCACATAAACAATGTCCGGCTGAATATTGGCGATCGCCACATCGCGCGCCAGATACGCGGCGTTATTACGGGCAAGATTGTCAGAGTATCGCCGGGCAACCGGCGCGACGGCGGAAAAAACGAACATCTCCTGCGGCGGAAGAATATCCTGGTACGCCCGTTTGACGTCGTTGATATTATCCAGATCGTACATGCCATTGATCAGAATACTAATGCGATGCTCGCCGGCATTTTTAATAATCGCCCGACTCATTGCCAGGGTGCTGCGCCCAATGCCGCGAAATTTACTTTCGGACTGGTAGCCCTGCACGTCAATCAGAATATGCAAGGTGCTCTCCTTATTTATTCTTTTTTAGCTTCAGGTAGATAGCATTCACCTGAGGGGGTAACAATTCAGGATGGACAATCTGCATTTCCGTTTGCGAAAGGATCTGCGCGTCAGCCTGCATCTGGCTGTGCTGAAGCGGATTCAGGCGACGATAAATGCGGTAGGCCGGCTGATACAAACCAACTTTATGCGCCAGATTAACCGCTTTATCTTTCATCGCCGGATGCTGGCGCAGAAACGAGAAGCTGGCGCGCAGAACTCGCGCCGCCAGATGTTTACAGCGCTGGACAAAGCCGTACTGACGCAGCAAATAAACCTGATTCCCCAGATAGCGATAAGGGCGCGTTAAACGCCACGAGCGGCTACGGTGTATCTTGTCAATCTCCGCGCGCAACAGGGCGTTTTCATTGGCCAGATGATGAACCTGACGCTCCGCGTCATCCAACCGCGCGCTGAGCGCCGCGACATCCGGGGGCAGCGGCACAGGTTCCGCCGCCGCGACCTGGCGCTGCACCAGTTCATTCAGCGCCTCCAGTTGTTGCGCCAGCGCGGCCTGTTGCTGGTTAAGCTGCCCGATATCGTCCAGCCAGGGCTGTTCCGCCACCTCGGGCTCCTCAGGGGCGGAATTCATCTCGCTGACCTGATCTTCCAGCTGATGCAGACGCCCCTCGAGCGCAATCTGACGCTGCTGGCTTTCCAGCATCATCGGCTCCTGAGCGGCAATCCAGCGTTCGACGGCGGACAGATTTTCCTGCGGCGCCGGCAGTGAAGATTTGTTGTTAAACAACTGCTCAAGGGTGCGAAAATTCCACTGCTCCGCCGGCAACTGCCATACCGCATACAGCCAGCGGTTCCACGGCTCCGGCAGCGAGAACGGACTAAGAGGCGAACTACGCCAGAAAGCATTCGTCCGCCGCTCGGGGCTGCATATTTCATTAACCAGAATAAAGAATGACTGGATCAGATCGTACGGCCAGGTACAGTCGCTTTTCCCGCCGGAGATAGAGCCGTAATCGATCAGATAGCTGTGTTGCCTATCCACCAGGATATTCCAGGTTCGCACATCGTCGTGGTACAGGTCGTGCTCCTCGAGTACCGCCAGCTGGCGCAGCACTGAGCCCAGCACCGCTTCGCGATCGACGGCGGCGCCCTTCGCCAGCAGCTCGCTGAGCAACGAACCGGGCAGGCGTTCCATCACCAGCCAGCCTTCATCGCCTTCACAGCCGTGCTGCAATAGCGCCGGGGTCTCTAATCCCTCTGGCGGCCGGGCTAAAAACGCCACCTCATTATCAAGCTCGCTGCGGTTACGCTGGCTCTCTTTGCCGGTTAACAGACCGCTAGTGGTAGTAAAGTGAAACAGTTTGCAGACAAAATCATCGCCGAAGTAGTAGCGGCGACTCTCTTTGTGCGCAAAGCCGGCTTCCGGATAGGGACGCAACCGCCAGTCGTTAAAACTGCGGTTAAAACCATCCAGTATCACGCGCCGGTTACTAATGACAAACATCGGCCGCCCGATGTCGGACAGGTGGGTATCAAACTGACCAATCAGTTTGTAAAACGCGCAGCGTTCAATCAACTCGCGCGGATCCGCCGGCTGGGACGACCCCCAGTAGAGCGGCTCTTCCTGCAGCGCCAGTTCGAGGATCAGCGCCTGCGTGCAGTTCGCCAGCCGCTCCAGCCACTCCTGAACCTGCGCCACGCCGTGCAGATGAACAATATGGTGGAATACGCTCAGACCAATCGCCATATCGTACTGACCGGGTTCCAGAGCCTGAATCACCTCTTCGATACGCCCGACGCTGAACGACACATCCAGCGCCGGGTTTTCTTGCGCCAGCGCCTGGCAGAGATCGATATTCTCCGGCTGGAAATCGACGCCGGCTACCGTGGCGCCCTTCGCCGCGAGGCTAAGGCTGAAAAATCCCTGAGCGCAGCCCAGATCCAGCACTCGCAGCGGACGGCCAAGGGCCTGCGCCAGCGCGTCATACTGGCGGCTGATTATCTCCAGGCGCACATTGCAGTCCCGGGAAGCTTCGCCATCCCATTCCGGATGGCCGTAAATCGTCTGGTATACTTCAGGTAATGCGGAAACTCGCTGTTGTATATGCGTATTCATTAACTGTCTTATTCCGATATCAGTTGCAGCTTTCAAAAGTGGATTTCAGATCGATAATTCCCCAGAACTCCATGTTCTTACTGACATGCAGAATAATCGAATCATAGCGCCGGTCGAGCGGCGTCATGTCGCTTTGTGGGTTACCTGCGGAAATACCAAAAGAAAGTAAATAATCGCCGCTATTAAGATTGAGCGGAAAACTGAACTTAAAGACTTTTACCTCACCGCGCTGAACGGAGAAATTCTCGCGCCCTTCGGAGGCCAGAAACGAGTTAGTGCCATACAGGAAAATCCCGTCGAGGGTTTTAATCAGGATCCCCGGCACCACGCTGTCGAAATCAGTATCAAACGCCACCTTGATGAAAAAATCAGTCTGCTGGCTGCTTTGAATCGTGGTCGGATAATCGGCCCCGGCGGCGCGAATATTGTAATCGATAATCCGCGCCCCGCCCTGCCCCCAGCGGTACTCTTCGGGCCGATAGCCATGGCGGGTATGATAAACGTCCCCGGCGTCAGTGAGCGATAAGCCACTTCCCGCTGACTCAGACGCCGGCTGTGACGGCTCAGCGGCAGCCTGCTGCGGTTTGCCGAACAGCTCGTCGAGATAACGATTGGTCACATCCCGGGAAGAGCCGTCCATGCTGATACGGCCATTTTTGAGGAAAATGGCCCGATCGCAGTGCTTAACAATATCCCCGGCGCTGTGGGAAACCAGCAGCAGCGTGGTGCCCTGCTTTTTGAAATCGGCAATACGCGCATAGCATTTCGCCTGAAAACGCGAATCGCCGACCGATAACGCTTCATCGACAATCAGGATATCCGGCCGCGATGCCGTCGCCACGGCAAACGCCAGGCGCATCTGCATCCCGCTGGAATAAATGCGCACCGGCTGGTCGATATAGTCGCCAATATCGGCAAACGCCTCGATTTCCGGCATCAGCGCGCTGATCTCATCCCGGTTCAGCCCCATCATCAGCCCGGACATAAACACGTTCTGACGACCGGTGAAATCCGGATGGAAACCCATACCGAGCTCCAGCAGCGCGGCAACCCGCCCGCTGATCGCGATCTCCCCTTCCGTGGCCTGCGTGGTGCCGGTCAACAGTTTCAGCAGGGTACTTTTCCCCGCGCCGTTAACCCCAACAATGCCTACAGCCTCGCCCGGTTCGATGGTGAATGAAATATCGCGCAGCACCCACTTTTTAGTGTGATGGACCCTGTCGCCAGGGCTGAGCTTTTCAAAAACGCGCTTCCATTTAGAGGTGTAATACTTATAGGCTTTGCCGACATTACGGACCTGAATACTCATTATTAAATCTCGTCAACAATATCAGCGGAATGTTTCCTGAACAGGCGCCAGGCAAGGAAAAACAGTACCACGGAAATGGCCGCTATCGGCGCCAGGGCCGCCCAGTCCGGGCTGGTGCGATACAGCATGATATTCTGATAAGCGCCGATAATCGTCGCCATCGGGTTGAAACGCAGTAAATCCACCGCCCATTCCGGCAGGGTTTTGCTGACGTAGACTATCGGGGTAAACCAGAACCAGAATTGCAGCAGAATAGAGACAAACTGCCCGACATCACGCACAAAGACATTCATGACCCCGAGAATAATCCCCAGCCCGATAGTAAAGACCATCTGCACCAGCAGCACCGGAATCATTTCAAAAAACACCCATCCGGGGAAATTACCGGTGACCACCAGAAACAGGACAAACAGGCTGAAGATAATCAGAAAGTTAATAAACGCCGAGGCGGAAACAATGATCGGTAAGCAAATGCGAGGAAAGCTGAGCTTTTTGAGGATATTGGCATTCGACAGAAAGACATTGACCAGACTGTTGAGCGTTTCGGTGAACAGCCCCCAGGTCAGTACCCCGGAACACAGGTAGATACTGTAGGCGAACGGCCCGTCCATTCCGGCCAGTTTAGCGCGCATCAGCTCAGAAAAGATCAGCGTATATACCGCTATCATGGCGACCGGCTGCAGAACCAGCCATGCCGCGCCGAGAAAGCTGGTCTGGTAGCGGGACTGAAAATCCCGCTTCACACTGTCAATAATAAAACCGCGATAGCGATGTATCGCTGCAAACATCGGACTCAAAGCGACTTCTCTCTCATCAGATTGAGGATCTCAGCGGTTTTTTGTTCCATCAGCGCCGGATCGTTTCTTGACTCTACGTTCAGACGCACCACTGGCTCCGTATTGGAACTGCGCAGGTTGAAGCGCCACTCGGGGTACTCCAGGCTAATTCCGTCGGTGGTATCCACCCGCTGCGCCTGCGCTTCATAAATCGCCCGAATACGCGCAATGGCCTGGGCGGCGTTTTCCAGCTTGCTGTTGATCTCCCCGGAAGCCGGGAATGCCGCCTGGCGATCGGCCACCAGGGTTTTCAGCGAAGTATTCTTGATGCACAACAGCTCAGCCACCAGCAGCCACGGAATCATTCCGCTGTCGCAATAAGCGAAATCACGGAAATAGTGGTGCGCGCTCATCTCCCCGCCGTAGATAGCGTCTTCATGACGCATCCGCTCTTTAATAAACGCATGGCCGGTTTTCGACATCACCGGAACCCCGCCAGCGTTATTCACGATGTCAATTGTATTCCACGTCAGGCGCGGGTCGTGAATGATTTTTGCCCCAGGGTGTTTTTGCAGGAAGGCTTCCGCCAGCAGGCCAACAATATAATAACCTTCGATAAACTGGGCGTCGCCGTCGAACAGGAAGCAGCGGTCAAAATCGCCGTCAAAGGCGATGCCGAGATCCGCGCCGCTGGCGCGCACCGCATCGGCGGTATCCTGACGGCATTCCGGTAGTAGCGGGTTGGGGATACCGTTCGGGAAATTCCCGTCCGGTTGATGATGGACTTTCACGAAGCTCAGCGGAGCGCCGGCGGCGATAAAGCGTTTTTCGATTTCATCAATGACGTGCCCGGCGGCGCCGTTGCCGGAATTAACCACCAGTTTCAGGGGACGGGTGAAGTTCGCCAGATTGATATAGCCCATCAGATGATCGACATAAGCGTCGAGTACCGATATTTGCTGATACTGGCCGCGCCGGGCTGCCTCTACCGGCGGGAAGCGGTTCTCTTCCGCCAGGCGCTGAATATCGCGCAGACCGGTGTCGCCGCTGATCGGTCTGGCGCCTTCGCGCACCAGTTTCATACCGTTATAGTTCATGGGGTTATGACTGGCGGTCACTTCAATGCCGCCGTCCAGCCCGAGGTGGAAAGTCGCGAAGTAGATCTCCTCGGTACCGCTTAAGCCGATATCCAGCACATCGGTCCCTGCATCCTGCAGTCCTTTCGCCAGCGCCATTTTCAGGGCTTCGCTGGTCAGGCGGACATCGCCGCCTACCACAACGCGCTTCGGCTTAAGGAACTCCCCGTAAGCGCGGCCAATGCGATAAGCGATATCCTCATTCAGGGCTTCGCCCAACTCACCGCGGATATCATAAGCTTTAAAACAGGTTAACTGAGACATTACTGATTCCTGAACAACTTAACAACGACCGTATTGATCTTTTATACGAATAATATCGTCCTCTCCCAGGTAGGAGCCGGACTGGATTTCAAGAATTTCCAGAGGAATTTTGCCCGGATTTTCCAGGCGATGAGGAACGCCAATTGGCAGCAGCGTCGACTGGTTTTCCGTAAGCAGAAAGGTTTCGTCCCCGCGCGTCACCTGGCCGGTGCCGGAGAGAATCACCCAGTGCTCAATGCGGTGATAGTGCATCTGCATGGAGAAAGCGCCGCCGGGCTTCACGGTAATGCGGTTAACGTTAAAGCGTTCGCTCTGCACCACCACATCGCAGCGCCCCCACGGGCGATAAATTTCACGGTGGCGGCGGTATTCGCTGCGGTTATTCTGTTTGAGGTGCTCAACCACTTTCTTCACGTCCTGCACCCGGCTCTTATCCACCACCAGCACGGCGTCTTTGGTATTGATGATCACCAGGTTCTCAACACCGATCGCGGCCACCAGTTTCTCATCGGTGTTGACGTAGCAGTTGTGCGCGTCGTGCAGGAACGTGTCTCCGCTCAGGACATTGCCGCCGGCATCTTTATCACTGACTTCCCAAAGCGCCGACCAGGAGCCTACGTCGCTCCACTCCGCATCCAGCCCAACGACAACTGCATCGGCGGTATTTTCCATCACCGCATAATCAATGGATTCATCCGGACATGCGCAGAACAGATCCCGGTCAATAGTGATAAATTCGCTGTCTTTATTTGCCGCGCTCACCGCCGACTGGCAGGCCTGCAGAATATCCGGGCGGAACTTCTCAAGCTCTTCGAGATATTTACGCGCCCGGAACATAAACATTCCGCTGTTCCAGTAATAACTGCCGGATTCAACATAGTGCTGCGCCGTAGCGAGGTCGGGCTTTTCGACAAAACGCGCCACGCAGAACGGCGCATCGCTTTCTTTGCCGAGTTTTTCACCGCGCTGAATATACCCGTAACCGGTCTCCGGGCTGTCCGGCACAATCCCGAAAGTCACCAGCCGATCCTCTCTGGCATAGCGCTCGGCAATGCGAATCGCTTTGTGGAAGACCGCTTTGTTATTAATGATATGGTCCGCCGCCAGCACCAGCAGCAGTGGATCATCGCCGTTTTCCACCGCATTCAGCGCCGCCAGCGCAATAGCCGGCGCGGTGTTGCGCCCAACCGGTTCGAGGATGATATTATGGGATAATTTGTTGATCTGCCGTAACTGCTCCGCCACCAGGAAACGGTGCTCTTCGTTACAAATCACCATCGGTTCCGCAACGTCAACTCCCTCCAGGCGGAGGATCGTTTCCTGCAGCATGGACTGCTGGCCATACAGGCGCAGAAACTGTTTCGGGTAGAGCTCGCGAGACATCGGCCACAGTCGGCTACCGGTACCACCAGCCATAATCACGGGGAGTAACATTTTAGATTCCTTAATTCAATCAGTTATCAGACAAAAATATCGTTATCTGATGATTTATCACTCTTAACTCAATACACACGCCAGCGCTTTCAGGAATGCTACCGCCCCTGGCTATCGCTACCACCGCGCGCATATATTGACAATGTCAATTTTGCAGCCTCTTTATTCCTGAAAAAAAATCGCCTACCCCTTATTTGGTACGACAATGTCCTTGTTTACCGGAGGCGGTTGGCACATACCTGTGGCAGGGATTTATATTAAAAATTTCTATGACTCTGGAAATTGGAAATAATTTTTGATTGATGAATGATATTTGTCCACGGGCACAATAAGAGTGGTCTGATACATAAAACATTATATTACTACTATCTCCTGGCCGGCATGCCGGGAAACTGACCGGACGCCGCGGAATTGCTGTATGAAACATCGCCATACAGCAATTCCGTGAGCTAATAGCTCAGCGGGCGAGTATTTTTTCAATACGTTCGCGGAATTTCTGCCCTTCTTTCAGGTTACGCAGCCCGTACTTCACAAATGCCTGCATATACCCCATTTTCTTACCGCAGTCATAGCTCTCGCCGGTCATCAACATGGCCTCGACGGGCTGTTTCTTATTCAGCTCGGCAATAGCATCGGTTAACTGATAACGGCCCCAGGCGCCAGGCTGATTGTGTTCCAGCTCCGGCCAGATATCTGCTGACAGTACATAGCGCCCCACCGCCATCAGATCGGAGGGCAGGGTCTGCGGCTCATCAGGTTTTTCAATAAAATCAACGATACGGGCGATTTGCCCTTCATTTTCCAGCGCGGTTTCGGTGGTGATGACCGAGTATTCCGACAGATCCCCTGACATTCGTTTCGCCAGCACCTGACTACGCCCGGTCTCATTGAAACGCGCGATCATCGCCGCCAGGTTATAACGCAGCGGATCGGCGGAAGCATCATCAAGGACAATGTCAGGCAGGACCACAACAAAAGGATTATCGCCAATCGTCGGACGCGCGCACAGAATAGAGTGACCCAGCCCCAGCGCATGGCCCTGGCGCACGTTCATAATGGTCACCCCCGGGGGGCAAATGGATTGTACTTCGGCGAGCAACTGGCGTTTTACGCGCTGTTCGAGCAGCGCTTCCAGCTCGTAGGAGGTATCAAAATGGTTTTCAACAGCGTTTTTAGAGGAATGCGTAACCAGTACTATCTCTTTGATTCCGGAAGCAACGACCTCATCGACGATGTACTGAATCATCGGTTTGTCGACAATCGGCAACATTTCTTTAGGAATCGCCTTAGTGGCTGGCAGCATATGCATACCAAGGCCGGCGACGGGGATGACTGCTTTCATATTGCTCATTCTTTTCTTATCCCACCTGTGAACCGATAAATGGTTGAGGAATTATAGCCTTTTCACGTTCCGAAGCCAGCAAGTTTTATAGCTGTGCTATACTAGCGCCGCCGTGACAGAGATCAAATGACAAATATATCCATTCAGACAATTTACCCCCCACAGAGTTCGCCGCTGACAATACAGCAACGGCAGGCAACCCAGTCTGGAAACAAAAAAGCAGGTCCTGTCTATTATATCCATCAGCCCCTTCACCTGCCGCACAAAAAACAATCAAACCCATAAAAATCAATATATTAAAATGAAAACGGGTTCAATCCCGCGAATAAACATGCATGATTATCGAATTTCGCGGCTAATTTTCAGCGTACAATGGAAGCACATTGTAAAATAATTCAGACAACTGTTCATTTTTCCTGCTATATCCCTGCCGGGAGACATGATATATTCCTCATACCAATAAGAATTACCCTTCATAAGCCTTTTAGATATTAATAACACCACTAATAAAATCAGTGCATTCCTATTGCTTTTTTATATTTATTAACCTAAGGCGCCAACTATTTTTTATTTCTGGTTAGCCTGACGCCCTCACCCGCTGTTACCTCCAGGTTGCATTAACACACAGATCGCCCCATCATCAGACTGTGACAGTTGTCATGTAAAATGAGGTTACCCACAGCATATGGAATGGATTGCCGATCCATCGATCTGGGCCGGGCTGATTACACTGGTAGTTATTGAACTGGTGCTCGGCATTGATAATCTGGTATTTATCGCCATTCTGGCGGAGAAACTTCCCCCAGGCCAGCGCGACCGGGCGAGAGTCACCGGGCTGCTGTTAGCCATGGTGATGCGCCTGCTGTTGCTGGCCTCCATTTCCTGGCTGGTGACACTCACCACGCCGCTGTTTCATATCCACGACTTCAGTTTCAGCGCCCGGGATCTCATCATGCTATTTGGCGGCCTGTTTCTGCTGTTTAAGGCCACCGTCGAACTCAACGAACGCCTCGAAGGTAAAGACCATGAAGGCCCGGTTCAGAAACGCGGCGCGAAATTCTGGGCAGTGGTGGCGCAGATCGTGGTTCTGGATGCGGTTTTTTCGCTCGATTCGGTGATTACCGCCGTAGGGATGGTCGACCATCTGGCGGTGATGATGGCAGCAGTGGTAATCGCCATTTCCCTGATGCTGCTGGCCAGCAAACCGATTACGCGTTTCGTTAACGGCCACCCAACCATCGTGATCCTCTGTCTGAGCTTCCTGCTGATGATCGGTTTCAGCCTGGTGGCGGACGGATTTGGCTTTGCGATTCCCAAAGGTTATCTGTACGCGGCCATCGGTTTCTCAGTCATGATTGAAGCGCTGAATCAGTTAGCGATGTTCAACCGCCGGCGTTTTTTATTTGCCCGCCAGAGTCTGCGCCAGCGCACCGCGGAAGCGGTAATGCGCCTGCTGAGCGGCCAGAAAGAAGAAGCCGAGCTCGATACCCGCACCGCCATGCTGGTCGCCGATGTCGATCAGGCGGACAGCGTATTCAATCCCCAGGAAAGAATGATGATCGAGCGGGTGCTGAACCTCAATCAGCGTAGCGTCAGCAGTATCATGACCTCCCGCCACGACATTGAACACATCGATCTCAGCGAATCCAGCGACGTCATTCACCGTCTGCTGGAGAAAAACCGCCATACCCGCATCGTGATCACCGACGGCGAGGATAACCCGCTCGGGGTGGTGCATGTCATTGAACTGCTCCAGCAACTGTTGCGCGGTGAAGCGCCAGACCTGCGAGCGCTGGTTCACCAGCCGCTGGTGTTCCCTGAGGGGCTACAGTTACTGCACGCGCTGGAACAATTCCGCCGCGCGCGCACCCATTTCGCCTTTGTCGTGGATGAGTTTGGTTCGGTCGAAGGTATCGTCACCCTCGGCGATGTGATGGAAACCATCGCCGGCAATCTGCCGAATGAAGTGGAAGAGCCCGACGCCCGCCACGATATCCATCAAAACCCCGATGGTTCCTGGACGGCTAATGGGCATATGCCGCTGGAAGACCTGGTCCAGCATATCCCGCTGCCGCTGGATGATAAGCGTGAATATCACACCATCGCCGGGCTATTGATGGAATATCTCCAGCATATCCCCCACGCCGGCGAAGAGATCCATATCGGCGATTACGCCATCAAAACGCTGGAAGTCGAAAACCATCGGGTACAAAAAGTCGCCATTATCCCAATGGCCGAACCGGATATGCCGGATTACGAAGTGTAATTTACGTAACAAAAGCGCGGACGTTTTTGCTGCGCAGCAGCGCGCCCGCGATACCCCGGCACATCGCCGGAGGATTACAATTTATCGAGCAATTGCTGTAAATCCCGCGCTTTGCTGCTCTGCGGATTACGTTCCGCCCACTCCCTGAGACGCCGCTTCGCCTCATCCTGTAGCTGGCGGCGCAGAATCTGATCGACCTGCAGGTTGTAGCGCAGTTGCTGCCAGGGGCCATAAATGCGCAGCGGCACCTGGGTATTCTTCAGGGTGTTGATGATTTTGCTTTCGCCGCGCCAGCCGCCAGTCACCTGAATATTGAAGTGGGTATCGCAGTCTTCCTTAACCAGATCGAGGGTTCCGTCGCCGGTCAGGGAGATCATCTGCGAGTCCCCCGCCATCTGTTTAAGGCGCAGCGTGCCGTTATCCAGCTCCGCCTGAGCGGAAAACCGCTCCAGCATGGTGGCGTTATCGTAGTTCTGCTGAGCCTGAACGCTACTGTTGCTGCGGGCCACCGCCTGCTGAATCAGTTGCTGGAAATTCATCCCCTGCATCCGCGAATTTTCCATGCGCACGGCGGCCTCCCCCTGCCAGTGACGGCGAAAATCGCCGGCGTCAAAGCTATTGCCAGTGAAATCCCCGGCAAGGGACAGGTTGCCGGTCAGGGCGATCGGGTAGTTGAACGCCGTCAGCACCTGGCCGATTTCGATATTCTTGATCCGCGGCTGTACCGCGACCTTCGGCTGCCCCTTCCGGGCATCGAGAGTCCCTGGCAGGCTGAGGTTACCGGCGCCCAGCTTGCCCTCCAGCCGGGCGATAGTCATCATTCCCTGCTGATTGGTTATCTGTGCCGCCACATCGCTGAACGGCAGCCCACGCCAGCGCAACTGCTGCGCCTCCAGCGCTATCCGGGCGTCAAAACTGCGCAGATCGTTATAGCTGGCCCAGTTCTCATCGCCGGAAAAAACCGGGCGCGGCTGTCTGGCGCCCTGTTCGGCGCGCGGCACGGCGTTATTTACCGTTTCCGGGCCGTTGCCCGTCACCAGCAAATTGTCCAGATTCAGTGACGGCGAGCGCAGATTGATCTGCCACTGCGGCTTATCCCCCGCCTGTATCACCGAAACTGACCCGCTAAACGCGCTGTCATTCGCCGTGAGGGCAATATTACTCAAGGCGATTTGCTTATTGCTCTGCTGCCAAAGCGCCTGCATCGCCCCCTGGCCGCTGATGCCCTGCGGCGGCAGATCGGCGCCCTGCAACTGGTAATTGATGTTTTCGAGACTGGCCGCCAGGGTATGCGGGAACTGGCTGACGTCGAGATCGGCGCTGAACGACAGCGCCAGATCGCGCTGGTTGCGATTAATGCGGCTACTGAAATCGATATGCGCGCGGTGCTTTTCGCCCTGCTCCATCTGCAGATTGATATCACGCAGCGTCACCTGGTCGTCATCGTCGCGCTGAAAAACCAGCAGGCTATCGGCAATCTGTAAATTTTTAATGGCAAACGACCAGCCTGAGCG
Organism: Entomohabitans teleogrylli; assembly: GCF_001484765.1. Lineage (GTDB taxonomy): Bacteria > Pseudomonadota > Gammaproteobacteria > Enterobacterales > Enterobacteriaceae > Entomohabitans > Entomohabitans teleogrylli. The sequence goes on along the minus strand of NZ_LLXO01000040.1, from coordinate 8,125 downwards.
CTCATCGCTGGCGGCTGGCGGGCTGTTTGCCGGCCCAACTGGCGCCCCCGCCGGCGTCTGCGATTCGCTGGCCGGGGTGAGCTGCACCACCGCCCCCTTGAGAAACACCTGATTGACCTGAAGCTGGTGGGACAACATCGGCCAGAGCGCCACATCAAGACGCATATTATCAGCGCTGACCACGGGCTGGCTGGCGCCGGGGGCAGTCAGCGACATACGGCCCGACAGGATGCTCAATCGCGGCCAGACATGCCAGCGCAGCGGCCCGTCAAGCACCAGTTGGTATCCGCTGCGTTGCTCAACCTGACGCACCATATAGCTACGGAAGTCATTGGGATTGACCAGCAAGACCAGCGCCGTGAGGCCAACTACCAGCACCACCAGCAAAATCATCAGCGTGGTCAGAAATCGTTTCATGGCTTCTCCCCTGGGGCAGATATGCATAAAATCATTCGGGTAGCCTCAGGGTAACACCGCCCCACTCCCCGCTTGCCTGGCGCAGGCGCCGGGCCACAGTCAATCATCAATCTGCCGAAAACGCCGCCAGCCAACAGCCCTCCCACTAGCGGGCAGCCCGGCGTACAACCTGAAAGATAATGTATATACAACAGGTTAGTCTTTATCAATACGGCTGGCGACCGCACCCTGCTGATCGCGGTACTTGGCATCCTCGCGGCGATTATACGGGCGGGCCGCCGGGCCGGAGAGCGGTTCAAAACTCAACGCGCCAATGACCATTCCCGGACGCAGCGCCAGCGGCAGCTTCCCGGAGTTATAGAATTCCAGCACGATACAACCTTGCCAGCCGGGATCGATGCGGTGCGCCGTCACATGCACCATCAGCCCGAGACGCGCCAGCGACGAGCGACCGTCCAGCCAGCCCACCAGATCGGCGGGCAGTGTGACCGATTCCAGCGTCACCGCCAGCGCCAGTTCTCCCGGGTGCAGATAAAAGGCATCGCCTTCCTGAAGGACAATCTCATCGCTCATGACCCGGTCCAGCGCCGCGCTGACTTCCGCTTTCGGCCCGCTCAGGTCGATAAACGCCGCGGTATGGCCGCTGAAAGTACGGAATTTATTTCCCAGACGCACATCAACCGTCGCACCATTGATGCGATCGACCGGGGGACGGGGGGTAATCGACAGGCGGCCATCATCAAGCCAGGCTTCAATATCACGGTCACAAAGACGCATCGCAGAATCTCCTTTCGCGCTCAATAGCCACTACCATGCCACAGCCGACCGGCGATGACTATGGCGGGCGGCTATCCGCCCCGGGGCCATCACAGCTAACATTTTGCCTGCCATCAGGCATTACTCAAAAAACTGACTTATTTTCGCCTTCAGAATATCGATAGCAATCCGATTTTTACCGCCGCGCGGAACAATGATGTCCGCATACTGCTTTGATGGCTCGATAAACTGCAAAAACATCGGCCGCACCGTTTTCTGGTACTGCGCCATCACCGAATCCATCGAGCGACCGCGTTCATTCACGTCGCGGCGGATACGGCGCATCAGGCAAATATCCAGCGGCGTATCGACAAAGATGGAGAAATTCATTTCCCCGCGCAGGCGGGCGTCGGTCAGCAGCAAAATCCCTTCCAGGATAATGACTTTTTTCGGTTCAATATGCACCGTGTTAGTGGTGCGGGTGTGTTCCACATAGCTATAGACCGGCAACTCGATAGATTTACCGGCTTTCAGCATTTGCAGGTGCTGAAACAGCAGGCTGTGGTCCATGGCGCTGGGGTGGTCATAATTGGTTTTAATGCGTTCTTCCATCGACAGATGACTTTGATCCTTGTAGTAGCTGTCTTCCGGAATAACACCAATGTGCTCGTCGCCGACCTGCTCACGAAGTTCCCGGTAAAGGGTACTGGCAATTAAACTTTTCCCTGAGGCAGATGCGCCGGCTATCCCGACGATGACGCATTGATGAGACTTGTCAGTCATAAAAGTAACGACCTGGTTAACGTAAAAATAATAAGAAGGAAGGACGGCGCAAGGGCGCCAAACGCGGCAATTATAGGGGGTCAGGAGAGTCTATACCAGATAAAACGCGCCGACGCGCCAGACTGTCCGGCAGGCGCCAGACCCGTCGGCGCAACTACGCATCCGCCGCCATGACATCACGCATAATTATGTTAACATTATACACATAATAAATTTACATCTATCCTGCCTCGCCGATATCGCGCTTCCCCTTCAAAAATCCGGGAAACAGCGGCAATGAACCAGGCCGGTAAGGCAGGAGATGTGCGCGCCGATGGCCGTTCAGGACGGCAACGACGTGCCGCCACAGGGAAATCCGCTCCGCCAGGACACCGGCTACAGCGTGGTCATGAACAGGGTCGGTAACGGCCTGTCGATATTGTCAGTGGACTGGTGGTCATGAATAACACAATGAATCCCCCTACATCAGCAACATACTGGCGACTGGCGCGTCTGCCCGTCCTTGGGGGAGTGAGTTTTCTGTTCACGCTTTACTCTCTGGAACTCACCACCTTCGGCACCGTGCTGGCGCCGCTGTGGTTCCCGACGGCGATCATGATGGTCGCCTTCTGGCGCCAGCCTGTCGCCCACTGGCCGGCTATCGCCGCCATTTGCTGTACCGCCAGCCTTTGCGCCACGGCGCTGCTGCTGACCATCACGCCTCAGGCGATCGCCTACAACGCCATTAACGTGATCGAGGCCGCCATCGGCGCGCTGTTACTGCGCCGGCTACTGCCCCGGGAACACCCGCTGGAATCGCTGGGCGACTGGGGCCGCCTGGCGCTGAGCAGCGCCGTGATCCCCGCCCTGTGCGGCGGTATTCTGGTGGTGGTGCTGATCAACAGTGAGGCCTCGGTACGCAGTTTTTTCATTTGGGTATTGTCGGAGGCTATCGGCGCGCTGGCGCTGGTGCCTCTGGGCATCCTTCTCCATCGCCGCTACCTGATGCGCCACCGGGACAAGAAACTACTGGTCGAAACCCTGTTAACGCTGATCGCCACGCCGCTGCTGAGCTGGCTGGCGCTTGGCTGGATGCCGTGGCCGTTTACTTTTGTCATCCTGCTGCTGATGTGGAGCGCAATCCGCCTGCCGCGGCTGGAGGCATTCACCGTTTTCCTGGTCACCACCATGGTGGTCTCCCTGACCATGGCCACCCATCGCGGGCTGCTGGAAATGCCGGATCCGGTGCTGATCAACCACCTGCCGTGGCTGCCTTTCCTGATGATTCTGCTGCCGGCCAATATTATGACCATGGTGATGTACGCTTTTCGCCAGGAGCAAAAACACATCATCGAGAGCGAGGCGCGTTTTCGCAGCGCCATGGAGTATTCGGCCATCGGTATGGCGCTGGTCTCCACGGAGGGGAAATGGCTGCAGGTGAATCAGGCTCTGTGCGCACTGCTGGATTACCCCCAGCAGCAACTCAAAGAGATGACCTTCCAGCAGATCACCTATCCGGATGACCTGAATGCCGACCTGGAGCAACTTAGCCAACTGGCGCAGGGGGAGATCAACAGTTATTCCCTGGAGAAACGCTATTACACCCGCAGCGGCGCCATTGTCTGGGCGCTGTTAACCGTTTCGGTGGTGCGTAACCACGACGGCACGCCGCGCTATTACATTGCCCAAATCGAAGACATTACCGAGCTCAAGCGCAGTGAAGCAGTCAACAAACGCCTGATGGAGCGTATAACTCTCGCCAACGAGGCCGGCGGTATTGGTATCTGGGAGTGGGATCCGCGCCATCAGCAACTGAGCTGGGATAAACGCATGTTCGAACTGTACGATGTGGCGCCCCACGAGCAGCCCAGCTTCCGGCTGTGGCTGAGTAAGATTGTCGAAGAGGATGCGCCACGGGTAGAGCAGGCGCTTAACGATGCGCTGGCCAGGGGCAGCGATATCCGTCAGGAATTCCGTATTTATCGCAAAGGGACGGTACGTCACGTACGTATTCAGGCCAGCCAGGTGCGCGACAGCCAGGGCAATATCGAGCGGGTGCCGGGCATCAGTATCGATATGACAGAAATAAAGCAGTTGCACGATGCCCTGTATCAGGAAAAAGAGCGCCTGCACATCACTCTGGAGGCGATCGGCGAAGCGGTTATCTGTATCGACGCCGGCGACAGGGTCACTTTTATGAATCCGGTCGCCGAAGCGCTCAGCGGCTGGTCGCAGCAGGAGGCGCTCGGCCTGCCGCTGCTTACCGTATTGCCGCTCACCTGTAGCGACAGCGGCGCCGCTATCAACAACATTCACCATACCGGTAACCAGGAACTGGTGCTCCATCACCGCATCAACGGGCGCTACGATATCCACCACAGCATCGCGCCGCTGACCGGCCTTGACGGAAACAATATTGGCTATGTGCTGGTCATGCAGAATGTCACTGAAGCGCGCAATATGCTGCGCCAGCTGAGTTACAGCGCCACCCATGACGGCTTAACCCATCTGGCGAACCGGCTCAGTTTCGAAAACCAACTGCGCCAACTGCTGCAAAATATTGATCCGCAGGCGCAGCACGCGCTGGCGTTTATCGATCTCGATCGCTTTAAGGCGGTGAACGATACCGCTGGCCACGCGGCGGGGGATGCGCTATTGCAGGAGCTGGCGCGCCTGATGAAAGCGCAGCTGCGCGGCGGCGATACCCTTGCCCGACTGGGAGGCGATGAATTCGGCCTGATCCTGCCGCACTGCAGTATCGATAACGCCAGACAGATCGTCGAAAACATTGTCCGGCACATTAACGATTACCGTCTGATGTGGAACGATAAGCTGTATCAGGTCGGCGCCAGCGCCGGAGTGACCCGTATTGATGCCCACAATACTCTGGCCTCCGAAGTGATGTCCCAGGCGGACAGCGCCTGCTATGCGGCAAAAAACAGCGGTCGTGGAAAAGTGGTCGCTTTTGAAGCGCACCAGGCATGGCAACAGTCTGGTCAGCCAGCATCCAGAACTCTCAGCAGCCAGTTGCCTGAGGAGTGCAGCCTGCAATTGATGGTGAGCGGCGTGACGCCGCCGCGCTTGCCGGACGCTATCAGTTTCTGGCTGATTTTACCGCAGTGGCGAACGCCGTCTGGCGAACCGCTACACCACAGCGCAGTGGGCGATGAGTGGCAAAAGGCGCTGGACAGAAAGCTGTTCAGCACCTTTTTCACTGTCCACAGCGCGGCGCTGGCCCGTAAAGGCTTCAATATCGCGTTACCGATTTCCGGCGCCACCCTCGCCGGCGTCCGGGAGATGGCGCAACTGGCGGAACTTTTGCTGGAAAGCCCGCTGCCGCCATCACAGTTGCATCTGATTGTCGCTCAGGACGCGCTGCGCGCCGACGACCAGACAACGCGTGAAAATCTACGCCGCCTGCAAAAAACGGGCTGCTCGTTCATTCTGTCCGGTATCGGCCGCGATCTGGAAATTCTGCCCCGCCTGGCGGCGCTGCCGTTTGACTATCTGATGCTCGATCGCCAGTTAGTGCAAAACATCCACATTAGCCTGATGGATGAAATTATGGTGACGATTGTCCACGGTCATGCCGACAGACAAAAACGTAAAACGATTGCCGGCCCCGTCGAACCAGGGCCGTGTGTCGATACTCTGGCGGGGATCGGCGTTGACTTTATATTCAGCGCCGATAGCCAGTCGCTGGAGTCGATGCTCAGCAACAGTTATTTCGCTATTCACTGATCGGGCTGCCAGTCGGCGGTATTCCAGATATGCAGTAGCGCATAGGAACGCCACGGCTGCCAGCGTCGGGCATAGCGGCCAATCTGTCCCGGGGTCATCCCCGGGAAACGCTGTTTGATCAGATAATCATCAGGCAAAAAAACGTCTCTGGCGTGCCAGCCGCGCAGCGCGAAATAGCTGGCCGTCCAGCGGCCGATTCCGTCGAAGGCGATCAGTTGCTTCATCCCCTGCTCCACGTCCGGCGGCGCCGTCAGCGGGAAGCGCCCTTCTTCACAGGCGCGGGCAATCTGCACAATCGCCTGCGCGCGGCGCAGCGACATCCCCAGCGCCCGCAGTTGCGCGACCTCGGCCCGCGCCAGGCTTTGCGCCGCGGGAAACAGACGCCATTGTGGATCGTCCTCCAGTACGCGGCCGAACTCGCGGACCACGCCGGCGGTCAGTTTCGCCGCCATCGCCACGCTCACCAGTTGCCCGAGGATCGCCCGGACAATTTGCTCAAACGGATCCACGCAGCCCGGCAGGCGAATCCCCGGTCGCACCGCAGCCAGGCTGCCGAGGGTCTCCAGCAGCGGCGCAGGTTCACAGTCCAGATCGAACAAGCGGCGTAAACTTGCCAGGGCTTCATCAGCTACCGGCGCCAGGCCGGCGCTGAGGGTTACCCGCAGTTGTTGGCGTGCCACGTCAGGCACGGCGTCAATCACCCCCTGATGTTCGCCCAGCGCGAACGCGCGCTGGTAGCCGGTGTGACTCACCACCTCGACGCCCTGTACGGCGCGGGCGGAAAGAAACTGCAGTATCCAGGGCCAGTCATAAGGGCCCTGCCAGTTAAGAGTACAGGTCAGCATCGCCATTCCTTTATTTATCGTCGTTTCAGCATACCAGGCGCGCCCCTCCGGCGCTTGCTTTTATATTCCCGTTGCCGCCGCCGCGACATTTCGCTAAAGTCGCCCCCCTTTCTTCACTGGCATGGGGATAAGTATGTTCATTGGTTTCGACTATGGCACCGCCAATTGTTCGGTGGCGGTTATGGAAGCAGGCGCGCCGCGGCTGTTGGCGCTGGAAGGCGACTCGGTGCTGCTGCCTTCGATGATTTGCGCGCCAGTGCGCGAGGCGATCAGTGAATGGCTGTGGCGGCACCAGCGGGTAGAGGCTATCGGCGAGGAATCGCAGGCGCTGCTGCGCCGGGCGCTGAATGCCAACCGCGAAGAAGATATCAGCGTCACGCCGGACTGTGTACGCTTCGGTCTGGCGGCGCTGGAAGCGTATATGGACGACCCGGAAGAGGTCTGGTTTGTTAAATCGCCGAAATCGTTTCTTGGCGCCAGTGGGTTAAAGCCGCAGCAGGTGGCGCTGTTCGAGGATCTGGTCTGCGCCATGATGGTCCATATCCACCGCCAGGCCGAAGCGCAGTTGCAGGCGTCAATTACCCGGACGGTTATTGGCCGGCCAATTAACTTCCAGGGGCTGGGCGGCGAGGAATCCAATCGCCAGGCGCTGGGTATTCTGGAAAGAGCGGCCCGGCGCGCCGGTTTCCGCGAGGTGATTTTTCAGTTTGAGCCGGTGGCGGCCGGGCTGGAGTTCGAAGCCACCCTGCAGGAGGAAAAGCGGGTGCTGGTGGTGGATATCGGCGGCGGCACCACCGACTGTTCTTTATTATTGATGGGGCCGCGCTGGCGGGCGCGGCGCGATCGTCAGCAGAGTTTACTGGGCCACAGCGGCTGTCGGGTAGGCGGTAACGATCTGGATATTATGCTGGCGTTTAAGCAGTTGATGCCGCTGCTGGGACTTGGCGGGCTGACGGAGAAAGGTACCGCGCTGCCGGTGCTGCCATGGTGGAACGCTGTCGCCATCAACGATGTTCCTGCCCAGAGTGATTTTTACAGCGCGTCCAGCGGGCGCCAGTTGGCGGAGCTGGCGCGCGATGCCTGCCACCCGGCCCAGGTGGCCAGGTTGCAGAAGGTCTGGCGCCAGCGTCTGAGCTACCGGCTGGTACGGGCGGCGGAGGAGAGTAAGATTGCCCTTTCCGGCCAGCAGGTCCGGGATACGCCGCTGCCGTTTATCGACCATGGTCTGGCGCAGGTTATCACCCGCGAAGCGCTGGACGAGTCGCTGCGCCAGCCATTACAGCGGATACTCGAGCAGGTGAGTCTGGCGCTGGCGGATGGCGCAGTGAAACCGGACGTGATTTATTTGACCGGTGGCAGCGCGCGTTCACCGGTGATCCGCCAGGCGCTGGCGCAGTTGCTGCCGGATACGCCTATCGCCGGCGGCGATGATTTCGGTTCGGTGACCGCTGGTCTGGCGCGCTGGGCGCAAGTGATGTTTCAGTGAGGGGCCTGGCGGTGAGGGGGTCTGGCGGCGAGGCTTGATGGGGGCGTTGCTTTTTTCCGTTCATGGTGTCAGCCGGGAATGTGTCTGATGCATTGCTGCTTTTTCCGTTCATGGTGTC
>NZ_KQ947386.1 GCF_001484765.1 Entomohabitans teleogrylli | reverse complement strand
GTCACGCAGGGGGTCGCGGGTTCGAGTCCCGTCCGTTCCGCCACTTATTTTTCTCTGCCTTTTAAAAGTCAGAAAGTTAAAGAAACCACACTGTATTGAGCAGATGTGGTTTTTTTATTTCTGGTTTCTCAATGAAAAACCTGGCTGTGAATAACGTTTCACTATCCATATTTTTGTTGATAACTTTCGCTATCTGTCAATTCTTCCGCACGACCGATCGTGCATATTCATACTGATGGGTATTCCCAAAAAGTATTTTCAGTAAAGTAAATAAAAACCTCACGCAGAGAGTGAGGTTTCTGAAGGTCAGGGAAATAAATTTGGTTCGCGCCAGATCTCACTCCCGGATCGGCATTTCCCGTAGTTGCGGCGATACTACAAATTCCGCGCTGGTCTTTTGGCGGATTAGCTCAATACTTACGCCCGGCGCGTATTCGGTGAGCGTCAATTGGCCATCGATAAAGCGGAACACCGCCAGTTCGGTCACCACGGTGGAGACGCATCCGAGCGCCGTCAGAGGAAGCGTACAATTGCGCAGGATCTTTGGGGCGCCATTTTTGGCGCAGTGCTCCATCGCCACAATCACTTTTCGTGAGCCGGTAACCAGATCCATCGCCCCGCCCATGCCGGGCACCATTTTGCCAGGGATCATCCAGTTGGCCAGGTTGCCGTGCTGATCCACCTCAAGGCCGCCCAGTACACAGGCATCTACATGGCCGCCGCGGATCAGCGCAAAAGAGAAAGCGCTGTCAAAGGTCGCCCCGCCGGGAATAATCCCGCATGGTTGGCCGCCGGCGTTGGCTACATCGGGATCGGGATTTTCCGCATCCGCCGGGCAGAGACCGACAAAGCCGTTTTCCGACTGTAAAACGATATCGACTCCCTGTGGCAGATAATGGGCGACCAGCGTCGGCAGGCCAATCCCCAGATTGACCACATCGCCGTCGTTCAGTTCCAGCGCCACGCGGCGGGCGATAAAGGCTTTCAGGCTCATTCGATACCTCCCTGAAACACGCCGTTGACCAGTAGTCCGGGCGTCATAATACTGTCGGGGTCGATGGCGCCAGGCGTCACCAGTTCCGCCACTTCCGCGAAGACCTGTCTGGCCGCCAGCGCGACCAGCGGGTTAAAGTTTCTTGCCGAGCGGCGATAGTACAGGTTACCCGCTGTGTCGCCGCGTCTGGCGTAGACAATCGCCAGATCGGCGCGCAGCGGCATTTCCAGCAGGTAGTGGCGACCGTCGATGGTTATTCTCTGCTTGCCTTCTTCCACCACAGTACCGACGCCGGTTGGCGTAAGGAAGCCGCCCAGCCCGGCACCGCCCGCGCGGATCCGCTCGGCCAGCGTGCCCTGCGGCACCAGTTCGACCTCCATTTCACCGCTAATCATCCGGCGGCCGGTTTCCGGATGCAGCCCAATGTGCGATGCGATGACCTTACGTACTCTACCAGCTTCTACCAGCGGCGCGACGCCTTTTCCCGGCGTGCCGGTGTCGTTGCCGATCAGCGTCAGCTCCCTGACGCCGGAATCAAGGAGCATTTGTACCAGCGCAGGAGGCGTTCCCTGTCCCATAAACCCGCCAAACATCACACTCATGCCGTCGCGAAAGTGACGGGTGATTTCCTGCCGGGCGGTGACTTTAGACTTCATTGTTTTTCCTCCCTGATGGCTTACAGGCGTTCTACCACGACAGACACACCCTGGCCGCCGCCGACGCACAGCGTCGCCAGCCCGAAGGTTTTATCCCGGGCGCGCAGCGCGTGCAGCAGCGTGACCAGAATCCGCGCGCCCGATGCGCCGATCGGGTGGCCCAGCGCAATGGCGCCGCCGTTAACGTTAGTTTTTTCCATGTCAAAGCAGAGTTCGCGACCCACGGCGATAAACTGGGCGGCAAAGGCTTCATTAGCTTCAATCAGGTCAAGATCTTTGATGCCGAGTCGCGCCTTTTCCAGCGCTTTCAGCGTCGAAGGCACCGGCCCGATCCCCATCACCGATGGGTCGACGCCGGCGGTTGCGTAACCGCGAATACGCGCCAGCGGCGTCAGGCCAAGCGCCTTCGCCTTGTGCGCCGACATCACAATCAGCGCTGCCGCGCCGTCGTTAATGCCGGATGCATTGCCGGCGGTCACTGTTCCCGCTTCAGAAAAGGCCGGGCGTAGCCTGGCCAGCGCCTCAGCGTTGGCGTCAGCGCGCGGGTATTCGTCGCGGTCGAAAATACGTTCCATTTTCTTGTGCATGAAGGCCACTGGCACGATTTCATCTCTGAAAGCGCCGCGCTCTGTCGCCGCCAGCGCGCGTTGCTGCGAACGTAACGCCACCTCATCCTGTTCTTCGCGGCTGATGCCATAATGCCGGGCGACGTTTTCCGCCGTAATACCCATATGGTACCGGTTAAAGGCGCAGCTCAGCCCGTCGTGCAGCACGCTGTCGGTAAGTGCGCCGTTGCCCATGCGGTAGCCCCAACGGGCTTTGTCCAGCAGATAGGGCGCAGCGGACATATTCTCCATACCCCCCGCCAGCACCATCTGCGCATCGCCGGCGGCGATCGACTGCGCGGCGATAATCACGCTTTTTAACCCCGACCCGCAGACCACATTAATCGTGCTGGCGGGAACCGCTTCGGGAATAGCGGCTTTGATGGCCGTCTGGCGCGCCGGGTTTTGCCCCAGTCCAGCCTGCAGCACGTTGCCGAGAATGACGTCGTCTATGGCGCCGGGCACTATCCCCGCCCGCATAATGGCTTCTTTCGCCACAATGGCGCCCAGTTGTGGAGTGCTGATCCCGGCAAGGGAACCGCCGAAGCTACCGATCGCGGTGCGTACCGCGCTGACAATCACGATGTCATTCATCATTTAGCCCTCTGTAAATTAAGGATCTGGCGCGCTTCATCAGGTGTCGCCGGATCGCGACCTGCCTCTGTCGCCAGCCGCACCGCCCGTTCGACAAACTCGGCGTTGGATTGCGCCAGCCGTCCCTTGCTGTAGTAGACGTTGTCTTCCATGCCGACGCGCACATGTCCGCCCAGCGCCAGTGTCGCCAGCAGGATCGGCATATGGCCGCGACCGATGCCGAATGCCGACCAGTGGGCGTCTGCCGGTAACAGGCTTTTGAGATAGACCAGGTTTTCGACCGTCGCCGCTGTTCCTCCCGCTGCGCCGAGCACTAACTGGTAATAAGCCGGGGTCTTAATCAGATTTTTTTTGATGTAGTGGAGCGAGTTGTAAAACATCCCGGCGTCGAACACTTCGATTTCCGGTCGCACGCCGCTGTCGATCATCAACTGACCGAGCTTTTCCAGAAACGCCGGATGGTTGATAAACAGGCCGCTGTGCGCCCAGTTCATCGAGCCGCAGTCGTAGGAAGCCAGTTCTGGTTTCAGCGCCGCCACATGCATCATGCGCGTCTCGTCGGTGGCGTTGAGATCGCCGGAGGTCGTCAGGTTGAGCACGATGTCGCATCTCTCGCGGATCAGCGCCACCGTCTCGCGAAATTTTTCGATGTCCATCGTGCCTCTGCCTGCGTCGTCGCGCATATGCAGGTGAGCGATGGCGGCGCCAGCCTGCCAGCACTCGTAGACGTCGTCGGCGATCTCTTGCGGCGTCAGCGGAATATTGGGGTTATCTTGTTTGGTCGGAAAAGCGCCGGTCGTGGCGACGGTAATAATTGTTTTATTATTCATTTTGAGTTTTCTCCCTGAACTTCAGGCCGCAGGGCGGCAGTCGGCTGTGTTTGCTGGTCGATATCGGGTAGCGCGAACATCATTAGCCCGGCGAGGCAGAAGAAGATGGCGCAAATCATGATGCCGGTGGTAAGGCCATAGCTCTGGGCGATGAAGCCCATAGCGAAGGGCGCGAAAGCGGAGACGCCGCGGCCGATGTTGAAGCAGAATCCGGCCCCCAGCGTACGTACCCGGGTTGGGAACAGTTCGGGGAAATAGGATCCCATCAGCCCGACGAAAGCAGTAAAAAATGCGTATACCGGCCCCATCACCAGCAGCGCCGTGTGTCCGGTCATGTTGACGTATATCGGTAGGGTGATCGCGGTACCGATAAATGAAATCACCAGCGCTTTACGGCGCCCGGCTTTGTCTGCCAGGATGCCGAATACGTTATAGCCGATGAACATGCCCACATTCAGGACGACGAAGAACAGCGACATGGTTTCAATGCTCAGCCCGCGATCCTGGGTCAGAAACAGCGGTAGCCAGGTGGTGCACCCCCAGTAGCCGATCAGGCCGAAGCTGGCGACCACGGTGGCCAGCAGCGTGTTGCGGGCCAGCTCTCTGGAGAAGATCTCGCCGATACGCACTTTCTCGCCTTTATTTTTCTGCGCCTCTTTCTGCTTTTTCCAGCTTTCGGATTCCGGAACAAAGACAAGGAAATAGACCGCAGCGAGAATCGCCCCCGCGCCGCACAGAAACAGGGCGCGCCAGCCGTAGGCGGGGATGATGAGATAAGCGAGAAACGCCGCCAGTCCGGCGCCAGCCGGGAATGAACTCAGGACAAAGGAAGCGGCCCGGCCGCGCTGTTTCGGCGGCCAGGTTTCCGCAATATATGCGACAATGATGCTCCACACACCACCCAGCCCGAGACCCGCCAGGAAACGCAGTACCAGAATTTCAAACCAGGTGCTGGTGAAGGCGATCGCTGCCGTCAGAATGCTGAACAACATCAGGCTCCAGAACAGGGTTTTGCGGCGCCCGTAGTTATCGGCGCACCAGCCGACGACAATGCTGCTCAGCCCGATTCCCACCATTGTCGCGGTCGCCAGCAGTCCGCCGTCGGCTTTTGAAATACCGAGGTCGGCGATAATTACCGGCATCGCCACCGCCAGCAGCAGGATGTCTACGGCGTCAAACATATAGCCGAAAAAGCCGCCAGCCAGCACGTGCCATTTCACCCGTGAGTTACCTGCGGCGCTGTCATGAGATTGCGTCATAGCGTTATCTCCCGTCAGAGGTCGAACATGGCGACCGGCCTGCACCATCCGGCGCTGGCGGCCTTAATCTTGATGGGGAAGCAGGCGATCCGGAAGCCGAACGGCGGTAATTGGTCCAGATTGTTCATCTTCTCCATGTGGTAGTACTCACGCTCAATACCGGCGAAATGACCTTCCCAGATCAGCGAGGCATCGCCGGTTTGTGCAAACTCTTCGGCAATCAGCGATAGCGGACGATCCCAGCTCCAGGCATCAGTACCCACGACTTTTATACCGCGATCCAGTAAGTACAGGGTTGCTTCGCGGGTCATACCACAACCGGCATTGGTGTAGGCGGCGGTACCCCAGTGTTTCATCGCGCCGGTGTGAATCACCACGATATCCAGCGGTTTCAGGGTGTAACCAATGCGCGCCAGTTCGGCTTCCAGGTGTTCAACAGTAATTTTGCCGCCTTCGCCGGGAATGTCGGAAAAATCGAGCTTTACGCCATCGGAAAAGCACCACTCCAGGGGAATTTGGTCGATGGTGCGCGCCGGTTCGCCCTGGTTCATGGTCGGGTGATAGTGCCACGGCGCATCAAGGTGGGTGCCGCTGTGGGTGGTGAGCTGGACGTATTCAATGGACCAGCCCAGCCCGCCGGGCAGGTCTTTCTCTGTCGCTGTCGGGAAGAACTGGCGCATATGTTCGGCACCTTTATCATGTCCCCAGTAGTCGATACGGGTGGGCATTGACGGTGGATCACAGGGCGTATGGTCTTCAATCGCGACGCTCAGATCGATAATCTTCATAGAGTCCCTCGTTTTCAATTAATTTATTGGTCGTACGTCCAACCTATAATTAATTTAGACAATCGTCCAAATTGTTTTGTCGGGATCGTGAAGAGGATCGAAAATTAACCGGATGTGTAAGGTGAATGTTTTTAATATGTTGGTAAATTTGGCTTTTTTAGCGGCTAAAACGATAGTCGCACAAAATTTAACGCATTCCTGCGCCAGGGGCTTATATAATGCCTGCCAGAATGAATTCGCTGACGATGCTTCACCACGCGCGCTGGTATCCTGAGCGCCAGGTGCTTTGACGGAACACACATGCAGATATCGACATCCGAAAAAATCCTCAATGCCGCTGAAGAGCTTTTCGCCCAGAGCAGCTATGACGCTGTCTCCATCCGGCAAATCACCAATAAAGCAGATGTTAAACTGGCGCTGGCGCACTATCACTTTGGTACTAAAGAGGCGCTTTTTAATGCTGTTATCGAGCGCCGTATCGGTCAGTTAAGCCAGTCTCGCCTGCAGTTGCTGGCGCATTTCCGCCAGCAAAATGACGAGCGCCCTTTGCAGATTGAGCAAATTGTTCATGCCTTCGTTATGCCCTACCTGTTCTGGCACCTTAACGGTGGTGAGGGCTGGCGCAGCTATGCTCGTATTGTATCGACGCTGCTCGGCTATAACCTGGCGTTACTGCAGGAGCAGTTTGACGGCGGCGCCAGGGTATTCCAGCAGGAGATGCGTCGCACTATGCCCGAAGCGGATGAGGCCAGCATCCAGTGGGGATTTGATTTTATGGTCGGCGTGATGTGTAACACTTTTTCCGAAGTGGACCGTATCGGCGGGTTGTCGGAAGGACTTTGTAGCACAGAAAATAAAGAAGAGGCCTGCAGTTACCTGATTTCATTCATTGTCGCCGGGCTGGAGCGGCTGGCGGGCAATCACAAACAGGAACTGAGCGCTAGCCTGGCGTTACTGAAATCATTGACTGCGCCGGAGAACAACGTCTGATCATGGGGCCGCGGCGTTACAGCGGGTTTTCCTGTTGCGCCAGATTGACCTGCTGAATGAGGAAGTCAATAAATGCCCGAATACGGGTGCTGACGGCCCGATCGCTGTAATACACCGCATTGAAAGGCATCTCCACCGGGAGCCTTTGCTCAACAAAAATCTCGATCAATTCCCCGCTGCTCATCTCTTTATTAATCATAAAATCCGACAAACAGGTAATGCCATTCCCTGCCAGACAAAGCTGTTTCAGGGTTTCACCGCTGTTGGAGGTAATGTCCGGGATGGCTTCATAGAGTTGTCCATCTTCCTGCGCCACCGGCCAGCGATTTAGCGTGACCGGTTCAGAAAATCCCAGGCAAATATGGTTTGCCAGCTCTTCGACAGTTTGCGGTACGCCGTGCTGTTCAAGATAGGCGGGGGAGGCGATAATCTTGCGGTAGCTGGTGAATAGCGGCCTGGCTCGCAGGCTGGAGTCGGTAAGGTTGCCGGCGCGAATGGCGATATCCACTTTTCTCTCGATCAGGTTGATAAAGGTTTCCGAAGAGACCAGTGACAGGGTGATATCCGGATAACGTTCGCGAAACGGTTTAATCAGCGGCGTCAGCAGGTGGAGCACTACCGGCGTGGCGGCATCAATGCGCAGCAGACCTTTGGGGGTAAGCTGATGTTCGATTAACTCATTTTCTGCCGCCAGCATGTCCTGCAGAACTTGCTGGACGCGTCTGAAGTAGCGTTCGCCTTCGGCGGTCAGGCTTAACTGGCGCGTGGTGCGGTTCAACAGGCTGACCCCCAGCTTCATCTCCAGTTTTTTAACGGTACGGCTCACCGCGGAATTGGCCAGCCCCAGTTGTTCTGCGGCGCGGCTAAAACTGCCGCTTTCCACCACGCTGACAAAGGTGATCAACTCATCGGAACTGGCTTTCATTTTTGCGCCTTCAACAAATCCCGGCCGGGATTATGGATGATTTTGTCATTTAACCACGGGAAAACAGAAGATGCCATTGGTCGGGGCGCATGGGCAGAGAGAAATGCTGTCACTGTCGTTGAAACCGGGCGCTAAAACCCCTATAACAGAATAAGCCCTTGCAGAGAAGGGCAGGTAAGTCACAGAGGGCAGTAGCGAAACGTGCGAAAACGAACTTATGCGATGCGCTATGTCGCGGGGCAGCCCGCAGAGCGTATCCTCCCGCCGGGCCCATTCCGGGCGGCAGGTCATGCATTACCTCCCGGGGAGCCTCTGCCCGGTGATGAAAGACTGCGCATTCTGGTATGGAATATTTTTAAGCAGCAGCGTGCTGACTGGCTGTCGGTTTTGCAGAATTTCGGGAAAGGCGCCCACCTGATGTTATTGCAGGAAGCGCAGAGTTCCCCGGAACTGATTAATTTCGCGACTTCACATTACCTGGCCGCCGATCAGGTTCCGGCCATTATCTTGCCGCAACACCATTCCGGTGTGATGACCCTGGCGGCGGCGCATCCTGTCTATTGCTGCCCTCTGCGCGAGCGCGAGCCGATTTTGCGGCTGGCTAAATCCGCTCTGGTTACCGTTTACCCTTTGCCGGATGGGCGTCTGCTGATGGTGATTAATATCCATGCGGTGAATTTCAGTATTGGCGTGGATGTGTACAGCAAAC
The DNA here is from genome assembly GCF_001484765.1 of Entomohabitans teleogrylli. Classification (GTDB taxonomy): domain Bacteria; phylum Pseudomonadota; class Gammaproteobacteria; order Enterobacterales; family Enterobacteriaceae; genus Entomohabitans; species Entomohabitans teleogrylli. Next base: position 34,365 of record NZ_KQ947386.1, on the reverse strand, counting down.
AGTTGGGGCCGATAGGCGATCAGATTAGCCATCACGCCGGGCCGGTTATTATGGCCGGCGACTTCAATACCTGGAGCCGTCCGCGCATGAACGCCCTGTATCGCTTTGCGCGCGAGATGTCGTTGCGTGAGGTGCGCTTTATGGACGACCACCGCCGCCGCGCGTTTGGCCGCCCGCTGGATTTTGTGTTCTATCGCGGTCTTAACGTCTCCGAAGCCTCCGTGCTGGTGACCCGCGCTTCCGATCATAATCCGCTACTCGTCGAATTCAGTCCCGGCAAACCTGAACGAAGATAGGTGTGTCAGGTCTGCCGCAGGGCAGACCCGTGCTGCCCTTTCTTTCTCTCAACCGCAAGGACAACACCATGACAACACAGTCCCATCATGACAATGTCAGCCAGCAGTTCAGCTCCCGGGCCGGCGCCTACTTAACCAGCCAGGTACACGCCGCCGGGCGCGATCTGGAACGATTGGGCGAATACCTGGCCCCCTACGCTAACGCGAGGCTGCTGGACATGGGGTGCGGCGCCGGCCATGCCAGCTTTACGGCGGCACCGCGGGTGGCTGAAGTGGTGGCCTATGACTTATCCGCACAGATGCTGGAAGTAGTAACGAGCGCTGCCCGGGAAAAAGGACTGCACAATATAGCCACCCGCCAGGGATATGCGGAAGCGCTGCCGTTTGGCGGCGAGGAGTTTGATATCGTGATTAGCCGCTACTCCGCTCATCACTGGCACGATGTCGGGCAGGCGCTGCGGGAAGTCAGGCGTGTGCTGAAGCCCGGCGGGGTGTTTATCCTGATGGATGTGATGTCGCCAGGGCACGTGCTGCGCGATATCTGGCTGCAGACCGTGGAAGCGCTGCGCGATACCTCTCACGTTCGCGATTACTCTGCCGCGCAGTGGGGGGCTTTCTTTAATGATGCTGGCCTGGCGATTGAACAGATTGCCTGCGATCGCCTGCATCTGGAATTTTCCAGTTGGGTGGCGCGTATGCGAACCCCGCAACCGCTGGTGGAGGCTATTCGTCTGTATCAGCAGAGCGCGGCAGATGAGGTGAAGGACTATTTTGAGCTGCAGGAAGATGGCTCATTCACCAGCGATACTATCTGGATGTCCGGGCGCAGGTAGTCAGACGCCGCCCATAAAAAAGGCACCTGAAAAGGTGCCTTTTTACGCATTGAACATCAGGTGTCCGGCGTATTATTGTTTTTCACATACAGCGTCAACTGGTCTCCTGGCTTCAGGGAACTGTTGGTGCTGTTATTCCAGCGCATTAAATCCTTCACTCCAACGCCGTGGCGTGATGCGATGCTGGAGAGCGAATCGCCTTTACGCACTTTGTACGTAATACTGTTATTCGCCAGCCGGGTTGCGCCTGCGCTGTTGCCGCCGATGGTCAGCGTCTGGCCTGGTTTAATCTGCGCGCTGCGCAGGTTATTCCACTTCTGCAGATCGCGGGTCGAAACCTTCATACGCGACGCAATACCAGACAGCGTGTCGCCGGAGCGCACTTTGTAAGTCCGCGCGCTGCTGCGGGTAACGGTGATTTCCTCATCCGCCAGCATACTGGCTGTCGGCTGTACCGCGGCGATTTCACCGGACGCCAGTGAGCTACGCAGTTGCGCCGCGTGTTTTTGCGGCACCATAACATACTGCGGCCCCACGCTGGTGCCCACTGTAGTGCCTTTGAAACCGGCGTTGTACGCTTTCAGCTTGGTCAACGACATGCCCGTCACTTCCGCGAGCTGGGACATATCTACCGGATTGTCGACTTCCACGCGCGCCAGCGCGCGGCTTTCATCCGGCGTCGGCAAACGTACGCCATAGCGCTTACTGTTTTTGAGGATGTCGCTCAGCGCCAGCATCTTCGGCACATAGAGCTTCGTTTCCTGCGGCAGCGAAAGTGACCAGAAGTCAGTGGATTTACTACGGGCTTTATTGGCTTTCATTGCCTTCATGACGCGACCTTCACCACTGTTGTAAGCCGCGACGGTTAACAACCAGTCGCCGTCAAACATCTGGTTCAGACGCTGCATCATGTTCAGCGCTGCTGTGGTGGAAGCCACCACATCACGGCGCGCATCGTAATTGCGGGTCTGCTTCAGACCGTAGTTACGCCCCGTACTCGGCACAATCTGCCAGATGCCGGCGGCATTGGCGTGTGATGTGGCGTGGGGGTTAAAAGCGCTCTCCACTATGGGTAGTAGTACCAGCTCCATAGGCATATTACGTTTCTTAATCTGCCCGGCTATCCAGTACATATACGGCTCTGCCCGTAAAGTTACATCGTGGAGATAGCTCTTATTTTTCAGGTATTTCTGTTTTTGTTCGCGTATCCGGTCGTTTTCCGGAATACCCATCTTCAGCTCGTCGCTAATGAAGCTCCACAGGTCTTGATCTTGCGCGAGGAAGGTTCCATCGTCCATCCATCGCGCGGCGCTCGCTCGGCCCATGAGCTTGCCTGCTTCACCTTGACTTGCCGCAGAAAGGCTCTGTGCATGTTGCTGGACGTTAACGTCGTTCTTCGACGCCTGGCATCCCACAAGCAGAACAGAGGCGAGTAATATCGCTTTTGCCTTCATGTGTGTGTCAATAGTTGCTTAAAAGACGAGCAATCATACAGGCGAAGCGTAGGCTGTGCAAGGCGGAAAATTCAGAATAGATCTTTCTTTGCCCGCAACCAGGCAAATCTTTGCACAGATTGTTGCAAGTTTGTTTCTTTTGAAATTTCCTTAATTAAATCAGGATCATCAGTTCGTAAAAAAATATTTATTTGCCTTTCTGTTGCCAGCGTTGAAGGTAAGGTCTTATGATTTTTGGTACGTAACTCATTCACTTTATGGAGATATTGCTGTAAGTGCCGATCTTCCGGAAGAATACTTAATGCAAACTTTATGTTGCTTAGCGTGTACTCATGTGCGCAACAAATTAATGTATCTTCTGGCAACATGTTAAGTCTCTGAAAAGAATCATACATTTGCTCAGGTGTACCTTCAAACAGCCTCCCGCATCCGCCCGAGAACATGGTGTCGCCACAAAAAAGATAAGGGTGACTGAAGTAGCAAATATGTTCCAAAGTGTGACCGGGCGTCATTATCACCGCGAAATCGAGGCCGAGTACGGTCAAGCGATCGCCATCGTTTACCAGATAATTCGCACCTTTGTCCCGGGTCTCCCGGGGACCGTAGACCGTGAGTGCCGGGAAATGGCTGAGAATTTCCCCAACGCCGCCGGTATGATCTCGATGATGGTGGGTAAGAAGAATCGCCTGCGGCTGCCAGCCGTGGGTGTTGATCGCCTCTAAAACCGGGGCCGCCTCGCCGGGGTCGACAATCAGACATTTTCCCTGATCGTCGCTGAGTACCCAGATGTAGTTATCCTGGAAGGCGGGAATACTGTTAAGATTCATAGAACACCTCTCGTTGCGTTATAGAAGGTTGTAATGAAACCGGCAAGGATACCTCGTTCTTTTACTCCCCCCGACCACTGGGCTGAATTACCCTGGGGAGAATACTACCGCGAATCGCTGGAACGGCAACTTCAGCCGTGGCTGGCGAAAATGTTCGGTTTTCATTTACTGAAGATTGGCCATCTCAGCGCTGAAATTGATACTTCTGAATGCGCCATTGCGCACCAGGTTAATGTGGCGACCAGCGGCGAGCAGTTGCAAGTCAGAGCCAGTCCACTGGCGCTGCCTTTTGCCGCTAAATCGGTAGATGCCTGTTTGCTGGCGCATGTTCTGCCATGGTGTCAGGATCCTCATCGTCTCCTGCGCGAAGCCGACAGAGTACTTATTGATGATGGTTGGCTGATCCTTAGCGGTTTTAACCCGGTGAGCCTGCTGGGGGCCGGGAAGGTGCTGCCTGGCCTGCGCCGCCTGGCGCCTTATCACTGCCGGATGTTTACCCTGATGCGCCAACTGGACTGGCTGTCATTGCTCAATTTTGAAGTACTTCACCAGGCGCGTTTTCAGGTGCTCCCCTGGCACCGACAGGGAGGGCGTCTGCTGAGTACCCACTTGCCGGCGCTGGGTACGGTTCAGATGATTGTCGCCCGCAAGCGTACAATCCCGCTGACGCTGAACCCGATGAAAAAACATAAGGAAAAAACTCAGCTCAGGCCTGCGGTTGGCGCTACGCGTCAGTACCGTAAACCGGTTAAGGCGTTGCTCCCTCAGGAAGATAACCCTCGTCCTCCTGAGTAGGATGGGTTGCCGCGCTGCGCGCCAGTTCGTCGCAGCGTTCGTTTTCCGGGTGGCCGGCGTGGCCTTTTACCCACTCCCAGCGAATCTGGTGCTGGCTGAGTGCAGCATCCAGTCGTTGCCAGAGATCGACATTCTTCACCGGTTTTTTTTCAGCGGTCTTCCAGCCGCGCTTCTTCCAGTTATGAATCCACTGAGTAATGCCCTGGCGCACGTACTGGCTATCCGTACTGAGGACGACATCGCAGTGCTCGCGCAGGGCTTCAAGGGCGACAATGGCCGCCATCAGCTCCATGCGGTTATTGGTGGTCAGACGGTATCCCGCGCTGAAGGTTTTTTCGTGTTGTTTGTAGCGTAGAATGGCGCCATAGCCGCCGGGTCCCGGGTTACCCAGACAGGAACCGTCGGTGAAAATTTCTACCTGTTTGCGCATCTCTGGTAGACTTCCTGTGATGAAAACCTCAAGTCTGACATAAACGAGCGCTATGAGCACTGCAATTACACGACAGATTGTTCTTGATACGGAAACCACCGGTATGAACCAGATCGGTGCCCACTATGAAGGACACCGGATCATTGAAATCGGCGCCGTCGAGGTGATCAACCGGCGCCTGACGGGCAATAATTTCCACGTCTATCTGAAACCCGATCGGCTGGTGGATCCGGACGCTTTTATGGTTCACGGCATTGCCGATGAATTCCTGCTTGATAAGCCCACCTTCGGTGATGTGGTGGATGATTTTATCGAGTACATTCGCGGCGCGGAGCTGGTTATCCATAACGCATCGTTTGATATCGGTTTTATGGACTATGAATTCCGGATGCTCAACCGGGATATTCCGAAGACCGAAACCTTCTGTAAGGTCACCGACAGTCTGGCAATGGCGCGCCGGATGTTCCCGGGCAAACGTAATAGCCTGGATGCGTTGTGTTCCCGCTATGAAATAGATAACAGTAAGCGAACGCTGCACGGGGCGTTGCTCGATGCCCAGATCCTCGCGGATGTTTACCTGACCATGACCGGCGGGCAAACCTCGATGGCGTTTGCGATGGAGGGGGAGGTCCAGCAGAAGGCGGGGGAGGAAAACGCTATTCAGCGCATTGTCCGGCGCGCTTCCGGCCTGCGGGTGATCACCGCCAGCGATGAAGAATTAATGGCCCATGAGCAGCGTCTCGACCTGGTGAACAAGAAGGGCGGCAGTTGTATGTGGCGCGTCTGATTGTGCCGGTTGATGGAAAAGAATCCAGTTGGTCGATTTTTACAGCAACTGATTCTGTTTATGAGAAAAAAGCATTGACGCTGTGAGGCGCAATCCGTAATATTCGCCTCGTTCCCTTCGCGGGGAACACAACGCGGAGCGGTAGTTCAGTCGGTTAGAATACCTGCCTGTCACGCAGGGGGTCGCGGGTTCGAGTCCCGTCCGTTCCGCCACTATTCAGAAAGCCTGAATCAGCAATGATTCAGGCTTTCGTCGTTTCAGAGCGGGTCAGTTTTATTGCGCCAGCCGTTTTCCGGCCGGCGAGCAATAATTCACAAAGAAAATGAGTCGGCATCGCGCCAGGCGGGGAATTTTTCCCGGTACTCCCGGAGTGCGCTGAGGGAAAGCTCGGCCTCCAGTCGGGTCGCCTGATGCGGCGCCGCTTCGGCAACAATTTCCCCTTGTGGGTTAATGATACGGCTGTCACCGCGATAGTGATGGCCATTGCCATCGGTGCCTACCCGGTTGCATCCGGCGACCCATGCCTGGTTTTCTATCGCTCTGGCCACCAGTAGCGATTGCCAGTGTAGTGAGCGCGGCGCTGGCCAGTTGGCGACATATAGCGCCAGATCATAATCATTGCGACACCGCGACCACACCGGAAAACGCAGGTCGTAGCACACCAGCGGCAGAATGCGCCAGCCCCGCCATTCCACCACAATTCGCCGATCGCCGGCCTGGTAGTGGTGATGTTCGTCGGCCATACGGAACAGGTGGCGTTTATCATAAAAATGCACGTGGCCGTCTGGTTGCGCCAGCAGAAAGCGGTTGACCGGGCCGCGCTCGGTTTGCAGGGCGGCGCTGCCGGCGATCATCGCTTTGCAAGCCGCAGCTTTGTCCTGCATCCAGGCTATCACCTCTTCCTGCGCCATTGAGCATTGCGCCGCCTCCATGGCGAATCCGGTAGTGAACATTTCCGGCAGGACAATCAGATCGCGGTCCTGGATCTCTTCCAGCAGAACATCAAAATGACGCAAATTGGCGGCGCCATCCATCCATACCAGAGGCTGTTGCAGAAGCGATATTTTAAGGCCAGACACCGTTGAATTCCTCATCAAGAGATTTTGAACACTGTAGCACGTCATTGATGGCTGTGTTGCTTTACAGCAGGCCGGCGCAGCAATGGAAGGGGGAAATTTGCATTCCTGGAGAGCGTGGCACAACATAAAATATTAGTTTTGTGAATGATTCCGGAACGGTCCGGATAACAGGAGAAGACCATGAAGAAGATGTCAGTGATGGGGTTACTGATGATGGCGGCGTTTGCCGTCCAGGCGCAGGATGAGCTGACGATTTACTCTCTGGCAAGCGACAGCGCTACAAAGGGCGCTTTTGCAACTATGGTGAAAGGGCATTCTCTGCCTGCGTGGGTGACGCAGGGGGCGACCAGTACTCCTGCCAGGGCCGTGAAGATAGACGGCAAGGAGTACCAGGTTTTACAGTCCTGTAAACCTCACGATTGCGGCAGCGAACGCATGGCGGTGATCTATTCGCCGCAGGACAAAACGCTGTCCGGTGTTTTCTCTACTGTGAATGATGAAAAAGGCAGTGAGACGTTACAGTGGTTAAATATCAGCGATGAACTGTCTATTGACGGTAAAACGGTGTTGTTTGCCGCACTGAGCGGTAGTCTGGGAAACCATCCGGATGCGTTTAACTATCAGTAACAGTAAGCGTAAAAAAGGCTCCCGAAGGAGCCTTTGCTATCTAACGCGGCGTTTAGGCCGCTTCAACACTGGTGACTTTTTGCGGCGTCTTTTTTGATGGCTTTACCGGTTGGGTCGCCAGCGCATCGGCCTCAAACTCATCGACATTGATACTGCGCAGGCGGCTGGTTTCCGCCCGGGTCAGAATCGCCGCTTCATCCTGATTAATCTGCCCGTCTGCCAGTGCCTGCTTCGCCAGTTCGTCGAGGCGGGTGAACGGCAGGTTTTTACCCAGCGCTTTACACAGGCGCTGATGAATCGGCTCGGCGGCCATCACATCCTGCAGCGCTGCCTCCAGCAGGCCGGCCGGGTTGTGGTCGCTCGGCGTCAGGTACTGACCGCGACCGATGCGGGTACGGGTGGCGGAAGGAATCTGCAGAATCTTCGCCAGTTGATGATCCAGCTTATCCGACGGCGCTTTGTGGTAACGACCGGTGGGGAAAATCACTACCCGCAGCGCGGCGGCCACAAAACGGTTCGGGAAGTTACGCAACAGATCGTCAATTGCCTGCTCGGCCTGGTGGAGCGCGTCCTGAACGCCCCAGTGAACCAGCGGCAGATCCGCTTCATTACGCCCTTCGTCTTCATAGCGTTTCAGTACCGCGGACGCCAGATACAGCTGGCTGAGAATATCGCCGAGGCGTGCGGAGATTCGTTCCCGACGCTTCAGACTACCGCCCAGCACCGCCATAGCGACATCAGACAGCAGCGCGAGGTTGGCGCTCAGCCGGTTCATCTGCTGGTAGTAGCGACGGGTCGCGTCCCGGGTCGGCGCGGCGCTGGTGCGACCGTGGGTCAGCCCCAGCCACAGGCTGCGCATTTTATTGCTGCCGACGTGGCCGATATGGCGGAACAACAGCTTATCGAAGGCGTCGGCATCGTTATTCTGCGCCGCGGCCATCTCTTCCAGCACATATGGATGGCAGCGGATAGCGCCCTGGCCGAAGATCATCATACTGCGCGTCAGAATATTGGCGCCTTCAACGGTGATGGCGATAGGCGCACCCTGGTAGGCGCGGGCCAGGAAGTTACCGTTTCCGAGCATAATCCCTTTACCGCCGGTGATATCCATCGCGTCGATAATGGCGCGCTGGCCGCGGTGGGTACAGTGATATTTAACAATCGCCGACAGCACCGCCGGCTTTTCACCCTGCATAATGCCGTAGGTGATCAATGAGGCAGCGGCGTCCATTACATAGGCGTTACCGGCAATGCGCGCCAGCGGCTCTTCGATCCCTTCCATTTTACCGATAGAGATTTTGAACTGACGGCGGATATGGGCATAGGCGCCGGTGGCCAGCGCCACGCTCTTCAGGCCGCCAGTGGCGTTGGAGGGCAGGGTAATACCGCGGCCTACCGACAGACATTCCACCAGCATCCGCCAGCCCTGACCGGCCATTTTCGGCCCGCCGATAATGTAATCAATAGGAACGAAGATATCCTCGCCGCGGGTCGGACCGTTCTGGAAAGGCACGTTAAGCGGGAAGTGGCGGGTACCGATCTCCACGCCCGGCGTGCTGGTAGGGATCAGCGCACAGGTGATCCCCGGCTCTTCATCATCGCCCAGCAGGTGTTCCGGGTCGTACAGTTTAAACGCCAGACCCAGTACAGTGGCGATAGGAGCCAGCGTGATATAGCGCTTGTTCCAGGTCAGGCGCATGCCGAGTACCTGCTCGCCCTGCCATTCGCCCATGCACACCACGCCGATGTCCGGGATAGCCCCGGCGTCGGAGCCGGCTTCCGGGCTGGTCAGCGCGAAACAGGGAATCTCCTGGCCGCGGGCCAGGCGCGGCAGATAGTGGTTCTTCTGCTCATCGGTACCGTAATGCTGGAGCAGTTCCCCCGGGCCCAGTGAGTTTGGAACCCCAACGGTGATAGCAAGGATCCCGGAAACTCCGGACAGTTTTTGCAGTACCCGGGCCTGAGCATAGGCGGAAAACTCCAGGCCGCCGTACTCTTTCTTGATGATCATCGCAAAGAAGCGATGCTCTTTCAGGTAATCCCACAGCTCTGGCGGCAGATCGGCCAGTTCATGGGTTATCTGGAAATCGTTGGCCATCCGGCAGGCTTCTTCCACCGGGCCGTCGAGGAACGCCTGTTCTTCGGCGGTGAGTCGCGGTTGCGGATAGTTATGCAGCTTCTGCCAGTCCGGCGTGCCGCGGAACAGATCGCCTTCCCACCAGGTGGTGCCGGCATCAATGGCTTCTTTTTCGGTACGCGACATTGGCGGCATCACTTTTCTGAAACCGCGGAAAACCGGTGTAGAGATCAGCGATTTACGCATCGACGTCAGGTTGAAGGGCAGCAGAATGATCGCCAGCGGCAACAGGACCCAAACCGACCAGATACCCGTGACGCCCAACAGCGCCGTCCACGCCAGTAAAATCAGGCTGCTGAAAAGTAAATTGACCCGGTGATAGAACAGCGCGCCGAGCAGAACAACGGTTGCAATAAGACTCAGAATCATCATAAAGAAAAGCTCCCTGACTTGTATGAGGTCTGACCACTTGTGATGATATGGTTGTAGTGGATGTCATTTCTTTTAGCAATGTATTTACAAAATAATTACAACCTGGCTCACAGAGTTAATGTTCTGAACGCGAAATCGTCGCCAGGATTCGTCGGCAGAATGCTTCTCGCTTTATTCACGATCCGGTACACTGCCTGACGTCTATTGCCTAAATGCTGAAGGATATCCTCATGTACCAGGACTTGATTCGTAGTGAACTGAATGAAGCCGCAGAAACGCTGGCTAACTTCCTGAAAGATGACGCTAATATTCACGCTGTTCAGCGCGCGGCGGTTCTGCTGGCTGATAGTTTCAAGGCCGGCGGCAAAGTGCTTTCCTGCGGTAACGGCGGCTCCCACTGTGACGCGATGCATTTCGCCGAGGAGTTAACCGGGCGCTATCGCGAAAACCGTCCGGGCTACCCGGCGATTGCTATTTCTGATGTGAGCCACCTGTCCTGTGTCAGTAATGACTTTGGCTATGAATACGTCTTTTCCCGCTATGTCGAATCAGTAGGACGCGAAGGTGATGTGCTGCTGGGGATTTCCACGTCCGGCAACTCCGGCAACGTCATCAAAGCCATTGAGGCTGCTCGCGCTAAAGGCATGAAGGTGATTACCCTGACGGGTAAAGATGGCGGGAAGATGGCCGGCAGCGCCGATGTTGAAATCCGGGTGCCGCATTTTGGTTACGCCGATCGGATTCAGGAGATCCATATTAAAGTGATCCACATTCTGATCATGCTTATCGAAAAAGAGATGGCGAAAGCGGCCTGATTGTTCTTCCGGGGATGCCGCCAGGCATCCTCGTGCCCCCTGATAACGTCTGATGCCAGCCACATTGCGGAGGTAAAAATGTGTGAACTGCTTGGGATGAGCGCCAATGTGCCTACCGATATCTGCTTTAGTTTTACAGGGCTGGTACAGCGGGGGGGAGGAACCGGTCCCCATAAAGACGGCTGGGGGATCACGTTTTACGAAGGCAAAGGGTGCCGGACGTTTAAAGATCCGCAGCCCAGTTTCAATTCACCGATCGCCCGACTAGTCCAGGATTACCCGATCAAGTCATGTTCGGTAGTCGCGCATATTCGCCAGGCTAACCGCGGCGAGGTGGCGCTGGAAAATACCCATCCTTTTACCCGCGAATTGTGGGGGCGGAACTGGACCTACGCCCATAACGGGCAATTGAAAGGGTATAAATCGCTTGATACCGGTCGTTTTCGTCCGGTCGGCGAAACCGACAGTGAGTTTGCATTTTGCTGGCTGTTGCACCAGCTCAATCAGCGCTACCCGCGTACGCCGGGCAACATGACGGGCGTATTCCGTTATATCGCGGCGCTGGCGGGCGAACTGAGAAACAAAGGGGTGTTTAACATGCTGCTGTCGGATGGCCGCTATGTGATGGCGTTTTGCTCGACAAATCTGTACTGGATTACGCGGCGGGCACCGTTCGGGGTGGCGAAACTACTCGACAGAGATGTGGAAATTGATTTTCAGACCGAAACCACGCCGAATGATGTGGTTTCGGTTATCGCCACTCAACCGCTGACCGGCAATGAGAGCTGGAACAAAATCATGCCGGGCGAGTGGGCGTTATTTTGTCTCGGAGAGCGTGTAGTTTGACGCCAGTTGCGGCGACTGGAGGAAACCTCCGCTGCTGCCAGGCTTATTGACGACGTAACTGCCATTCACAACCGATACCGCAGGCGGCTGGCGGTGCTGGACAAAGTAATCGTATCCCGGCTTAAGTTGCTTCCAGAAATCGATAAAATAAGAGTACTTGTGGCGCGCCATATTGGCGTCAGTCATGCGGAACGGATAGATGCTGACATGGACCCGCGGCTGGCCGAACACCAGCGCGCCAGTGACAAACTGGAAAATCTCATCAATACCGGCATCGGTCATGGCATAGCAGCCGACTGAGACGCAGGCGCCGTGGATCATCAGGTATTTACCTTCATAGCCGTGCTGGCGATCGTAGTCGTTCGGGAAACCGATATTGATCGCTTTATAGTAGCGGCTATCAGGTTTCAGCTGGCTGCGATCCACGCTGTAGAAGCCTTCCGGACTTTTAAAGTCGCCCTGGCGGCGCTTGGGCCCCAGCCCGCCGGAATAATTGCAAATCCGGTAGCTGTCGAGTAATTGGTATTGTTCACCGACCTTTACAAATAACTCAAGGGTACGTTCTTCTTTGAATATTTGAATATAAACCGGTGAGCCCATTAACTGTTGTTTCAATTGTGGGCTGACTGAGGGCGAACTGCTGACACTGCCTCCATTCAGCAGGCTGGCAAATGACAGGCACGGCATCAAAAGCATCGCAATAAGGAGTGCGATTTTACGCATACTGCTTGATCCTTGATAAATCTGTAACAATGCCAGAACGGCGAAAAATAGAGACCCTGCAACCTACAATAAGATTAGTCTGGATCGATGCGCTCACATTAGCATCGCTGTTAATTTTCGCAAGTGAATAGTGCATAAAACAGACTACATTTACTCTTTATACACCGCTTGACACGGCGACGTTTCCGAAAGTGCGGGGCTGTTCTCAGAAACGCGGATGAATTTGTCGGATATATCCCGTCCGGCGGCCGATAATGCTACACTACCGGCCGATGATGATCTGCGGAAAATTTCAGGAAAGGACGCTTATCCTTCGTAATTTTGTGAGCAAGTGTTACGGGGCGCGACCATCAGTCCATGTAATGAACGCCATGCCTTTCTTCCCGTGAACTCAAGCAGCTCATCTTCTCGCGTGCCGGTGCGACAGTGACCGGCGTTAATGATGCTAATTTTTAATGTGCTAACCTTATGATCAAAATAAAGAAAGGGCTGGATTTGCCAATATCTGGCGTGCCCGCGCAGCATATCGAGGATGGGCCTGGCATTGATCGCGTAGCCTTACTGGGTGAGGAATACGTGGGTATGCGCCCCTCGATGCTGGTTCGCGAAGGCGACCTGGTTCGTAAAGGGCAGGCGCTATTTGAAGATAAAAAGAACCCTGGGGTCATTTACACCGCGCCCGCCAGCGGGCGAGTGGCGGAGATCAACCGCGGCGAGCGGCGGGTGCTGCAGTCGGTGGTTATCGCCGTTGAAGGCGATGACCAGGAAACATTTCCCCGCCATGCTCCTGAATCGCTGGCGACGCTGTCCGCCGAAGTTGTCGAGCAGCAACTGATTTCTTCTGGCTTGTGGACAGCGCTGCGCACGCGGCCGTTCAGTAAAGCGCCGGCGCCAGGTTCCCGCCCGGCGGCTATTTTCGTCAATGCCATGGATACCAATCCGCTGGCCGCCGATCCGCAGCCGATCATCGCCGCCCGGCGCGCCATGTTCGATGCCGGGTTAACGGTGCTGACGCGTCTCACCGAAGGTAAAGTTCACGTTTGTCAGGCCGGCGGCGGTAAGCTCGGAGGCCATCCGATTCGCCAGGTGGCGTTCAATGAATTTGCCGGTCCGCATCCGGCCGGGCTTGTCGGTACCCATATCCATTTTCTGGAGCCGGTGGGGCCGCGCAAACGGGTGTGGCATCTCAATTACCAGGATGTTATCGCCATTGGCAAATTGTTTGTCGAAGGGATTCTGTGTACCGACCGTGTTGTCGCGCTGGGCGGGCCGCAGGTTAAAAATCCACGCCTGATCCGTACCCGTATCGGCGCATCGCTGGAAGCGCTGACTGCCGGCGAGCTTCTTGAAGGGGAAAACCGGGTGATTTCCGGTTCGGTATTGAGCGGCACTTGCGCCGCGGGTCCCCATGCTTATCTCGGGCGTTTCCACCTGCAGGTGACAGCGCTGAAAGAGGGGCGCGACAAAGAGCTGCTGGGCTGGGTGATGCCAGGGGCCGAGAAATTCTCCGTCACCCGCACCACTGTCGGCCATTTCCTGAAACATAAACTGTTTAACTTCTCTACGGATACCAACGGCGGGGAGCGCGCCATGGTGCCAATCGGCAATTACGAGAGAGTGATGCCGCTCGATATTCTGCCCACGATGTTATTGCGCGATCTGCTGGCCGGTGATACCGACAGCGCTCAGGCGCTGGGCTGTCTGGAGCTGGATGAAGAAGATCTGGCGCTGTGTACCTATGTCTGTCCCGGAAAATATGAGTATGGTCCGGTACTGCGTGAGGTGTTGACCCGCATCGAGCAGGAAGGATAACTGATGGGCTTAAAGCATCTGTTTGAAAAACTGGAGCCGCATTTTACCAAAGGCGGCAAACTGGAAAAGTATTACCCGCTGTTTGAGGCGACCTATACGGTATTCTACACCCCGGGGCATGTCACCCGCGGCGCTTCCCATGTGCGCGACGCCATCGATCTGAAACGTATGATGATCCTGGTGTGGTTTGCCGTCTTCCCGGCGATGTTCTGGGGCATGTACAACGTGGGCCTGCAGGCGATTCCGGCGCTGAATAAAATGTACGGCGCGGAGCAGTTACAGCAGGTTATCAGTAGCGACTGGCACTACAGCGTCGCTCAGATGCTGGGCGTCAGCTTCGCGCCGGACGCCGGGTGGCTGAGCATGATGACGCTGGGGGCGATTTACTTCGTGCCCATCTACCTGACCGTGTTCCTGGTCGGCGGCTTCTGGGAAGTGCTGTTTTCGATTATCCGCAAGCATGAAATTAACGAAGGTTTCTTTGTTACTTCGATTCTGTTCGCGCTGATCGTTCCGCCGACTCTGCCGCTCTGGCAGGCTGCGCTCGGCATCAGTTTTGGCGTGGTGGTGGCCAAAGAAATTTTCGGCGGTACCGGGCGTAACTTCCTGAACCCGGCGCTGGCGGGGCGCGCATTCCTGTTCTTTGCTTATCCGGCGCAGATTTCCGGGGACCTGGTGTGGACCGCGGCGGATGGCTATTCCGGCGCGACGCCTCTCTCCCAGTGGGCCAGCGGCGGTAGCGCCAGCCTGATCAACGAAGTCACCGGGCAGTCGGTGAGCTGGATGGACGCCTTCCTCGGTAATATCCCGGGTTCGATTGGCGAAGTCTCCACGCTGATGATCCTTATCGGCGGCGCCATCATTATCTTTGGTCGCGTGGCCTCCTGGCGCATTGTGGCCGGGGTGATGGTGGGGATGGTGGCGACAGCCACACTCTTCAACCTTATTGGTTCCGATTCCAATCCGCTGTTTGCGATGCCGTGGTACTGGCATCTGGTGCTGGGCGGTTTTGCTTTCGGGATGATGTTTATGGCGACCGACCCGGTTTCCGCCTCCTTTACGAATAAAGGAAAGTGGTGGTATGGCGCACTGATCGGCGTGATGTGTGTACTGATTCGTGTGGTCAACCCGGCCTATCCGGAAGGGATGATGCTGGCGATTCTGTTCGCCAACCTCTTTGCACCGCTGTTTGACTACCTGGTGGTGCGGGCCAATATCAAGCGGAGGATGTCGCGTGGCTGAGATGAAAAGTAACGATAGCATCGGCAAAACCCTGCTGGTGGTGCTGATACTTTGCCTGGTCTGCTCCGTGGTGGTGGCTGGCTCGGCGGTTGGGCTAAAAGCGCGTCAGCAGGAGCAAAAACTGCTGGATAAACAGCGCAATATCCTGGATGTCGCTGGTTTGCTGCAACCGGGAATGAGCGGCGAAGCGGTACGCGAAACCTTCAATTCGCGTATTACCTCGCGGCTGGTGAATCTGCAGAGCGGCGCTCTGCTGGATGAGGATCCCGCTAAGTTCGACCAGGGGCAGGCGCTGAAAGATCCGCAGCAAAGCATTGCCCTGAGCAGCAATCAGGATGTCGCCGGCATTAAGCGGCGCAGCAATATCGTCGAAATCTACCTGGTGCGCGATGAACAACAGCGTGTGCAGGAGCTGGTTCTGCCGGTATACGGTAACGGTCTGTGGTCCATGATGTATGCGTTTGTGGCCCTTGAACCGGATGGCCGTACCGTGAAAGGCATTACCTACTATGACCAGGGGGAAACCCCGGGGCTGGGTGGTGAAATTGAAAACCCCAACTGGCGTAAGCAGTGGGTGGGTAAAAAGCTGCTTGATGACCAGGGGATGCCGGCGCTGAAACTGGTGAAAGGCGGTGCGCGCGCTGGCGATGAGTACGGCGTGGACGGGCTTTCCGGCGCGACCCTGACGGCAAATGGCGTTCAGCATAGTTTTGATTTCTGGATGGGCGAAATGGGATTTGGTCCTTTCCTGAAGCAGGTACGTGAAGGAGTGCTCAATAATGGCTGAAATGGGCGACATGAAAGAAATTAAGCGGGTGTTGGTCTCCCCGCTGGTGGACAACAACCCCATCACCCTGCAGATCCTTGGGGTCTGTTCGGCGCTGGCGGTAACCACCAAACTGGAAACCGCGTTTGTAATGACCATTGCGGTGACCGTGGTAACGGCATTCTCCAACCTGTTTATCTCACTGATTCGTCACCATATTCCGAACAGTGTGCGTATCATTGTGCAGATGGCGATCATTGCTTCGCTGGTTATTGTGGTGGATCAGATCCTGCGCGCTTATGCCTATGAGATCTCCAAACAGCTGTCGGTCTTCGTTGGGCTTATCATCACCAACTGTATTGTCATGGGGCGCGCTGAAGCCTATGCCATGAAAGCGCCTCCGCTGGCGAGTTTTATGGACGGTATCGGTAACGGTCTGGGCTATGGGGTGATTCTGCTGATTGTCGGCTTCCTGCGCGAACTGATTGGCAGCGGCAAGCTGTTCGGTATCACCGTCATGGAAACCGTGCAAAACGGTGGCTGGTATCAGCCGAACGGTATGTTCCTGCTGGCGCCCAGCGCGTTCTTTATTATCGGTCTGCTGATTTGGGCGGTTCGTACCTACAAACCCGCACAGCAGGAAAAGGAGTAATCGATGGAACACTACCTTAGCCTGTTTGTGCGCGCGGTGTTTGTCGAAAACATGGCGCTGGCGTTCTTCCTCGGTATGTGTACGTTTCTCGCCGTATCGAAGAAAGTGGCGACCTCATTCGGTCTCGGGATTGCCGTTACGGTGGTGCTGGGGATTTCCGTCCCGGTTAACAACCTGGTCTACAACCTGATCCTGCGCGATGGCGCGTTAGTTGAAGGGATTGACCTGAGCTTCCTGAACTTCATTACGTTTATCGGGGTCATTGCCGCGTTAGTACAGATTCTGGAGATGATCCTCGATCGCTACTTCCCGGCGCTGTATAACGCCCTGGGGATCTTCCTGCCGCTGATCACCGTGAACTGCGCCATTTTTGGCGGGGTCTCCTTTATGGTTCAGCGCGATTACAACTTCAGCGAATCCATCGTTTATGGCGTCGGCTCTGGTATCGGCTGGCTGCTGGCGATTGTGGCGCTGGCCGGTATTCGCGAGAAGATGAAGTACGCTAATGTGCCGGCAGGTTTGCGCGGCTTAGGGATAACCTTTATCACCACTGGTCTGATGGCGCTGGGCTTTATGTCCTTCTCCGGTGTGCAGCTATAAGGGCGGAACGTTATGGAAATTATGCTTGGCGTGGCCATGTTCACGCTGATTGTTCTGGCACTTTCGGTGCTGATCCTGTTTGCCAAATCGAAGCTGGTAAACTCTGGCGACGTGTTAATTGAAGTTAACGACGACGCCGACAAACAGTTCCGCGCTCCGGCGGGGGACAAACTGCTCAACACCCTTTCCGGGCAGGGGATTTTTATCTCCTCCGCCTGCGGCGGCGGCGGTTCCTGCGGCCAGTGCCGGGTGAAAATCCTGGAAGGGGGCGGTGATATTCTGCCGACCGAGCTTTCTCACATCACGAAGCGTGAAGCGAAAGAAGGCTGCCGTCTGGCCTGCCAGGTGGCGGTAAAACAGGATATGAAAATTGAGCTGCCGGAAGAAATTTTCGGGGTGAAAAAGTGGGAATGTGAGGTTATCTCCAATGATAACAAAGCCACTTTTATCAAAGAGCTCAAACTGCGCGTTCCGGAAGGGGAAGAAGTGCCGTTCCGCGCCGGTGGCTATATTCAGATTGAGTGCGATCCGCATACCGTCGATTATGCCGACTTTGATGTGCCGGAAGAGTATCGCGGCGACTGGGACAAATATAATCTGTTCCGTTATAAATCGGTGGTGACTGAACCGTGTGTGCGCGCCTACTCGATGGCTAACTATCCGGAAGAAAAGGGCATGATCATGCTCAACGTGCGTATCGCTACGCCGCCGCCTTCGGCGCCGGATGCGCCTCCGGGTATCATGTCTTCCTATATCTGGTCGCTGAAAGCCGGTGATAAGGTAACGATTTCCGGGCCGTTCGGCGAATTCTTCGCCAAAGAGACGGAGGCGGAAATGGTGTTTATCGGCGGCGGTGCCGGTATGGCGCCGATGCGTTCGCACATTTTCGATCAGCTCAAACGTATTAAGACCGACAGGAAGATTAGCTTCTGGTACGGCGCGCGTTCGCTACGTGAAATGTTCTATGAAGATGAGTTTGAGCAACTGGCGCGGGAAAACCCGAATTTTACCTTCCATATCGCGCTTTCCGATGCGCTGCCGGAAGATAACTGGACAGGGTACACCGGCTTTATCCACAATGTTCTGTATGAGAACTATCTGCGCGACCATCCGGCGCCGGAAGACTGTGAATTCTACATGTGTGGGCCGCCAGTGATGAACGCTGCTGTGATCAAGATGCTGAAAGACCTGGGCGTGGAGGATGAAAACATCATGCTCGATGACTTTGGCGGCTGATGGAGGCAACAATGCTGACCGTATTCCTGGCAACCTTTGTCATTTTTCTGCTGGTGATTCTGGGTATGTCGCTTGGCTGGATGATAAAGCGTAAAAGTATTCAGGGGAGCTGCGGCGGTATCTCGGCGCTGGGTATGGAAAAAGTCTGTGATTGCCCGGAGCCCTGCGATGCGCGTAAAGCGCGTATGGCGGAGGCGGAACGCCAGGCGAAGTTACAGCACAATCGCATTTTGTGATTACTGGCGTTATTCAGTCAGGGCCGGGTGGAAACACCCGGCCTTTTTAATTGCCAGAAAAAGTTTATCTGGCGCGATCGGCAAACTGGCGTGGAGAGTCCACCATCACGCCATCGGCCCCTAACATGATGGCCCGGCGGTAATCCCCGGGGCTATTGACGCCAAAGAAGAGGATATGGGCGTTGCCCTGCGAACGAAAACAATCCATAGCTTCTTTATCCCAGGTCAGGGTCGCCGGTGAGGCGCCTTCGCCAAGCGTGAATTTTTCCACGAGCGTTACCTTACGGTTCAGTTCCAGCCCATACCAGTAGTCAGTCTGCGCTGTCGCCGGCGCCTGGCAATGGTGGGAGAGGGAAATATCCGCCAGCCGGGTACGGGTTTCGCTACGAGTGACAAAGCGCGGGATTGATGGCGCCAGCGCCTGCAGATATTTATCCTCCGTTGAATAGACCCTGACCCGCTTCAGGCTGTGGGTTTGTTCCAGCACGTCGAGCAATCTGCTCGCCATCATCTGCGGGTCTGCGTCAGGAGACTTGATATCGAGATAGAAAAAGGTTTCCGGCCACTCGCGAAGTACCCTGTCGAGAGTTGGAATAGTGGCGTCTTTACCGCGCCACGACTGACTGTCGGCGGTGAATGTCTCACCGACGTCGACGCTGGCTAACTGCGCCGCGCTGAAGCCGGAGACAGGTCCGCGCTGCGCGCTAAGAGCGCTGAGATCGGCGGGGCGATACAGTACCGGCACGCCGTCCTTGCTGAGCTGGACCGTGACCCAGATGGCGTCGGCGCCGTTTTCCAGCGCCAGGCGAATGGCCGGCAGGGTATTTTCCGGCGCGTCGGCGGTGCCTGCGCGGTGGGCGATAAGCTGGGGCGCCGCGGAACAATAGCTGGCAACCATTGTTAATAGTGCAAGAATAAATTTCATCAATAACCTCCTGTTTTATATGCCCTGAAAATCATGCTTTGTGATGTAACACAGCGATGTGACAGTTAATGCACTATGGGGAGATTGTCGCGGCGATTATTTACGTTATACTGTATATGCATACAGTTTATTTTCCGGGCCGATTGGAATGCGCAAAATTATTCACGTCGATATGGACTGCTTTTATGCCGCAGTGGAGATGCGGGATAATCCGGCCCTGCGTGATATCCCGCTGGCGGTAGGCGGCAGCCGGGAGCAGCGCGGCGTGATCAGTACCGCTAACTACCCGGCGCGCAAATATGGCGTGCGTAGCGCCATGCCGACCGCGATGGCGTTTAAACTCTGCCCGCATCTTACCCTGCTGGCGGGGCGCTTTGATGCCTACAAAGAGGCCTCCAGCCATATCCGCGATATCTTTTCCCGCTATACCTCGCGTATTGAGCCGCTGTCGCTGGATGAGGCTTATCTGGATGTCAGCGACAGCGTACATTGCCACGGCTCGGCAACGCTGATTGCGGCGGAGATTCGCCAGAGTATCTGGCGGGAGTTACAGCTCACCGCCTCTGCGGGGGTGGCGCCGGTGAAATTTCTGGCCAAGATTGCCTCCGATCTGAATAAGCCAAATGGTCAGTATGTGATTACTCCGCAGCAGGTCCCGGCATTTCTTCAGACGTTGCCGTTGGGGAAGATTCCCGGGGTCGGCAAAGTGTCCGCCGCAAAACTGGAGAACCTCGGGCTGCGCACTTGCGGCGATGTACAGAAGAGCGATCTGGCTTTGCTCCTGAAACGCTTCGGCAAGTTCGGGCGGATATTATGGGAACGCTGCCACGGCATTGACGAACGCGAAGTGCATAATGACCGGTTGCGCAAGTCGGTCGGCGTGGAGCGTACTCTGGCCGAGGATATTCACTCATGGTCGGAGTGCGAGGCGCTGATTGAACGGCTCTACCCGGAGCTGGAACGCCGTCTGGCGAAGCTTCGGCCTGACTTGCTGATCGCCCGCCAGGGGGTAAAACTGAAATTTAATGATTTTCAACTCACCACCCAGGAGCACGTCTGGCCGCGACTCAATAAAGCCGACCTGCTGGCGACTGCCTATAAAACCTGGCAAGAGCGGCGCGCCGGTCGGGGCGTGCGTCTGGTTGGTCTGCACGTGACGCTGCTCGATCCACAGCTTGAGCGTCAGTTGGTGCTGGGGCTATAAGAGGAAATTTTCGCGCTCAGAGGAGCACTGGCGGTGGTATCCGGCCATGCCCGATGGAAAAAGGCTTCCCTGTAGCGTAACGGCGATTAGCGGTTGCCTTTCACCAGGGCGATGATTATTATACGCGCACTTTTTATCTTTCCATTCAACAGCAAAGGAGGTTCACCATGATGACACATGACCTGATTTCCCTTTGCAGATCTCGCCAGCAGTAATTCGCTTCGCTATTGCCCTGGCAGAATCTGCCAATTCTTTGGTTATCACTCTATTCCTTACATGGATTGGTATATGGGCAATATTATTCGTCCTTTATCTGACGTCGCCTCCTGGATTGCGTCAGAAAATCTGTGGATCGAAAGTTCCGCACTTCAACAACTAAATCACACCGCCAGTTTACCGGGCATGCTGCGCGTGGTTGGCATGCCGGATCTGCACCCCGGTCGGGGATACCCGATAGGCGCGGCCTGTTTTTCCGCTGGCCGTTTTTATCCTGCGCTGGTGGGAAATGATATCGGCTGCGGCATGGGGCTGTGGCAAACGGACCTGGTCGCGCGACGGCTGAACCTCGATAAACTGGAAAAGCGTCTGCAGGGGATGGCGGATATCGCCGCCAGCAGTTGGCTTGACGAACGCCTGGAAGACGATTTTTACCGGCATCCGTTTCGCGCTGCGCTGGGCTCTATCGGCGGCGGCAATCATTTTGCCGAGTTCCAGCAGGTTGAGACGTTGCTTGATAGCGATGTCGCCAGTCAGGCCGGGGTGCAGGTGCACCAGCTGTTATTGCTGGTGCACAGCGGATCGCGCGGCGTCGGGCAGCATATCCTGCAGCATCATATAACCCGTTTTTCGCACCACGGGCTGGAAATCGGTAGCCCGGAGGCGCAGCGGTATCTGCGCGATCATGATGCCGCGCTGGCGTTTGCCCGCCTGAATCGCCAGCTTATCGCCGGACGTTTGCTGGAACAGTTCCGGGCGCAGGGGGAGCGGTTACTCGATCTGTTTCATAATCTGCTTGAGCCCGCCCAACTGGGCGATATTCAGGGCATTTTACATCGCAAAGGCGCTACGCCATCTGATAAGGGACTGGTGATTCTGCCGGGGTCGCGCGGTGACTATAGCTATCTGCTCCAGCCCACAGCCTGTGAACAAAGTCTGTGGTCGCTGGCGCACGGCGCTGGTCGAAAATGGATGCGTACCGAATGCAAAGGCCGGCTGTCAGCAAAATTCTCGCCGCAGCAGCTTAGCCGTACCGCACTGGGTAGCCGGGTTATCTGCCGCGATCGCCAGTTGATTTATGAGGAGGCGCCTCAGGCGTATAAGTCGGTGGACAGTGTGCTGGACTGCCTGGTACAGGCCGGTCTGGCAAAGCCGGTGGCGCGCCTCAGGCCGCTGCTGACCTGGAAAACCAGCGGGGAGAGAAGTGCATGATATTACTGCAACTTTCTTCTGCCCAGGGGCCGGATGAGTGCTGTCTGGCGGTCAGTAAAGCGCTGGCGCGGCTGAGCCTGGAAGCCCGGACCCATGGCGTGGCGATAACCGTGCTGGAAGAACTGCCCGGCCGGGTGTCGGGAACGCTCCGTTCGGCGCTGGTGGTTCTGGAAGGCGCTAAGGCGCAGTACCTGGCTGAGGTATGGTGTGGCTCGCTGCTCTGGGTGTGCAAAAGTCCTTACCGACCGGGAAGCCAGCGGAAAAACTGGTTTATCGGCGCGGCGGCGTTTTCACCGGCGGCAGAGGGTCCGGATGGGACGATTCGGTTTGACACGCTGCGCGCCTCCGGTCCTGGCGGCCAGCACGTGAATAAAACCGAGTCGGCGATTCGCGCCACTCACGTTGAGTCCGGTATTAGCGTCAGGGTGCAAAGCGAGCGTAGCCAGCACGCCAATAAAAGGCTGGCGTTAATGCTGATTGCGCATCGTCTGGAACAACACCGGCAGGAGCAGCAGGCGGCGCTGAAGGCGCAGCGCAGATTATTTCACCATCAGATTGAGCGCGGTAATCCGCAGCGGATATTTCACGGTGAAGGGTTCACACCTGTGAAATAATCATCTATTAAAAAGCCCACCGTCAGGTGGGCTTTCGTTAGCGCTTAAGCGCTTACTTCGCCGGAATGGCTTTTAGCAGTTCCGTTAATAGTGTCCAGTAGTGCCCGACGCTCTCAATATGCACCTGCTCATCCGGGGAGTGAGGACCGGTAATGGTTGGCCCAATCGACACCATATCCATCTCCGGATAGGGTTTCTTGAACAGACCACACTCCAGGCCAGCGTGAATCACCTGGATGTTCGGGGTTTTATTGAACAGACGCTGGTACGTTTCCCGCACCAGATGCATCACCGGCGAAAAGGCGTCCGGCTGCCAGCCCGGGTAGCCGCCTTTCGGCGCGGTGTTCGCGCCAGCGAGACGCCCGAGGGATTCCAGCATACCGACTACGTAATCTTTACCGCTGTCGATCAGCGAGCGGATCAGGCAGATGATTTCCGCCTGCCCGTCATCCATGGTCACCACGCCGACGTTAAGAGAGGTTTCCACCACCCCTTTGGCGACATCGGAGTTGCGGATCACGCCGTTTGGCGTGGCGTTCAGCAGGTTGATAAAGGTATCGCGACTTTTCGCGCTCAACGCCGGTTTGTCCGCCGCGCCTTCTTCAACCAGCAGCGTCAGGTTCTTCTCTTTTTCCGCCAGTTCGTTCTTGAGAACGTCCAGATAGGCGCTGGCCAGGGTTTTCAACTGTGCTGCTTTGTTCGCCGGCACTGCCAGGGTTGCGAAGGCTTCACGGGGAATGGCGTTGCGCAACGTACCGCCGCTGAAGTCCACCAGGCGGGCATCCAGCTCTGCCGCATGGTCGAACAGAAAGCGAGCCAGCAGTTTGTTGGCATTGCCCAGTCCTAAGTGGATTTCACCGCCGGAATGGCCGCCTTTCAGGCCTTTCAGGGTGATTTTAAAAGCCTGATAGCCTGCCGGAACCGCTTCGCGCTCCAGTTTCAGGGTGGTGATAAAGTCGATCCCCCCGGCGCAGCCCATGTAGATTTCACCCTCTTCTTCAGAGTCGGTGTTGATCAGAATATCGGCCTGGAGCCAGCCGGCCTGTAGGCCAAAGGCGCCGTCCATACCGGCCTCTTCGGTCATGGTGAGCAGCACCTCCAGCGGCCCGTGGGCCACGCTGTCATCGGCCAGCACCGCCAGCGCGGAAGCCATGCCGATGCCATTGTCGGCGCCCAGGGTGGTGCCGCGCGCTTTGACCCATTCGCCGTCGATATAAGGCTGGATAGGATCTTTGGTGAAGTCGTGAACAGTATCGTTATTTTTCTGCGGCACCATATCCAGATGCGCCTGTAATACTACCGGCTTGCGGTTTTCCATACCGGCGGTGGCGCCCTTACGAATCAGGATATTGCCGACGCTGTCCCGCTCTACGTGCAGACCTTTTTCCTGCGCCCAGCCGACAATATGCGCGGCGAGCTGTTCTTCGTGGTAGGACGGGTGAGGGATGGAGCAGATTTTAGCGAAAATATCCCACAGCGGCTGCGGAGATAGTTGAGACAGTTCAGACACGATAAGTCTCCCGGATTTGCCTGCAAAACAGGGCTGCAGGTCACTGAGTTAGCAGAATGAAACACACCACAAGCCACGCTTGTACGATGAATTTGAGGATACCACTTTATTGCCGGGCATGGACCAGGGGGCATGTAAAAACCCTGCCAGCGATTGCGCAACACTGGTTTTTACGCCCTCAGATCTCTATAATCTCGCGCAACCTGGTTTCCCCTGAACACTTTTTAAGCCGTTTTTAACAGGCTGGGATATTTACATGAGCGAAAAATACGTTGTCACCTGGGACATGTTGCAGATTCACGCCCGTAAACTGGCAGGTCGTCTGATGCCTGCTGAACAGTGGAAAGGCATTATCGCTGTCAGCCGCGGGGGCCTGGTGCCCGGCGCCCTGCTGGCGCGCGAACTGGGTATTCGTCATGTGGACACCGTATGTATCTCCAGCTACGACCATGATAATCAGCGCGAACTGAATGTGATTAAACGCGCTGAAGGCGATGGTGAAGGCTTTATCGTCGTGGACGATCTGGTGGATACCGGGGGCACCGCGGTGGCTATCCGCGAAATGTACCCGAAAGCCCACTTCGTAACGATTTTCGCCAAACCGGCCGGTAAGCCGCTGGTTGATGACTATGTGATCGATATTCCGCAGAACACCTGGATTGAGCAGCCCTGGGATATGGGCGTTAGCTTTGTGCCGCCGCTGGCTGGCCGCTAAGCAGGATGATAAATGCGATAAACGCCCGGCAGTGCCGGGCGTTTATTTTTTTTGGCCGCCGGGCAGGTACAATACAACGATGATGTATTGATAGAGGCGGAAAACGATGTCCAAAGCAAACCTCAGCGAAACCCTGTTCAAGCCCCGTTTCAGGCACCCGGAAACTTCGACGCTGGTGCGCCGTTTTCAACCTCAGGGGACGCCGAAGATACAATCCACTCTGGACGGGGAAACCGTGCCCCACTGGTATCGGCTGATCAACCGTTTACTGTGGATCTGGCGCGGGGTCGATCCCCGGGAAATCATGGATGTTCAGGCGCGTATCGTTTGCAGCCCGGCGGAGCGTACCGATGACGATCTCTACGATACGGTAATCGGCTATCGCAGCGGCAACTGGATTTTTGAGTGGTCGAAGCAGGCCATGTCCTGGCAACAGAAAGCTAATCAGACAGACGATCAAACCCTGCGTGGTAAATACTGGCTGATGGCGGCCAACCTGTACAGTATCGCCGCTTATCCACACCTCAAGGGCGATGAACTGGCCGATCAGGCGCAGGTGCTGGCCAATCGGGCCTACGAAGAGGCCGCGCCGCGGCTGGCCGGCGAGCTGCGCCAGCTGGAATTTCCGATTCCTGGCGGCGTGGCGATTACCGGATTTCTGCATCTGCCCGCCGGCGTGCAGGGGCCGTGTCCGACGGTATTGGTATGCGGCGGTCTGGATGCGTTGCAGAGCGATTATCACACCTTGTTTGAGCGCTATCTGGCGCCGTCCGGCATTGCGATGCTGACGATAGATATGCCATCGGTGGGTTATTCGGTGAAGTGGAAGCTCACCCAGGATTCCAGTCTGTTACACCAGCATGTGTTGAATGCGCTGCCGGATATTCCATGGGTCGATCATACCCGTGTCGCGGCCTTCGGCTTTCGCTTCGGGGCGAATGTGGCGGTACGGCTGGCCTATCTGGAAGCATCACGCCTCAGGGCGGTGGCCTGTCTGGGGCCGGTGGTGCACAGTTTATTAAATGATCCTTTACAGCAGGGGCGGGTACCGGAAATGTACCTTGACGTGCTGGCCAGCCGTCTGGGGATGACGGATGCCTCCGACAATGCGCTACGGGTGGAGCTCAATCGCTACTCTCTGAAGACTCAGGGTCTGCTGGGCCGTCGCTGCCCGACGCCAATGCTGTCCGGCTACTGGGCCAACGATCCGTTTAGCCCGGAAGCGGAATCACGCTTAATCACCTCGTCATCTTCAGACGGTAAATTGCTATCGATTCCGTTCCAGCCAGTGTATAAGAATTTTGACAAAGCATTGAATGAGATTGCTTCCTGGCTTAAATATCATTTAAGTTAATAGATTGATAAATTTTATGGGTTTGGTAAAACATTTGCTTCACAACAGGAGATCGCAATGACGTTACCAGGTGGACATCCGAAAAGCCGACTGATGAAAAAATTCCACGCGCTTGGCCCCTACATTCGGGAGGAGCAGTGTGAAAACAACCGTTTCTTCTTCGATTGCCTGGCGGTTTGTGTGAACGTAAAGCCGGCGCCGGAAAAACGCGAATTCTGGGGATGGTGGATGGAGCTGGAGGCTCAGGAAAAACACTTCACCTATGTTTATCAGTTCGGCCTGTTTGATAAAGAAGGCAACTGGAAAGCCACGACGATCAAGGATAAAGAGGTCGACGATAAACTGGCTCAGACGCTGCGGGATTTCCACGAACGCCTGCGCAGCCTGCTGGCATCAATGGAACTAGGCTTACTGCCGGCGGCGGATGTCGACCAGCCGGTGAAGCTGCGCGCCTGAAATCGATCATTCGCGCCATTATTTAGTGGGATGGGTTTTGGGACGGCACAGAGAGGCCCTTCAGGTAGACTGAAGGGCCTTTTCGATCAGAACTGGTAGGTCATACCGACGACGACAATATCATCGGCGCTGATCTTCATGTTTTTGGTGGTCTGGGTTTTATCAATCTGGTTAATTTTGTATTCCGTGAATGCTGACATATTCTTGTTAAAGTAATACGTCAGGCCAAGGTCGATATACTTCACCAGATCCTGATCGCCGACCCCTTCGATATTTTTCCCTTTTGACTGCACGTAACCCAGAGAAGGGCGCAGGCCAAAGTCGAACTGATACTGAGCGACCGCCTCAATATTCTGGGTTTTGTTCGCCGCGCCCTGCAGCGCCGCGCTGCTGCCGTTAATCGGCGTCATGTTGCGGGTTTCGGAGTACATCACCGCCAGGTAGATATTATTGGCGTCATACTTCAGGCCGGTGGCCCAGGCTTCGGCTGTTTTCCCTTTGCCCAGCGCTTTGGCTTCCTGAACGTCGGTGCGGTCCGAATTAGTGTAAGCGCCGGCCAGGGTGAAATCGCTACCGCCAAAATCGTAACTCAGCGAGGTTCCGAAACCGTCGCCGTTGGCTTTGTTATAGGCGCGATCGTTTTTACCCTGATATTGCAGCGACAGGTTCAGGCCATCCACGAGACCGAAGAAGTCATTATTACGGTATGTGGCCAGGCCGCTGGCGCGCTTGGTCATAAAGTTGTCGGTCTGCGCCGAGGAGTCGCCGCCGAGTTCCGGGAACATATCGGTAAAGGCTTCGACGTCGTACAGCGCGCCGAGGTTACGACCATAATCAAAGGAGCCCACGTTAGCCAGTTTCAGGCCGGCAAACGCCAGGCGGGTTTTCTGGGTAGAACTGCTCTCATCTTTGTTGCCGGAAAATTCGGCTTCCCAGCGGCCGTAGCCGGTCAGTTGATCGTTAATCTGGGTTTCGCCTTTAAAGCCAAAGCGTACGTAGGTCTGATCGCCATCTTTACCGGTATCGTCGCTCATATAGTGCATGGCTTTCACCTTGCCATATAAATCGAGCTTGTTACCGTTCTTATTAAACACTTCCGCGGCCTGTGTCGGCGCTGTCGCCATCAGAGCCATCACCATTAATGCCAGAGTCTGCTTTTTCATTTCGGGTTTCCGTTTTGTATTTACTAACGCGCTAATCATCAGGGCCATCGGCCCACGAAAATTTCACCTGGTGTTTTAACGGCCGGGAATGAACTATTTATGACAAACTGAGAAAATGATGAAATATCTGTCATTCAGTGAAACAGTCATCGGAAAGTCATCATTTGCCGCTACGCTAAGCGGTTTTTTTACTTTTGCCGGGCTTTTTTTTCGCGCCAGTTGGCAAGCAGGGCGAGTCCTGTTACAACGTCATCTGGACATTGTTCTCTGCGCTTTGCCGGCTACCGCGTTGGATCCGCCGGGGCGCAGGAGAGCGTTTTACTCTTTGTGTATTGAAACGGCAGAAAATCATGAGTGACAGCCAGACGCTGGTGGTGAAGCTGGGAACCAGTGTATTAACCGGGGGCTCGCGGCGCCTGAATCGCGCCCATATCGTGGAGTTAGTTCGCCAGTGCGCTCGCCTGCATGCCGCCGGGCATCGGATTGTAATTGTGACCTCCGGCGCGATTGCCGCCGGGCGTGAGCATCTGGGCTACCCGGAGCTTCCGGCGACCATCGCTTCTAAACAGCTATTGGCCGCGGTAGGGCAGAGCCGGTTAATTCAGCTCTGGGAACAGCTGTTCTCCATTTACGGTATTCATATTGGTCAGATGCTGTTGACCCGCGCCGATATGGAAGACCGCGAGCGCTTTCTCAACGCCCGGGATACCCTGACCGCGCTGCTCGACAACCAGATAGTGCCGGTGATTAACGAAAACGACGCCGTCGCGACCGCGGAAATCAAAGTGGGGGATAACGATAATCTCTCCGCGCTGGCGGCAATCCTCGCCGGCGCCGATAAACTGCTGCTACTGACCGATCAGCAGGGGCTGTTTACCGCCGATCCGCGCACCAATCCCACGGCGGAACTGATCGAAGACGTTTATGGGATCGACGATGCCTTACGCGCCATCGCCGGCGACAGCGTTTCTGGACTCGGGACCGGCGGGATGGGCACCAAACTGCAGGCTGCGGATGTCGCGGGGCGCGCCGGGATCGAAACCATCATTGCCGCCGGCAGCCGTCCGGAGGTGATTTGCGATGCGATGGAGGGGATCTCCGTCGGTACCTGCTTCCATCCGCCGCAGTCGCCGCTGGAAAACCGTAAACGCTGGATCTTTGGCGCGCCGCCTGCCGGTGAACTGGTGGTGGATGACGGCGCCCGTACTGCGATTGTTGAGCGTGGAAGCTCTCTGCTGCCAAAAGGGATTAAAAGCGTCACGGGGAATTTCTCCCGCGGGGAGGTGATTCGTATTCGCAGTCCCGAAGGGCGGGATATTGCCCACGGCGTCAGCCGGTACAACAGCGATGCGCTGCGGCGTATCGCCGGGCATCACTCGCAGCAGATTGATGCTATTCTGGGCTACGAATATGGTCCGGTGGCTGTCCATCGTGACGACATGATTGTGAATTAAGGAGCGGGCCAATGCTGGAACAAATGGGCAAAGCGGCGAAAGCGGCTTCTTATCAACTGGCGCAGCTCTCCGCGAAAGAGAAGAACCGCGTGCTGGAAAGAATCGCTGATTATCTGGAAGCGCAGGCGGCGGAGATTCTGCAGGCTAACGCCCAGGATGTGGCGCAGGCCCGCGCCGATGGCCTGAGCGAGGCGATGATCGATCGTCTGTCTCTGACTGTCGAGCGGTTGAGCGCAATTGCCGGCGATGTGCGCCAGGTATGTAATCTGGCGGACCCGGTGGGGCAGGTGATTGATGGCGGTTTGCTGGACAGCGGTCTGCGTATTGAGCGCCGTCGCGTGCCGCTGGGGGTCATTGGCGTTATCTATGAGGCGCGGCCCAATGTGACAGTTGATGTTGCGGCGCTGTGCCTGAAAACCGGTAATGCGGCGATTCTGCGCGGCGGTAAAGAGACCTGGCGCACCAATGCCGCGACGGTAAAGGTTATCCAGCAGGCGCTGGAGGAGTGCGGTTTACCCGGCGGCGCGGTGCAGGCGATTGAAAGCCCGGATCGGGCGCTGGTGAATGAGATGCTGCGCATGGATAAGTATATCGACATGCTGATTCCGCGCGGCGGCGCTGGCCTGCACAAGCTGTGTCGTGAGCAGTCGACCATTCCTGTGATCACCGGCGGTATCGGCGTATGCCATATTTTTGTTGATGAAACAGCGGAAATTGAGCCGGCGTTGAAGGTTATCGTCAATGCCAAGACGCAGCGCCCCAGTACCTGTAATACCGTGGAGACGCTGCTGGTGCACAAGGGCGTGGCGGATAGCTTCCTGCCGGCGCTGAGCCAGCAAATGGCGGCGAGCGGTGTGACCCTGCATGCCGATGAAAACGTACTGGCGCGCCTGACGGGCGGGCCGGCGCAGGTGGTTGCGGTACAGGCGCATGAGTATGACGATGAGTTTCTGTCGCTGGATCTGAACATCAGGCTGGTGGAGTCACTGGATGAGGCCATTGCCCATATTCGTGAACACGGTACCCAGCACTCGGATGCGATTCTGACCCGCACACTGCGCAATGCCGATCGGTTTGTGAATGAGGTGGATTCGTCGGCGGTGTATGTAAATGCGTCAACCCGCTTTACCGATGGCGCCCAGTTTGGCCTTGGCGCCGAAGTGGCGGTCAGTACCCAGAAGCTGCACGCCAGAGGCCCGATGGGGCTGGAGGCGTTGACCACTTACAAGTGGATCGGTTTCGGCGATAACACCATTCGTGCTTAACGGAATGGCGGGTGATGTAAAAATAGCCGCTTGAATCAGGCAGCCATTGACGCATCACCCGCTTTTACTTAACCTTTTACACCGCGCTTCACGTTCGTGAGCGTTTCTGAAAGCCGGTATAGCTCAGTTGGTAGAGCAGCGCATTCGTAATGCGAAGGTCGTAGGTTCGACTCCTATTACCGGCACCATTTAAGCATCTCTCAAAGTCTACTCAAGTCCTCAAGAACCCTTCTATACTCTAGCTTCAAGCCCTTTCTCATTATTTTGAGGTCTAGCGAAGTACCCCTAATCTACATCATTTTGGGGGTATATCCGGGGGTATATGCTGTTCTATCTGGAAAGAGCCTCAGGACTGGATGATGGGGCTAAATAAAAAAGAGCGCTTCCTATTCGCCATCTGGAAGGGAACAAAAGAAACGCCGCTAAAAAATAATATTGGTGCTATTTCTATCGAAGCCAGAGCGAACAGTTCTTCACAGGGATATGTTTACCTACAGTATACATTCACAAATGATGATGTTTGTTAGGCGGAGATTGAGGGGGCAAAAAAAGTTCGCTATAAAATACTCCCCCCATTCTAATGGGGGGGAGTTGTTAAAAGTCAGAAATAGTCATGTTGTTAAATGAAGTGTAAATACTGTCAATATATTCTATTCGTCTGCTTCTGCTGCCTTCGATTTCCTGCAGTAAGGAATCTTTCGGGTTAGGAATTCGTCTTCTCTCTCGCATTTCATCATCAGTCAGTAGATGATAGTTAATAATGCAATTTAATTTATAAAAATGCTCGCTTTTATTTATTTCATTCTGAGGGATGTTTATGGATGATATGACTCTTTCAGCTGTGATTGTTTTTTTAATCAATTTTTCGAGTAATGCAGGGCTGCAGACTTTAAGGAAACATACCAATGCCAAGGATACTTGAAAAACTGTTCCTGGCATTTCAGTTATCAAATGTTTATTATCAATCACGGAAAAAACTGAGTAGCAACGCTCAGCCTCTCTGAGAGAACATCCGTTATTTTCCAGAAGCATGGATAACGTATTGACGAGAGGACCTCCTCTTGTTAGAAGTCTTTGTTTTTTATCTATAGACAGTAAATACTGCTCCATTGTTGACTGTTGATATCCCTCTTTTACTCTTTCATTATTACGTGTGACTTTAGGTAAGCTAAACCAGTAATGAATGAATTTGTTAAGGTATAGTCTGGAATCGATGTTTCCGTAACGGCACTCAATACTCTTCTCAAATTGATCCCGATTAACGACAAGGAGAAAAACGAATCCTTTCACAGAGAATATATGTTTTATTTTTTCCAGTAAATCTAATGAATAATCTGGTCTTGCTCTATCGAGTTCGTCAATCACAATTAGGTTTTTTTTATTTGTTTTAGTGAAGAATTCCTCTAGGGTTTGCTTAAAATAAATGATGTTGTTTCTTTCATTCTTGGCTGATTTGATTTTATTTGCTATGTATTCCTCTACGGGGTTTGATAACGAATCAGTTAATGCATCTGTTGCTTTTTCTAAGCTTGTGGCTGTCAAAAGATTAGCTGTGGCTGCGGAAATAGCAAATTTTGCAGAGTGAGAAAGTACTGAGACACCTATTTTCTTACTGGCATTCAATAGTTTTTCACCAAGCTTAGGGGCGAGTGTTTTTTCGCCCTCAATCATTTCATATATTACTGATGATAACGATATGAAAGGATCTGTTTGATAATCATTTTCGTAGGCATCAAAATATATAATATTTAAATCATCGTGCCGTAAATTTATTTCTGAAGTCATCATTTTAACAAAGGCTGACTTTCCATTACCCCATTTGTCCTCTAAAGCTAATACAAGATTTTCATCTGGAGCTTGTAGTGTAACTCTCATTATTTGCTCAAATAGTGGTTTTCTATTAAATAAATCTGAATCATCAGTAAAACCATCATTGAAGCTATTTTCCGAAGTTGTCAGTATCATAAGTAGTCCTTTTGGCTTATAATAGAAAATCTATAACTAGAAAGAAATTATATAGTTAGGCTGAAATATTCAACATTTTTCTGCCCATGTTACTTAAGTAAATTCCCCTTATATGAGGTTTAAATGACATCAATGAGTAAATCAGCCTATGCCCGTCATTGTGGAGTGTAAGTATCCCGGCAAAACGAACCATTCACTTTTAGAGATCTTCCGACATACTGATTATGTCCCCTGAGGAGATCGCTATGCGCAAGATCCGATTCACTGAACACCAGATCATCGCCGTATTGAAGTCCGTCGAAGCAGGACGTACCGTCAAGGATGTGTGCCGTGAGGCCGCTATTTCGGAAGCCAGCTATTACAACTGGAAGGCAAAGTATGGCGGGATGGAAGCGGCCGATATTAAAAGAATCAAAGATCTGGAGGATGAAAATCAGCGGCTGAAGAAACTGGTGGCCGATCTGAGTCTGGATAAGGAGATGTTGCAGGAGGTACTGAAGCAAAAGTTCTGAGGCCGGCTCAGAAGCGCCAGGCGGTGCATTTCCTGCGGGAGGCTTATCGTATAAGCATTCGCCGGGGATGCGGGCTATTGATGCAGAGCAGAACCGTATACCACTGGCAGAGTTGGCTGATGACAGAGCAATAACCCTGCGTATCCGGGAGATCGCGGAAACCCGGATACGCTATGGCTGTCCGCGTATTCATATCCAGCTGCGGCGGGNGGATTTACTGTCTGGAAGGCCTCAACCTGCGCAGAAAGCGCCCCCGCAGACATGTCAGTGCAGCACATCGCCAGCAACGTCCGGTCCTGAGCCATATCGATCAGTGCTGGAGTATGGATTTTGTGTCGGATAATCTGTTTAACTCAAGTTGGCATCAATCTGCTATACAATTGAAACTGATCGTTTAATTCTATTGTGTAAAAGGGAATTTCTATGATTATTCGTCCAGTCGAACCTTCTGATGTAGAACCATTGCTCGACATGTTACAGAAAAGTGGTCAGTTTGATGATGAGGGGTTATTACATGTACGGGACACTCTCAAAAATTATTTCTCTGGTGAATCAGATGAGTTATGGTTTAGCGCCGAACAAGAAGGCTTAGCGGGCATTGCATATTGCGCACCGGAAGTAATGACCAGTGATGTCTGGAATCTATTGATGCTATGGATCAGTCCTTCCCATCAGCGTCAGGGCGTTGGTCAGGCGTTGATTAACCGGATCGAAAAAGAATTGCGAAATAAACATGCCAGATTATTATTAGTGGAGACATCGAGCCTTATCGATTTTAACGCGGCTCGTGCCTTTTATAGCAAGCAAGGTTTCATCAATGAGGCAAGAATACGCAATTACTATGCTATCAATGAAGACAAAGTGATTTTCATAAAAAATATGCAGGAGTAATCAAATCTCTGCCTTTAATCAAACTTGACGGAACTGGTTGATAAATGGGTTTACCGTACGCTTACGTGTATCAGTTGCGACGTGATCTGACATGTGGTCTTGAAAGGCCGAAAGTTACCGGTTGTGATATGGGTGTCGAAACCTTATACAAAATACGAGGTAATTCTCATGCGTGAGACTAACAGTCCTGTCATCAAACACAAAGTTGGCTGATCCTGAGGTTCAGTAACGATTACAGAATGGTAGTAAAAACAGAAAAAGGAGAGAGGTATTCAGATGGAACTTGATTTTTTGTTGGATAAAGTGTATTAGCTCAGACCTGATCTGACAGTTACCGGTTATTC
>NZ_LLXO01000037.1 GCF_001484765.1 Entomohabitans teleogrylli | reverse complement strand
GCGATGCGCAAATACAGCGGCCATATCAGCAACGCCTTTGTGGTGTTGATGGGGCTTATCGCCATCTCCGCCATCTTCTACTCGCTGTTCAGCTAACAGCACTGCGCCGCTCAGCCGGGCGGCGCGCCGTTTCATTCTCTGAACCCTGAATGGATGCTACATGATTAGCGTTTTTGATATTTTCAAGATCGGTATCGGACCTTCCAGCTCCCATACCGTTGGACCGATGAAAGCGGGCAAGCAATTTACCGACGACCTGATTGAACAGGGAATATTGCACGATGTTACCCGCATAGTGGTGGACGTTTACGGTTCACTATCGCTGACCGGCAAAGGGCACCACACCGATATCGCTATTATTATGGGCCTGGCGGGCAACCTACCAGACAGCGTCGACATTGACGGGATTGGCGATTTTATTCAGGACGTCAACACCCACGGTCGCCTGCTGCTGGCGGGTGGCGGTCACGAAGTCGACTTCTCGGTTGCGACCAGTATGAATTTCCATGCTGACAACCTTTCCCTGCATGAAAACGGGATGCGTATCACTGCCCTGGCGGGCGACACCGCACTCTACAGCCAGACCTATTACTCGATCGGCGGCGGTTTTATTGTCGATGAAGCGCACTTCGGTCAGACTGCGGCCTCTGATATTACCGTGCCCTATCCTTATAAAAACGCGGCGGATTTGCAGCGCCACTGTAAAGAGACCGGCCTCTCGCTTTCCGGGCTGGTCATGAAAAATGAGCTGGCTATACACAGCCAGCAGGCGCTCAACCAGCATCTGATGCAGGTGTGGGAAGTGATGCGCGCTGGGATTGAACGTGGGATCAGCACCGAGGGCGTACTGCCGGGGAAAATGCGCGTACCGCGTCGGGCAGCGGCGCTGCGCCGCATGCTGGTCACCAGCGATAAGACCACCGTCGACCCGATGAGCGTGGTGGACTGGATCAATATGTTCGCTCTGGCGGTAAACGAAGAAAATGCCGCCGGCGGGCGCGTAGTCACCGCTCCGACCAATGGCGCCTGCGGTATAGTTCCCGCCGTCCTCGCCTATTACGACAAGTTTATCCGTGAAGTGAATGCCAACTCCATTGCCCGCTACCTGCTGGCGGCCAGCGCTATCGGCTCGCTGTACAAGATGAACGCCTCCATTTCCGGCGCGGAAGTCGGCTGTCAGGGGGAGGTCGGCGTCGCCTGTTCAATGGCCGCCGCCGGGCTGGCGGAACTGCTGGGCGGTAGTCCGGCGCAGGTTTGCATTGCGGCGGAAATCGGCATGGAGCATAACCTGGGGCTAACCTGCGATCCGGTCGCCGGCCAGGTGCAGGTTCCCTGTATCGAACGTAACGCGATCGCCGCGGTTAAAGCGGTAAACGCCGCCCGTATGGCGCTGCGCCGCACCAGCGAGCCGCGGGTGTGCCTGGATAAAGTGATTGAAACCATGTACGAAACCGGTAAAGACATGAATGCCAAATACCGCGAAACGTCACAGGGCGGTCTGGCGATGAAGATTGTCGCCTGCGATTAATCATGCCTGCTTTGAGTATGCTGTACTTGCGCCCCGCCCCGGGGCGTTTTTTTGCGAAGTGTCTTCCCGATTCCCGACCAGGTCATGGTCGCTACCGCCAGCTAATGGTAGGGTACCCACACCCAACCACCAGACCCGTATGCCATGACCGTCCATTTATTGATTGTTGATGCCCTGAATCTGATTCGCCGTATTCACGCGGTACAGGGGTCGCCGTGTAGTGAAACCTGTCGCCACGCGCTGGAACAGTTGATTGCCCACAGCCAGCCAACCCATGCAGTGGCGGTCTTTGACGATGAGTCCCGCCGCGAGGGCTGGCGGCATCAGATACTGCCGGATTACAAAGCCGGCAGACCGCCAATGCCGGAATCCCTGGCTGAAGAGCTGCCGGCGCTAAAGGAGACCTTCCAGCGCCGGGGAGTGGCCTGCTGGTTCTCTCCCGGCGACGAGGCGGACGATCTGGCGGCAACCCTGGCGGTGAAAGTGGCCCGGGCGGGCCATACGGCGACCATTGTTTCGACCGACAAAGGCTATTGCCAGTTGCTTTCCCCGACCATCCAAATCCGTGACTACTTTCAGAAGCGCTGGCTCGATGCCCCTTTCATCGCCCGGGAGTTCGGCGTGACGCCCGCGCAACTGCCGGATTACTGGGGGCTGACAGGTATCAGCAGCAGTAAAATTCCCGGGGTAGCCGGCATCGGTCCGAAGAGCGCCGCTCAGCTTCTCGGCCAGTTCAGCACTCTTGAGACCCTCTATCAACACCTTGACGAGGTGCCGGAGAAATGGCGCTCGAAGCTGGAAACCCATCAGGAGATGGCATTTATTTGCCGCCGGGTCGCCCGGCTACAGACAGATTTAACCATGGACGGCAATTTGCAGCAGTTGCGGCTCCATCGCGAGGCGTGATTTTGCCCTGCACACCCGGCAGCCGGCCCCGGCGACGATAGTGGTTTTTACCACTGTGGCCGGCGCTCCGCCTTTGCTGCTCAGCAAGCTCCTGTTCCGCAATAAATAAAAAAAGAGGCTATCATGAGCCCCCTTTCTTCTGTTAGTTACCGGCTAACGGCAGATAGCAGCACGTTACAAGCCTGAGCAAACTCTACCGCTCATCCCGGCGCCCTCCTACAGCGGCCCAGATACGACGCACATGTACCGTGACCTCTTCACGATCGTGGTACAACTGCCGGGCCTGAATCTGCGCATTAATACCGTGCTTTTCCAGTTGCTCACGCAGCGACGCCAGGTTGTTCGACAGCTCCTCATAGCGCTTTTTCATCGGCAGTTTGAGGTTAAAAATAGTCTCCCGGCACCAGCCGTTGACCAGCCACTCCGCCATCCGCGCGGTGACCTTCGCCGGCCTTTCCACCATATCGCACACCATCCAGGAGATATTGCTGCGCGTCGGACGATACCTGAAACCATCCTCGCGCAGCCAGGTCACCTGCCCGGTATCCATCAGACTTTGCGCCATCGGCCCGTTATCAATGGAGTAAACCCACATGTTGCGCTTCACCAGTTGATAGGTCCAGCCGCCGGGACAGGCACCGAGATCCACGGCATACATCCCGTTCGCCAGACGCTCATCCCACTCATCAGCGGGAATAAATACATGAAACGCCTCTTCCAGTTTCAGCGTTGAGCGGCTCGGCGCGTCGGATGGAAACTTCAGGCGCGGAATCCCCATATAGAAGGGCGAATTATTATTGCTGTAGGAATAGCCCGCATAGCAGCAGCCCGGGGCGATAAAAAACAGATGCACCACTGGCCGCTTCGCGGTTTCGTAAGAGGTCAGGATCTTCGCATCGCGCAGCGCCGCGCGCAGCGGCACAGTAAACTTGCGGCAGAACTTCATCAGCTCTTTGCTTTCATTGGTATCCGCCACTTCAACGCGCAGCTCGCCGCCTTTTTCCACGGCACCCTGTAGCGCTGCGACGATCGGCGTAATACGATCTTCCGGCGGCAGATCTTTGAGCAGTTCGCCGGCAACGATCATCTGGCGGGCAAAGATCAGCGAGCTGAAAGGCAGTTCGCGCCCCAGTTTATCCGCCTCGCCAGGCTGGTAACATTCAAAAATAACATAGCCGGAATGCTCTTTTACCCGGGCAAAACCATATACCTCGCGCTGCGCGGCTTTGTCAGTAATCTCTGCCGCGCACTCTTTTTCAAACCCTGGACGGCAGTACAGAATGACCTTATTCATTACCCACGCCTTTACGTTTCAGGCGCAGCGCACCAATAAACATCAACACCCAGCCGACCAGAAAACTGACGCCCCCAACCGGGGTGACAAACGCCCACAGGCGCAGATGAGAAAGCGCCAGGCAGTACAAACTGCCGCTGAACAGCACCGTTCCCAGCGCCAGAAACACGCTGCTCCAGTAGAACCAGATGCTAATACGGCGCTGCATGGCCACCGCCAGCCCGA
This sequence comes from Entomohabitans teleogrylli, assembly GCF_001484765.1. Lineage (GTDB taxonomy): Bacteria > Pseudomonadota > Gammaproteobacteria > Enterobacterales > Enterobacteriaceae > Entomohabitans > Entomohabitans teleogrylli. The sequence continues at coordinate 39,490 of NZ_LLXO01000037.1, read as the reverse complement.
GAATCGCCAGGGTATGAAACGCCTGATACTCGAGTCCGGTACGTAACCAGGCCATTTCCACGGCGCCAAGGGATTTACTGAGAACATGAGCGCCAAAAGCGCCCAGCGCAACAAAAATGAAGCCGCTGATGGCGGCAAATATCAGCATAAAACGGCTGGTCATGATGGAACCCTAAAGTCATGCGCGCCGCAGGAGGCGCGAAAACAGTATCTATTGCTCATAGCGAAAGCGAAATTTTTCCTGCTCGCTGGCTGCTTTCGCCAGAATCCATTGCCGGAAGGCCGCTATTTTACCCAGTTCTGCCTGGCTGTCATGACAAACCAGATAAAAAGCGTTTTTACTTACCAGAACATCATTGAACGGGCACACCAGTCGCCCGGCTTCGATTTCTGACTGGGCCATCACATTGTTCGCCAGCGCCACGCCCTGGCCGTGGATAGCCGCCTGCAGCACCATTGCGCTGTGGCTGAAAATCGGCCCCTGCTGAACATTTATATGCGCCAGGCCCAATTGGCGAGTATAGGCCTGCCAGTCGCGCCGCGAGGCGTCATGCAACAGCGTCTGGCGCGCCAGATCCTCCGGACGCTTCAGGGGTTTGTCGCCGGTTAACAATAGCGGCGAACAGACTGGCAGCAAATATTCAGCATACAGCTTTTCCACCCGTAGCCCCGGCCAGTTGCCGCGGCCATAGAAAATCGCCACGTCCACATCATCCGCCAGTTTATCTTCCTGACGATCGACGGCCTGGATACGCACATCAATGCCGGGCCAGGCGTTATTAAAACTGGCCAGACGCGGCACCAGCCAGTGAATAGCGAAGCTGGGCAGTAGACTCACCGTCAATGCCCCTTTGGCGCTGCGCGCCTGCAGTTTGCGGGTAGCTTCGGTCAATAGTGAGAAGATCTCTTTGATTTCGAGAAAATAGCTCTGCCCCTCCTCTGTGAGCAACAGCGAACGGTTGCGCCGTCGGAACAATTTCAGCCCCAGAAAATCCTCCAGGGATTTGATCTGATGGCTGACCGCAGCCTGAGTCACAAACAACTCTTCCGCCGCCCGGGTAAAACTCAAGTGGCGGGCCGCGGCGTCAAACGCACGTAATGCATTAAGTGGAGGCAATCGCTTGGACATGATTGTGTGGTTCGAATGTTAAGGAATTTAACAAATAGATTAAGCCATTAACCTATTAGTTTTTTTTATCTGAGGCATTATAAATTGTCCGTTGTGGATGCACCAGCAAATACCTATAGTGGCGCCACTTCCTGAGCCGGAACGAAAAGTGTTTCAGGCGTGGCCTGAAGGGCTTTTGGCTTACGGTTGTGATGTTGTGTTGTTGTGTTTGCAAATTGGTCTGGCGATTCAGACCCCGGTAGCAAGGCTACCTTATTTCACTTCCTGTACATTTACCCTGTCTGTCCATAGTGATTAATGTAGCACCGCTTTCGCGGTGCTTTTTTTTGCCCGCAAAACGCAACCGGCGCCCACAGAGGGGCGCCGGTAACCATTTTTATGTCAAAAAGCGGCGTTAGTTATTGAGTTCAACCATCTCTTTCACATCAGAACGGTTAATTTGCTGCTGGTTGCCATTGGCGTCTTTATACTTGATCATACCGGTATCGTCGTCCGTCGTCGGTTTACCATCCGCAACAATGGTCCGCCCGTCATTGGTGTGCATGACATAGTTAGAGCCTGAACAGGCGGCAAGCGCGAAGGTCATCATACAGGCAGAAATTACAGCGGCAGTCTTGTTCATCGTTGTTCTCCTTGTAGTGATTAATGCTATGCAGCTCTCATTTATTAACAGGGCAAATCAAACGCCCGACAATAAATAGCATAACAAACTGATTACATACTGCCCGCAGAAACAGACGATTCCGAACCATCACCGGCTCTTGTCCGCCGTCTGAAAATAGGCCACGATCGGCCATCGACGCGAGGATATTCATGAAAGCATTTAATCCCACCCTGTTTCGGGCCGCCTTTCCGGCCCTGGCCGACGCCGGGGTTTATCTGGACATCGCCGCCACGGCCTTGAAACCACAGGCGGTTTTCGACGCGACCCGCGATTTCTATCTTCAGGAAAGCGGTAGCGTGCATCGTGGCCAGTCCCCCCATGCCCGCAGCCTGACGGATCGTTACGAAGCCGCCCGGCAAACCGTTGCCGCGTGGCTTAACGCTCGTTCGGCGCATGAAATTATCTGGACCCGCGGCACCACGGAATCTCTCAATCTGGTGGCCAGCAGCTACGCCCGGGAGCGCCTGCAACCCGGCGATGAGATTATCGTCAGCGAGGCGGAACACCATGCCAATCTGGTGCCCTGGCTGATGGTCGCGCAGCAGACCGGCGCCAGAGTGGTGAAACTTCCCCTGGGCGGCGATCGTCTGCCCGATCTGCAACGTCTGCCGGCGCTGCTGAATTCCCGCAGCCGCATTCTGGCGCTGGGGCAAATGTCCAACGTCACCGGAGGCTGCCCGGATCTGCCGCGGGCCATCGCTCTGGCGCACGCCGCCGGCGCCGTAGTGGTCGTGGATGGCGCCCAGGGCGCGGTTCACCATGCCCCGGATGTGCAGGCGCTGGATATCGATTTCTACGCCTTTTCCGGCCATAAACTTTACGGCCCGACCGGTATTGGCGTGTTATACGCCAAACAGGCGCTGCTCGATGAGATGCCGCCCTGGCAGGGAGGCGGAAAAATGCTCAGCCAGGTCAGTTTTGACGGTTTTACTCCCCGGGAAGCCCCGTGGCGATTTGAGGCAGGTACGCCGAACATCGCCGGCGTAATTGGCCTGAATGCGGCGCTGGAGTGGCTTGCCGGTATCGACATGGCCCAGGCGGAGCAGTATTGCCGCGGGCTGGCCACCCTGGCGGAAGAGGCCCTGGCCCTGCGCCCGGGCTTCCGTAGCCTGCGCTGTCAGGATGCCAGCCTGCTGGCCTTCAACTTCGATGGCGTTCACCATGGCGATATGGCGACGCTGCTGGCCGAAGCAGGTATCGCGCTGCGTGCCGGGCAGCACTGCGCTCAACCGCTGCTGGCGGCGCTCGGGCTAAGTGGTACACTACGCGCTTCTTTTGCACCCTGGAACACCCGCCAGGATGTCGAGGCATTAGTGGATGCCGTCGACCGGGCGCTTGATTTACTGGTGGACTGAATGACCCATGCCAACTCAACCGAACATCCGTTCGGCAGCACAATTACCGACCAGACGCTACGCCAGACCTTCTGCGCGGCACAACAGTGGGAAGAAAAATACCGCCAGTTGATTCTGCTGGGTAAACAGCTCCCGGCGCTGGCGCCGGAACTCAAAACCCCATCAATAGAGGTGTCTGGATGCGAAAACCGCGTCTGGCTCGGCTGGCAGCGTCGGCCTGACGGGCGACTGCACTTCTACGGCGACAGTGAAGGGCGTATTGTTCGTGGGCTGCTGGCAGTACTGCTGACCGCCGTGGAGGGCAAAACGGCATCGCAGATTGCGGCGACAGATCCGCTGGCGTTATTCAACGAACTGGGACTGCAGGGGCAGCTCAGCGCATCGCGCAGCCAGGGGCTGGCGGCGCTGGCCGACGCCGTTCGCCGGGCAGCGCAAGCGGCGTCAGGCGGCTGATTGCTGGCGCTGCGACTTCGCCATCATTTTCTTCAGGGCATGGGATACCGCCACAAAACCAAAGCTGGCGGTCACCATCGTGGCCGCGCCAAAGCCGGAGGCGCAGTCCATCCGCTTTGGCCCCTCTGCGGTGCTCTTCGCCGCGCACACTGAGCCATCCGCCTGCGGGTAAACCAGCGCTTCCGTCGAGAAAACACAGTCTACCCCCAGTTTCCCTTTGCTGTTCTTCACTACGCCAAAATCGCTCTTCAGCCTTTCACGCAGTTTCGCCGCCAGCGGATCCTGAATGGTTTTCGCCAGATCGGCCACCTGGATCTGCGTAGGATCGATCTGCCCCCCCGCTCCACCCGTGGTTACCAGCGGGATCTTGTTGCGTCGGCACCAGGCGATCAGCGCCGCCTTGGGGCGCACGCTATCAATAGCATCAATCACATAGCTGAACCCGCGATCCAGATATTGCGCCACATTGTCCGCCGTCACAAAGTCGTCGATCACCGTAACGACGCATTCAGGGTTAATCAGGCGGATACGTTCGGCCATCACCTCAGCCTTCGCCAGCCCGACATTACCGCTCAGGGCATGGATCTGGCGATTGGTATTGGTTACGCAGACATCGTCCATATCAATCAGCGTAATCGCGCCAATCCCGGTACGCGCCAGCGCCTCAGCCGCCCAGGATCCCACCCCGCCAATACCAATAACGCAAATATGGGAAGCGGCAAAAAGCGCCAGCGCGTCGTTGCCATACAGGCGGGCGGTGCCGCCAAAACGCTGCAGCCAGGCATCGGAAAGCGGTGCGGACATGATAAACCTCGGAAAAGAGCAATGAAAAAACCGGCTGATTATACATGACGCCCCCTCTGGCGGCACGCGCCGTCAGAAAGGCATGGAGACAGGATAGTAACGCCGACGGGACAGTCGCTGCCCCGTCAGACGTAAAAGTTAACCGTTAAATACGCTGGTGCCGGCTCCCGGCGCCGTTTTCAGCACCCAGACGCGGCCATAGTGATTATACCAGCCGGCACGATGTCCGGCTTCCGGGCCAATCCCCTGGTAAATATCGAAGTGCTGCCCTTTAATCGCGCCGCCGACATCCAGCGCCACCATTACTCGCAGCTCGTACTGCCCGGTAAATTTGCCGTTGTTATCCAGCAGCGGTACTTCGGTCAGCAGCGTAGTGCCGGCCGGAATAATCGAACGATCCGACGCCACCGATGCGCGGCCAACCAGCGGCACGGCGCTGGCGCCTTTCACCGGCGCATACACTTCTGGTTTAAAGAACACAAATGACGGATTCTGCTCCAGCAGCTCGCGCACTTCGGCCTCGCTGTGGGTTTCGCCCCAGTGGCGGATGGCCTGCATCGACATATCTTCGCGCTTTACTTCGCCGCGATCGATCAACACCTTACCAATACTGTAATAGCCGTGGCCGTTTTTCCCGGCATAGCCAAAGAAGGTCAGCGGGGTACCATCGCCAAAATCGACATAGCCGCTGCCCTGGACATCCATAATAAAGTTATCCATCAGCGAATTGCTGTACGCCAGAATATACTTATCGCTCAGAGCGCCGGCATAAATCTGCGCCCGGGAAGGCAGGCGGCCACGTTTCGGCGGCATACGGTAGATGGGATACTGGAATGCGCCCTGCCGGGTGCGACGCGCTTCAATAACCGGCGTGTAGTAACCGGTAAACTGGACGTTGCCGTAGTTATCGGCGCCTTCCATCTGCCAGGCGTCAAGGCCAAACTGGCGCAGACTACGGGTGTCGCCGCCAGCGCGCAGCCACTCCTGAACGGCGCTGTAGACACTGTTCTGGTTATTATAGAGCCGCGGGGATGCGCTGCGAATCTGCCTCACCTGCTCGACAAAATCACCGGCGTTAATCGGCACGCCGACGGCGTCAGGCTGGTTCACCAGCGAGAAAGGCTGGGTCAGTTTGCCATCTTTATATTGCTGGCCGCGATCGGTCGGTTTGGAGGAACAGGCGGCCAGAACAGCAATCATCGCGCCAGTAAACAGGTAGTTAAGCCAACGTCCTTTCATTATTCTCTCGTCATATCAGTTACAGCAGATGCTTCGCGAAGATAGCAAACCCGTGCGGCTATTGAAATGCGTTCCGCCCGGAAGTGTGCGGGTCGCATAAAAAAACGCCAATCAGGGTTATATTTCAGCATTTGAACCTGAAATCAGCGAATTATTTTAAAAAAAGGTTGCATTGACGAGTCAGCAGAGTATATTGCGCACCCACGGACGCGGGGTGGAGCAGCCTGGTAGCTCGTCGGGCTCATAACCCGAAGGTCGTCGGTTCAAATCCGGCCCCCGCAACCAATTAAGACAATTTGAGAAGTTTATACCGGTGGCGCAAACCACATCAGGTATAAAGACGGACGCGGGGTGGAGCAGCCTGGTAGCTCGTCGGGCTCATAACCCGAAGGTCGTCGGTTCAAATCCGGCCCCCGCAACCAACTCGTTGTTTTAAGGCGTCCGTACAAGTCCTTAGAATATAAGAAGCCGCGTAGCTATAAACGGCTTGCGGTTTTTTTTTCGTTCTTATACTTCCTTACCCGTTTCAGGGAAGCCAGAGACAATGAGTAGACGAATGAGTGTACCGTTGAGATCCACTAATTTCATACACTCATTTTGAATTGTTTGCGGAAAAAATTCATTAAATTCTGGAGCCTACAAGCTATCTGTTCTTCTGAAACCGGCCTCTGGCCGAATCTTTCTAAGGAGTTAAGATGGCAATTGTAACCCGTCCACTTTCCGCTTCTGAGATCCAGAAAGCAAAGCCCTCTACCAAGCCCTATCTTCTGTTTGACGGCAAAGGTTTGTGCCTACAAATGAAACCTTCCGGCAAAAAATACTGGCGATTTCGCTATACGCGTCCATCAACAGGTAAAGGCACAGAAGTCAGTCTGGGATCCTATCCCGAACTTACTCTTGCTGATGCACGTATTGAACATCAGAAATATCTTTCTTTACTGGCTAAAGGCATTGACCCAAAAGATCTCGAACGCGAAGCAAAAACACAGGCCAAAATAACTGAAGAGAGCCGCTTCTCAGTTGTGGCTAGAAAATGGCATGACGTTAAACGGGAGGTTGTTTCAGAAAAACACGCCACGCAAATCTGGTCATCGCTGGAGCGTGATGTATTTCCTGCGCTTGGTGACCTATCCGTAGCCGAGATAAAAGCACCAACATTAATTACAGCGTTAAAACCCGTCGAAGTTCGGGGAGCACTTGAAACCCTGAGCCGCCTTATACAACGCGTTAACGAAATTATGGAGTTTGCTGTCAATCTGAGGCTTATAGAAGCTAACCCGCTTTCTCGTGTTGGACAGGTGTTTAAAAAACCGCAGACAGAGCATATGCCGACTATCCGCCCTGAACGTATACCTGAGCTAACACGTCGAATTGAAACAACCAATTTGGGGCTGTTAACCCGATATCTGATTAAATGGCAGTTACTGACATTAACACGTCCTGTTGAAGCGGCAGAAGCCGAATGGTCGGAAATTGATATGGGCAAAAAGGTCTGGACAATTCCTAAAGAACGGATGAAGAAACGCCGTGAACACCAGATCCCATTATTGCCAGAAGCACTATGGATTCTAGAGCAATTAAAACCGCTGAGTCAGAATTCGCGCTTTTTGTTTCCAGGCCGTATTCACCTTGATCGTTCAATGCATCGCCAGACTGTTAACGCTGCGCTTAAACGGATCGGCTATAAGGGAGAACTGGTGTCACATGGTTTTCGGGCTATCGGTAGTACCGCCATGAATGAAGCCGGTTTTTCCCCTGATGTTATCGAAGCTGTACTTGCTCATGTTCAAAGTGACAAAACACGCGCAGCTTATAACCGCTCGACCTACCTTGAGCAACGGGTTGAAGTAATGGTATGGTGGGGAAAACAGGTAAGTTCGACTTTACCCGCAATGTATGGGGTAAACAAATGAACAAAGTGACTCGCCTTATCTGGACGTGAGCTGCGAGGGGGACGCTGCGCTATATATTTATGCGCAGCAGCGTAAGGTGGCCTGAGCCTGCCATTGCGTCATTTGTTGAATAATGAAAAAGCAGATCCTGATTGAATCCGGATCTGCTTTTTGTATTGAACGGTTTTTCCTTCAATTTTTTAGTTATTAATCGGAAAGCGTACAAAATTATTCGATGTAGAATAATTTTGCATGAAAACCTATCAATATTTCACGAATCAACAGGTAAGTATCAAAAATTATTCATGATAAAGAATTTCTGGTGAGCACAGCCAGACAATCTGCACCAGAAACTGACTCACCAGCACATCAGAGTTGCACCAGTTCACTGTCACAGTTTATCTGCACCAGCATGCCATCGCCGTATACGGCAGGACTGCGCCAGGCATCATCGGATATACAATCTGCGCCAGCTTTAGCCTTTTAAGCCCTTTGGCCTTTTCCGGTCTGGCGCTGTTACCCTTAACCCGCCCCTTACCCTTTCCGGCCTTTCCCTTTTACTGGCGCAATCATCAGTAAAATCAATATACTGCTGCACCAGAGACCTGTTAATAGTCTAAACCGTTCACAAGGGGAGTTATTGAGAGGAAACTGTACAAAAAATTTCTACGTAGAAATTTTTTCGGTGAAAAACGATGAATAAAAGGTATTTTATAACGTGATGGCTATTAAAAATGATTCACATAAACATAACTAATTGATCTATCATAAATAATTACGATCTTAATAGTCAGTGATTATTGTTCCTGTCAGTGTTGATAGGAAAGCGTACAAAAAATTTTGCCTCCAAAATTTTTTGTACGAAAACCGATGAATAACGCAAAATTAATAGGAAATCACCCCAAATTATTTGTGGCAAATAATTTGGGGTGAAAATCGATGAATAACACAATCTCTTCAAGGTAACGACTATCAATTAGCCGCGCCTGCTTGTCCGTATATTTTATGACAACTGTCATAAAATCACCCATATACCGATTAATAATCATATTTTACGAGTTAAAAACTATTATTGTTTGTCAATCAATCTCTCCTCCCGTAAACCTGCGCCACATACCGCCCGCGCCCGTCGCCATGGCCCAGATCCATCGCCGTCATCGCCAGCGCTTCTTTTTCGCTGTAACCCTGCGCCAGATAGTGACGGATCGCATCCTGCGCCCAGGCATAGCGCAACGAGTGCGGGGGATATGCGCCAGTTAAACCAAGGCCCGCCGCCTGGCTGTGCCAGTATTTCATCGCGCTTTTCAGGTCGGGTTTATCTATCAGCCTGCCGTGGTGATCTTCTGACACAGCCAGCGCATTATCCAGCGCTTTTCTGACAGCGACAGCATCAAGAATAATTGTCTCGCGGGGCCGTCCACCTTTGGTGCCGAAAACCACCATTAACCGGGACTCACCGCGATCCAGCACCTGTTTCCACGTTTTCAGCGACTGTACGTTTTGCACCACCTCCTGCGAACGCAGGCCCATCAGCCTTGAGAGTTCCAGCGCCGCTGCCATCCCCGGATCTTTTGCATGGGCGGTTTCCAGCACATGGTGGTAATGTTCCGGCATTATGGCCTGCTTCGTACCGTCACGGGATGCGCCAGACAGGCCCAGCGAGCGGTTATTCAGTCGCTCACTCTGCGCCAGTCGTTCACGGACATAGCCTTCAATATGCCGCGCCTTAAGCTGCTCCACCCGGCGGATTTGTACGTTCTGCGCCAGAACCAGACGTTCACAAAACCGCTGCGCCAGCTTAATGCGGTCGTGAACGGTCTTATGGCTGCCGCTTGCCTGCTGTGCCAGTCGCTTCATTTCCTGCTCCAGAATCCCCATATTCTCCCCCTTTCATGATTGCCGCAAACTCACCCCCAAAAACTCAACACTGATACAGCTTTCCCCGGCGCACAGGCCGATAGCCCCTGTTTTTTGTCGGGGCGGCAGCCGTTGAGGTGTGGTGGGGCTTCGGTTGTGCTCTCAGAGCAGCCGCCCGCTTGCGCGGGTCATCCCCCGGATCGTCCTGATCCGCCCCGGTATCGGTTCATGTTCTCCTTATGGGTAAATGGCCTGAAAAGCCGGTGTCAGAATCCAGCCATGAGCTGGCGCAGTTGAGTTTTCTGGTGCAGGTCGAAAGGGCTTGCGTGCGTCACTTTCCCGCTCTGCGCGGTTAAAGTGACGCACTGGCACTGGTGCAGTGTTTTAACATTGCGTTTCTGGTGCAGTTTTACGGCCACGCGGCAGCAAAGCCTTACGGCAATGCAGGCCGCAGCCCGTAAAGACAGAAGACACTGGCTGTTAGCAAATGTGCGAATTGACCGGGATGTTTCCGGTGCTGTAGAAATTTTGACCAGCAAACTGGCACGGTTAAAGGGATTTGTTTTTGTATCGCTAAGCCTCTGTCGCAGTGAACCGCGGCCGGCGTTTTCTGAGGTCTGCACCGGTAAAGGCGACCGTCCTGATTCATCAGGCGCTTCTTGCAGGTCATGAAGCGTAAGGGCTGCCCGAAGGGCAGTTCGTTGCGAAAGCAAAATTACCTGAATGCAACGGGTACAGAAAGGAAAAACTGTTCTTGTCTGAAAAAAATTCCACAAGTTTCACCCTGTAAACAAACCGGCTTTAAGGTCTCCACCACTGAATGGATTAGATTTTAATATCACAAACAAACCACTACTCGTTTAAGAAGTTTGTAAAAATGAAATAAATCGGGGTATTGCACCAATATCTTTTGCATAACACGGTCTAATCCGTGTACCATACTTTATTTTTATGTTTTTGCAGCCACCACATTCACTATATTAATTTATACGTAAACATCATTTTTTATTGGGTCCGAAAAATACATTCACATGACAAATACATCCAAGCGAATTAATGGCCCTTCCGCATTCTGAAAAATAAAATTTTGAGATGTATATCTGCTTATTTTTCCATATTTTTATGCCGGCATATGCATGATCCAACTTAACCACCCGGTTAACAGATTGAAATATCTAAGAATGAGATATTATTCTCAAATAATATTATTCTGAGATACGAGTTTAAAATATTCACCGAGGTTATAAATGATATTTCTGTCTCTATATTTGTTCTTGTTTTTTATCTTTATATAGTCATAATCCTTATGGGGTAGTCACACGCGTGATTATTTCGCACTCCTGATGAAAGTGGATGATGAGGAAAAGGATATGGCCGACAGTTTCCAGAATGAAGTTCCCGCCGCTCGTGTAAATATCAAGCTTGACCTGCATACAGGCAATGCCAAAAAGAAAGTTGAACTCCCCCTCAAGCTTCTTGCTGTTGGCGATTACAGTAACGGGAAAGAGCAACGTCCGCTGTCCGAACGGGACAAGGTTGATATCAATAAAAACAACTTCAACAGCGTTATGGCTGAGTTCTCGCCTGCAGTTAATTTAACAGTAGAGGACACTCTAAGTGGAACCGGTAATGAACAAAATATCGCGCTTGAATTTAAAAGCCTGAAAGATTTTGAACCCGAACAGGTAGCAAAAAATATCCCACAGCTTCGTGTATTACTCGCTATGCGCAATTTATTACGTGACCTGAAATCCAATCTGCTGGATAACGCGACGTTTCGTCGTGAACTGGAAAATATCCTGAAAGACCCAACGCTCAGTTCAGAACTGCGTGATGAGCTGGCGAAAATTGCGCCGCAGGAGAACGTTTAACCCGAAGTGATATTCAGGTTAAACCGGAGAAGAAAGGATCACTGAAAAGGAAATGCTGATGTCTGTACAACAAGAACATGCCACCTCTGAAACTGCAACACTGACCACCACTGAGTCCGGCGGCGTTTATCAGTCCCTGTTTGATAAAATTAATTTAACCCCGGTGTCTTTCATTCAGGAAATAGATTCATGGCAAAACAGCGAAACACTGGCGGATGCCTCACCCGATGAGCGCGTGACAGCGGCGATTCACGTTCTGCTTTCCTGTCTGGCGAAATCAGGCGAGAACGTGGTCAAGCTCGACAAGAGCCTGCTGGATTTTCATATCGACGATTTGGATCAGAAAATCAGTAAGCAGCTTGATGCGGTCATGCACCATCCTGAATTCCAGAAAGTCGAGTCGCTGTGGCGCGGCACATGGTTCGTCGTACAGCGCACTGATTTTCGCAAAAATGTCAGAATTGAATTGCTGGATATCAGCAAAGAGCATCTGCGTCAGGATTTCGACGACTCCCCGGAAATCATTCAGAGCGGTTTATATCGTCATACATACATTCAGGAGTACGATACGCCGGGTGGCGAACCTGTTGCCTCATTAATTTCCAGCTATGAATTTGATAACAGCCCGCAGGATATTGCCCTGCTGCGCAATATTTCCAGAGTGTCTGCCGCTTCCCATATGCCTTTTATCGGTTCCGTCGGACCGAAATTCTTCCTTAAAAACTCGATGGAAGAAGTCGCCGCGATTAAAGATATCGGCAACTACTTTGACCGCGCAGAATATATTAAATGGAAATCGTTCCGCGATACGGATGACAGCCGCTACGTGGGATTAGTGATGCCGCGCGTACTGGGGCGTCTGCCGTACGGGCCGGACACGGTGCCGGTACGCAGCTTTAACTATGTGGAAGAAGTCAAAGGTCCGGATCACGAAAAGTACCTGTGGACAAACGCCTCGTTCGCTTTTGCCGCCAATATGGTGAAGAGCTTTGTGAATAATGGCTGGTGTGTGCAGATCCGTGGTCCACAGGCAGGTGGCGCAGTGGCCGATCTGCCAATCCATCTTTACGATCTCGGCACCGGCAATCAGGTCAAAATTCCGTCCGAAGTGATGATCCCGGAAACCCGCGAATTTGAATTTGCCAACCTTGGCTTTATTCCGCTCTCTTATTATAAGAATCGCGATTACGCCTGCTTCTTCTCGGCAAACTCCGCCCAGAAACCGGCGTTGTATGATACCGCTGACGCCACTGCCAACAGCCGTATTAACGCCCGTTTGCCCTACATCTTCCTGCTGTCCCGCATTGCGCATTACCTGAAAATCATCCAGCGCGAGAATATCGGTACCACCAAAGACAGACGCGTGCTGGAACTGGAACTGAACACCTGGATCCGCACGCTGGTGACGGAGATGACCGATCCGGGAGATGAACTGCAGGCTTCTCACCCGCTGCGCGACGGTAAGGTTATCGTGGAAGATATTGAGGACAATCCGGGCTTCTTCCGCGTCAGACTCTTTGCCGTGCCGCATTTCCAGATTGAAGGGATGGATATCAACCTGTCACTGGTTTCCCAGATGCCGAAAGCGAAAGCCTGACCGGGCCGTGGTGTGATATGAAAATTCATCGACCACTGTGGGCTGAGGGGACATTCCTGTCTTCTCAGCAGTTTCAGCAGCAGGCCCGCTGGGAAGCGTTCAGTAATGACAGCATTGCACAACTTTGTATTCGTCATCCGTGGGGGATCGCGAATGTGATCTTTGACCGCGATGCCCTGACGCTCGGAAAGCTGAAAACGCAGGCAGTACGCCTGCGTTTTGCTGATGGCACGCTGATCGATTCTGACGTGAGCGATGTTCTGCCGCTCGCCTGCGATCTGCGCGCGCTGACGAACGACAGCGCGGTTGTTCTGCTGGCGCTCCCGCTTGCGCATGGTAACGGCGGTAATCTCGGTCAGGGTGAGCAGACTGAAAGACCGCTGCGCTATCGTCAGGAATGGCAAAAGGTGCAGGATATCTACGGTAGTGACAGTGAAGATATGGCCGTTGAGCGTCATGCGCTGTCCCTGCGCTTTGCTCATGATAACAATCAGGATTACATCACCTGCCCACTGGCGCGTCTGGTGCGGGATGTTCAGGGCAACTGGAAACAGGATGAGGGCTATATTCCGCCATTGCTGGCGTTTAACGCCCATGACGGACTGGTACAGCGTCTGGACACGCTGCTGTTGCAGTTGCGGGCGAAGTGCCAGCGTCTGATGGCGATGCGCCGGGAAAGCAACCAGCGCATGGCGGACTTTGCCGTCGCCGATGTCTCCCTGTTCTGGCTGCTTAACGCGCTTAATTCCGCTGAGCCGGTGCTGAGTGATTTCCTGCGCTACCCGGCAGTTCATCCCGAACTGGTCTGGCGGGAGCTGGCGAGGCTTGCCGGGGCGCTGCTGACGTTTTCCCTTGAACATAACGTCAGCGCCGTCCCGCCCTATGTCCACGAATCGCCGTCCACTGTCTTTCCGCCACTTTTCTCCCTGCTCAGCGAACTGCTGGAAGCCAGCCTGCCGTCACGGGTGATCGCGCTGGATCTGGAATCCCTGCCGGGCAACCGCTGGAAAGCAGACCTGCACGATCCGCGCCTGCGGGAAGAGGCCGATTTTTACCTGTCCGTCCGTTCCTCTCTGCCTGCGCATCAGGTACTGCACCAGCTACCGCTGGTCTGCAAAATCGGTGCGCCTGATGACGTCACGCTGCTTATCAATGTGGCGCTGAACGGTGTTCCACTGGTGCCACTGACCTCAGTTCCGGCGGCGCTGCCGCTGCGACTGGAGAACCAGTATTTTGCGCTGGATATGCACAGTGACGCGGCTAAATCGATGCTGGAGTCCGGGTGCTGCATGATTTATGCGCCGGGAACAATGGGCGACCTGAAACCTGAACTGTTTGCGGTGCTGCGCACATGAAAAAAGAGACGGATATCAATATCGACGCGCTGCTGCGCGACACGTTTCTGACGGTGGTGGAACTGCGTCAGGGAACCACCGTGCGTCACGGTATGGAGCTGTATCGCCACTGCCAGCGGCAGGTGGAGGGGGTCCGCGAACGCCTGAAAGATGCCGGGTTCAGCCGGGAGAACGTGGAGCACATTACTTACGCACAGTGCGCCCTGCTGGACGAAACAGTCCTGAGTCGCAGCGGCATGGACGACGGTCAGGCCATCTGGATGAAGGATCCACTCCAGTCGCATTTCTTCAACACCCTGCAGGCAGGCGAGCTGCTGTACGAGCGGATGAAGCAGGTGTTGCAGGAGCCCGCGCCTGCACAGGCAGTGCTGACCTGCTTTCACCGTGTCCTGCTGCTGGGATTTCGCGGGCGTTATCAGGATCCGGTGGCCCCGGAGCGTGACCAACTTATTTCGACGCTCAACGGGCTGGTCGCGCCATTTGGCGTGCTGCCGGAAACGGCGGTACTGAACGTGCCGTTATCCCCCCGTCAGCACCCTTTGCTGCATTCGCCGTTTTTCTGGCTGGTAACACTGACGCTGCTACTGGCCGGTGTCTGGTGGGGACTGCACCACTGGCTGAACGTGCTGGTGGATGAATTGCTGCCGCAAAGCCTGCGGTAAAGGGAGTCGTGAGTGAGGAACACGCTGAAACAGGTCGTCGTGCTGTGGGGAATGGTGTTACTGCTGGTGCTGTGGTCGGTGTTTATCAGTCCGTCTGGCGTACTGAGATGGGCCGGGGCGGCGGCTATCGTTCTGACGGTTGCCGCGTTGCTGATTTACCGGCGCAGGCAGGCGTGGACGGAGATGACCGGCGATGCCGGGTTGTTATCGCTGCCGCCGGAAACGTACCGACAACCGGTAGTGCTGGTCTGTGGCGATATGTCGGCGCATCTGTTCACTGACAGCCCGGTCCGGCAGGTTTCAGAAGGGCTGTATCTGCATGTTTCTGATGAAGAACAGCTTGTGGCGCAGGCGGAGCGATTACTGACCCTTCGCCCGGCGTGGGCATCGCAGCTTGCCGTGGCGTATACCGTCATGCCCGGCATGTACCGGGATGCGGCGGTTCTGACCGGACAACTGCGCCGGTTCGCCCACAGTATGGCGACAGTGCGTCGCCGGGCGGGCGTAAACGTCCCCTGGCTTCTCTGGAGCGGGCTGTCCGGCTCGCCGTTGCCGGAGAGAGCGAATTCACCGTGGTTTATCTGTACCGGAGACGAAGTTCAGGTAGCAACATCCACAGAGAACGCGATGCCCGCGCAGTGGATTGCACAATCCGGCGTACAGGAGCGCAGTCAGCGACTCTGTTACCTGCTGAAAGCTGAAAGCCTGATGCAGTGGCTGAATCTTAATGTGCTGACGGCACTGAACGGCCCGGAGGCGAAATGCCCGCCACTGGCGATGGCCGTGGGGCTGGTCACCTCGTTGCCAGCGGTGGATAACAACCTGTGGCAAGTGTGGATCACCGCCAGAACCGGCCTGACGACGGATATCGCGGACACCGGCACAGACGCCAAGCTGCCGTTTCCGGATGCCCTGTTACGGCGGTTGCCGCGTCAGTCGGGCTTTACCCCGCTGCGACGAGCCTGCGTGACCATGCTGGGCATCACCACCGTGGCGGGTATCACCATGTTGTGCCTGTCAGCCACGGCAAATCGCCAGTTATTACGGCATATCGGTGACGATCTGCACCAGTTTTATGCCGTTCCGGCGGAGGAATTTATCACCAAAGCCCGTCGTCTGTCGGTGCTGAAAGACGATGCGGTCATGCTCGATGGGTATTACCGGGAAGGAGAGCCACTGCGTCTCGGTCTGGGGTTATACCCCGGCGAACAAATCCGCCAGCCGGTATTACGCGCCATTCGTGACTGGCGTCCGCCTGAGCAAAAAATGGAAGTGACAGCCTCGCTTCAGGCGCAGACCGTACGTCTTGACAGTATGTCGCTGTTTGACGTCGGACAGGCCCGCCTGAAAGACGGCTCGACAAAAGTGCTGGTGGACGCACTGGTGAACATCCGGGCAAAACCGGGCTGGCTTATCCTCGTGGCCGGATATACCGACGCCACCGGCGACGAAAAAAGCAATCAGCAGTTATCGCTGCGACGTGCCGAAGCGGTGCGTAACTGGATGCTGCAGACCAGCGACATCCCGGCCACCTGTTTTGCCGTACAGGGACTGGGTGAGAGCCAGCCTGCGGCGACCAACGATACGCCACAGGGCCGGGCAGTCAACCGGCGCGTCGAAATCAGTCTTGTTCCGCGTTCTGACGCCTGTCAGGACGTGAAATAAAACATACCGCCGGAAGAAGGCGGTGCTTCAATCACACTAACAAGGAGAGTAATTCTCATGGCTATTCCTGCTTATCTCTGGCTGAAAGATGACGGCGGCGCAGATATCAAAGGTTCCGTAGACGTCCAAGGGCGCGAAGGCAGCATCGAAGTGGTGGCGCTGGATCACGATGTGTACATCCCGACCGACAACAACACCGGCAAACTGACCGGTACCCGTACTCACAAGCCCTTTACGTTTACCAAAGAAATCGATGCGTCCAGCCCGTATCTCTACAAAGCAGTCACCACCGGCCAGACCCTGAAAACGGCGGAATTTAAGTTTTACCGCATCAACGACGCCGGTCAGGAAGTGGAGTACTTCAACATCACGCTGGATAACGTCAAGCTGGTCAGAGTCGCTCCGCTGATGCACGACATCAAGGAGCCTTCCAAAGAGAAGCATAACCACCTGGAACGCATTGAGTTCCGCTACGAGAAAATCACCTGGACTTACAAAGACGGCAACATCATTCATTCCGACTCGTGGAATGAACGTCCTTCCGCCTGATAACCGTGGCAGACAGGAAACTGTCTGCCTTTCTGTTGTGTGCTTTGCCCAGTGCCGCAGGCACCGGTACTGAGCAAAGCATACCCACAATCTGGTGATACCTGATGGGCCTGAGTGAGGTAACGGCTATGGGCGGTAGCGTACCTGAACGCAGATCGCAGGAATACAGAACACGATAAGGAAACCTTCTATGACCGGAAATCACCCCGCCGCGCTGCTGCGTCGCCTTAACCCGTACTGTGCGCGGGCGCTGGACGCTGCCGCCTCACTGTGTCAGACCCGCGCCCATGCAGAGATAACCATTGAACACTGGCTGCTGAAACTGCTGGAGCAGGGAGAAGGCGATATCACGGTGATTGCCCGCCGCTATGAATGGGATATCGACACGCTCTGGCAGTCTCTGCTGGCACATCTGGACACCTTACCCCGCTCGGTCCGCGAACGTCCGCAGCTTTCTGAACCCCTGACGGCGCTTATCAGACAGGCGTGGCTGATTGCCTCGCTGGAAGGCGACGACCCGCAAATCCGCAGCCAGCACCTGCTGATGGCGCTGACAGAAAAACCGATGCTGCCCGCCTGTAATGACCTGTGGGTATTGCTGAGCCTGAGCCGTGTGCAGCTTGAGCGGCTGCGTCCCCTGCTGGATGCGCAGTCGGATGAATGTCCGGCACGTCAGCCACAGGTCACCGAACCGCTGACATCCACGCAACCAGAGGAGGCAACGACGGACGCACCGGCAAACACGCTGACGGGGAAACAGGATGACGCCCTGCTGGCGGTACTTAACCGCTTTACCGAAGACGTGACGGAAAAAGCCCGCAGCGGGCGAATCGATCCGGTATTCGGGCGCGACACGGAAATTCGCCAGATGGTCGATATCCTCTCCCGCCGCCGTAAAAACAACCCGATTCTGGTGGGAGAACCGGGTGTGGGCAAAACCGCACTGGTGGAAGGGCTGGCGCTGCGTATCGCCGAAGGCAACGTGCCGGACAGCCTGAAAACGGTGCATATCCGCACGCTGGACCTCGGTCTGTTACAGGCTGGCGCGGGTGTTAAAGGTGAATTTGAACAGCGGCTGAAAAACGTGATTGATGCGGTACAGAAATCGCCGGAGCCGGTACTGCTGTTTATTGATGAAGCCCATACCATTATCGGCGCGGGTAATCAGGCGGGCGGCGCGGATGCGGCGAACCTGCTGAAACCGGCGCTGGCAAGGGGCGAGCTGCGCACCATCGCGGCAACCACGTGGAGCGAATACAAACAGTATTTTGAGCGCGACGCCGCGCTGGAACGCCGCTTCCAGATGGTGAAAGTCGACGAGCCGGATGATGACACCGCCTGCCTGATGCTCAGGGGGCTGAAAGCCCGCTATGCACAGCACCACGGCGTGCATATGCTGGACAGCGCCATTCAGACCGCCGTGCGCCTGTCGCGCCGCTATCTGACCGGACGCCAGCTGCCGGACAAAGCGGTTGATTTGCTGGATACCGCCGGAGCAAGAGTCCGCATGAGCCTTGACACTCTCCCGGAACCGTTGACGCAGCTTCATGCGCGACTGGCGGCGCTGGATATCGAGCGGGAGGCGATTGAGCAGGACAGCGTGTTTTATCCCAAAACCAGCCCGGAGCGGCTGGCGGAACTGACCGATTTGCATGATGAGCTACAGGCAGAAGCCGGTCATCTGGAAGCGCAGTATCAGCAGGAAAAGGCACTGGCGCAGCAGATTATGACGTTGCGTCAGGAAGGGACAGACAGCACTGAACTGCAACAGCAACTGCGGACGCATCAGGGCTTTGCACCACTGCTGGCACTGGATGTGGACGCCCGCGCCGTCGCCACTGTGGTGGCGGACTGGACCGGCATCCCGCTCTCTTCCCTGCTCAGGGACGAGCAGAGCGACCTGCTCAGTATGGAACAAAGCCTTGAAAACCGCATTGTCGGGCAACGCCCGGCGCTCTGCGCCATCGCACAGCGGCTGCGGGCGGCTAAAACAGGCCTCACGCCGGAGAACGGCCCGCAGGGGGTATTCCTGCTGACCGGCCCCAGCGGCACCGGTAAAACCGAAACTGCGCTCACACTGGCCGACACCCTGTTTGGCGGTGAAAAATCCCTTATCACCATCAACCTCTCCGAATATCAGGAACCGCATACCGTTTCCCAATTGAAAGGTTCGCCTCCGGGCTACGTTGGTTACGGTCAGGGCGGCGTACTCACCGAAGCCGTTCGCAAACGCCCGTACAGCGTGGTGCTGCTCGACGAAGTGGAAAAGGCGCACCGCGACGTAATGAACCTGTTCTATCAGGTATTTGACCGGGGCTTTATGCGCGACGGCGAAGGGCGGGAAATTGACTTCCGCAACACCGTGATTCTGATGACGGCTAATCTGGGCAGCGACCACATCATGCAGTTGCTGGAGGAAAAACCGGACGCCACGGACGCAGACCTGCATGAACTGCTGTACCCCCTGCTGCGCGAGCACTTCCAGCCTGCACTGATGGCGCGTTTTCAGACGGTGATTTACCGCCCGCTGGGACAGGAGGCGATGCGCACCATTGTGGAAATGAAACTGGCGCAGGTGGTTCGTCGTCTTCGTCAGCACTATGGGCTGGAAACGGAAATCAACGACAGCCTGTATGACGCGCTGACCGCCGCCTGCCTGCTGCCGGACACCGGTGCGCGTAATATCGACAGCCTGCTGAACCAGCAAATCCTGCCGGTACTAAGTCAGCAGTTGCTGGCGCAGCAGGCTGCGCACCACAAGCCAGCCCGGCTGCGGCTTGGCTGGGATGAGGAAGACGGGATTGTACTGGAGTTCGCTACGGAAGAGATGCAATAACGGAGGCTGTCATGGGTATTCAGAATTTCGATCATTCACACCACAAGCTCAAAATTCGCGGCCTGCAAAGTCCGGTGGATGTGCTGACCTTCGAAGGTCGCGAACAACTGAGTACCCCGTTCCGCTACGACATTCAGTTTACCAGCAGCGATAAAGCCATCGCGCCGGAGTTGGTACTGATGCAGGACGGCGCATTCAGCCTGACGGCACCACCGGTACAGGGAATGTCGGTGCAGGCTGTCCTGCGCACCCTGTACGGGGTCATCACCGGCTTTAAACACCTGTCATCGTCACAGGATGAAGCCCGTTACGAAGTACGTCTTGAACCCCGTATGGCGCTGCTGGCCCGCAGTCGCCAGAACGCCATCTACCAGAATTTGACGGTGCCACAAATCGTCGAAAAAATCCTGCGCGAGCGGCACCAGATGCGCGGTCAGGACTTCGTGTTTAACCTCAAAAGCGAATACCCGTCCCGCGAACAGGTGATGCAGTACGGTGAGGACGACCTGACGTTTGTCTCACGCCTGCTGTCGGAAGTGGGTATCTGGTTTCGCTTCGCCACCGACGCGCGGCTGAAAATTGAGGTTATCGAGTTTTACGACGACCAGAGCGGCTATGAGCGCGGACTGACGCTGCCGCTTCGCCATCCTTCAGGGCTGTTTGATGGTGAAACGGAAGCCGTATGGGGGCTGAACACGGCATACAGCGTGGTGGAAAAAAGCGTCACCACGCGGGACTACAACTACCGTGAAGCCACAGCGGAGATGATGACAGAGCAGCATGACGCCACCGGGGGCGATAACACCACCTACGGCGAAGCCTACCACTATGCCGACAACTTCCTGCAAAAAGGCGATAAAGAGGCAGCGGAAAGCGGCGCGTTTTACGCCCGTATCCGCCACGAACGCTACCTGAATGAACAGGCCATTCTCAAAGGCCAGAGCACCAGTTCACTGCTGATGCCGGGGCTGGAAATCAGGGTTCAGGGCGACGACGCGCCAGCGGTGTTCCTCAGGGGCGTACTGATTACCGGCGTGACGGCCAGCGCGGCGCGTGACCGCAGCTATGAACTGACGTTTACTGCCATCCCCTACTCAGAACGCTATGGCTACCGCCCGGCGCTTATCCCCCGCCCCGTAATGGCCGGAACGCTCCCGGCGCGGGTCACCAGCACGGTGAAAAACGATATCTATGCCCATATCGACAAGGACGGGCGCTACCGGGTCAACCTCGACTTTGACCGCGATACGTGGAAACCGGGTTATGAAAGCCTGTGGGTACGCCAGTCGCGCCCGTATGCGGGAGACACCTACGGCCTGCACCTGCCGCTGCTGGCGGGAACGGAAGTCAGCATCGCCTTTGAGGAAGGCAACCCGGACCGACCTTATATTGCAGGCGTAAAACACGACTCGGCACACACTGGCCATGTGACCATTCAGAACTACAAGCGCAACGTTCTGCGCACCCCGGCCAATAACAAAATCCGGCTGGATGATGAGCGCGGCAAAGAGCATATCAAGGTCAGTACCGAGTACGGCGGCAAGAGCCAGCTAAACCTCGGTCATCTGGTGGATGCCGGGAAACAGCAGCGCGGGGAAGGCTTTGAACTGCGTACCGATATGTGGGGCGCGGTGCGGGCGAAGAAAGGGATTTTTATCAGCGCCGATGCGCAGGACAAGGCGCAGGGTCAGGTGTGCGAAATGGCTCCGGCAATGGCGATACTGGATGGCGCACAGTCACAGATGAAGTCGCTGTCCACTGATGCGCAGACGGCGAATGCCGATCCGGCAGATCTGTCATCGCAGATTGCGTTGTTGCAACAGAGCGTAAAAGATCTGAACCAGGCTGCGATCCTGCTAAGCGCACCCAAGGGCGTGGCGATCGCCAGCGGCGAGCACCTGCAACTGGCCGCATCGAAAAACCTGATCGCGAACGCAGGAAATCACGCTGATATCGGTGTCGTGAAGAATATGTTTATCGGTGTGGGTCAGGCGCTGAGCGTGTTTGTACGCAAAGCGGGTATCAAACTGTTTGCCAATAAAGGGGCGATCTCGGTACAGGCACAGAACGATCTGATGGAACTGTTGGCACAGCAATCGATAGAGATCACCAGTACGGAAGATGAGATCAAGATCACCGCGAAGAAGAAAATCACCCTTAACGGCGGTGGCAGCTACATCCGGCTGGATGCCTGCGGGATAGAAGCGGGAACGCCGGGAGAATATAACGTTAAGGCCGGATATTACGGGCGTAAACCAAAGGCGAAGCTGACGCCGGAAGTTATGGCGTTTCCGGTGATTGATTCCGGAATGTTTAATTTATCTTTTATTCTAAAAGATCAGCAAACAGGTGATGTGATGAAAGATATAAAATATACATTAAGACTAACAGATGGAACTGTTCTTGAAGGTGTAACTGATGCAAATGGTAGAACAGAAAGTGTTTTTTCTGAAAAACCAAATAGGGTGGATTTATTCGTGGAGCAGAAATATTTCATTGATGAATAATGGGAGGTAAAAGATGGGGAAAGCTACCACATCTTCAGATTTGAAGAAGGATGAAGATTCTGTCGAAACCGCTTATATAACAGGTACGGAAGATTATATTATACCAGTGGTTTTTCCTGATTATAAAATAGGAGTGGGTGGTTATAAGGCTCCTTATTTAGGTCATGCGGGCGTGTTATTAATTAAAGGTGGATCTGGCGGAGCTAAATATTATGAGTATGGAAGATATGATGCTGCTGATTTAGGTATCGTACGGACTACAGGCGTTGCAAATGTAAGAATGAAAGGAGGTTCAATAGTTGTTTCTTCTTTTAAAAAAATGTTGCGCGGTTTATCTGTTAATAGTGGGCAAAGTGGAGATGTATCGGGTGCTATTTTTCGAAAGGAAAATGTCTATAGTAAAGCAATATCATGGTTGGAGGAGCGGAAAAAAGAAAATAAAAATAAGGATAGACCACCATATACATTATATGATAATAATTGCGCGACGTTTGTTGATGAGTTACTGGAGTATCTGGATTTACCTTCGGTAATATCATCATATTCTACCCCTATTGAATATATGAAAAGTCTACAGTGGAGAGCGAGAGATCTGACATATAAATATAAAGATGACAAGTTAGAGGTAGATTATTAATATGGTTAGTAAAATCATATACATATTGGTTATTTTTGTGTCATTTGTATTTATACAGAAAATACCTCTAGTTTTATCCGTTTTCTCTGGTACTACCGAGCATACGGAATGGTCACTGCATTGTAGTCCTAATGCTCGCTGGTTTGGTGGAAGTGATGGAGGTTTCTTTCTGGATATCAAGCATGAGAAAGCACCTCATTACTATGTGACTGCTTATAATGAGAATGGTTCTCTATTGTTTAAGGGAGGAGTTTTATTTATTGGGAGCAGATTAGACTTTAGTTTAATTTCTGATATAAAAAATGAATACAATGAGAGTAATATTGAATCATGGTTTATAAAAATGAAGGATAATAGTATTTTGAGTGTTGTACCTCAACAGGAAAAGGAATTTTTAGATGGTAAGGATAAGTAGTAAAAAGGTTATTTTAAGTATTCTTTTTGGCAGTGGTGTGGGACTGATTGTTTTGTTATATAACGGTAACTCAAGTATACAAAAACATCAACTGACTTGCTATCCGGATGCCCGGCTTGTTAATGGTGTATATGTGGAAGTGTTTAGATTAACTCAAAATGTTTATTCTGTTGAAATAAGAAATAAGAATGGTGGGTTAACTATGGAAGGATACGTTAATTTTAAGAATGATGATAAGTTAGATAATTATGATATTATTTCATATGATGAAAGAAATGGCATTGGGATAAAGGATGGTAGTTTTCTTAATATCAGAGATAAAAGATAATGTATTTGGGTGTGTAGACTCTAACACATAGCGCGCTCTCATGGTTATTACATCGATTTTTTGGTATTATTTTACTGATGCTAGATGGATTAGAAAGGAAAAACATATAGATCGCTGTTTGATATAATGAAGTTTCGGATTGGCATATACGGTAGTCAACTAGACGGAGATTATCTTTTTCAAACGGATAATAGTTATTGCGAGTCTGAAGATGAGGATTCAATCGATATTGAATATTTATTGTTGCGACTTGGTTTGAATGGAGGGCTTGAGAAAATATATTTTAACATTAGAACTAATCAAGTTGTGATTGATATTGATGAGAATGATATTCACTCATTATATGATAACTAAATCATAAATTTAATTAATTAGCGTATTGCTATCTTTTATATGGCATCCCATAAGATATATAAGATGAGTTATTCTACTTTTTCTTTGAGTTTGAAAATTGTATTGATTTTCTTCTTGATTTCATTTCAGGCAAAAGCTAATGATTTAGCTGTTATAAAATATGAGTGTGGGATGCGAGGATGGGATGGGGAAAATACGAAACAGCAAGCATTTACTCACTTCATGAATAATACACTAGCCACTCTGTTTCTGATGCTGCAAATATAAAAACAAAAAAACTTAATGTTTCAATTGATCTTTCAATAATGAAATAACATGATTCTATATTAGCGGCGGTTAGATTAAAAATAATGACAATAAACATGGCGTTAATTTTATAATAACCAAAGTATGTTGACAGAAATGAATCAATATACATTTATTTGATGGATATTAGTTGAGGCTATAGCCTCCTAATTTATTAGGTTATTAACTCCTGAATGGAAATGCAAAATAAAGGGATGTACTGATGCCTGTCCGACTTAATACCATTCCCGACGCAGAATCCTATCCCGCACCGCCAGCCTGCATTAAATGGCTGTCAGCCTTATTACTGATGCTGTCTGTTGGTGTGGCAATAACCTCATTATTCGCCAGCGATGAACTGGCAAAAAACGGCCCGCATTTCTGGGGGCTGGCCTGCGGTGTGCCTGCCTTTATCTGGTCGCTGGTTGCTTCAGTTCGCTGGCTGTTTTTTATCACGCAGTACATTCGGGCTGATGCCTGGAATAAGCGCCGGGAAGAGGTGATTTTGCAGGAAACGCGCCGGGGACGACGGGCGTTGCAGATACTTAGTTTTTCCGTACAAACCGCGCTGAATGGTGATTCCGTTGCAGAAACTACAACAGCATTTCTGGCGCGTCAGCAGGTGTTGAATACTTACGCTGATTTGCGCGGAGAAGATACCGTGCGTCGCAGTGTCATTCCCGTATTAACCAATAAACCGGTTACCGGGCGTTTATCCGAAATTATTTCCCGCCTTTTTATTGATATCAGACCGCAATTGTTTCTGCTGCCCCCTGATTTTCATATCAACGTACTATTGGAAATTGATGCGCCGCTTTCTGAGTCAACGGTTATGGCTATCTGGCAGGACGAATGGCAAAAAGCCGGACTTCCCGAAGCCCGTCTGTTTTCCGGCCCGGAGCCGGGGCTGGCCGCCGTGGACGACTGGCTGGACAACTTTATTCAGGAAAAGGCCGTACTGCTGGTGATTTCCGTGCGTCTGGAACCGAAGAACCCGGAACGGACGGCAGAATCCGCCACCGCGCTGTTGCTGGCAAACCGACTGACGCAAATAGCGCTGACGCCGCTGGCCCTGCTGCATCGTCCTGAACGTATCACTGATACAGAGATGATGGCGTCAGGCATTGCACAGGCGCTGGACTGGATGCCGGTGCAGCCAGATGCCATATCCGGCATATGGACTGCCGAACTGGACAGGGAACAGCGTACCGCGTTGTTAAGCCTTAACCAGCCGTTTACTCAGGAAGCCCTGATGTACGAGCTGGATGCCTTTCTGGGGCGCTCCGGCCCGGCAGCGCCGTGGCTGTCCGTCGCTGCGGCAACGCTGGCGGCAATACAATCACAACACCCCCAACTGACGCTCAGCGGCGTTCAGGGCGGGCATTATTCATGGGCGACCGTGGTGTCGCCATTCGTTTCCCCACAGGAGGCATCATAGTGGTTCCGGGATTAAACCGTCTCCGGCCCCGTTCTGTTTCAGGGCCTGCCATCGTCATGACCGTGGCTGTTGTGGTTGCGCTTTGCACGTTTATTCACCGTAAACCGGCATTGCTGGGCGTTGAACCGGGTAGCTCACAGCAAATGTACTGGATGGCTGGCGTGATTGCCGCAGGCGTGGTCTTTTTGATTATCATGGGGGTTTATCATCTGCTGAACCGCCACGCTGCCGTACAGAACTTTGAACTCCGCAGACAGCTTGCCGCCGGAGATGACTATCGTGCGGTGACGACAAAGAAAGCCGACAGCCGTCATCCGGCAATGGTGGAACTCGCCGCCTTCCTGCGCGACCGCTACGGTCCGTTCTGGCGGCGTAACGTCCGCCTGCTGCTGGTGACCGGCGAGCCTGAACAGGCAGAAGCCATCGCGCCGGGGCTGACCGGGCAACACTGGCTGGAGGGCGACCACACGGTGCTGATATATGGCGGCAGGCCATCAGCGGAGCCTGATGTCACACTGCTGACCGCCTTAAAAAAACTGCGCCGCAGCCGTCCGCTGGATGGCATCATCTGGCCACTGACAGAAGAACAGAGCCGTCAGACAGCGCAACTCGACAAAGGCTGGCGCGAGCTGGTTAACGGCAGTAAGCGACTCGGTTTCCAGGCCCCACTCTATTTGTGGCAGGTCTGTGACAACGGTGATTATCAGACCGGATGCCCCCTGCAAAGCGTCGGCTGCCTGCTGCCGGAACGCTGTACCCCGGAACAACTGGCTGTAATGCTGGAAGCACAAACCCCGCCTCTGACGGAACAGGGCATGTCGCAGCTGCTGACCGATAACCGCCATGATTTTCTGCTGCGTCTGGCCCATACCCTTGCAGAGCGGGGTATCGCTCACTGGCAAAGCGTCCTGAAACCGCTGCTGGCAGGCGGCGCATTTTCTTCCCTGCGCCTGCGCGGCCTGATGTTCAGCCCGCCGCTTACCGCCGTGCCGGAAGCCGCACCTCATGCGTGGCTGCCGTCACCGGTCTGGGCGGGCGTGACCGGCGATAACGCGCGCGGGCGCACGGTGGGCTTTCCGTGGCTACGCGCCTCGCTGATAACCGGCATCTGCATGCTGGCGATATGGGGGGCCGGAATGACGACCTCGTTCTTCGCCAACCGCGCGCTTGTTCAGGAAACCGGTATCCAGACGGCGCGGGCGCTCGATACCCGCCTGCCGCTGTCTGAACAACTGGTGGCGCTGCATACCCTGCAGGGCGAACTGGAACGCCTGCAATATCGTATCCGCGAAGGTGCGCCGTGGTATCAGCGTTTTGGCCTTGAACGTAACCAACAACTGCTCGCCGCCGCTTTTCCCGGCTATGCGCAGGCGGCAAACCGGCTGGTGCGCGACGTGGCCGTTGACCATCTGCAACAGCAACTGAACGCCTTTGTCGCCCTGCCGCCCAACAGTCCTCAGCGTACCGCCACCGGTGAACAACGTTATAAGCAGCTTAAGGCATTGCTGATGACTTCCCGCCCGGAAAAGGCCGACGCTGCCTTTTTCAGTACCACGCTGATGGCGGACGGCCTGCGCTATGAAAATATCCCGGAAGGTGTGCGTCAGAGCGTGTTGCCGTCACTGCTGACCTTCTGGATGGCGAACCTGCCGGAACACCCGCAGTGGAAAACCTCGCCGCCACCGGAACTGACCGGCGCGGTGCGTAAAATCCTGCTGCGCCAGATTGGTGTGCGCAATGCCGAAAACACCCTCTACCAGAACGTGCTGCAACAGGTGTCCCGCAACTACGCCGATATGACGCTGGCGGACATGACCGGGGATACGCTCACCGAATCTCTTTTCAGTACGGAACAGACGGTGCCGGGGATGTTCACCCGTCAGGCGTGGGAAGGACAGGTCAGGGAAGCCATCGAGCAGGTGGTGACGGCGCGGCGCGAGGAAATCGACTGGGTACTCAGCGACCGCCAGCAGGATACCTCTGCGGATATCTCACCGGATACGCTGCGTAACCGTCTCACCTCACGCTACTTTACCGACTTTGCCGGAAGCTGGCTGGCGTTTCTCAACAGCATTCGCTGGAAAAAGGAAGACTCACTCTCCGGCATTCTCGACCAGCTGACACTGATGGCCGATGCCCGTCAGTCGCCACTGATTGCGCTGACGGACACCCTCGCATGGCAGGCAGCGGCTGGCAGGGAAAACCGTGGCCTGTCAGACTCGCTGGCGAAATCGGCACAGGAACTGTTTAACGGTAAGGAGAAAACGCCGCAGCAATCGCGTGAAGGCGACGTGCCTGTCGGGCCGCTGGATAAAACCTTCGCTCCGCTGCTGCGTTTGCTGGGCGATAAGGCCGGAGGCGGCGACAGCCAGCTGAGTCTGCAGACCTACCTCACCCGCGTCACCCGCGTACGCCTCAAACTGCAACAGGTGACCAACGCCCCCGACCCGCAGGAGATGACCCAGCAACTGGCGCAGACGGTTTTACAGGGCAAAACCGTTGACCTCACCGACACCCGCGACTACGGACGGTTAATCGCCGCCAGTCTGGGCGAGGAATGGAGTGGCTTCGGTCAGGCGCTGTTCGTCCGCCCGGTGGAACAGTCGTGGCGGCAGGTGCTGACGCCTGCGGCGGACAGCCTGAACCGCCAGTGGCAGCGGGCGATTGTCAGCCACTGGAATCAGGACTTCGCCGGTCGCTATCCGTTCAAAGCCTCACAGAATGATGCCTCCCTCCCCCTGCTGGCGCAGTACCTGCGCGATGACGGGCGCATCAACCAGTTTATTGCCGCCAACCTTTCCGGCGTACTGAAACGTGAAGGCCGCTACTGGGTGGCTGACGCCATGAACACGCAGGGGCTGACGGTCAACCCGGACTTTATCCGCGCCCTGAACCGCCTGCGCGATGTGGCCGACACCGCCTTTGCCAGCGGCGATGCCGGGATACATTTTGAACTGCGGGCAAAACCGGCCCGAGACGTGATGAAAACACATCTGGTGATTGACGGGCAGGAACTGGAGTATTTCAACCAGAAGGAACGCTGGCAGCGTTTTAACTGGCCGGATGAACAGTGGCAACCCGGCGCATCGCTGAGCTGGACCAGCACGCAGGCGATGGAACGTATACTGGCGGATTACCGGGGAAGCTGGAGCCTTATTCGTCTGCTGGAACAGGCGCAGGTGACCCCGGTGGACAGCAGTACCTTTAAAGTGGTGTGGAAAGCGCAGGACGGCCTGCCGCTGAATTACCTGCTGCGGGTTGAACAGGGTAAAGGGCCGCTGGCGCTACTGGAGCTGAAAAATTTCCGCCTGCCGGGACAGGTATTTCTGACCGGCAGGAGTATGAAGGATGCGGAAGAATACGGGGAAGACGCCGATGAGTGAACTGTTGCAAAAGCTGACCCGTAGCTGTTTTGCCGACCGGGATGCACTGGATGTGGCGCGAACACAGGCGGCGCTGTGGCAGACATGGCTGCTGCCGGTGACGGCAGATACGCCGGTCGGGGAAGACCCCGGCTACCACGACGATTTTCTGCGTATCCGCGACGAGATGAACAAACTTTCCGGCGCGGATACGGACCTCATCTGCCAGCTTGCCGAATCCCTGCTGCTGACGCAGGCAAAAGACGTGCGCATCGCCACTTACTACATCTGGGCGCGACTGCACCGCGACGGTGAGCGCGGACTGGCTGAGGGGCTGGCGCTGCTGGCCGGACTGGTGGAACGCTTCGGTACGCAACTGCTGCCCTCACGTCCGGCCAGCCGGAAAATGGCGCTGGAGTGGCTGGCGGGGGAAAAGATGCTCGACAGTCTTGCCCGCTACCCGGAAGTGGCAAAAGAGGATTTTGCGAACATTGTTGCTGCCCTCAGTCAACTGACGGTTTTCTTCGCCGCATGGCCCGAGGAGCAACAGTCTCCCTCCCTGATGCCGCTGATTAACGCACTGGAATCGCGTCTGGCGCAGTCGGGTGGGATGAACGCGGTGGTGCCGCAAAACAGCAGCAGCGTTCCTGCACCGTCATCCCCGGTGGATGCGCCACAGGTACAGACCATCACCTCCGGGCGTGACCTGCTCGACCAGGCGAAAGTGCTGGCCCGTTATCTGAACGAACAGCCGCAGGGCTGGCTTTCGGCACACCGGCTGATGAAAACCCTGCGCTGGGACACGGTGCATGAACTGCCGCCGGACGTGGACGGCAAAACCCGGCTGGCCCCGCCGCGCACCGAGTCACGCAACCAGCTTAAGCGGCTGTATGCGCAGCAGAACTGGACGGAACTGCTGGAGCAGGCCGACCTGATGTTCAGCACCGGCGTCAGCCATTTCTGGCTGGATATCCAGTGGTATCTGCATCAGGCGCTGACTAAGGCGGGCGCACCGTGGGACAGGTGGACAGCCGTTATCCGTCAGGACCTGGCGCTGCTGCTGGAACGTCTGCCAGGGCTGGAAAATCTGGCATGGAACGACGGCACACCGTTCGCCGACGAGGTGACGCGCAACTGGATAGCGCAGCAGGTCATGATGCGGGAAGACGGCGCATGGCTTGCAGGGAAAGCCGCTGTACCGACAGACGACGCCACAAATGACGTACTGGCGCTGGAGCCGGAAGCACTGGAGATGGCAGACAGTCAGGGCGTGGAAGCGGCTCTGGGCTGGATACAGACCCGTCCGGGCATCACCACGGCACGCCAGCGCCTGTTATTGCGACTGCTGATGGCGCGGGTGGCGGAACAGTACGGTAAAAACGAAATGGCGCTCCTGCTGCTGGAAGAACTGGATACCGCCGCACAGGGGCTGACGCTGACGCAGTGGGAGCCGGACCTGCTGTTTGAGGTAAAAGCCCGACAACTGAAACTGCTGCGCCTGCGGGCGCACCGCTATGCGGATAAAGCCCTGCTGAACCGAAAAATGGAAATCCTGCTGGGAACGCTGGTGACAATCGATCCGGTACGGGCAGCGGTATTGTGTGATACGCAACATAAGGAGTGATGACGATGGGAAGAGGCTATTTTCTGGTCAGGGGCGATAAGACCACCTGCGGCGGCAAAATTATTGAAGGGGCGGACGACCATACGATCATGGGTATCCCGCAGGCGCGGGATATGGACAGAGTGACCTGCGGTAAACATTCGGGGATGTTTATTATCGTCGGCGGCGTGCCGGAAACGGATATTCACGGCAGGCTGATGGCGGGATCGCTGGACAGTCAGAGCAGTTGCCCGTGTAAGGCGCGATTTATTGCGTCAATGATGGATGATACGTATGAGACCGAAGAAGGTTCAGGAACAGATAACCAGATAGCAGGAATAGATCAGAATAGGTTAAATAAAGAATGGACGGATGTTCGAGGAGATAACACTCAGAAAAAGACAAAATATACATCAGAAATAATTTTAATTACATCCACAATTAGAGTATATAGTACTAATGCCGAGGTAATGGGAGATCATTCAGCTATTTATTTTGAAGTGTCTGGTGATTCATCAAGCCCTTATCTTTATGATCCTAATGGAAGCTATAATCCTTATAAAAAATTAGAAAATGGAAATGGGCAGAGAGGATCCGGTTTTGTATTTAGTGGTGAATTTGCAAAACTGGATGATTTTATCAGTTATCAAGAAAATCCGAATGAAGTAACGCAGAATAAGCTGGATAGCGAATGGTTTCCCTATAAGGTAAAGTTATTATCTTTACCGGTAACGAATGAAGAGTTATTAACGATAAAGAATGCTGCATTGGCATTAGATGATGGCGATGAAGAACCGGGGAGTTTTAGTTGTGCCGAATGGTCTTCAAAATTGTTAAAATATATAATCCCAGAACTTGATATTTATACGCTGCCAAATTCACTATGGGAAGCGGTTGTTAAAGAAAAAGAAAAAAGAATAAAGTTAAATGGCGAGAATAAATGAAAATATTTAGATTTATAGTATTACTTTTATTTTTTATTATATCATTATTTGTTAATGTTTATCTTGTTTATAAAGTTGACGCCAAACATCAACTTCATGATTTTTACTGGTATTCTTACCTAATTTTATACCTTTCATTTTCCTTTGTTATTTTATTTGTTACTGATATTTTTTATAAATTAAATGTTTTTTATTCTTTGTTCTTTGGGTGTTGTACAGGTGGTCTATTATCATTCATTGCTTTATTATTGACAGATATAATATTCAGGGGTGTAGATGCTTATAATAAGCTAGAGGTGCTTGCGTTAATATCAAACACATTGCTAATGGGATGGTATTATTTTTCTTACTTTGTTTTATTTATTAGATGCTCAGGGAAGTTAGTGATCAAGTAAATAATAAAATAATATTAAGGAAGCCAGAGAGATTGAAGAAGGGATTTGGGAGCCATGTGGGCAAAACACATGCTTATTAAAGGGAAGGAAGTACTGGAACATGAAGTAAAGGAGTATTTAAAAGATAAACTAAATAATGTGAGCAAATGGGAATTGAAATAGATATGACTATAAATGCATTAAAAGAAAAGCTAAAGTTAACTTGCGGAG
Organism: Entomohabitans teleogrylli; assembly: GCF_001484765.1. Taxonomy (GTDB): domain Bacteria; phylum Pseudomonadota; class Gammaproteobacteria; order Enterobacterales; family Enterobacteriaceae; genus Entomohabitans; species Entomohabitans teleogrylli. Next base: position 7,084 of record NZ_LLXO01000037.1, on the reverse strand, counting down.
CCATATTTATATTTTTTTTATCCACAACTTTTGTTTTTTTTGGCTGTTATGCTACTTATGAACTATTTTTATGGAATGATATTATTGTATATAGCTGGGGGTATATATTAATTATCTTTTTACCTTTTACATTATATGTAATGTCGTTTGAGATTTTGTTTTTTGCTATTAGTGGGCGGCGATTATCTAAAGTAACAATGGTGCGCCTTTGGTTAATAATTAAGATTATTATTGCTTCCTCTATTTGCGCAATGTTGATTTTTTCTTCAATTTACAAAAAAGAATTATTATCTAGAAATTATATTGCTTGTAATGGTATCCCGTCTGGGTGGATGCCGGGTCTGGCAACGAAATACGTTAAAGAAAAATCATTATGTGAAAGAAACGGCAATAAATAAACCAATAAAGAAGTAACACCCAGAGACTTTTGACGGGCGTAATAATGCTGATAATCTTGCCAAACATGCCAGGAACCTTAGAGCTGTAGTCGATCGTAATTTTGACGCATTAGAGCCAAAATTAAAAGATCAAGGAGCATCAGAAGAACAACTGAAAGATGCCAGAGCGAGAATACACAAGTTAAACTCAGAACAGGGATTATATAAATGACCGTGAATATTGAAGCGTTAATTTATAGCTTAGAAAAAAGCTACCCCGAACTAATTGATAATGGTGTCATTACTTACAAAACAGAACCTAAAGGTTATGCAGGCTCCCCAAATCTCAACCTGGAGATGGCAAAAGAAGGGTTATTTTTATCATTCAGGCGTGATGGGAAAATCTTCAACGAAATGACCCTTTATATTCAACATGACAAGGTAAAAAACTGGATTTTCCCTAATAAACCACCTTTACCACTGCAAAGTAAAATGTCACGCAAGTGGGTACATGAAACATTTGGCTTACCAGACAAATCTATTCCACCCCGGATGATAGGAACTACGATGTTTGGATGGGTTGAACGGTTTTCGATTGATGGTTTTCATATTCCGGTTACGATGAGAGTAGCCTATGACTCTGATGAGTTAGTTAAGAGTATTACATATATGCCGACATCAGAATTGCGCTGGCAATATTTTAACTTAACTTCATCCTGATTGAATGTATTTGACGCGAACATCATGTAAGCGTTTAATTTACTGAAAATAACAATGCTAAATATTCAGCGTGACAGAAATATGGTGTCACGCTTCAACCATATATTTTAATATGGTGTATTTAAAATTCCCGACTTGCTGATATCAATTCATTTCATTCTTAAAACTAAAAAACACGTTTATTATTCGTTAATTAAATCACAGGGTCTGAATGGACGACTTAACCCAACGCTACTACGAAGCCGAAATGCGCTACCTGCGTGAAGCGGGGAAAGAATTTGCGCAGGCTTACCCCGACCGCGCTGCGATGCTTAATCTTGATAAACCCGGCGCACGCGATCCCTATGTGGAACGCCTGTTCGAAGGCTTTGCTTTTTTAATGGGCCGCCTGCGCGAAAAGCTGGACGACGATCTGCCGGAACTGACTGAAGGGCTGGTCAGCCTGCTGTGGCCTCACTACCTGCGAACCATCCCGTCACTTTCCGTGGTTGAACTGTCGACAGATCACCGGCAGATGAAGCAGAGCGAAACGCTGAGCGATTTTCAGGTATTGTCGCGTCCGGTTGGCGAGCGCAGAACGCGCTGTTTCTACAGCGCCACGCGGGATATCACGCTGCATCCGCTGGCGTTGCCGGACGTGTCATTGCAATATGAACCGGACGGACGCCCGGTTATCCGTCTGCGCTTTGAATGCGGCCCGCTGGTCGGTGACTGGTCACAGATCGATTTATCCCGTCTGCCGCTCTTTCTCAATGCCGACAGTCCGGTGGCCTGTGCGCTGCACCGGGCTTTAACGCTTGGTACGCAGCAGTTCTGGCTGCGTCTGCCAGGGCAGGATCGCCGGACGCTTGACGCACACTTTTCCCCGTTGGGCTTTGAGGATAATGACAGGCTCTGGCCAAAAGGCGAGTCGGCGTTCAGCGGCTACCAGTTGCTGCTGGAGTATTTCACCTTCCGCGAGAAGTTTATGTTTGTGGCACTCAACGGGCTGGAGAACGTCATCTGGCCGGAAGGGATAACCGGCTTTGAGATTGACGTGGTGCTGGCGGAAAACTGGCCTCATGATTTGCCGTTTAATACCGACAATCTCCGCCTGCACTGCGTGCCGGTCATCAACCTGTTCCCGCTCGAAGCCGATCCGTTACACCTTTCGCCACTGGAAAACGAATTTCTGCTGCGCCCGATGCGCATTCAGGACGGGCATACCGAGATTTATTCCGTCGACAACATTATTTCTTCGCGCCATACCGGCAGTCAGGCGTATGTCCCCTTCTCCAGCTTTCGTCACCGGGGCGGGATGCTGCGCCACGATGCGCCGGAACGCTATTACCACACGCGGGTAAAGCGCGGCCCTTCCGGCCTGCATGACACCTGGCTGATTCTGGGCGGCGATGCGTTTGATACTGACCGGATGCTGGAGGATGAAACGCTCTCTTTAAGCCTGACCGGCACCAACGGGCAGCTTCCCCGTAAAGCCTTACAGAGCACGCTGCTCGATACGCCAGTTCATGCCTCACAGAATGTCCTGCGGGTGCGTAACCTGTGTGCTCCGACGCAGCCCTGCTATCCCCCGGCGCGTGACCGCTTCCACTGGCGGGTGCTCAGTCACCTTGGTTCTAACTTTTTATCGATGATGGATAACGCCGAAATTCTGCGCGGAACGCTGGCGCTTTACGACTGGACCGAAAGCGAGATGAACCGCCGTCGTCTGGAGGCGATTGTCGACGTTCAGCACAGCCTGATACAGCGTTTTGAAAGAGGCTTTCTGCTGCGTGGCGTGGATATTCAGGTGACGCTGGACAGTAACGGCTTTGCCGGAGAAGGTGATATCACGCTGTTTGGTGAACTGCTGCACCGCTTTTTCGCACTGTATGCCGATATCCACTTATTCACTCAACTGACCTTAATTCTGCAACCCACAGGAAAGTGCCTGCAATGGACAGAGCATCACAGCCAGCGCGTACCGGGCTGACCGACCGGCTGGCCCCGGATATTGCGCGGATCAATTTTTACCGTTTTTGCCAGTTGCTGGAACAGAGCCAGCAGAACGCGCCACTGGGCAGTACCGACAGCCCCGCCACCGATGCGGTGCGCTTTCGTCCCCATCCCGGAATGGGCTTTCCGGTCAGCGAGTTAAAGAACGTTGAACGTGACGTGGGCAATCCCGACGCGCCACCCACGGTGCGCACCACCTTTCTCGGCCTGTACGGCGTGGATTCGCCACTGCCAACCGCCTATCTGGACTACATTACCCAGCGTCATGACGGACATGACGCAGTGATGGCGTTTCTCGATATTTTTAACCATCGCTTTATCACTCAGTATTACCGCATCTGGCGCAAATATAACTACCCGGCGTCGTTTGAAGCAGGTGCCGTGGATGACATTTCCCGTTGTCTGCTGGGACTCATCGGGCTGGGTATTCCCGGCAGCGAGAACCATATCGCCACGCCGGTATCCCGTTTTCTGGCCCTGCTCAGCGTGATGCGCCTGCCGACGCGCACGGCGGAAGGCGTCACGGCACTGGTGGGACTGCTTGCCCCGCTGACGAAAGCGACGGTAGTGCCTCACGATCCGCAGCCTGTTATTCTCCCGGCCCCTGCCGGTCTGTCAAAAAATTCGCCCATCAGCCTGAAAACGCGAACGCTGCTGGGGCGTACCGGCACCGACGTCAACAGCCAGTTGCTGCTGAAACTGTATACCGAAGATGCCGCAGAAGCACGTGGCTGGCTGCCCGGCGGGCAACTGCACAGCGATTTGCTGGTGCTGCTGCGCGTTTATCTGGGCTGGCGCTGTCAGGCCCGTCTGCAACTGACGCTGCCCGTCAGCCTGTTGCCTGCTGCCCGGCTGGGAAAACAGCGTGTACAGATTAGCCGTACCGGCATCCTTCGCGCCTCCTTTGCCGCGCCCGCGACCGGAACAGTGACGGTCAGTCTGGGGCGTTATCAGGGATTAATGCCCGCTTTTTCCATTCGTAACAGGGAGAGTATGACTCATGTTTCCTATTCGTTTTAAACGTCCGGCGCTGCTCTGTATGGCGATGCTGACGGTTGTTCTGAGTGGCTGCGGGCTGATTCAGAAAGTGGTGGATGAATCGAAAAGCGTGGCCTCAGCCGTTTTCTACAAACAAATCAAAATACTGCATCTCGATTTCTTCTCCCGCAGCACCCTGAATACGGATGCGGAAGATACGCCGCTTTCCACGATGGTGCATGTCTGGCAACTGAAAACCCGCGAAGATTTTGATAAGGCGGATTATGACACCCTGTTTATGCAGGAAGAGAAGACGCTGGAGAAGGACGTACTGGCAAAACACACCGTCTGGGTAAAACCAGAAGGCACGGCATCCCTGAATGTGCCGCTGGATAAAGAGACGCAGTTTGTCGCCATTATTGGGCAGTTTTATCACCCTGATGAAAAAAGCGACAGCTGGCGTCTGGTGATCAAAAGGGACGAACTGGAGGCCGACAAGCCGCGCTCGATTGAACTGATGAGAAGCGACCTGCGACTGCTGCCTCTCAAGGATAAATAACCGATGTCGACACCTTCCTTATATGAAATGCTGACATTCAGTTTCAGCGGCGAGTTACCGCTGGAACAGGTCAGCGAGCGGGATCAGCTTATCCTTTCCGTGATGGACAATATGCAACGCATTATCAACTGTCGGGCAGGCACACTGGCGCATTTGCCGGATTACGGTCTGCCGGATCTCAGTCTGATCCATCAGGGGATGGCTGCAGGTATTCATGGCCTGATGCGTCAGATTGAAGAAACGCTGCTGCGTTATGAACCACGCCTGAGTCAGATACAGGTGGAGCTACTCCCCCAGCCCCGTCCGGGGCATCTTAATTACCTGATCCACGCGCAGCTTCCCAATACCGGCTGGATACGCTTTGATGGCGTGTTTTCTCCGGAAGGACGAATTGTTCTGCGCCATCTCAAACAACAGGAGCGGGCGTACTGATGGCAAGTAACGCGAATTTTATCAGCCAGTTCGTCATGGGCGGCGATCCCTGTACTTATAAGGAATCCGGTGAACTGCAGGCTGAAATGAGTAAACTGACTCACCCGGCCCGACCGGATGTGGACTGGCGTCAGGTGGAAAAACTCAGCCTCGCGCTGTTCCGGCAAAATGGCGTGGAATTACAGACGCTGGTCTGTTACGTACTGGCGATAACCAGACGGCAGGGGCTGGCAGGGATGGCAGACGGACTCGGTTCACTGGACATACTGCTCCAGCGATGGGCCGACTTCTGGCCGGTACAGGTACATTCCAGAATATCACTGCTCAGCTGGGTCACAGAAAAAATGCAGCAGGCACTGAGAACGCTGGATATTCAGTATCAGGATCTGCCGCAGATCTACCGTTGTGTACAGCATCTTTCTGCCATCGAAACCACGCTTCAACAGTGTGAACTGTGGCATATGACGAAACTGGATGTGCTGGCCGGGCAGTTTCGTAATACGGCGCTACGTCTGGAGCGGCTGGCGCCTCAGGGAGCGGAAACCACTATCACTCCCCCTGAATTACCCCGCAAGGAAATGAAGCAACCAGAAAAGTCAGAAGAAAGTCCACAGCCGGTTTTTGCAACCAGACCCGCTCAGCAAAACGATAAGGATGCCAGTCCATCCGCGCCATCCCCTGAAATCTCCCGGCAACGGGCATGGCCGATATTTATGGCCGGAATGGTTGTGATGGCCTGTCTCGGCGGAACAGGATTATGGGGCTGGTCGCTGCTTAATCAGCCGGACGCGCTAATCCAGCGAATACAACTGTCTGTCATGCCATTACCGCAGTCGCTGGAGAGCGGCGAGCTGGCAACGCTGGATGTAAAGGATAAGGCGCTGCTGGCTCAGGACAGAACAATTGCGGCAAGTCAGATGCAACTGGAGCAGTTAAACAAATTACCTGCCCGCTGGCCGCTGGAGCAGGGATATCGCCAGCTACGCCAGCTTGATGCCCTGTGGCCGGATAATCCTCAGGTCAGGGCGCTGAACGCGCAGTGGCGTAAACAGCGGGAGCTGAGCGCCCTGTCCACAGAGGCATTGAATGGCTACGCACAGGCGCAGAGCCAGCTACAGCGCCTGTCGGCGCAGCTGGATGCACTGGATGAGCGTAAGGGGCGATATCTGACCGGTTCGGAACTAAAAACAGCGGTGTACAGCATCCGGCAGTCGTTAAAGGAGCCGCCACTTGAAGAACTGCTTAGGCAACTGGAAGAACAAAAACAGACCGGAGAGGTTTCGCCGACGCTGTTGACGCAGATTGATACCCGGTTAAATCAGTTGCTGAATCGCTATGTCATTTTACTGGATACGAAGGCGGAACAAAGTCAGTAAACGTCGGGGGATTTATGTACCAATAAGGGATATGTGACCTTGCCATTTTTTAAAAGGAGTCTTTGTATACAAAAAAGAGAGGAACAGGCCATTCAAAACGCGTGAAGAGGTTCTGGCATATCATGAGCGGGAAAAAATACCCTGTCTGGAGTGTGGCAAATTGCTCATTTTTTTACCGCGCCATATCTGGTTTGTGCATGGAATACGCGCTGACGAATATCGTGAAAAATGGAACATACCGAAGCACATCGCACTGGCAGGGATTTCATATCTGGAGAAACAAAGTGAATATATGAAGGAAAGAATAGCCAAGGGAGAACTGGATCCCGCAGAACAAATAGCCATGATGAGAATAAAGAGAAGGCAACTAAAGTCAGATCCTGACTGGCGTAATCGCTCCGGTTCTATATTGAAGAAACAATATGCCCGACGAGATATCCTTAAAAACAGGATATGGGAAAGATCTCCTGGCATAAAAAGTGTCTCTGTGGAGTTGAAAACAGAAGCTATAAGGCGAATGAAAAACAGGAAGGTCGCCGGGGAAAAAGTCCAGGATATTGCCGATGACCTGAACGTATCTATCAGCAGATTGTATCACTGGCTAAAGTGTATTAGCTCAGACCTGATCTGACAGTTACCGGTTATTC
>NZ_KQ947385.1 GCF_001484765.1 Entomohabitans teleogrylli | reverse complement strand
CTTCATTCAGCACCAGTCGTGAACGGTCAATAGTTAATGCAGCGCTGGTGGGAAGTGCCAGTGATAATATAAATATACCGGAAAAGTACACAGAGATTAATTTCATTATATCACCACTTAATACAGAATATTCAGGACTTAACACCTGGAATCACTGGAAATAATGTTTCAGGCAATTTATATAACAGGGAATTAAAACTGGATAATTGTTTGTACCGATCGATAAATATATATTGATAAAATACAGCTATCGTATCTTGATGATTGATCGTTTATACCTATTGAAAAATAGGAAATTTTTAAGGGATAAAAATTTATCCTGTCAGAACAAAGTGAGATTCCTGCATGCATTTTAAGAAAATTCACCTTTATTTATCCTATTTTAAAATAAATTTTATGTAGAATAACCCAGGAATATTCACCGACGTTATTCCTGGATTATTCTGATTTAATAAATCATCATCTATCTAACTTATTCTCGGTCAGAAAAAAAATAGTAAAATCGCGGCTTAAAATATTTGACCAAAATAAATCCCACCCCAGTATTCTAAGCAGTGATTAAGTTTTATTTATATAAAAAAAGAAAATAATCTCCCTGAAAGGGACGGCATGTGAATGCATCCCAACATTAGAAATTTTTCTGTTCTTCCATTTCAGTAGAGACTTAGCTTATGGTTTACATTTTATATCGCCGAAATATACCCATCCTGGTCATCCCGACAGAATTGCAGATATTCATTGTCGGATATTTATAAGTTCAGCTTTTTCAAGTCTACAAATCAAATAGAGAGAGAATGTAAGTATCCCGTTAAAACGGGCTCTTCACTTTTTTGTCGTAAGGGAAACCTGCGTTTGGCGGTACGTAACCCAATACCGCAGGCGACGCCTGAGTCACTTAACCAGGGCGTGTCCATGATTTTATGCATGATGCGCTGCTCTGCAGCAGGCGCTTCCGGACATTTAATATGATGGATGGTGGATGACTTTAACCGTGAGGCTCTTGACATAGAAATCGACCTAAATATTCCGGCCCGTCGAGTGGTCAGAGTGCCGGACAGAGTAATGGCAAATCGCAGATATCCGCTGAAGATGCGAATGGGCCGGAATTAGCCTCACTGGCGCTACCACAATGGGCTGAAGAGCATGGTGTAGTTCTGGCATTTATCAAACCGGGTACTGGAGTAATACGATGCACATTATTAATGCTGAAGAACAGCACATTACCGCAATACGCAATATTTATGCTCACCATGTCCTGCATGGTACAGGTAGTTTCGAAACCGAACCTCCGGATACGCAGGAGATGCTTAACCGACTGAAAAGCATTCAGTCGCGGGGACTTCCCAGGTTTATCGCTCTGCAGGGCGATACGGTCATCGGCTACTGTTATATTTCCCGTTACCGCGAACGCCATGCCTATCGGTTTACGGTTGAAAATTCGATATATATTGATCCGGCGTATCAGCGACAGGGGGTCGGAAAAGCACTGCTCGATCATGCATTAAAATGGGCCGAGTCTCAGGGATATCGTCAGATGATTGCTGTTGTGGGTGACAGCGCTAACGTCGCTTCTGTTGCGCTGCATATCCGCGCAGGATTTACTGAAACAGGCACATTAAAGAACATTGGTTTCAAACATGGCCGCTGGCTTGACACGGTTTTGCTGCAAATGAAACCTGGTGAAGGAAATAGTACTCTGCCAGAAGATTCAGGTCTTATGCTCTGAGGCAGGAATAAGGGGGCATCTGCCCCCTTTATATTTATTTCAATCGTTTACCTGTTTCATCAACGACTTTCTCGCCGTCTTCCTTAGCAAATGCCCCTTTTTGCGCATCCGAAAGAATATCCAGAACAACTTCTGACGGACGGCACAGGCGCGTTCCCAACGGTGTCACCACAATCGGACGGTTAATCAGGATCGGATGCTGAAGCATAAAATCGATTAACCGATCGTCAGTAAACTTATCTTCCGCCAGCCCCAGTTCTTCATAAGGTTCGACGTTTTTGCGCAGCAAAGCCCGGACTGAAATGCCCATATCTGCAATGAGTTTGACCAGCTCATTGCGTGACGGTGGATTTTCAAGGTAATGAATGACGGTCGGTTCATTACCGCTGTTGCGGATCATCTCCAGTGTATTACGCGACGTTCCGCAGGCCGGGTTGTGATAAATGATAATGTTGCTCATATCAGTGTCTCATTACAGAGTAAAAGAGAGACGTAGCGCCAGCGCCGCCAGCGTTACAAACAGCACAGGCAGAGTCATGACGATCCCGGTGCGGAAATAGTATCCCCAGGTGATGGTCATGTTCTTCTGTGAAAGGACATGTAGCCAGAGCAGCGTTGCCAGGCTACCAATCGGTGTAATTTTCGGCCCCAGATCGCAGCCAATCACGTTAGCGTAAATCATCGCCTCTTTGATAACGCTGGTTGCGGTACTGCCATCGATAGACAGCGCGCCAACCAGCACAGTAGGCATATTGTTCATAATGGAAGAGAGGAAAGCCGTCAGGAAGCCAGTGCCAAACGTCGCGGCCCAGAGTCCTTTATCCGCCAGTACATTCAGCACACCTGAAAGGTATTCGGTTAGCCCGGCGTTGCGCAGACCGTAGACCACCAGATACATCCCCAGCGAGAAGATGACTATCTGCCACGGCGCACCACGCAGCACTTTGCCGGTGTTGATGGCATGGCCTCGTTTCGCCACCGCAAACAGAATGACAGCCCCTACGGCAGCAATCGCGCTGACCGGAATACCGAGAGGTTCGAGGACGAAAAAGCCAACCAGCAGAAGAATCAACACCATCCAGCCGGTTCTGAACGTTGCCAGATCGTTGATCGCTTTCGCGGGCTCTTTCAGGCGTTCCAGGTCATACGCTGGCGGAATATCCTTGCGGAAAAACAGATGCAGCATCACCAGCGTGGCAATAATCGCGGCGATATCCACCGGCACCATAACAGACGCGTATTCCGTAAATCCCAGTTGGAAGAAATCAGCCGAAACGATGTTGACCAGATTTGAGACGATAAGCGGCAGGCTGGCTGTATCGGCAATAAAACCAGCAGCCATGACGAATGCTAATGTGGTGCTTTTACTGAAGCCTAGCGCCAGCAGCATGGCGATAACAATCGGCGTCAGAATAAGTGCCGCGCCATCGTTGGCAAACAGTGCCGCCACCGCTGCGCCGAGCAGAACGATATACGTAAACAGCAAACGACCTCGACCACTGCCCCAACGCGAAACATGCAGCGCTGCCCATTCGAAAAAGCCAGACTCATCAAGAAGCAGGCTGATAATAATCACGGCAATAAAGGTCGCCGTCGCATTCCAGACGATATTCCACACCACGGGGATATCACCAAAATGGACAACGCCTGAAATCAACGCCAGTACCGCGCCAAGCGTCGCACTCCAGCCGATCCCTAATCCCTTCGGCTGCCAGATAACCAAAACGATGGTCAGGACAAAAATAGCGCCTGCCAGTAACATAACTCCTCCAGACAGGGCAGCTCTACCCGCCCTGTATACATAAAAAAATTAAAAAACCAGCGCTCTGAGTTTGTCGATGCCAGTGGGTTCTGAAGCCAGTACCGGTACTAACGCGATACGTTTGGCATGCATGTTTTGCACAGCCTCGATCTGAGGAAGCTCTTATTGAGCACGTAGACAAAGCAGTGGTGAATGCGTCTGTGCAATAGAAAGGCTGTTATTGATAATCCAGCCCCAGGGATGAATCCCCGCACGTTCCAGATCGGACTGCAGGTTTGCCGCTTCCAGCACAGGTGTGGTTTCAGGCAGAGTGACCAGCAGCACTTTGGTACGTTCCGGGTCCTGAAGCTGCATCATCGGCGTGGTAAAATGACCTTTATCTCCCATCTTCCTGGCAATCTCACGGTGATAAGCCCCGGTTGCATCAAGCAGTAATAGCGTATGCCCGGTAGGTGCCGTATCCATGACCACAAACCGTTTACCGGCTTCGCGGATGACGCGTGAGAACGCCTGGAACACCGCAATCTCTTCTGTGCAAGGAGAACGTAAATCCTCTTCGAGCAGCCGTTTCCCCGCTTCATCCAGATCCCGGCCCTTCGTCTCAAGAACATGCTGACGATAGCGTTCGGTTTCATCGTGAGGGTTGATTCGGCTGACCTGCAGATTCTCGAGGCTACCATTCAGTGTTGTACTCAGGTGTGCTGCAGGATCTGAGGTAGTGAGATGCACATCAAAACCCTTATCTGCCAGACTGACGGCGATAGCCGCAGCCATTGTGGTTTTACCCACACCACCTTTACCCATCAACATAATCAAACCGTGTTCACTACGGGCGATATCATCGACCAGGACAGACAGCGACATATTCTCTGGTTTGTTCTGCATACTCTGTACAGGAATCGATGCTGGCTCTGCATATTCGTTGAGCAAGCCTTTCAGGGCGGCCACGCCAACCATGTTCAGCGGCTGAAGGAATAACGTGTCTGTCGGCAACGCAGATAACCCGGTGGGCAGATTTGCCAGTGCTTCCTGCTCCCGTTGCCATATCGCAGCGGCCAGGACGTCATGTTCTGCTTCAGTTGCAGGCAGAACGCCATTAATCACCAGATACTGGTTTTTCAGGCCAATGGCTGCCAGTTCATCATGCGTGCGGGCGACTTCCTGCAGCGTTGATTTTTGCAATCGCGCGACCAGCACCAGGCGGGTACGTTCGGGATCGGATAACGCCTCTACCGCGTGAGCATACTGCTCACGCTGCTTTTCCAGCCCGGCCATTGGGCCAAGACAGGATGCGCCATCCGGATTACTTTCAATGAAGCTACGCCAGGCGCCGGGAAGCTGAAGAAGGCGGATAGTGTGGCCCGTCGGCGCTGTATCAAAAATGATGTGATCGAAGCGGGTCAGCAGGGAAGCGTCTGTCAATAAGCCGGTGAACTCATCAAACGCCGCAATCTCAGTGGTACAGGCTCCTGAAAGCTGCTCGCTGATACTGTTAACGACCTCATCAGGCAGAAGACCTTTGATAGGATCAACGATTCTGGCGCGGTATTGCCGGGCAGCTTCCTGCGGGTCAATCTCCAGAGCAAAAAGCCCAGGAACTGCCGTAACAGGGTGAATGCTGTTACCGATAGCCTGATCGAATACCTGGCCGACATTGGAGGCCGGATCGGTACTGACCAGCAAAACCCGCTTACCCTGTTCAGCAAGGCGGATAGCCGTCGCGCAGGAAATAGACGTTTTTCCTACACCTCCCTTACCGGTAAAAAACAGGTAAGGCGGGATGTTCTGTAAGAATTTCATCTGTCCTCCCGACATGGTCAACAACAGGGACTATTTCCACCACAGCAGCTTGTTGGCGCTAATCCCACCTTCTCCAGCGGAATACCAAACCAGCGAGCCAGCTCAGCGCGTTTGGGGTAGCGTCCTGCCATCACCGTTTCGCCGTCCAGCAACAGCAGTGGAAGCCCTTCTGCCCCAGATACTTCAAGGAATGCTTTCGCTTTTGCGTTCTGAACAAAGCTCATGGGCTGCTGCGCCAGGTTGTAACGTTCAACCTGCACGCCACGTCCTTTCAGCCATTGCACATCAGCAGAGAAATCGACCAGAACCTGGTCGACATCTGAACCACAAACGCCAGTACTGCAGCACATCGCCGGATCAAACACCGTTAACGTTTTCATACCCAACACCTCACATTCGAAAAATCATATATGTTCAGGCAAATTTTTTAGATACAAATAGCCTTACCGCTACCAGAGCAGTTTGTCGATGCCAGCTTACTGGCGATGGCCTGTACATCGTCCTGTTGGCTTAACCAGGCCTGCTCAATCACCTGAGCAGCCCAGGATGGAATATGCGGGGACAGGCGATAGTGAACCCATTTACCCTGTTTGCGATCCAGTAATAGACCACTTTCCCGCAGCATTGCCAGATGGCGGGAAATCTTGGGCTGAGAGTGATCCAGCGCCGTGCAGAGATCGCACACGCACAACTCTCCCATCTCTCTGAGCAGCAACACGATCCCCAGGCGGGTTTCATCGGAAAGGTTCTTGAAGAGTTGTAAGGACGATAATTGCGGCATAAGCCCTCCTGCTGTTATCTCGCAGTTTCTCTCTGCAACGGTACAATGTCAAAATTATATTTGAATTTTCATATATGAAAGAAGCGAGACGACTCACCATCACTTACCCGGGGGGAGCACTGTTGAGTTCAATAGACGAATAGAATGCTATAACTGCTGATTTATCAAGGATAAATTGAGTTTGGTAGACTTCAGGAGACTTGAGGAGACTTGAGTTTGGAGCGGGCGAAGGGAATCGAACCCTCGTATAGAGCTTGGGAAGCTCTCGTTCTACCATTGAACTACGCCCGCGCTGGAGTGAGAGCCATTATAAACGTTCGCACCTCACTGGCAAGAGGCTACCTGGCTAAGTGATGGTATTTTAAGCTTCTTGCCCCCTCCGGCCAGTCAGCAGGAGGGCGATTTTCCCTGCGCCGGCAGGTAGCGCTGCGGGTCGATAGCCGTCGCCCGGTAGCGAATCTGGAAATGCAGACGCACCGAATCTGCGCCGGTATTGCCCATTGTGGCGATTTTCTGCCCTGCCTTCACCTGCTGACCGTTACTGACCAGCAATTGATCGTTGTGCGCATAAGCGGTGATGTAATCCTCATCGTGTTTAATCATGATGAGATTACCGTAACCGCGCAGCTGATTCCCGGCATAAACCACCTTCCCGGCGGCGGAGGCGTACACCGGCGTCCCTTTACTTCCGGCAATATCAATACCCTTGTTGCCCCCCTGGGCGGTGGAATATGGCAGCACCACCTTGCCGGATGCCGGCCAGCGCCAGCAGCGCTTACCCGGCGCTGGCCAGTTGGCAGGAGAAACGGCGGAAGAACCGCCTGGCCGGGCGGCAGTTTTAGTCGTAGGGGATTTACTCGCAGCCGTTGAGCTCTTCTTCGCGGTGGCGGCGCTCGCGCTGCCCTTCACCCGCAGCTTTTGCCCCACCAGTAGCGTATAGGGAGAACGCAGGCCATTCAGACGCGCCAGTTCACCGACCGACGCTCCGGTGGCGCGGGAAACCCGGTACAGGGTATCGCCTTTTTTCACCGTCCAGGTCGAACCGGAATAGTTTCCGGATGAGGCTTTACTGGTCGGCGCTTTATTCGATGAGCAGGCCGCCAACATCACCACACACAGTACACAGACCAGGTGTCGGCACCAGCGCGAATATCGGCTTCCTTTGCTCACGTCTTCCCCTTTACGGATGAATTGGCTGTCTCTGGGTGGAGAGTTTATCATCATGAACCGGCCGCGCCCAAATCCGGGCATCGCCCACGGACGACAGGCAAGAAAAAGGGGTGACACCATGTCACCCCTCTGTTCGGCCGCAATCCGCTTATTTAACCGGACGCATCGCCGGGAACAGGATCACGTCGCGAATGGTGTGGCTGTTGGTAAACAGCATCACCATTCGGTCAATACCAATCCCCAGACCCGCGGTCGGCGGCAGGCCGTGCTCCAGCGCGGTAACGTAGTCCTCGTCATAGAACATCGCTTCGTCATCGCCGGCGTCCTTCGCCGCAACCTGATCGGCAAAACGCTGCGCCTGATCTTCAGCATCGTTGAGCTCCGAGAAGCCATTGCCGATTTCGCGGCCGCCGATGAAGAACTCAAAGCGATCGGTGATCTCCGGGTTCACATCATTACGGCGCGCCAGCGGAGAGACTTCTGCCGGATATTCGGTAATAAAGGTCGGCTGGATCAGGTGCGCTTCCGCCACTTCTTCGAAGATCTCGGTGACAATGCGCCCCAGACCCCAGCTTTTCTCAACATTGATACCGATCGTTTCGGCGATCGCTTTCGCGCTGGCGAAATCGTCCAGATCCGACATATCGGTTTCCGGACGGTATTTCTTAATAGCTTCGCGCATGGTCAGCTTTTCAAACGGCTTGCCGAAGTCGAAGCTGTACTCGCCGTACGGTACCTGGGTAGTGCCGAGAACATCCTGCGCCAGAGTACGGAACAGAGATTCGGTCAGTTCGATAAGATCTTTATAATCCGCGTACGCCATATAGAGTTCCATCATGGTGAACTCAGGGTTATGACGCACCGAAACGCCTTCGTTACGGAAGTTACGGTTAATCTCGAACACCCGCTCGAAGCCGCCGACCACCAGACGCTTAAGGTACAGCTCCGGCGCGATACGCAGATACATATCGAGATCCAGCGCATTGTGATGGGTGATAAACGGACGCGCCGCGGCGCCGCCCGGGATCACCTGCATCATCGGCGTTTCCACTTCCATAAAACCGCGGCCGACCATGAACTGGCGAATACCGGCCATCAATTGGGAACGGACCTTAAAGGTGTGGCGCGATTCTTCGTTAGAGATCAGATCCAGATAACGCTGGCGATAGCGGGTTTCCTGATCCGCCAGACCGTGAAACTTATCCGGTAGCGGACGCAGAGCTTTGGTCAACAGACGCAGCTCGCTACAGTGAATCGACAGCTCGCCGGTTTTGGTTTTGAACAGCTTTCCGCGGGCGCCAAGGATATCGCCGAGGTCCCACTTCTTGAACTGCTCGTTGTACACCCCTTCCGGCAGATCATCGCGGGCCACATACAGCTGAATCCGGCCGCCGACATCCTGCAGGGTCACGAAAGAAGCTTTCCCCATGATACGGCGCGTCATCATACGACCGGCAACGGCCACTTCGATATCCAGCGCTTCCAGCTCTTCGTTTTCTTTCGCGTCGTACTGCGCGTGCAAAAAGTCAGAGGTGTGGTCGCGGCGAAAATCATTCGGGAAGGCAACGCCCTGCTCACGCAGCGCCACCAGCTTTTCGCGACGGGTTTTCAGCTCATTATTCAGATCGGCTGCCGCGTCAACGCCCGGTACTTGTTGTTCAGACATGGTGATTCTTATAACCCCGCTTTCAAACTTGCTTCAATAAACTTGTCCAGGTCGCCGTCCAGCACCGCCTGGGTATTGCGGGTTTCTACCCCGGTACGCAGGTCCTTGATACGGGAGTCGTCCAGCACATAAGAGCGAATCTGGCTGCCCCAGCCAATATCGGACTTGTTGTCTTCCATGGCCTGTTTTTCGGCGTTCTTCTTCTGCATTTCCAGCTCGTAGAGCTTGGCCTTCATCTGCTTCATCGCCTGGTCTTTGTTTTTGTGCTGAGAACGGTCGTTCTGGCACTGGGTCACCAGACCAGTGGGAATATGGGTAATACGCACCGCGGATTCGGTACGGTTTACGTGCTGACCACCGGCGCCGGACGCGCGGTAAACGTCAATACGCAGGTCCGCCGGATTGATCTCAATATCAATATCATCATCCACTTCCGGGTAAACAAACGCCGAGCTAAACGAGGTGTGGCGACGGCCGCCGGAATCAAAGGGACTCTTACGCACCAGGCGGTGAACGCCGGTTTCAGTGCGCAGCCAGCCGTACGCGTAATCCCCCTGGATTTTGATAGTGACCGATTTAATACCCGCCACTTCGCCTTCCGACTCTTCAATCACCTCGGTTTTGAAACCGCGCGCTTCCGCCCAGCGCAGATACATACGCATCAGCATACTGGCCCAGTCCTGCGCCTCGGTGCCGCCGGAACCGGCCTGAATATCCAGATAGCAATCGGCGCCGTCATACTCGCCGGAGAACATGCGGCGGAACTCCAGTTGGGCGAGTTTCGCTTCCAGCTGATCCAGCTCAACCACCGCTTCGTTAAAGGTCTCTTCGTCGTCGGCTTCTACCGCCAGCTCCAGCAGACCGGAAACATCCTCCAGCCCCTGGCTCATCTGGTCGAGGGTATCGACCACCGCTTCCAGCGAGGAGCGCTCTTTACCCAGCGCCTGGGCGCGTTCGGGTTCATTCCAGACATCCGGCTGTTCCAGCTCGGCGTTTACTTCTTCAAGACGTTCTTTCTTCGCATCGTAGTCAAAGATACCCCCTAAGAACGTCACTGCGTTCCGTGAGATCCTGGATGCGGTTTTTTACCGGATTAATTTCAAACATGGTCTGTAGAATCTTATGTTGATGACAGAAGATGAATTCAGAATTGCAAACGCCAAAGTTTACCGGATTTGTGGCGTTTTTTATAGCGAATCCTCGGGGGCCAGGCATGCCGGCCCCGTCTGGCGCTTTACCGTGTATCCGTCAGCTCTGGCGAGGCAGGCTATCCCCCGGACGGGAGCGGCCAGAGTTTATCGATAATCAGTTGCAGGCTGCGGTTGCCGCGAAATTCATTCACGTCAAGCTTATAGGCCAGTTCCACTTCGCGCACCCCGGGATCCGGCCAGCGGGTGGTATCGATATTAAACGCGATACCGTCGAGCATCAGGCTGCGATCGGGGGTTTCCAGCATCAGTTTGAGATGGCGATCCCCGACCAGGCGCTGCTGCAAAATACGAAAACGCCCGTCGAACAGCGGCTCCGGAAACATTTGCCCCCACGGGCCGGCGTCGCGCAATAACTCCGCCATTTCGAGCGTCATTTCAGCAGCATCCAGCGGACCGTCAGACCAGATTTCGCCCTGTAGCAGGGCCGGATCGATCCACTCCCCCACCAGCTCAGCAAAACGCGCCCGGAATTCATCAAAACGCGCCGTTTCCAGCGACAGTCCCGCCGCCATGGCGTGGCCGCCAAACTTAAGCATCAGCCCCGGATGCAGCGTATCCAGCCGCTCCAGCGCATCGCGCATATGCAGCCCCTGCACTGAACGACCGGAGCCTTTCAGGGTACCGTCGCCGGCGGGGGCAAAAGCGATCACCGGGCGGTGAAAACGCTCTTTAATACGCGACGCCAGAATCCCCACCACCCCCTGATGCCATTCGGGATGGTACAGCGCCAGGCCGGAAGGCAGCGCTTCACGCTGACGGCTGAGCTCATCGCACAGAGTCAGCGCCTCAGCCTGCATCCCCTGTTCAATCTCCTTGCGGGTCTGATTCAGGGCGTCCAGTTCATTGGCCAGTACCCGCGCCTCGCCGAGGCTATCGCACAACAGCAGCGCCACCCCGACAGACATATCGTCGAGCCGCCCGGCGGCGTTAAGGCGCGGCCCGAGCGCAAATCCCAGATCGGTGGAAGTGAGCCGACGCGCATCGCGGTTGGCCACTTCCAGCAGGGCGCGAATACCGGGCCGGCATTTACCGGCGCGGATCCGGCTCAGCCCCTGCCAGGTAAGAATTCGGTTATTGGTATCCAGCGGCACCACATCTGCAACCGTACCGAGCGCCACCAGATCGAGATATTCCGCCAGATTCGGCTCCGGGATCCCGCGGGCGCTGAACCACGCCTGCTCGCGTAAATAAGCGCGCAGCGCGAGCATCAGATAGAACGCCACGCCAACCCCGGCCAGCGATTTGGAAGGGAACTCACAGTCCGCAAGATTGGGATTAATGATCGCATCGGCGCCGGGAAGCTGTTCGCCCGGCAGGTGGTGATCGGTTACCAGCACCGGTATCCCCAGTTCGTGAGCCCGGATAACGCCGCTGTGGGAAGAGATACCGTTATCCACCGTCATAATGACCTGGGCGCCAAGGCCATGCGCCTGATCCACAACTTCCGGACTCAGGCCATAACCGTCTTCGAAGCGGTTCGGCACCAGGTAGCTGATGCGCCGACCGCCCATACTGCGCAGGGCCAGCACGCTCAGGGCGGTACTGGTCGCGCCGTCGGCGTCGAAGTCCCCTACTACCACGATGTGACGATCGTCGCGCAGCGCGTCATAAAGCATAGCGACGGCTTTATCCATACCGTTAAGCTGGCGCCAGGGCAGCATCCCCTTGACGCTACGCTCCAGATCCTCAGCGCCGCGCACGCCGCGGCTGGCGTACAGCCGTCTTAACAGCCGCGGAAGGTTATCCGGCAGTAGCGCCGAATCATCCACCACCCGACGGCGTAGTTGTATTTCTCTTTCCACCCGTTACTGACCACCCGCGCTCATTTTCTGGTGCGCGTCAAGAAACGCCTTCAGCTCTTTCGGGCCCTGATAGCCCGGGATCAGCGTCCCGTTGCCCAGCACCATCGCTGGCGTACCCTGAACGCCGAACTGCACGCCCAGCGTATAGTGTTTGGTCAGATCGATAGCACAGTTTGCCGCCGCCACTTCACCGCCTTTCACGGCCGTATCAAAAGCCGCATTGCGATCTTTGGCGCACCAGATGGCGCGCATGTCTTTCTCTGCCTGGCTCTGCACGCCCTGACGCGGGAACGCCAGATAACGTATGGTAATCCCCAGCGCGTTGTAATCTTTCATCTGCTCGTGGAGTTTGTGGCAGTAGCCGCAAGTGGTATCGGTAAAGACGGTGATAACGTGTTTCTCGTCCGCCGCTTTATATACGATCATTTCATTTTCCAGGGCTTTCAGCTTACCCAGCAGCAACTGGTTAGTCACATTGACAGGCTGTGCGCCGCTGACATCGTACATCGGCCCCTGGATAATATGTTTGCCGTCTTCGGTCACATAAAGTACGCCGCTCTCGGTCAACACGGTTTTCATACCGGCCACCGGCGCCGTTTGTATCTCTGCGTTCTGGATCCCCAGCTTCGCCAGAGACTGTTTCACCGCGGCGTCATCTGCGTGAGCGAATCCCGCCGCCGTCGCTGCCAGGAGGGAGAGCAGCCAAAAACCTTTCTTCATCGTATTTCCTTTCTGAATATCCGGCACTCACGCCCGTGGGTGGTGCTGTTGATGTAACTGACGTAAACGTTCAGTGGCGACATGGGTATAAATCTGGGTTGTCGATAAATCGCTGTGCCCCAGCAGCATCTGCACCACCCGCAAATCCGCGCCGTGATTGAGCAAATGGGTGGCGAAGGCATGGCGCAGCACATGGGGCGATAATTTTTCAGCATCAATCCCCGCCAGCAGCGCATAGTGCTTAATGCGGTACCAGAACGTCTGGCGGGTCATCTGCCGGGCGCGGTTGCTGGGAAACAGCACATCGCTGGTCTGGCCGTTCAACAGCCAGGGCCGCCCGTGGGTCAGGTAATTTTCCAGCCACCAGACCGCCTCTTCCCCCAGCGGCACCAGCCGTTCCTTGTTCCCTTTACCAATTACCCGCACCACGCCCTGGCGCAGACTGATGTCGCTGATAGTCAGCCCCACCAGCTCAGAGACGCGCAGCCCGGTTGCATACAGTAGTTCCAGCATCGCCTTATCGCGCAGCTCAACCGGCTGATCGACAACCGGCGCCTGTAGCAGACGCTCGACCTGCGCTTCACTGAGATCCTTCGGCAACCGCTGCGGCAGCTTTGGCGACGCCAGCAGCGCGCTCGGATCGTTATCGCGCAGTTTTTCGTGATACAGATACTGAAACAGCCGGCGCAGCGCGCTGAGCAGACGCGCGGAGCTGGTGGCTTTATAACCACCTTCCACCCGCTCGGCAAGCAGCGCCTGTAAATCATCCGACCCGACACGCAATAAATCCTGCCCGCGGTGGTGCAGCCACTCCGCGGTCATCTTCAGGTCGCGGCGGTAGGCGTTGAGCGTATTTTCAGCCAGATTGCGCTCCAGCCAAAGGGTATCAAGAAATTGTTCAATGCGGGCTAAATCCTGTTCCACACGCGCCTCACTGTGTTCAATACCTGCTCCTGCCCATTCGCGCCGAACGCGACAGGAACGGTCATTATGCCTGATTGCGGCGCCGATCTGGTACACTGACCCGCACGCCGAATCAAAATTGAGTTTTATTCACTATGAAGATTGGTCTTTTTTACGGTTCCAGTACCTGCTACACCGAAATGGCGGCGGAAAAAATTCGCGACATCATCGGCAATGAGCTGGTAACGCTGCACAACCTGAAAGATGACGCCCCCACGCTGATGGAGCAGTACGACGTGCTGATCCTCGGCATCCCGACCTGGGATTTTGGCGAACTTCAGGAGGACTGGGAAGCGTGCTGGGAGCGCCTCGATACCCTGAACCTGAAAGATAAAATCGTAGCGCTGTACGGCATGGGCGATCAGATGGGCTATGGCGAATGGTTCCTTGACGCGCTGGGTATGTTGCACGATAAGCTCGCGCCGCTGGGAGTGAAATTTATCGGCTACTGGCCGACGCAAGGCTATGAATTCACCAGCCAGAAACCCGTCATCGCCGACGGCCAACTGTTTGTCGGCCTGGCGCTGGATGAAACTAACCAGTATGACCTGAGCGACCCGCGCATTGAGGCCTGGTGCGAACAAATTCTTGACGAAATGGCCCAGCAGTTCTCCTGAGTATCAGGAGTCTCGTATGAGCAACTGACGCAGCTCGCGCCACTCGCGTTTACCCATACTGTCCGCCGCCAGCCACAGGTGCTGGTAGCGGCGGCGATCGGCGCGCTTCAGGCGCAGCAAAATACCGCTCTGCAACATCCACGGGTTACCGACCATTTGCCACTCTCTCCCCTGCCACTTAATGCGCTTTTGCTGCAGCAGTTTGATCTCCCCCTGGCGCGCATGAATGCGCCGCTGACTGCGCACGCAATCAAACACCACCAGCGACAGCAGTAACAGCCAGATAAGCGTCCAGGTCATGGGCCACGGCGCCAGCAAAATAGCGCCCGCCAGCACGCCGTGGATCAGCAGCGACAACCACTGGGAGCGCCACGATACCCGTAAATCAGATTGCCACAGGACCACGATCCCGGTTCCGCTGTTGAATCAGTTGCACCATACGCTGAAGTCCGGCGTCCTCAGGCTTACCGTGGTTCATCAGCCAGTTGAACAGATCGGGATCGTCACACTCCAGTAGCCGGATAAACAGCCGTTTATCATCATCGGTGAGAGTGTCATATTCGTATTCGAAGAACGGCATAATGGAAATATCCAGTTCGCGCATGCCGCGGCGGCAGGCCCAGTGAATACGGGCTTTATTATTGATATCCATAGTTTCCTTCCTGTTACAGTCCAGGGCGATGGGTGATAGTGTAACGTGTTTTCACGCGCAGGATAACAATGTTACCGTCGGCAATGGGTGCTAAACCGCGGCACAGACGCCAAAGGGCACAAATCGTCGCTGTCGGGGCTTGCAATGGCGGACGGCTCTTTTACCATTAGGCTCTATAACGACCAGGCGCTTAACCAAAAACCAGGACTCTGATATGGCATTCACTCCCTTCCCTCCACGCCAGCCCGAGGCTGCCGCCCGGCTACCGCTGACGCTTATCTCTCTTGAAGACTGGGCCCTCGCCACAATCAGCGGCGCGGACAGCGAAAAATATCTGCAGGGACAGGTGACCGCCGATGTTGCCCAACTGGCGGACAACCAGCATCTGCTGGTAGCCCACTGCGACGCCAAAGGCAAAATGTGGAGTAACCTGCGCCTGTTCCATCATGGCGAAGGCTTTGCGTGGCTCGAACGCCGCAGCGTACGCGATGCACAGTTGACCGAGCTGAAAAAATACGCGGTGTTTTCCAAAGTGGCCATCGCCGCCGACGACGACGCGGTGCTGTTGGGTCTGGCGGGTTTCCAGGCCCGCGCCGCGTTGAGCGTCATCTATAGCAACCTGCCGGATGCGCAGAACCCGCTAACCCGCGACGGCGCTACCACCCTGCTGTGGTTTGATCTGCCTGAAGAGCGTTTTTTGATTATCACTGACGCGCAAAACGCCCGGACGCTGGTTGAAGGGCTGCGCGATAAAGCCGCCCTGAACAATAGCGATCAGTGGCTGGCGCTGGATATTGAAGGCGGGCTACCGGTTATCGACGCGCCGACCAGCGCCCAGTTCATTCCCCAGGCCACTAATCTCCAGGCACTGGGCGGTATCAGCTTTAAAAAGGGCTGCTATACCGGCCAGGAGATGGTCGCGCGGGCCAAATTCCGCGGCGCCAATAAACGCGCGCTGTGGACACTGGTCGGCAACGCCGGGCGGGTGCCGCAGGCCGGGGAGGATCTGGAGCTGCAGATGGGCGATAACTGGCGACGCACAGGTACGGTTCTGGCCGCCGTACGGCTGGATGACGCCACACTGCGGGTGCAGGTGGTCATGAACAACGACATGGAACCCGCCAGCGTCTTCCGGGTACGCGACGACGCGGGCGGTACGCTGGCGATTATGCCGCTGCCTTATTCACTGGAAGAGAGCGCCTGAGCCCATTCCCCGCGATAGCGGGAACTATTCAGCCCCGGCGACAAGCGCCGTTTCCGGGGCCTGGTGATTTTCTGATTACCTGACATACAGGTAAATCGCCAGGAAGTGGCAGACACTGCCCCCCAGCACAAAGCCGTGCCAGATGGCGTGGTTAAAGGGGATACGCTTACTGACATAAAAGATCACCCCCAGCGAATAGACGATACCTCCCACCGCCAGCAGGGTAACGCCGCCGGGAGAGAGCTTCACCGCCAACTGGTAGATAACAATCAGCGACAGCCAACCCATGGTCAAATAGGTGACCAGCGACAGCACCTTAAACCGATGCGCCACGGTAAGTTTGAACAGAATACCGAGCAGCGCCAGGCTCCAGATAACAATCATCAACCCTCTGGCCAGCGGCGAATCGAGCCCCACCAGTAAAAATGGCGTGTAAGTGCCGGCGATCAGCAGGTAAATCGCGCAGTGATCGAACTTCTTCAGCCAGCGTTTCGCCTTCTCATGGGGAATGGCGTGATACAGCGTGGAGGCGAGAAACAGCAGAATCATACTGCCGCCGTACAGGCTATAGCTGGTGATCGCCATTGCGCTGGCGTTGGCGTCCGCCGCCTGAACCAGCAACAGTACCAGTCCGACAATCCCGAACACCAGGCCAATACCGTGGCTGATACTGTTGGCTATCTCCTCAGCCAGCGAATACCCTTTGGCAAGATACTGATTGTCTTTCAGGCCGCGTTTCCGGGCCGTCTCTCCCTGCACAGATGCGCCATCCTGCGCAAGCGGAATGATTTTTTGTGATGGTGATTCAGTAACCATAAAGCTCCCCCAGGAAGCGAACAAAAATGTAGCAGCACCGATAGCCTAACTGAGAATGATTTCAGTGAACACCTGTTAGCTAAAAAAAATTATGTGACCTGATGTAACCTGTGATCGGCCCCTCACCGCGCTCCCTGGACATCCCTCATCAACACACATCGGCAGCCTGCGGCAATGCCGGGTATAATCCCGTCACTAACCGATTGAAGGAGTTAACCATGTCACCACTGCCGGGCGAGGCATTACAGCAGACGATTTCGTTCCTGATGGAGCTGGATAAACTTAAACGGGTGGAGCGGCGTACCCGTCTGCTGAACCATGGCCGGCTGGAGAATTCCGCCGAGCACAGTTGGCATTTCGCCATGGCGGCTTTCAGCCTTGCCCCGTGGGCGCCGGCGGGCGTCGATATTCAACGCGTCATTCAGATGGCGTTATTGCACGACATTGTGGAAATCGACGTCGGCGACGTGCTGGTCTACGATTTGGCGGGCCGTGAAGCCATCGCCCTGCAGGAGGCCGCCGCCGCCCGGCGTCTGTTTGGTCTGCTGCCAGCGCCGCAGGGTGAGGTATTTCTGCAACTGTGGCAGGAGTATGAGGCGGGAATCAGCGCCGATGCCCGCTTCGCCAGCGCTATCGATCGCCTGCTGCCGGTGATTCAGAACCTCCACAACCAGGGGCAGAGCTGGCAGGAGAACCAGATCTCGCTGGAACAGGTATTGACCCGCAACGCCAGCGTCGGCGAGGTTTTCCCGGCGCTCTGGCAGCATGTGCAGCAGCAACTGCATGTCGCCCGGGAAAAAGGTTGGTTGCGCTAAAATCGTATCTGATACACTGCGCTCAGTCCTTATCCCGGGCTGAGCCCATACAGCATAAAGGGAACCCACACGTGTCGATGTTTACCCACTCCGCAATCGCCAGCCTGAACGCTCTGGAAATGATGGTCTACAACTACATCATCAAAAACCGTGACCAGGTGATGTATATGACCATTCGCGAGCTGGCTGCGGCGGCAGAGGTATCCACCACCACCGTGCTGCGTTTTTGTCGTAAACTGGGCTGCGAAGGCTATTCCGAATTCCGGGTGCGCTTTAAATTATATCTGGAGCAAAATGAGCCGCAGCACAGCCATTTCGGCGCCAGCGAAATTATGAGCTTCTTTAAAAGCGTCAATAATGACGAATTTGAGGATTTACTCGACCGGGCTGTTGAGATCATTCTGCAATCCGAGCGTATTATATTTGTCGGCGCCGGTACCTCCGGCGCCCTGGCAAAATATGGCGCGCGATTTTTCTCCAACGTCGGGAAATTCAGTAATCACATCGACGATCCTTATTTTCCGGTCACCAACGATATGGCAAGAAACGCGCTGGCGATCGTGCTGTCCGTCTCCGGTGAAACCGAAGAGATCCTGCGTTTCGCCAGTCAGTTCAGCCTGCACCACTGCAAAGTGCTTTCCGTCACCAGCCACGATA
This sequence comes from Entomohabitans teleogrylli, assembly GCF_001484765.1. Lineage (GTDB taxonomy): Bacteria > Pseudomonadota > Gammaproteobacteria > Enterobacterales > Enterobacteriaceae > Entomohabitans > Entomohabitans teleogrylli. Next base: position 32,589 of record NZ_KQ947385.1, on the reverse strand, counting down.
ATTCGCCGCTGGCGAAACTGGCTGATTTCAATATTTCCTGGTATATTCCCCAAACCCGTATTGGCGGCGTCTACGATATTACTACTCAGATTCCGGTGATTTATATTCTGGAAACCCTGGGACGTAAACTGGCGAGAAAACTGGCGTAAAAAAACATTACGTTTTTTTCGTGTAACAAGTTACCGGCGCTCGCTGGTGTTATATCGTGACTTTTAAATTTCCTTTTGCCAGAATTTATTCCAGCCTATATTCACATCTCTGCCGGCACAATACGCGCTTTTTTCTGGCAGAACAGTCACAGGAATTCAGCAAGATGAAAAAACCCACGTTACCAAAAGACTTTCTCTGGGGCGGCGCAGTAGCTGCGCACCAGGTGGAAGGGGGCTGGAACCAGGGCGGTAAAGGCCCGAGCATCTGCGATGTACTGACCGGCGGCGCCCACGGCGTTCCCCGGGAGATCACCCGGGAAGTGATCCCCGGAAAGTACTATCCGAACCACGAAGCCGTGGATTTCTATGGCCGCTACCAGGAAGATATCAGGCTGTTTGCCGAAATGGGCTTTAAATGCTTCCGCACCTCGATTGCCTGGACGCGCATCTTCCCGAAGGGCGATGAATCGCAGCCGAACGAAGCCGGGCTGAAGTTCTACGATGATCTGTTCGATGAACTGCTGAAATACAATATTGAGCCGGTGATCACCCTGTCGCACTTCGAGATGCCGCTGCATCTGGTGCAGAAATACGGCGGCTGGACCAACCGTAAGGTAGTGGATTTCTTTGTACGCTTTGCCGAAGTGGTCTTTGAGCGTTACAAAAACAAGGTCAAATACTGGATGACCTTCAACGAAATCAACAATCAGCGCAACTGGCGCGCGCCGCTGTTTGGTTACTGCTGTTCCGGCGTGGTCTATACCGAACACCCTAACCCGGAAGAGACCATGTACCAGGTGCTCCATCACCAGTTTGTCGCCAGCGCGCTGGCGGTCAAAGCGGCGCGGCGGATCAACCCGGACATGAAAATCGGCTGTATGCTGGCGATGGTGGCGCTGTACCCCTTCTCCTGCAAGCCGGAAGATGTGATGTTTGCGCAGGAATCAATGCGTGAGCGCTACGTCTTCACCGATGTGCAATTGCGCGGCTACTACCCTTCCTATGTACTCAATGAGTGGCAGCGTCGCGGCTTTAATATCCGGATGGCCGAAGGCGACAGCGAGATCCTGCGTGACGGCACCTGCGACTACCTGGGATTCAGCTACTACATGACCAACGCGGTACAGGCTGAAGGCGGCAACGGCGACGCTATTTCCGGCTTTGAAGGCAGCGTTCCCAACCCGCATGTTAAAGCATCCGACTGGGGCTGGCAGATTGACCCGGTAGGCCTGCGCTACTCGCTGTGTGAACTGTATGAGCGCTATCAAAAACCGCTCTTTATCGTCGAAAACGGTTTCGGCGCCTATGACAAGGTGGAAGCGGACGGCAGCATCAACGACGATTACCGTATCGATTATCTGCGCGCCCACATCGCAGAGATGATAAAAGCCGTCACCTACGACGGAGTGGATCTGATGGGCTATACGCCGTGGGGCTGCATTGACTGCGTTTCCTTCACCACCGGGCAGTACAGCAAACGCTATGGTTTTATTTATGTCAACAAACATGACGACGGCAGCGGTGATATGTCCCGGTCGCGTAAGAAAAGCTTCGCCTGGTATCAAAAAGTCATCGCCAGCAACGGCGAAGATATCTGACCCTTTCCGGGGCGCCGCGGCGCCCCTGCGTCACTGAACATTTCCAGCGCCTGGTATAACGGATTAATATCCACCAGGCCGTTGATTGATGATAGCCGCAATGAATTCTGTGACCAGTGCGACGTTTTTTATTTTCTCTCAGCGTGGTGATTGTTAATTATTATAAATTACGAATGATATTCACTCCGCTTATCTGCAGGCCAAAAAGTTAATTTTTTAGCTACTCCAGGCGACCAGAAGGCTTATTTATTTGCGCCCCATCACCCTTTTACCGGTTATATTACTTCCGTTCCCATTGCGTTGTTTTTTAAGAAATCCCCATCATAGGCAAAAGCTATTTTAACGATAGAGAAAGCCAGTCTTTGTCATTGACGGTGGTCAACAACCGACCAGGGTATAACCCGGCACTATAGGCCCGCAGCACATGGTTAAATAATATTAATGTGAGCAATATCTCTGAAGGGAAGACGCAATGAATAAAATAACAAAACTCACAGCCATCGCCATTGCTGGCGGCGCACTGTGTTATTTCGGGCTGGCAGGCTACGTGTGGTATTACGACACACAGCGCGTGGCAAAAATTCCGATGCAAACCTCCGCCTCGGCGCAGAACAACCAGGTACTCGGTATTCTCCGGGACAAAGGTTGTGATTACTGCCATACCCCCTCCGCCGAATTGCCGTTTTACGCCTCCTTCCCCATCGCAAAACAGTTGATGGATTATGATATCCAGCTCGGCTACAAATCGTTCAACCTGACCCCGGTGCGGGAAAGTCTGATCGAAGACAAGCCGGCGCCGCAGAGTGACCTGAACAAAATTGAATGGGTGATGCAGAATCAAACCATGCCGCCCACCCGCTATGTGGCCCTGCACTGGGCTGGCAGCGTGGACGAAGCTGAAAACAAGGTGCTGATGGACTGGATAGCCAAACAGCGCGAACAATTCTATACCAGTGAAGACACCGCGCCGCAGCACCGCAACGAGCCGGTGCAGCCGATTCCGAAGTCGCTGCCGGTCGATAAAGACAAAGTCGCCCTCGGGTTCCGGCTGTATCACGATCCGCGTCTGTCCGGGGATAACTCTATTTCCTGCGCCCACTGCCATCAGTTAGGCGCCGGCGGGGTCGATGGTCTGAAAACCTCAACCGGCGTTGGCGGCGCGATAGGCCCGATCAACGCGCCGACGGTCTTTAACTCGGTGTTCAACATTGAGCAGTTCTGGGATGGCCGCGCGCCAACTCTGCAGGCGCAGGCTGGCGGGCCGCCGCTCAACCCTATCGAGATGGCCTCCAAATCCTGGGAGGAAATCATCGGTAAGTTGAGTCAGGATGAGATCCTCAGCCGCGACTTTACAGCGGTGTACCCGGAAGGATTTACCGGCGACACCATCACCGACGCTATCGCCGAATTTGAGAAGACCCTGATAACCCCGGACTCTCCGTTCGACCAATGGTTGCGCGGCGATGATAACGCGATTACCGCCCAGCAGAAGCGCGGTTACCAGTTGTTTAAGGATAACAAGTGCGCCACCTGCCACGGCGGGATTATTCTCGGCGGCCGCTCGTTTGAACCGCTGGGTCTGAAGAAGGACTTTAACTTCGGCGAAGTGACCGACGTAGATATTGGTCGTATGAATGTGACCGAGGACGTACGCGATCGTCTGCGCCAGAAAGTCCCGACGCTGCGTAACGTGACCCTGACTGCGCCGTACTACCACCGCGGCGACGTAGAGACACTGGATGAAGCGGTGAAACTGATGCTGCGCCACCAGGTGGGTACCGAACTGCCGCAGCAGGATGTGAACGACATCGTCGCATTCCTTGAGAGCCTGACCGGCGTATATACGCCGTACCCTGTTCAGTAAACCTCGTAAGCCGCCTTCTGTAACCGGAAGGCGGTTTTTTCAACGATCACTGCATACCCGTCTACTGTCATTCAACCACCACCATGTCTGAGTGACAGCCACGCTATTACTTGAGATTTGCACAACAGCATCCAGTAGCGCAGGCACATAACGCCAGCGACCGACTAACAACCACAACCGTGACCACAAGCCACAGCCACGCCATTACTTCAGAATTACGCGATATCACAGCGTGGGTTTTCGCTTCCCCGCTGGAAATCGCTGAAACGAAGGCCGCCAGACAAGGACCCGGCGCCACGGATGGCGCCGGGGGGGCATGCCGAGACAGGACGTCGAGTCATGCCCGGTCCGCGGGATAAGGCCGGGAGTGGAAGGGACCGCGAAGCGGCGATTTCCCTTGCGGGGCCGCGAGGGGTGTCGGGGAGCGAGCGGGACGCTCCCCGACCCGTTCACCGATAACCGGCGTAGCAAAAAGCGCCAGACATAAAGTGAACGGAAAAAACAGCGTCATGCGAGGGATATCGGGGAACGGGCAAAGCGCTCCCCGACCCGTTCACCGATAACCGGCGTAGGAAAAAGCGCCAGGCATAAAGTGAACGGAAAAAACAGCGTCATGCGAGGGATATCGGGGAACGGGCAAAGCGCTCCCCGCCCCGTTCACCGATAACCGGCGTCAGCAAAAAGCGCCAGACATAAAGTGAACGGAAAAAACAGCATCATGCGAGGGATATCGGGGAACGAGCAAGGCGCTCCCCGACCCGTTCACCGATAACCGGCGTCAGCAAAAAGCGCCAGCCATAAAGTGAACGGAAAAACCAGCATCATGCGAGGGATATCGGGGAACGGGCCAAGCGCTCCCCGCCCCGTTCACCGATAACCGGCGTAGGAAAAAGCGCCAGGCATAAAGTGAACGGAAAAACCAGCATCATGCGAGGGATATCGGGGAGCGCGCAAAGCGCTCCCCGACCCGTTCACCGATAACCGGCGTCAGCAAAAAAGCGCCAGACATAAAGTGAACGGAAAAAACAGTGTCATGCGAGGGATATCGGGGAACGAGCAAGGCGCTCCCCGCCCCATACAAGAATCAGCTAACTCCCCTACTGATACTCACTCATCGGCACACAAGCACAAAACAAATTCCGGTCCCCATACACATCATCCAGACGCTTCACGGTCGGCCAGTACTTATTGCCGGAACCCGCCGGGAATACCGCCAGCTCGCGGCTGTACGGATGTGTCCATTCCCCGACCAGTTCCTGCTGCGTATGCGGCGCGTTCACCAGCGGGTTGTCCTCCAGCGGCCACTCACCGGCCACCACCCGATCGATCTCGCTACGAATCGTCAGCATCGCATCGATAAAGCGATCGAGCTCAACCTTACTTTCCGATTCGGTCGGCTCCACCATCAGCGTCCCGGCCACCGGGAATGACATGGTCGGGGCGTGGAAGCCAAAGTCGATCAGCCGTTTGGCGATATCCAGTTCGCTGATACCGGTCTCTTCCTTCAGCGGACGGATATCGAGAATACATTCGTGAGCCACGCGTCCATCACGGCCGGTATATAGCACCGGATAAGCGGACTTAAGGCGGGTAGCGATATAGTTGGCGTTGAGAATAGCAACCTGGCTGGCCTGCTTCAGCCCCTCAGCCCCCATCATACGGATATACATCCAGCTGATCGGCAGAATAGAAGCGCTGCCGAACGGCGCTGCGGATACCGCTCCCTGGTCGGTCAGCAGTTCGTCGATCTGCACCACGCTGTGGCCGGGAACGAACGGCGCCAGATGCGCTTTCACGCCGATCGGCCCCATGCCCGGTCCGCCGCCGCCGTGGGGAATGCAGAAGGTTTTGTGCAGGTTAAGGTGCGACACATCGGCGCCGATAAAGCCCGGCGTGGTAATCCCCACCTGAGCGTTCATATTGGCGCCGTCGAGGTATACCTGGCCGCCGAACTGGTGAACAATCTCGCATACTTCACGGATCGTCTCTTCATAAACCCCATGAGTGGAGGGATAGGTCACCATAATGCACGACAGATTTGCCGCCGACTGCTGCGCTTTTTCACGCAGATCGGCCAGATCGATGTTGCCCTGTTTATCACAGGCCACCACGACAACCTGCATCCCCGCCATCTGCGCAGAGGCCGGGTTCGTACCGTGGGCGGAGCTGGGGATCAGGCAGATATCGCGATGCCCTTCATTACGGCTCTGATGGTAACGGCGAATCGCCAGCAGACCGGCGTATTCCCCCTGCGCGCCGGAGTTCGGCTGCATACACAGCGCATCATAACCGGTCAGTTTCACCAGCCAGCCGGAGAGCTGGGCAATCATGCGCTGATAGCCTTCCGCCTGGTCCGGCGGGCAGAACGGATGCAGCTCGGCGAATTCCGGCCAGGTGATGGGGATCATTTCCGCCGCCGCGTTGAGCTTCATGGTGCACGATCCCAGTGGGATCATCGCCTGATTCAGCGCCAGATCCTTACGTTCCAGGCTATGCATATAGCGCATCATCTCGGTTTCGCTATGGTAGCGGTTAAATACCGGATGAGTCAGGATGGCATCATCGCGCAGCATGGCGTCTGGCAGCGAACGGCTGTCGTTGGCCACCTCTTTATCCAGCGCTGCAACGTCCAGCCCGTGACCTTCGCCAAGCAGCACATCAAACAGCGCCAGTATGTCGTCGCGGGTCGTGGTTTCATCAAGAGTGATACCCACCGCATTCAACACATCGCTGCGCAGGTTGATCTCGCGCGCCGTGGCGCGGGCCAGCACCGCGGCTTTATCCGCCACTTCCACACACAGCGTATCGAACCAACTGGCATGGCGCAGGGCGATCCCTTTGGCGCGCAGGCCAGCGGCAAGAATATCGGTAAAGCGGTGAATGCGCCGGGCGATACGCTGCAAACCTTGCGGCCCGTGATATACCGCGTACATGCTGGCGATATTGGCCAGCAGGACCTGAGAGGTACAGATATTCGAGTTAGCTTTCTCGCGGCGGATATGCTGCTCGCGAGTTTGCATCGCCATACGCAGCGCGGTATTACCCGCCGCGTCGCGCGACACGCCGATAATCCGTCCCGGCATAGCGCGTTTGTATTCATCCCGGGCGGCAAAAAATGCCGCGTGCGGACCGCCATAGCCCATCGGCACCCCAAAACGCTGAGCGGAACCGAAGACTATATCCGCCCCCTGTTTGCCAGGCGCGGTGAGCAACACCAGCGCCATCAGGTCGGCGGCTACGCTTACCACTACTTTGCGCGCTTTCAGTTCGCCGATCAGCGCCGCATAATCATGAACCTCGCCGGTAGTTCCTGCCTGCTGCAGCAAAACGCCGAAGACATCCTGATGATCGAGCGCCCGACAGGCGTCATCGACAATCACCTCAAAGCCGAAAGTTTCCGCGCGGGTACGCACCACGTCCAGGGTCTGGGGATGGACATCCGCCGCCACAAAGAAGCGGTTGGCGTTTTTCAGTTTGCTCACCCGCTTCGCCATCGCCATGGCTTCCGCCGCCGCGGTGGCTTCATCCAGCAGAGATGCCGAAGCCATATCCAGACCGGTTAAATCCAGAGTCACCTGCTGGAAGTTCAGCAGCGCTTCCAGACGCCCCTGGGAAACTTCAGGCTGATAAGGCGTGTACGCCGTATACCAGCCCGGATTCTCAAGGATATTGCGCAGGATCACCGGCGGCAGTTGCACCGCGCTGTACCCCATACCGATAAACGATTTGAAGCGTTTGTTCAGGCCAGCGATGGCTTTCAGCTCCGCCAGCGCAGCGAATTCAGTCGCCGCCTCGCCGGTCTGTGGCGGCTGGGGCAGATGAATATCGGCCGGAACGATTTGCTTAATTAATGCCGCTAAGGATTCAGCGCCAATTGCATTCAGCATCTCCTGCTGTTGTTGGGCTGAAGGGCCAATATGGCGATCGATAAAGGCTTCGCTGTGTTCCAGCTGACGTAAAGTCTGGGTCATGGGCGGTATTTCCTGAAACATCGGTAAAGGAATGGCGACAACATCCTGCTGCGGTACAGACATCTGCCCGACAACAACGCTATCTATCCGCCGGCGCAAACTCGCCGGCCTGACTGCGGGCGGCTCCCCCGCGATACGAGGGAGCGCCGGGTTTACTCGTCTTCTAACAGCGCTTCATAGGCCGTGGCGTCCAGCAGCCCGTCCAGTTCGGACTCATCGCTGGCTTTAATACGCATAATCCATCCGGCGCCGTAGGGCTCGCTGTTAACCAGCTCCGGAGAATCATTCAGTTCATCGTTGACGGCAATCACTTCACCGCCGATCGGCGCATAGATATCGGATGCCGCTTTTACTGACTCGGCCACCGCGCAGTCATCGCCGGCGCTGACAGTCGCGCCCACTTCCGGCAGATCGACAAATACCATATCGCCCAGCAGTTGCTGCGCGTGTTCGGTGATACCGACGGTGTAAGTACCATCCGCCTCTTTACGCAGCCACTCGTGCTCTTTGCTGTATTTCAGTTCATTTGGCACATTGCTCATTGATTCTCTCCTGATAGCAAACTTACTGCGCGACCGGTTTTCCGGCGCGAACAAAAACAGGTTTCGTGACTTTGACAGGCATTTCGCGATTGCGGATTTGCACTACCGCGCTGTCGCCAATCCCCGCCGGCACCCTCGCCAGCGCAATGCTGTAGCCGAGGGTCGGTGAAAAGGTACCGCTGGTAATAATCCCTTCCTGCTGATTACCCTGCGCATCGGTAAAACGTACCGGCAGTTCGTTACGCAGTACGCCTTTTTCAGTCATGACCAGCCCCACCAGTTGCCCGGTGCCCTGCTCGCGCTGCGCTTCCAGCACATCACGGCCAATAAAGCGCCGATCGGCAGGTTCCCAGGCGATGGTCCAGCCCATATTGGCCGCCAGCGGTGAAACGCCTTCGTCCATCTCCTGGCCGTAGAGGTTCATTCCGGCCTCCAGACGCAGGGTGTCCCTGGCCCCCAGGCCGCAGGGTTTCACCCCGGCCGCGACCAGTTGCGCCCAGAATTGCGGCGCCTGCTCTGCAGGCATCGCGATTTCATAGCCGGCTTCCCCGGTATAACCGGTAGTGGCGATAAACAGATCGCCGCTCTGTACGCCGAAAAACGGCTTCAGATCGCGGGTCGCGGCACGCTGTTCCGCGTTGAACAACGTCGCCGCTTTTTCCCGGGCATGGGGCCCCTGGACGGCGATCAGCGCCAGATCGTCACGCACGGTAATATCGATCCCGTAAGGCTCGGCATGGCGAGTAATCCAGGCCAGATCTTTTTCGCGGGTAGCGGAGTTAACCACCAGCCGGAAAAAATCTTCACTGAAGAAGTAAACAATCAGGTCGTCAATGACGCCTGCGGAAGCATTAAGCATCGCGCTATACAGCGCTTTACCGGGGATGGTGAGTTTGGCGACATCATTCGCCAGCAGATAGCGCAGGAATTCGCGGGTCCGACTGCCGCGCAGATCGACAATCGTCATGTGAGAAACATCGAACATACCGGCGTCGTTACGCACCGCGTGATGTTCATCAATCTGCGAGCCGTAATGCAGCGGCATCATCCAGCCGTGGAAGTCCACCATACGGGCGCCGCACAGGTTGTGCTGTTCAAACAAAGGGGTCTGTTGAGCCATTTTTTCCTCATTTTACCTACGGAAGGGCTACGCCCGGCAAAACAATACCCACCAGATTTCCGGGTGCGGATAACGGCAGCGACCCTGCCGTCCGGGCTGCAACCAGAAATATGCCGGGTATGCAGACAAAACCTGGCGCCGACACCCGGTTTCCGGTATCGACGCAAACGTTCTCTTTCCCCTGAACTTACCACCGTTGGCGTCGCTAAACCATAAGCTGAAGTGAAGCATCGGATTAGCTTATGACCTAATCCGCCTTTGCAGTGGCCAGTGAATTAAACTGTTAAAATGCGATTCAGCCCGCACAAACATAGTAAGAATCAGGCAAAAATTAGTGACAGATAACATTTCCCGACAAAGCTTAAACAAAATCACTGTCGCACCAGACGGGTCAGATAAAAAAAACTAATCCGAAGAAAGGGGTGAAATTAGAATATTTCAAATGAGAGGGGAACATCCCTTCCCGTTTGCCGGGAAGGGAAATGTGATGCAGTTAACGTAACCAGGCGGGTAAATCGTGCAGGCCCATCGCCTGGCGCAACAACTGAGGTTTAACCCCCGGCAATGTGTCAGCCAGCTTCAGTCCGACATCGCGCAGCAGCTTTTTGGCCGGATGTTCGCCGGCAAACAGTTCACGGAATCCCTGCATCCCGGCCAGCATCAGGGCGGCGCTGTGCTTACGTGAGCGCTCATAGCGGCGCAGATAAAGGTGCTGACCAATATCTTTGCCCTCTTTATGCAGTCGCTTCAGCTCGGCGATCAGCTCCGCGGCATCCATAAAGCCGAGATTAACGCCCTGCCCGGCCAGCGGATGAATGGTATGCGCCGCATCTCCCACCAGCGCCAGGCGATGCGCGGCGAACTGGCGAGCATAGCGCCCGGTCAGCGGGAATACCTGACGCTCGCTTTCCAGCGAACATAGCCCGAGGCGCATATCAAACGCCACCGACAGCGCCTGGTTAAACGCTGTCGCGTCCAGCCCCTGCATACGCTGCGCTTCGTCCGGCGCCAGCGACCAGACGATCGAGCACAAATGGGCATCGCTCAGAGGCAGAAACGCCAGAATACCGTCGCCGTGAAAAATCTGCCGCGCTACCGCATCATGAGGCTGGGCGCTGCGAATAGTCGCCACCAGCGCATGATGACGGTAATCCCAGAATGTTAGCGGAATATCCGCCTGCTGGCGCAGCCAGGAGCGGGCGCCATCGGCGCCAACCACCAGCCGGGCAGTCAGCATCGCGCCGGATTTCAGGGTCAGGAAAGCGTCATTCTCTCCCCGGGCGACCTGCTGTAATTCCGCCGGCGCCAGCAGAGTCACATCGCTACAGCGCGAAGCCTGCTGCCACAGCGCGTGGTGGATCACCCGGTTTTCGATGATATGACCAAGATGGCTATAGCCATACGCTTTATCATCAAACTCAATCCGCCCGAAACTGTCTTTGTCCCACACTTCCATGCCGTGATAGCTGGCGGAGCGGGCGGCAATGGTCTCCCAGACCCCCAGGCGCCCCAGCAGCCGTTCGCTGGCGGCATTAATGGCCGATACGCGCAGCGCGACGGGTTCATCCGCGGCAACAGGCTGCGGCGGATGCTGCTCCAGTACCGCGACCCGCAGGCCGCTGCCCTGTAGCCCGCAGGCGACCGCCAGCCCGACCATACCGCCGCCGACAATGGCTACATCTACACTCTGCACATTCATTCTCCTGTTAACGCGCCACCCAGCCGAGGGTGCGGTAGGCCAGCGTGCTGCGCACCGGCGGAATCAATTCCAGAGCCATCAGGCCCATATTGCGCCCTATCACCAGCGGCGCCCAGCGATTGGCGAACAACTGAACCAGACCGTCGGTTAATCCCACCGTTGCGGACTTATCTGCCTCGCGGCGCGCCTGCCAGGCCGCCAGCACCGGGTAACTCCCCGGATCCTGCTGGTTTTGCCACGCCGCGGCCAGCGACTCCGCCAGCGTCATCACATCGCGCATTCCGAGGTTAAAGCCCTGGCCGGCAATCGGGTGCAGAGTCTGCGCCGCATTACCCACCAGCGCCAGGCGGTGGGTGATCGTTCTGTCGGCCCGGGTCAGCGCCAGCGGATAGCTGCTGCGCCTGCCGGTGTGAGTAATACGCCCCAGGCGCCAGCCGAAAGCGCGCTGTAGTTCAGCGCAGAAACGCGTATCGCTCCAGCCCATAACGGCATCGCGCTGCGCCAGCGGATGGCACCACACCAGCGAACAGCGTCCGTCAGACATCGGTAACATCGCCAGCGGACCGAACGCCGTAAAACGCTCCCAGGCGCGTCCCTGATGCGGTAGCGCGGTGGAGACGTTGGCAATCACCGCCGTCTGCTGGTAATCCTCCTGATGCCAGGTGATGCCGCACTGCGCCGCCAGCGCGGAACGGGTGCCGTCCGCCGCCACCAGCAACTGGCCTTCCAGTACTTTGCCGCTTTCCAGCGTCACCGACACCCGGGATTCGCTGCGGGTAAAACTGCTCACCCGCTCCGGACAGTGTAGCGTCACGCCCGGCGCTTTACGCAACAGGGCGAACAGCCGCTGCCCGACTTCATGCAGTTCCACCACCTGACCGAGCGCATCAATCTGGTAATCAGCGGCCTCCAGGGTGACAAACCCGGCATGGCCGCGATCGCTGACGTGTACCGAAGCGATCGCCGTGGCGCAGTCGGCCACAGACGGCCAGATGCCGAGCCGCACCAGATGGCGGCAGGTACCCTGGGCCAGCGCGATGGCCCGGGCGTCAAAACCGGGATGCGCTTCGGATTCCGGCGCCGTCGCCTCCACCAGATGAACCGGTAACCGACCACCGGTCAGGCGCGAGATAGCCAGCGCCAGAGTGGCGCCAGTCATTCCGCCGCCGACGATGATCACGCTCATGCTTTTGCCGCTGCCATCAGCGCCTCAATATCCTGCGCGCGTTTCACCACGCTGGCGGTCAGGTTCTCATTGCCGGTTTCGGTGATCACAATATCATCCTCAATGCGAATGCCGATGCCGCGGTATTCGGCAGGTACATTTTCGGCATCCGGCGCAATATACAGCCCCGGTTCCACGGTCAATACCATGCCCGGCTCAAGCAGACGCGAGCGATCCGGCCCATATGCGCCGACATCATGGACATCCAGCCCCAGCCAGTGGCTCAGGCCGTGCATAAAGAACGGGCGGTGAGCGTTATCGGCCACCAGTTGTTCGACGTCCCCATGCAGGATTTGCAGATCCACCAGACCACGCACCATAATGCGCACCACCGCTTCGGTGACCTCCTGAATCGAAGTACCCGGACGATACAGTTGCAGCGCGGTTTCCAGCGACGCCAGCACAATGTCGTAAATCGCCCGCTGAGCGGGGGTAAATTTACCGTTTACCGGGAAGGTGCGGGTAATATCGCCGGCATAACCCTGGAATTCGCAGCCGGCGTCAATCAGCACCAGATCGCCGTCGCGCAGGGCGCTTTCGTTTTCGGTGTAGTGGAGAATGCAGCCGTTTTCACCGCCGCCGACAATGGTGTTGTAGGAAGGAAAGCGCGCGCCGTGGCGGCTGAACTCATGGAGAATCTCCCCTTCCAGTTGATATTCAAACATCCCCGGACGGCATCGCTCCATCGCCCGGGTATGGGCCAGCGCGGAAATCTCCCCCGCCCGGCGCATCACCGCCAGCTCTTCCGGCGATTTGAACAGACGCATTTCATGCACCCAGGGACGCCAGTCGGTCAGCGTTGCCGGCGCACGCAGATTCTGACGCGCACCGCGGCGCAGCTTATCCAGCGCGGCAAACACCAGCTCATCGGCATAGCCATATTCCCCCTGGGCGTGGTACACCACATCCAGTCCGTTAAGCAGCAGATGCAATTGTTCGCCGGTTTCGTTGAAAGCCAGCGCCCGATCGACGCTCAATGCCTGCAGCGCCGCTTCCTGACCAAGGCGACGGCCAAACCAAATCTCCGCGCTTTTGTCGCGCAGGCGATTAAACAGTACGCTGTGACTGTGGCTCTCGCCGCTCTTAATCAGCACCAGCAGCGCCTGCGGTTCATTGAACCCGGTGAAGTACCAGAAATCGCTGTTCTGGCGGTAGGGGTATTCGCTGTCCGCGCTGCGGGTAACCTCCGGCGCGGCAAAAATCAGCGCCGCGCTGCCCGGGGCCATTTTCGCCAGCAGCGCCTGACGGCGGCGAAGAAATTCCTGCTGAGTCATAACATCTCCTGTAGCCATGCACTGCGCGCCCGACCAGCGGGCGGGCGCCAGATTGATCTCTGCCTGCACCAGGCGTTACACCACCGGGTTACCCTCAGTGCAACGTCGGTTTACGGACTTCCGGCGCGGTCGGCGCGGGCCGGGTAAATGTGTCGTGGCACAGCAGTGCGGCGACGCGCACATATTCGACTATCTCCTCCAGAGACATTTCCAGCTCTTCCTGATCTTCGTCTTCGTCGTACCCCAGTTGGGCGATATTGCGCAGATCGGCAATCGCTTCGCCAGTGTCGCCGCTGACCTTATCCAGTTTCGGCTGGGTAACGCCCAGCCCCAGCAGGAAGTGGTTCACCCACCCGGCCAGCGCATCGGCGCGATCGAATACCGTGGCGTCGTCCCCCGGCATATACAAATGGAATAAGAACCCGTCATCTTCCAGCGCATCGCCGGTGGCGCCGTGCATCTGGCGCAACACATCCGCCAGGCTCTGGCTGAACGCCAGGCCTTCATTGGTCAGGTCATGAAGCAGCGGCAGCCAACTGCTGTCTTTATTGCCGCCGCACAGCATTCCGCTGATTAATCCGTGCATCTCTGCCGGGGTCAATCCCACGCCCTGCTGGTTGAGTAACCGGGCAACTGTGGGGTAGTCCGGCATTACGTTCTGTATAGACATGCGCTTTCGTCATCGTTGGGAGGAGTTGTTCGTGTTATGCTACCACTTTGGCCCCCGGAGATACCAGAAAAGGGCTGGTATCTTCATGGTCGGGTAACTATAGTGTCGCCCCCTCGCGTCACAGTGTAAAACGCGCAATGACGGGGCAGTCAAACAGCAGGAAGGTGGCATGTCTGCACAACCAGTCGATATCCAAATTTTTGGTCGTTCTTTGCGAGTAAATTGTCCGCCGGAACAGAAGGATGCGCTGAACCAGGCTGCGGAGGAGCTGGATCGGCGGTTGCAAGATCTGAAAGAACGCACTAGAGTCTCAAATACAGAACAACTGGTCTTCATCGCCGCGTTGAATATCTGCTATGAACTGACGCAGGAAAAAGCGAAGACCCGTGACTATGCTGCCAGTATGGAGCAACGCATCCGGATGCTACAGCAGACCATTGAACAGGCATTACTTGAGCAAGGTCGCATTACCGATCGTCCCGGTGCAAAGTTTGAATAACACTTCCTGGTCAACTATGGTAAAGTGACTTCGAAGACAAAATTTCTCTGAGATGTTTGCAAGCGGGCCAGTCCCCTGAGCCGATATTTCAAACCACAAGAATGTGGTGCTCCGCGGTTGGTGAGCACGCCCGGTTAGTCCGGGAAGCCTTAAGACTGTGACGCTGCATTCACCTTGAACCCAGGGTTCAAGGGTTACAGCCTGCGGCGGCATCTCGGAGATTCCCTCTCGTTTTTATTACCATGACCCAATCCTCCTGCGAAAGACAGATTCTGCGCCAACAGATACGCCAGCGTCGTCGCGCCCTGAGCCCTGAACAGCAACAACAATCTGCGGCTGAAGCCGCCCGGCGCATGATGGCCTGGGCCCCGGTCGCCAGCGCCGGCAGCGTGGCGGTATTTCTCTCTTTCGACGGCGAACTGGACACCCGACCGCTTATTGAAGCGCTGTGGCAGGCTGGCAAACAGGTTTATCTGCCGGTATTGCACCCCTTCAGCCCGGGAAATCTGCTGTTTCTCGGTTACGATCGGCAAACGCCGCTGGTTATCAACCGTTTCAGAATTGCCGAACCACAGTTGGACGTGCGTCGCGTACTGCCGTTAGCGCAGTTAGATGTGCTGGTGACGCCGCTGGTGGCATTTGACGCCCGGGGGCAGCGGCTGGGAATGGGGGGCGGGTTCTACGATCGTACCCTGCAAAACTGGCGGCAATATCGCCTGCAGCCGGTCGGCTACGCCCACGACTGCCAGCAGGTGGCGGAGCTCCCGGCCGCGCAGTGGGATATTCCCCTGCCAGCGGTGATCACCCCGTCCGCCCTGTGGCAGTGGTGAATTACTTCAGACTGGTGACCAGCGCCTTGCGCTGCCCTTCCAGAGTGATGACTTTCTGACAGACATCGCGGCCAAACTGTTCAAAATCCTGCTGCTGATTTTTCCACTCGCTCTGGATAGCGCTTTGCAGACCGCCAAGGCTGCCCAGTACCCCCTGTAAAGGGTTACCGCCGCCTTTCAGTACTGCCTTTGCGCCCATCTCATTGATACTGTCCTGCAGCAGCCCGCCCATGGTCTGATTCACCAGTTGCTGCCCGTCGGCGCGAACCTGATTGATGCCTTTATAGTGGAACATCAGCCCATCCTGGCGGCGCTCGATAATGCGCCCCATCTGCTCTTTAAGCTGAGAGTCCAGTTGCGTCAGGCGGTTACGCATATTGCTGCTCTCTCCGACCTGTTCGGTGATGATCCTGTCCAGCGCCACGCGGCCTTTTTCCAGACGGGCCCGGGCTCCCTGATCGATCCACGGCAGATCGCTGCGCAGCGCCTGCTGGTAGTTCAGCGCCTGCTGGCGTTGCTCCGCGCTCAGGCTATATTGCTTACCGTTAAAGGTCACATCGCCCGCCGGCGTAATCTGTAGATTGCCGTTTTCCCCCACCACCTGGACGGACTGAGGATTGATAGCCACGTCGTCGCGCGGCGTTACACTGCACTGGTAATCGGCCTGTGCCTGCATGGCGGTAACCAGCAGCGTCCCCAACAGCATTTTACGAATCATAACCACTCCCGATAAAACCAGTACCCTACGGCCCGGGCAGGCCGACCCGTGAGACCAGTAACCAACATCAATCCGGTCGCAAACCCCACCCGGGATGGCTGTTAACCACAAAGCCCAAAAAAGCGCGTTTTTTGGGCTTTGTCAGTAAAATCGGACCGAATAACCCGGCCCGTTCAGCGATGCCCTGGCGTTCAGTCCCACCAGACGTCAAACAGGCAGCTCAAACGGATCTCTTCCAGCTTGCGCTCCTCAAGCCACTTACGAACCACGGCCTGATGCTCTTCAGTACACTTGCCGATCTCCTGCATGCAAACCAGCCCTTCCCATGCAAGATAGCCGCTACCGTCAAACGCCAGTTTGTTCGGCTCAATCACTTCATTAATGAAATCATCAACGGTCTGGTCGATAGACTCTTCGCTGGTGCCTTCCGGGAAGCGCCAGGCGACGGAAAAACCCAGCTCCTGAAACTCATCAATGTGCATCTTTTTACGCAAACGACGGCTACGCTGCCTGGCCATTATTTCACCCTCTCGAACATTAAGTCCCATACGCCGTGGCCAAGACGCTGACCACGCTGTTCAAATTTCGTCACCGGGCGGGATTGCGGACGGGGAACGAAATCATTACTTTCCGACAGGTTTTTATATCCGTCAACGGAAGACATTACTTCGAGCATATGTTCGGCATAAGGTTCCCAGTCGGTGGCCATATGAAAAACGCCGCCGGTTTTGAGCTTGCTTTTCACCAGCCCGGCAAACGGCGCCTGAACAATGCGGCGTTTATTGTGGCGCGCTTTGTGCCACGGATCCGGGAAGAACAGTTGCACCATCGACAGCGCGTTATCCGGCACCATATTTTCCAGTACCTCAACAGCGTCGTGACACATGACGCGCAGGTTCTCCACCCCTTCTTCATGAGCGGCGCTCAGGCAGGCGCCGACGCCCGGGGAGTGAACCTCAATACCCAGGTAGTTATGATGCGGATTGGCTTTCGCCATCGCGACCAGCGATGCCCCCATCCCGAAGCCTATCTCCAGCGTCACTGGCGCTTCGCGGCCAAAAACGACGGCGAGATCCATCATCTGCCCGCTGTATTCGATGCCCATCACCGGCCAGTAGTGGTCCAGCGCGTGCTGCTGCCCTTTAGTCAGGCGCCCCTGGCGACGGACAAAACTGCGAATCCGGCGCATCGGGCGGCCTTCTTCATCAAATTCCGGTGAAATGACATCGTTGATCATGTGATTTAAATCTGCTCAGGTTAATGTTGAGGAAACGGGCATTATCCAAAGATAATCCCGCTATGCAAGCACCGGAAAGTTCCGGTTTACAGCACTCCTCGCTCTGTGCTGGAATCAGCACCCGGATAATGACTCACGGATAATGAGCTGTTTATGATGCAAGCGCTTCAATTCTCACGCCAGGTACTCGCCTGGTACGATAAATATGGCCGCAAAACGCTGCCCTGGCAGCAGGAAAAGACCGCTTATAAAGTGTGGCTTTCAGAAGTTATGCTGCAACAGACTCAGGTTAGCACCGTGATTCCCTACTTTCAGCGTTTTATGGCGCGCTTCCCGACGGTCACCGACCTGGCTAACGGGCCGCTCGACGAAGTGCTGCATCTGTGGACCGGGCTGGGCTATTACGCCCGGGCGCGTAATCTCCACAAAGCGGCGCAGCAAGTGGCGCAGCGCCACGGTGGAACCTTTCCGGAAGATTTCGCATCCGTGGCAGATTTACCCGGCGTGGGGCGCTCCACTGCTGGCGCCGTACTCTCTCTGGCGCTCGGCAAGCATTTCCCAATTCTTGATGGCAACGTCAAGCGCGTGCTGGCCCGCTGCTATGCCGTCGAAGGCTGGCCGGGCAAGAAAGAGGTGGAAAACCGCCTGTGGCAAATCAGCAGCGATGTCACGCCGGCGGAGGGGGTCAGCCAGTTCAACCAGGCGATGATGGATCTCGGCGCCATGGTATGTACCCGTTCAAAGCCGAAGTGCGAGCTGTGCCCGCTGAATGACGGCTGTATCGCCTTTGCCCACGGTACTCAGGCGAAATACCCGGGCAAAAAGCCTAAACAGACGCTGCCGGAGCGCACCGGATACTTTTTATTGATGCAGGATCAGCAGAGTCTGTTCCTGATGCAGCGCCCGCCGGTTGGTCTGTGGGGCGGGCTGTACTGTTTTCCGCAGTTTGACGATCGGCAGGCGCTTTGCGACTGGCTGGCGCAACGCCATATTCCAGCAGATAATCTCACGCAACTTAACGCCTTTCGCCATACATTTAGCCATTTCCATCTGGATATTGTGCCAATGTGGCTACCCGTGTCCTCTTTCGCCGGATGCATGGATGGCGCCGCAGGTCTCTGGTATAACTTAGGCCAGCCGCCATCTGTCGGGCTGGCGGCGCCCGTGGAGCGCCTGTTACAACAATTACGCGCCGAGCCGGTGACTCTCCCCGCCGCCCGCGCCGTTAATGAGGAATAAAAATGAGCAGAACGATTTTTTGTACATACCTGCAGCGCGATGCTGAAGGCCAGGACTTTCAGCTATACCCGGGCGAGCTGGGCAAGCGTATTTACAATGAAATATCCAAAGAGGCCTGGGCGCAGTGGCAGACTAAACAGACCATGCTGATTAACGAGAAAAAACTCAATATGATGAATCCGGAGCATCGTAAATTACTTGAACAGGAGATGGTTAATTTCCTGTTCGAGGGGAAAGATGTTCATATTGAAGGCTTTACGCCCCCGGAAAAATAATTCATCGGGCCTTTGGCCGGGCGTAAGCGCGCCTGGCAAGGCTGGTGTAATCCCTGACGAATAACACAACTCGCACTCCCGGAATGATGAAAAAAATTCTTGCGCTGGCCATCATCGCCCCGCTGCTGGTGTCCTGTTCCAGCAAAAAGGCGGAAAACCCGTTTAAAGAAGAGTGGGTAAAAGATACTAACGGTTTTGATATTCTGATGGGCCAGTTCGCCCACAATATCGAAAACCTGTGGGGATTTAACGAAGTCCTGATTGCCGGCCCCAAGGACTACGTTAAATATACCGATCAATATCAGACCCGTAGCCATATTAACTTTGATGCCGGGACCATGACCGTAGAGACCATTGCCGGCACTGAACCGGCTGCACATCTGCGCAAGGCTATCATCTCCACCCTGCTGATGGGCGATGACCCGAACTCTATCGATCTCTATTCAGACGCCAATGATATCCAAATTTCCAAACAGCCGTTCCTCTACGGCCAGGTGCTGGATAACACCGGCGAGCCGATCCGCTGGGAGTGGCGCGCATCGCGCTTTGCCGATTATCTGTTGCAAACCCGCCTGAAGAGCCGCAGCAGCGGGCTGAAGATTATTTACAGCGTGACCATCAATCTGGTCCCCAACCATCTGGATAAACGTGCGCATAAATATATTGGTATGGTGCGCAAAGCGGCGCGCAAATATAGCGTCGATGAATCGCTGATTCTCGCGGTGATGCAGACAGAGTCCAGCTTTAACCCGTATGCGGTAAGCCGTTCCGACGCGCTGGGGCTGATGCAGGTCGTGCAGCATACCGCCGGTAAAGATGTGTTCCGCTCGCAGGGCAAATCCGGGACCCCGAGCCGCAGCTATCTGTTCGATCCGGAAAATAATATTGATACCGGCACCGCCTACCTGGCGATGCTCAACGATGTCTATCTGGGGGGCATCGCCAACCCGACATCGCGGCGCTATGCGGTGATCACAGCTTATAACGGCGGCGCGGGCAGCGTTTTGCGGGTGTTCTCCAGCGACAGAGTGCAGGCGGTGAATGTCATCAACACCATGGCGCCGGGAGATGTTTATCAGACCCTGACCACCCGCCATCCGTCCCAGGAATCGCGCCGTTATCTGTATAAAGTCGATACCGCGCAGAAAGGCTATCGCCGTACCCGCTAGCAATCGTGGAGGGCCGTATTCCGGCCCTCTATGACGCTGACGAAGGAGAAAAAACATGGTTTTTCTTCCTTCGTGGTTATCAGCCGAAAATCAATACATTGATTTTCCTTGTTTGTTATTAGGCGATACCGGCACGCCGGGATCTGTCATCAATCTCAGAGGGCCGTATTCCGGCCCTCTTTCTTTCAGCGAATCATATTGCCATACAGACGCTTAATCCCGTCGACATCGGTTTCGCTGTAGACGCCCTGTAGCTCCGGGGAAAAGCCGGGCAGCAGATTCACCCCCTCCTCCAGCGCCAGGAAGTAGCGCTGCGCCGCCCCGCCCCATACCTCGCCAGGCACCACGCACAGCACCCCGGGCGGATAAGGCAGCGCCCCCTCCGCCGCGATGCGCCCCTGCGCTTCGCTCAGGCGCACCAGTTCAGTATTACCGCGAATAAATTCGCTGTGGGCGTCCTGTGGATTCATCGCCACTTCCGGCAGGCTGCGCTGGCGGAACATCGCCTTTTGCAAATCCTTCACGCCGAAGCTGACGTACAGATCGTGCATTTCCTGGCACAGGCGCCGCAGGGTATAGCCTTTATAGCGCTGCGGATACTTCTGGTAGATAGTCGGCAGAACTTCCGCCAGCGGCGTATCCTGCTCAATATGCTGCTCAAACTGCGCCAGCATGGCTGTTAAATGCGCCATTTTCTGCGGGCTTTCCGCCGGCGTTAGCAGAAACAGGATCGAATTCAGATCTGATTTCTCCGGCACGATGCCGTTTTCCCGCAGGTAGTTCGCCAGTATCGCCGCCGGCACGCCAAAGCGGGCATATGCGCCGGTCTGCGCGTCGATACCCGGCGTGGTAAGCAGCAGCTTGCAGGGATCCACCAGATATTCGTCCCGGGCGTAGCCGCTGAATCCGTGCCAGGTGGCATCCGGTTCAAAGCTAAAGAAACGCCGATCGCTGGCTATGGTTTCGGTCGGCCAGTCCTGCCAGGGGCGCCCGTCAATTTCTGGCGGCACAAAAGGTTTGAACAACTTACACTGGGCAAAGATAGCCTTGCGCGCCTCAATCCCCAGTTCCACGCATTCTGCCCACAGGCGGCGCCCGCTCTCCCCTTCATGAATTTTGGCGTTAACATCCAGCGCCGCAAACAACGGATAAAACGGACTGGTAGAAGCATGCAACATAAACGCATTATTCAACCGCTTATACGGACAGAAGCGCGCCTGACCGCGAATATGGTTGTCTTTTTTGTGGATCTGCGATGTTTGTGAGAACCCGGCCTGCTGCTTATGCACCGACTGAGTGACGAAAATCCCCGGATCGTTTTCATTAAGTTCGAGCAGCAGCGGCGAGCAGTCGGCGATCATCGGGATAAACTGCTCGTAGCCGACCCAGGCGGAATCAAACAGGATGTAATCGCACAGGTGGCCGATGGTATCGATAACCTGGCGGGCGTTGTACAGCGTACCATCGTAGGTACCCAACTGGATGATGGCGAGGCGGAACGGCCGATCCTGCATAGCGCGATCCGGCGCCACTTCGGCAATGCGCTGGCGCAGATAGTCTTCATCGAAACAGTGAGCGTCAATACCGCCAATAAACCCGAATGGATTGCGCGCCGCCTCAAGATAAACCGGGGTGGCACCCGCCTGGATCAGCGCGCCATGGTGGTTGGATTTATGATTGTTGCGATCGAACAACACCAGGTCGCCGCGGGTCAACAGCGCATTAGTGACCACCTTATTCGCCGCCGAAGTACCGTTGAGCACAAACCAGGTTTTATCCGCGTGAAACACCTGTGCCGCGAATTTCTGAGCGTGTTTGGCAGACCCTTCGTGGATCAGCAAATCGCCGAGCTTCACGTCCGCATTGCACATATCGGCGCGAAAGATGTTCTCACCGAAGAAGTCATAGAACTGGCGCCCGGCCGGGTGTTTTTTAAAGAACTCGCCATGTTGATGTCCCGGGCAGGCAAACGTACTGTTGCCCATGGCGACATATTTACTCAGAGTATTAAAAAACGGCGGTAGCAGATTTTCTTCATACCCGGCAGCGGCAGCCTCCAGCTCCAGATAGTCCTGCCCTCTGTCGCGGATCGCGCCAGTAATCCCTGCAGGTAATTCCCCCTGCGCTTCTCCGAACAGAAAAACCGGCACACCAAAACCGGTACGTTTGAGCAGCGCCAGTATGCCGCTACGGGCATCGGCGGCAGACACTACCAGCGCCGCAACATCAGTAAAATCCGTTTCATCCAGCGCCACCACTTCCCGATGGGTGGATAACAGAGTAACCACATCATGACTTGCGGCAATTTTTAACGCATTCATAAGCACAAATCCCCAGGCGTCAAGGATGAGTGAGTGCCAACGGCACGGCAAAGGGGAACACTCCCCGGCGGAAGCATCTGAAAGGCCTGACTGGATCCCAGCACCGACCGCCAGACATCAGTAAAAACAGAGCGTCTCTGGTTTTACTGCTGCCCTGCAGTGAGCGTCAGTTACCCTCACCGCATAACGGGCGACGGGATCAGGAAAGGAGAAACACCACGGGAGGCGCGCTGCGCGACGTAGCGCAGTCCAACGAAAGCTGACGGTGTGAACGTTGCAGTCATTAGCAGCCCCGGGTGAAAGGCAGAGAAAAATTCCGCGCCATGATGGCACCTTTCCCCGCAGGGCGCAAGGCTGTGGCGCCCTGGTGTAACAGGCAAAAGATGGCGGTTCTGGTCTGCGCAGGAAAAGTAGTTACTGAAGAAGGCGTTAGCGGGAAAGCTGGCAGGAAATATGACCGGAAAGCGACAGGCTTTTCAGATGGGATCGGGCATCAGGTGGGATCGGAACGGTTATTCCCCTTGCTGGCGGCAAGTCTCTCCTCTNCTGGGCTGGGCTGGGCTGGGCTGGGCTGGGCTGGGCTGGGCTGGGCCAGAATGACGCTTTTTAGCGCAACGCGTTGATATATTGTCCATCTGCAGGACATTTTGATAAATTTCGTTGACGAAGTCGGCTGAATCAGGTTTAATGCGCCCCGTTGCCCGGATAGCTCAGTCGGTAGAGCAGGGGATTGAAAATCCCCGTGTCCTTGGTTCGATTCCGAGTCCGGGCACCACTTATTCAAAGAACCCAGCCTGTGGCTGGGTTTTTGCTTTTCGTATTCCCGGACTCTTCATCGCCCTGCTCCTAAAAATCCACCAGTATTATCCATATATGCCGGACCATTCGTTTTCCAGCATACCCTCTACGCCCGCTGAAATAGCTGAGCTTAGCGCTTTCCGTTTAGCACCCAAAAAATACCTGGCAAGAAAGGACTCATAGCGTCTGTCATCAGGATTACCGAAAGCACACCACTCCCATCATTCCAGGCCAACGTTACAGCAAAGACAAAACGTGCCGACCCCGTCAGGCCTGGTATTCAGTGGCTGATGATGTGTGGTTTGGGGTGGGCCAGCAAGTTATCAGCCCTGAAGACTACCTATTTCAGATCCAACAATGTTATTACGCGGGCAACCTCTGCAATATCACTGGCGGATAACGGCTTAAGTGGACGAGGCAGACAGTCAGTATCCGTAAGCCCAAGAACCCCCGCCGCCGCCGCCATCACACGGATACTTCCGCCATGTTTGCGGTAAAGAGCCCATAAAGGTTCCATCCGATCAACCAGTGCGGTAACCCGCTCATGATCTTTCATTGCCGCCGCCTGCGTGATTTGCTTTGCGATTTCCGGGAATAGACCACCGCACACAGAATACCAGGTCTCACAGCCCGCATTGAGTCCCAGACCAGCAAAAGCATCGCCACTGATACCAATCGTCACGCCAGGGTGAAGTTGACTGCGTAACGCCCTGACCCGCTCAGCGGCAGCCTCTGCTGTGTGAGGTACACCGGGAATTTTGACTGAACCAATTCCATCCAGTGATGACAGGCGACCATGTAGTTCATCAGAAAACGTAAAATGTGTAGTACCAGGATTATCATATACGCATATCGGCAGTGACGTGTGTCGGCTCACGGTTTCAAAGAGACTGAAAACTTCATCATTGCTGAGCGGCTGGTAACTAACCGCGGGCAGTAACAATGCATCAGCCCCCGCCTCTTGAGCATCTTCTGTTAGACGAAGAATGTCGTCGGTACTGACGGCACCAACACATATCATCACAGGAATATTCCCTGCCAGTTCGCGGGCAAGGAGAGCGACACGTTTACGTTGCTCTCGTGTCAGGTAGGCATAACTTCCTGTCGAGCCAAGTATCCCCAGGGAATCGACCCTTGCGGCTATCAGACGCGTCAGGATTTTCCTGAAACCGGCTTCATCTACGCCGTTGCGGATGACAGGGGTTAACGGGAAAGCGCACAAACCAGTGAACATTTTCTTTCTCCTGCATGACATATTGAGTGTTATTGCGCAATGAGAACCACTTCAAACCACAGGCCTGTATCATTTGACCCTGGCTCAAAGTCAGTGCAGCGCTTCGTCTTTCCGGAGACTTCGGATGAATTCAACCACAATCAGGTCATTTAATGATGAATGCGCTTTCCCTTGAGCGTATTCCCTGCGCCAGTTATTGAGTTTAACCTGCGCATCTTCCTGCGACAGGAACCCGTGAATATTCACTCACCAAATACTACTGCTGCTTAATAATATCTCCAGGCTGGCAATGCAGCGCCTTACAAATAGCATCCAGGGTACTGAACCTGATAGCTTTCGCCTTACCACTATTCAGAATAGATAAGTTAGCCTCAGTAATGCCAATAATCTCTGCCAGCTCTTTTGCTTTCATATTTCTCTCCTTTAATACTTCATCGAGAGTCACAATAATTGCCATATTAAATTACCAAATCCTGCTCATCTTTTAGCTCCTTCGCCTGCTCCAGGATACAACTTAATGCAATCAAACCGGTTCCCAGTAATATTTGCAATAATCCGTACAATTCTACACTCACCATAAACAGATAACTATCATGATATTCATAGAACAGGAGTCCCGTCGCATATCGGAACGCCAGGCTAAAAAGGTAGCCGAAGACCAGGGTAAAGCCAATATAGCGAGTGTTACGGATACGTTTTCTGGTGAAAAGTTCGCCGTGGCGTACGCCGGAAAAGAAAAAATAGATCTGTAGCAGCACCAGAAAAATCACAATATTATCAAAGACAAAAAGAACATTTTCTTTAACGATCCAGTCCGCCTGCTGCGCCAGAGGATAGAGCACTTCGCCGGTCATTTGCTCCGCCGACGAGTATAAAAAGAAAATACATTGTACCGGGACGATAACCATCGCGAGCAGCAACAAGATTTCCATAAACCAGCACAGCTTAACCAGTGTCTTGCGATGATGTGTCAATGTCATTTGTCCTTCCTCACGGTTATGCCTGTACTGTCAGTGCGCCTCTGCCGTTTGTCAAGAAAAAATTATCGCAAAACAATAATTGCAACCGGGCATTACGGCCTCTGCACAGCGCCAATTTCAGGCCGTTCATCCCGCAGATTCCGTACCCGTAAAGCATGTCCCTTACCAACAAGGTCGCGAATCACCTGTGAAACCGGTTGATTTACATACAGTTAATTTATTATCGTTTATCAATAATTTTTTGATTGACATATTATCGACAAACGATAATTATTGCAGCATCATCAACAATGCGCCACTGTCCCGGAACGGATGAAAACCACCAGCGATACACCTGATGACAATTTAATCAACGCCTGTAAAAAAGCATTACTGAAAACGCCCTGAGGCCAACAAAAATATCATTGCCGGGACCGAGGATTATCCACCCGCTGGTATCAATAATGTGAACACTCGCAACAACAGTCATATTTCAGCAAGGAGGAGGCATGATATCTTCTACGCGACGGATTTTTCTTGCCCTCGCTATTTTAGTGTTCAGCATTATCGCCGTGAGTCTCTATTTATGGTTACAACCATCCCCCCGGGAATGGTTAACCGTCCCGGTGCGTCGAGGGGAAATACAGAGCATTATTTCTGTCATCGGAAAAATAGAGGCAGTTGAGCGGGTAAATATCGGCGCCCAGGTATCCGGGCAGCTAAAATCGCTGAAAGTTAAGATCGGCGACCATGTAAAAAAAGGCCAGTTGATTGCTGAAATTGACTCCCTGCCCCAGCGTAATGAATTACGTAACGCCGAGGCGGCGCTACAGGTGGCCAGGGCAGAATTACAGCGCAGAGAAGCCGCGCTGAAGCGTCAACAATCCGCCTTCCGGCGCCAACAGCGGATGCTGCGGGAAGATGCCAGCTCGCAACAAAATTATGAAGAAGTAAGCGAAGCGCTGGCCGGCGCGAAAGCCGATTTAACCGCACAACAGGCGAGGATCGTCCAGGCGCAGATTGAAGTCGATAAAAAGCGGCTTGATCTAAGCTATACCCGAATTATGGCGCCGATGGACGGTACCGTGATCGCCATTATTACCAAACAGGGGCAAACCGTTAATTCGAACCAGAGCGCGCCGACAATTGCCCGTCTGGCTCGTCTGGACACCATGACCGTCAGAGCCCAGATTTCCGAAGTCGACATTAATAGTATTCGCCATGGGCAAAAAGTCTGGTTCACTATTTTCCCGGAACCGGAAAAACGCTACGCCGCCACATTACGCATGATTGAACTGGCGCCGGAATCCATGATGAAACAAGACGCCGGCTCCGGGACTAACGACAGCGCCTCACCGACGGCGACAAATTCCGCGGTGTATTACCACGCGCTGCTCGATATACCGAACCCGGATAATAAACTGCGCATCGCCATGACCGCCCAGGTTTCTTTTTTGCGTCAGTCGGCCAGCAACGCCCTGTTAATTCCGCTACAGGCAATGAAAAAGGGGCCGAACAACAGACCGTATGTTGAAGTGATAAATCAGTCTGGGGTGCCGGAAATACACTTTATTACTACCGGTATTACCGACCACGTGGATATCCAGGTACTTGACGGTCTGCGGCCAGGCGACAATGTAGTATTACAGACTCCAGTCGATGAAGCCCGTCAGAGCGAGCCGGCATTATGAATATCATTGAACTGAACAATATCTGCCGTACTTTCCGCAATGGTTCACTGGCGATTCAGGCGCTGAGGCAGATTAATCTGACCATCAGCGCCGGAGAAATGATCGCCATCACCGGCCCATCGGGATCGGGAAAATCCACCCTGATGAATATCCTTGGTTGTCTGGATAGCGCAGACTACGGCGATTATGTTCTTCGCGGGCAGAATATCGCTCGTCAGCCCGCGGACTTTCTTGCCCGGGTCCGCCGCGAGCATATCGGCTTTATTTTCCAGCGCTATCATCTGATCCCCTCTCTTACTGTGCTGGAAAACGTCGAGATCCCGGCGATTTACGCCGGTGTCAATCGAACTCAGCGCCAGACCATGGCAACTCAACGGCTTGCGCAGCTCGGGTTACAGGGATATCAGCACCATAAACCCGGGCAACTTTCCGGCGGCCAGCAGCAGCGCGTCAGTATCGCTCGCGCCCTGATGAACGGCGCGGAAATCATCCTTGCCGATGAGCCGACAGGCGCCCTGGACTCCCGGGCCGGACAGGAGGTGCTCAACATCCTCGCGCAGCTAAACCAGCGCGGTCATACAGTCATCATCGTAACCCACGATATCCAGGTGGCGCAGCGCGCCGGACGTATTATCGAGCTGAAAGACGGGGAAATGATTGCCGATAGCGGCGCCCCGGTAGCCATTCCCCCGCCAGTCGGCATGTTAAAAACGCTGCTTCCCGGCAACACCCGCGCCTCCTTTATCGCCCGACTGACAGAGCCGTTAAGTATGGCGCTGCGAGCGATGAATGTTCACCGTCTGCGTACCGCCCTGACAATGGTGGGGATCCTTTTCGGTATCGCCGCCGTCGTGACCGTGGTCGCACTGGGGCAAGGCGCCCGGCAAACGACGCTGGAAAGTATTCAGGATCTGGGCGCCAGTACGGTATCTATCTACCCGGGGCAGGATTACGCGACCGATAACCACAATCCTGTACAGTCACTCACCCCATCCGATGCCGGCGCGCTGATGCGACAACCCTTTATTGATAGCATCAGCCCGGAAATACACACCACGCTACCCGTCCGTTATCAGGCGCAGTCATCCAGCGCTACAGTACAGGGCGTCGGGCAAGACTGGCTCCATATTCAGGGCATCAGGCTGCCTGAAGGGCGCAATTTTTCCAGCGGGGACGATGCTGGTCTGGAGGCGATCATTGATATCAACACCCGCAATCTGCTGTTCGGCCCCCGCAGCGACGTTGCGACTGGCAAAATCATCCTGCTGGGCGCTGTGCCGGTCACAGTTGTTGGCGTGGCGAATAATGAAACAGGTGCTGCGGCAAACCGTCTGAACGTATGGGTTCCGTGGCGCACAGTGATGTACCGGATGACCGGTCAACTGTCGTTGAGCAGTATCAGTATTCGCCTGAAACAACATATCGCCAGTGATAACGCGGTGGCATTGATCAGCCAGTTGCTGATACAGCGCCATGGCAGCAAAGATTTCATGATCTTTAACCGTGATAAAGTACGTAAATCAATCGAGCGCGCCACGGCGACCCTTAATCTCCTGATTCTCTCGGTGGCATCCGTTTCACTGCTTATCGCCAGCATTGGCGTAATGAACATCATGCTGGTTTCGGTTACCGAACGTACCCATGAAATCGGCGTGCGCATGGCGGTGGGCGCCAGACGCAGCGATATCATGCGCCAGTTTTTGCTCGAAGCAGTGCTCATATGCCTGATCGGCGGAGGGCTCGGTATTGCGCTGTCGCTGCTGCCCGGCGCGGCGCTTGCCGGGAGCGATAACGATACGCTGCGGGTTATCTGGTCTACGCAGGCAGCAACGATAGCCTTTATGTGCTCAACGCTGACCGGCGTCCTGTTTGGTTACCTTCCGGCACGCAAGGCCGCGCGCATGGATCCGGTAGCAGCGCTGACGAGTGAATAACCCATGGCAATCTCCAGACTCTTTTTGACCTGCGGCTTACTGTGCCTGAGCGGCTGCGGAAATGTACTTAAAAGTCATTATACGGCGCCGCCGGTGCGCTACCCGGAATACTGGCGCGCCCTCCCCGCCGTTAATATGACCAGTAACGTTCCGTTTCGCTGGCGCGATTTTGCCGATCCCGATCTCGAAAACTGGCTGCGACAGGTTCTGTCGCGTAATAACAGCGTCGCGCTGGCGATACTTCGGCTACAGCGCGCCCGGCTTGACGTCAGGCGAACGGATATTAATCGTTTTCCTGAAACCAGCCTGAATTTGAGCAACAGCAGTCGCCGCAATCTGGATAGTGCATCTTCCCTGGAGCACAGCAGCGCCGCGCAGTTCAACGTGCGTTATGAAGTTGATTTATGGGGTAAACAGGCCAGGCAACGGGATGCCGCCAGACTGATTCGCGAGGCCACGGCTGCGGATCTTGCGGCTGCAAAATTGACGCTGATAACCGAGGCCAGCAAAAATTACTGGCGACTGGCCTTTCTTCACCAGCGCCTCGCCGCCAGTCAGCAAAGCCTGGAATGGGCTCAAAAAGGACTGCAACTGGTTCGTACTCGTTACATGGCCGGCCATGTTTCAGGGCTGGATCTTATTGAGGCGGAACAAAACGTCATTACCCGGCAAAATCACCGTGAGACGCTGCAACAACAGCTTATTGAAGCCAAAAATGCCCAGTCGCTGCTGCTGGGCGCGCCGCCGGGAACCGTGCTGGCGGAGCCCCACAAGCTGCCCGCTGGGCCGTTTCCGGAAATCAATCCCGGCATCCCGGCTCTGGTGCTGGCACAGCGATCGGATCTGGCCGCCAGCGAACTTCGCCTGCGTGAGGCCCTGTCTCAGGTTGATATCCGGCGAGCGCAGTATTACCCCTCATTCAGCCTGACTGGCAACTTTGGCGCCAGCAGTAATGCATTGCTGGAATTTATCAGAAACCCACTCGTTACATTTGGCACAGGACTGGCGCTGCCTTTTATTCAGTGGCGCCAGATGGATGTCGATGTGGCGCTGGCCCGCAATGATTACCAACAGCGCCGGCAGGCCTTTATCCAGACACTATATAAAGCCATGGTTGATGTAGAAAATAGCCTGGCAAAACGCAGGCAACTACAGAATGAAGAACGGCGATTACGCCAGTCGCTGGCACTTGCCGCAATTTCACAAACCCTCAACGAAGTTCGCTACCGGGAGGGGGCCACCCCGATTAATTTCTGGCTGGATGCTCAGGAAAAACACCGCCAGGCTCGCCTGGCGCTGGATACCAACCGCTATGAGCAACTACAAAACCTGGCGCAGCTTTATCTGGCGTTTGGCGGCAACAGTCAGGATATTCAGGCCATAGATCTGCAATGGCGATCGGCGACGCCCGGCCCACGCAACGGTTCAGCGCCGCAATGATTGCAGGGCATAATTCCACCTGCGGAAAATCGCTGATGTTCCAACGTATCCCTGGCTTTCTGGCATGATCTTTTCCTGAGATATATTTCATTTAAAATACTATATATCGATATTGAAATTCAATAATTCCCCGCTCTGCCTCACAAAAAAAACCATCTATAAACCATCAAGCCCATTAGCTTAATAAGGTTACCAGGCTAATGAATAAATAAACTTTTATTTTTACTATCTCCGGCTATTCTTTTTTTAGAAAAAGAGGGTTTACTGATTAAGGTATACCTGGCGTATTCCTGCCTCAGGAATAAATGCATCTCTTTCTAATATATGGTGAGGCGTTATCCACTGCGGCCGCAGGCAGGTTAAACCCTCCTGAGCGTAAGGGGTTGTGCGGCTTCGATGGACAACGAAGAAAAAAACAGGCGATATATTATATAAACAAAGATTTGGCATTTGCTATTTATTTAAAACCGGCTAAGAAAACGAAATATATTCTGTATAACCGTAAAAACAGAGAACACGTATCTTCTGAATAAAGGAGATGGCGGTCTCTGTGAGTGTTCAGCTCATTGATCAATCTTCTGCGAGAGAATATATAATATGAACAACATCAGTATAGCCCCCAGGGATGGTGGTATATCCTCTGTGGTCAATGGCAGTGAGGTAAAACTCACTGAGCCATCCATTGTAAAGCTTAAGCTTAACCCCAGTGATATTGCCGCACTAAACCGTTCCGGAAACGACCTGGTTGTCACGCTACATTCAGGCGAAAAACTGACAGTCAAAGATTTCTTTGTGGCTGACGCTCAGGGCCATTCCAGCGAGCTGGTACTGGAAGATGGTAGTGGCGCATTATCGTGGGTCAAAGATCCCGGCGGCGTGTTCCACGTTGAACCCCTTACCGATATCGATACTTTACTTCTAGATGCTGCCGGAGGAGAAAGCTCCACAAGTTATGCAGGCCTGGCGCTGGTCGGTGCTGCCGGGCTGGCCGGGATAATCCTGATGGCCAATGACTCCAACAGTGATTCGAACACCCCGCCACGACTGGATGATGACTCGGATTCCGATTCTGACTCTGATGCGGACGCCGATGCGGACTCCGACGCTGATGCTGATGCGGATTCCGACAGTGACTCCGATTCCGACAGCGACTCCGATGCTGACGCCGACGCGGACGCTGATGCCGATGCGGATGCCGATGCGGACGCGGATTCCGACTCTGATGCTGACGCCGATGCTGATGCTGATGCCGATGCGGACGCTGATGCTGACGCCGATGCCGATGCCGATGCCGATGCCGATGCCGATGCCGATGCCGACGCCGATGCCGATGCCGACGCTGACACTGATGCGGATGCCGATGCGGATGCGGATTCCGACAGTGACTCTGATTCCGACAGTGACTCTGATTCCGACAGCGACTCCGATTCCGACACCGATTCCGACGCGGATGCCGATGCCGATGCCGATGCCGATGCCGATGCCGATGCCGATGCCGATGCCGATGCCGATGCCGATGCCGATGCCGATGCCGATGCCGATGCCGATGCCGATGCTGATGCCGATGCCGACTCCGACGCGGATGCCGATGCCGACGCTGATGCCGATGCCGACGCTGATGCCGATGCCGACGCGGATGCTGATGCCGATGCTGATGCTGATGCCGACTCCGACGCGGATGCTGATGCGGATGCCGACGCCGACGCGGATGCGGATGCGGATGCGGATGCGGATGCGGATGCGGATGCCGATGCCGACGCCGATGCCGATGCCGATGCCGATGCCGATGCCGATGCCGATGCCGATGCCGATGCCGATGCCGATGCCGATGCCGATGCCGATGCCGATGCCGATGCCGATGCCGATGCCGATGCCGATGCCGATGCCGATGCCGATGCCGATGCCGATGCCGATGCCGATGCCGATGCCGATGCCGATGCCGATGCCGATGCCGATGCCGATGCCGATGCCGATGCCGATGCCGATGCCGATGCCGATGCCGATGCCGATGCCGATGCCGATGCCGATGCCGATGCTGATGCCGATGCCGATGCCGACGCGGATGCCGATGCCGATGCCGACTCCGACGCGGATGCCGATGCGGATGCCGATGCGGATGCCGATGCGGATGCC
>NZ_KQ947384.1 GCF_001484765.1 Entomohabitans teleogrylli | reverse complement strand
CAGAAAAGCCTCATGCGCAAGCATGGGGCTTTTTTGTTTGTCTGAAATCACCCGGGGGAGTCGGAACGGGTCCGTGACCATGGTCTGCCGGAGCAGAGAGACAGGGAAGGTTCATGCGCAGGCACGGGACTTCTCTGTTGTCTGGCCGCGGTCCGGCAGAGGCTCCCTGCCGGCCGGACGGTGGATGAAAACACAGGGAGGAACTGTTCCCGGGACTCTCCCTGTCACCCCGGGTTATTCCCATCGCTGCTTTTTAACCACTCAATAATAAACCGGCAAATTTCTTCAGGGTTATTAAGATCGAACTGAGGAACCGGAAGAGCTAAATCGACATCGCTGGCTACAGCAATCACATATTCATCCAGCTCAGGATGGGGTGGCTGATGCCGGGTTGCGGAGCGGTAAAGTAAAATTTTCGGAACAGCTTCATGTTTAAAGCCTTCTACCAGGATGATATCAATCAGCGAACAGTCCATCTGGCTGGCAAGATAGTATAAATCTAAATTTTCCTGCTCCGGGGTTTCGGTCATTAGCGCCCAGCGTTGATTGCTGGCAAGTAATGTTTGTACAGCGCCAGCTTTGCGTAATTCGTAGCTGTCTTTCCCGGGAGAATCGATGTCCATATGGTGATGAGTATGTTTTATCAGTCCGGGTCTGATATCTGCGGCGGTAAGTAAAGGAATAAGCGCTTTTAACAACGTGGTCTTGCCCGTACCGCTTCGGGCTGCAATAGCCAGTAATGGCGTCATACATCCTCCCGGCGTCGTGTCAGCTCTTGAGGGGTATTCATATTAGTAAACTCATGGTGCAGTACGACCGGGTGGCCGCCAGCCTGACGCAGAAAAACCATCACACGCCTTTCTCCTGCGCTCAGGTAATCACGCAGGGGTATTGATAGGCTGCGGTGCAGCAAAGAAATCGTCGGGTGATCGCGTTCTGAATCATGAACCCAGACTGCAGGATATTCGTTTTTAGCCTGCCAGAGCGATTGGGCGAGATTTTGCGGAATGTAGGGAACGTCGCATGGACAGAATAAAAACCACTCGCTATTAAGCTGTTCCATGGCACTCAGCATCCCGGCCAGAGGGCCGGGATAATCCGGTAGGGTATCTTCGATCACCGGTTGTCCACTACGTTGGTAAACAGGAATGTTACGGTTTGCGCTGATAGCCACCGCGCCGACTTGTGGCGCCAGGCGCTGGAAAACGTGTTGCCACAAAGGAATACCATTCAGAGGGAGCAACCCTTTGTCCTGGCCACCCATCCTGGTCGCCCTTCCCCCAGCAAGAATAACACCGGTAATTTCGGTCAGCTTCATGACCAGTATCGCCTCTTTTAATGTGGGTTTGAGCCTGCTAACGTGTCCCTCTCAAGAGAAAGGAGTACAGATACCATGAAATGCAAACGCCTTAACGAAGTGATCGAGCTGCTTCAGCCGGCCTGGCAGAAAGAACCCGATCTGAATTTATTGCAATTTTTGCAGAAACTGGCGAAAGAGTCAGGCTTTAACGGCGATCTGACTGATTTAACAGATGATATTCTTATCTATCAGTTAAAAATGCGTGATTCGGCAAAAGACGCGGTAATTCCAGGTATTCAGAAAGATTATGAAGAAGATTTTAAAACCGCGCTGCTGCGGGCGCGGGGTGTTATTAAAGAGTAAAAGCTTGTAAGACACGTCACCGAAATGGCTGTGAAATGTTATCCTGAAGTATACATGTACTGCAGCGGATTGCGGGATGACAGACAACGCATTTAATTTCCGGACACTCCACCCGGATACCATCCTTGACGCCCTGTTTGAGCATGGCATCAGGGTGGATTCGGGGCTGACGCCCCTCAATAGTTATGAGAATCGCGTTTACCAGTTTATGGATGAGGACCGGCAGCGCTTCGTGGTGAAGTTTTATCGTCCGCAGCGTTGGTCAGCCGAGCAAATTAACGAAGAGCACCAGTTTGCGCTGGAACTGTTTGAACATGAGATCCCTGTTGCCACACCGATAGCTTACCAGGGCGCTACCGTTCTGGAATATCAGGGGTTTATGTTTGCCGTATTTCCCAGTCTCGGCGGGCGTCAGTTCGAGCCGGATAATATTGATCAAATGGAGTGGGTTGGCCGCTATCTGGGGCGCATCCATCAGGCAGGAAAGCGCCAACGCTTTGCATATCGGCCGGATATTGGGCTGAACGAATATTTGCTGGAGCCCCGTCGGGTGTATGAGTCCTCAGCGTTAGTTCCTGTGGCGTTAAAAGATGGTTTCCTGCGGGCGGCCGATGCCTTAATCCATGCGGTGACGGAACAGTGGCATAGCCGCTTCGCACAGATTAGGTTACACGGCGACTGCCATCCGGGAAATATTCTCTGGCGTGATGGTCCGCTGTTTGTCGATCTGGACGATGCCCGTAACGGTCCGGCGATTCAGGATCTCTGGATGTTGCTCAACGGCGATCGTCATGAGCAGCGTATTCAACTGGAAACCATTATTGAAGCTTACGAAGAATTCAACCCCTTTGATGTTAATGAAATTGCCCTCATTGAACCTTTACGGGCCATGCGTCAGGTGTATTATCTGGCATGGTTGATGAGACGCTGGGACGATCCCGCATTTCCTGTTAGTTTTCCCTGGTTACGGGAAGAAGACTTCTGGAGACAACAGACCGCCCTGTTTACTGAGCAGGTCAGGGTTCTGCGTGAACCTCCGCTACAATTAACGCCAATGTATTAATCTGACACATTCAGGAGAAGTTAGTATGAAAAAAATCTGGCTGGCAATGGCTGGAATGATCCTTGCGTTTAGTGCCTCTGCTGCTCAGTTTACGGACGGCAAGCAGTACACCACGCTTGAAAAACCCATTGCAGGGGAACCGCAGGTTCTGGAGTTCTTCTCTTTCTACTGCCCTCACTGCTACCAGTTCGAGCATGTTCTTCATGTGTCTGATAATGTGAAGAAAAAACTTCCTGAAGGCGTGAAAATGACCAAGTATCACGTTGAGTTTCTTGGTCCGTTGGGTAAAGATCTGACCCAGGCGTGGGCAGTGGCTATGGCGCTGGGCGTGGAAGATAAAATCACTGAGCCGATGTTCGATGCTGTGCAGAAAACCCAGACTTTGCAATCTGTTGCAGATATCCGCAAAGTCTTTGTCGACGCAGGCGTTAAACCAGAAGAATACGACGCGGCCTGGAATAGCTTCGTTGTGAAGTCACTGGTTGTACAGCAGGAAAAAGCGGCAGCAGATCTTCAGTTGCAGGGTGTTCCGGCGATGTTTGTTAACGGTAAATATATGTTGAATCCGCAGGGGATGGACACCAGCACCATGGATGCTTTTGTTCAGCAGTATGCGGATACCGTTAAATTTCTGGTCGAGAAAAAATAACGGTCAGCCCGTAATATGAAGAAAGCCGGTCAATGACCGGCTTTTTTATACTGCTGTTGTATGGCGTCAAGCTCACGGTCTTTCTCGTTCCAGAGCGTATTGAGCCATTGCTGAAAGTGGCGCTTGAAACCTTTATCGTTAACGTAATCACCATGTAATTCATCGTCTATTGGTAACAAATCCACGCGCACGACGATGCGGGTTAATTTGCCGCTGAGCATATCGTAAAACGGCGTCCGGTTATTTTCCGGGTAGCAAAGCGTAACGTTAAGCAACTTATCGAACTGTTTCCCCAATACGTTCAGTGCCATAGCGATGCCGGCTGCTTTTGGCGGCAATAAATGCCGGAATGGAGAGCGCGTTTGCTGGTGCTTTTCCTGAGTAAAACGTGAGCCTTCGACGAAATTCACAATTGTTGTCGGATGGCGGCGAAATTTTTCACAAGAGCGGCGAGTCGTCTCCACATCTTTTCCGCGGCGTTCCGGGTGACGAATCAGGTAACTGCGCGAGTAACGCTTCATAAAAGGCATATCCAGCGCCCAACAGGCAAGTCCCATAAAAGGAACCCAGGCCAACTGTTGCTTGAGAAAATATTTATTCATCGGGATGTGCTTGCGGAACAGTACGCACAGAATAACGATATCCGCCCAGCTATGGTGGTTACAGATAAGCAAGTACCAGTTTTTTTTGCTTAGCCCGCTCATTCCCTGAACATCCCATTTCAGATGGGGATTCAGATGCAGAAGAAGCGCCAGCCCTTCACACCAGCCGTACATCATTAAATTGCAAAATGCCGAAATTGACCGCCAGATCGGCGGGAATGGCAGCAATAGCTTAATGATTCCCGCGATAATTATCGGGATAGAAAAAAGCACTGTGACCAGGATAGCCAACAGGATGCTTAACAGTAAAGTTATTGCGGCGAGCAACTTCGACATAATTATATTTTTCAGAGAGTTATAAAATAACCAGTCACCGATAATGGGTAATAAGGCGCTGATTTTATCAGAAAACCCATCGGAATGAGGACTCTAAACGTAACCGGGGATAAAAACGGCGGTTGATATAGGGTGGTCTGGGTGAAGGAACCATCCACTATATTTTATATCCACATTCCAGGATTAGGCGAGATCACGAAAGTGATTAAAAAACTTATTTCTAACAAATTGAATTTAAATATTATTTTTTGTTTTTGTATAACAAAATCAGCCGCCAGATAAACAAGGATCACGTTTTGCTCACAAACTTATCCACAGGAAGATCCTGCGAGCGATCTCGCGGATCGTAATTTCTTGTTCTGTTTTCCGGTGTAAAAGTTCATGTTTTAAGCCTGCCTGTGGCATCCTTGGTGGCATGTATTGATTATCAGGCACGGAACATTATGGTTCAGATCGCAGAAAACCCGCTCATCCTGGTGGATGGCTCCTCTTATCTTTACCGCGCGTATCATGCATTTCCACCGTTAACCAACAGCGCCGGAGAACCTACCGGAGCAATGTATGGCGTATTGAATATGCTACGTAGTCTGATCATGCAGTATCAGCCGACGCATGCCGCCGTGGTGTTTGATGCAAAGGGAAAAACATTCCGCGATGAACTGTTCGAACACTATAAATCTCATCGTCCGCCGATGCCGGATGATTTACGCGCCCAGATTGAGCCGCTGCATGCCATGGTAAAAGCCATGGGGCTGCCGTTACTTTCGGTTAGCGGCGTGGAAGCTGACGATGTTATTGGCACGCTGGCCAGAGAGGCGGATAAAGCCGGTCGGCCGGTATTAATCAGTACCGGTGATAAAGATATGGCGCAGCTGGTGACGTCTGGCGTGACGTTGATTAATACCATGACAAACACCATCCTCGGGCCGGAGGAAGTGGTCACGAAATATGGCGTGCCGCCGGAGCTGATTATTGATTTTCTGGCGCTGATGGGCGACTCATCGGATAACATTCCCGGAGTGCCGGGAGTCGGTGAAAAGACTGCCCAGGCGTTGCTTCAGGGTCTGGGTGGGCTGGATACGTTGTATGCGGAGCCGGAAAAGATCGCCGATCTGAGCTTCCGTGGCGCAAAAACCATGGCGGCGAAGCTGGAGCAGAATAAGGATGTCGCTTATCTCTCTTATCAACTGGCCACCATCAAAACCGATGTCGAGCTGGAATTGTCCTGCGAGCAGCTTGAGGTTCAGCAACCGGTCGCTGATGAGCTACTGGCGCTGTTCAGGAAATATGAATTTAAGCGCTGGACAGCGGATGTGGAGTCCGGGAAGTGGCTGCAGGGCAAAGGGGCAAAACCCGCGCCAAAACCTCAGGAAACCACTGCCGTTGAAGAACCGTCGGTCAGTATCCTCTCCAGTGAAAACTATGTCACCATTCTGGAAGAGAGCGAACTTCAGACGTGGATTGAACGCCTGAAGAAAGCGCCGGTTGTCGCCTTTGATACGGAAACAGATAGTCTGGACAACCTGACGGCGAATCTGGTGGGGCTTTCTTTTGCCGTTGAGCCCGGTATTGCCGCCTATGTTCCGGTAGCCCATGATTACCTGGATGCGCCGGATCAAATTCCCCGGGATACGGTACTGGCGTTACTGAAACCGCTGCTTGAGGATGACAGCATGCTGAAGGTCGGCCAGAATCTCAAATACGATCGCGGTATATTGCAGAATTACGGGATTGAGCTGCGCGGTATTGCGTTCGATACCATGCTGGAGTCGTACATTCTCGACAGCGTGGCTGGCCGCCATGATATGGACAGCCTGGCGGACCGCTGGCTGAAGCATAAAACCATTACCTTTGAGCAGATTGCCGGCAAGGGTAAAAATCAACTGACTTTCAATCAAATAGCCCTTGAAGAGGCTGGTCGTTATGCGGCAGAAGATGCGGATGTAACGCTGCAGTTGCATCTCAAAATGTGGTCCAGTCTCCAGCAGTACGAAGGACCGCTGAATGTCTTTAAAAACATCGAAATGCCTTTAGTGCCGGTGCTATCCCGGGTCGAACGCAATGGCGTGAAGATCGATCCTGCCGTACTGCATAAACACTCTGAGGAGCTCACTAAGCGCCTGGCGGAGCTGGAACAGAAGGCTCACGATATCGCCGGGGAGCCGTTCAATCTCTCCTCAACCAA
Source organism: Entomohabitans teleogrylli (assembly GCF_001484765.1). Taxonomy (GTDB): domain Bacteria; phylum Pseudomonadota; class Gammaproteobacteria; order Enterobacterales; family Enterobacteriaceae; genus Entomohabitans; species Entomohabitans teleogrylli. The sequence goes on along the minus strand of NZ_KQ947384.1, from coordinate 45,833 downwards.
GCAGCTACAGACCATCCTTTTTGAAAAACAGGGTATTAAGCCGCTGAAAAAGACGCCTGGCGGCGCGCCGTCCACCTCTGAAGAGGTGCTGGAAGAACTGGCGCTGGACTATCCTCTGCCGAAAGTGATTCTGGAATACCGTGGGCTGGCAAAGCTGAAATCAACCTATACCGATAAGCTGCCGCTGATGATCAATCCACTGACCGGGCGGGTTCATACCTCCTATCATCAGGCTGTTACTGCGACGGGGCGTCTGTCATCGACCGATCCCAACCTGCAGAATATACCGGTTCGTAATGACGAAGGGCGGCGGATTCGCCAGGCGTTTATTGCGCCTGCGGAATACCGCATTATGTCCGCGGACTATTCGCAAATCGAGCTGCGCATTATGGCTCATCTTTCGCGGGATGCCGGGTTGTTAAAGGCGTTTGCGGAAGGGAAAGATATTCACCGGGCAACGGCGGCGGAAGTCTTTGGCCTGCCGCTGGAGAGCGTGACCGGAGAGCAGCGCCGCAGCGCCAAAGCGATCAACTTCGGACTGATCTATGGTATGAGCGCTTTTGGTCTTTCCCGGCAGCTCAATATCCCCCGTAAAGAAGCGCAGCGTTATATGGACCTCTATTTTGAACGCTACCCGGGCGTGCTGGAGTATATGGAGCGCACGCGCCAGCAGGCGAAAGACCAGGGGTATGTCGAGACGCTGGAAGGACGCCGTCTCTACCTGCCGGACATTAAGTCCAGTAATGCCGCGCGTCGCGCCGGGGCTGAAAGGGCGGCGATTAACGCGCCAATGCAGGGCACCGCAGCCGATATTATTAAGAAAGCAATGATCGCGGTAGACGACTGGCTGCAGCGGGAACGGCCGCGGGTCAAAATGATCATGCAGGTACACGATGAACTGGTATTTGAAGTTCATCAGGACGAGATTGAACAAGTCGCCAAGAAAGTCCATGAGTTGATGGAAAGCAGCATGAAGCTGGATGTTCCGCTGCTGGTGGAAGTGGGCGTCGGGGAAAACTGGGATCTGGCTCACTAACCACCCGGTGCAAAAGGTGATTTTATGTAAATAAGCAACATAACCAGGCATTTTTTGTGATGGTGTTTAAAGTTAATTGTGTAAATAATGAAAAAAAACTACAAAAAATGCTTTTTCCGACGTTAAAAAAAGAGTAGAGTTATCTGCGTAGGGTACAGAGGTAAGATGTTCTATCTTTCAGACCTTTTACTTCACGTAATCGGATTTGGCTGAATATTTTAGCCGCCCCGGTCAGAAATGGCCGGGGCGTTTTTTATTGCGTGAAATCCGGGAGTCAGCGTACGGAGCTGGCCGTACGCTATATCTTATTCCGGCTGTTGGCTGGGCTGCTCCGTTACCGGGGTGAGCTCGCTGAACCAGCTGTCCAGCTTCTGGCGCAGCTTGTCGACGCCGATTTTTTTCAGTGATGAGAAAGCCTCTACCTGAACATCGCCGTTAAAGGCGATGGCGGCCTCGCGCACCATATTCAATTGTGATTTGCGCGCGCCGCTGGCCAGTTTATCCGCTTTGGTAAGCAGTACCAGCACCGGGATGTGGCAATCAACGGCCCATTCAATCATCTGCTGATCGAGATCTTTAAGCGGGTGGCGAATGTCCATCAACACCACCAGCCCCTGCAGGCATTCACGCTTCTGAAGATATTCTCCCAGCGCTCGCTGCCATTTCCGCTTCATCTCTTCAGGTACCTCGGCGTATCCATAACCAGGCAGATCCACCAGGCGCTTTCCTTCCGCGACTTCAAACAAATTGATTAATTGTGTCCGGCCTGGCGTTTTACTGGTTCTCGCCAGGCTTTTCTGGTTGGTCAGGGTATTAAGCGCACTTGATTTACCTGCGTTGGAGCGGCCCGCAAATGCCACTTCGATGCCGGTATCAGAAGGCAGGTGGCGAATATCCGGCGCGCTGGTTACAAAGCGCGTCAGTTGATAGTTCCAGTTAGTCAAAATGGTCGTCTCCATAGAGGATGTGCCTTGGCGAGGGATTATACCTTAACGTGCAGAAAAGGCGCGGTTATCCATAAGGAAACCAGACTGGCGGAAATGCCTGGCAGCGGTGTGAGACATTTGCCATTAGTCGTTTAAGACTTTACATAAATGATTATTGTGCTACCCATAAAAAATCATTTAAAAATAATGGGGTAACATAAATTAAACAATATAGGATATTTCCAGTAACCGGATAATACCTTGTGAGAATCAGGGATAAAGGTAAAGTAGTTATCAAAGGCAGGGTAGCCTGAAAGGAATAACCACTCAGGATGAGTGTTCAGGGGTATCAGGAAGATACAGAAAGGAAGTAGCCAGGATGGCGAGCGTCTGGAAGACGTATCTGAAGGGAAATGGAACACAACGCGGAACGTTGGTTGCTAAAGGAAAGACAGGGGTTGTCGGCAGCAAACAGGGAAAGTGTGGCCCGTAAATGGGTAAAGAAGGCGACAGGTTATCCTGCCGCCTTTTTTCTTTGCTTGCTTTCTGATAGATTCCGCCGCAATTCTATACTGAAAGAAATAACCTGAGACGACATATCATGAAGCAACAAACCTCCGCACCGCGTGGCAAAGGGCCGGGTAAACAGCGTCGCAAAACGCGTGAAGAGCTGAACCAGGAAGCGCGTGACCGCAAACGTCAGAAAAAACACAGCGGTCATCCTGCGGGGAGCCGGGCAAACGGCGGGCCTAAATCGTCTCACGTAAAAGGCGGCGCATCACAAAAAGATCCGCGCGTTGGCAGTAAAAAACCGATTCCACTGGGCGTTAGCGAGCCCGTTACGAAACCGCAGCATCAACCGAAGAGTGAAAAACCTATGTTAACACCTCAGGCTGAACTGGAACTGCTGGAAAACGACGAGCGTCTGGATGCACTGCTGGAGCGTCTGGAAGAGGGGGAAAACCTGAGTGCGGAAGAGCGTGCCTGGGTTGATGAAAAGTTGGATCGTATTGATGCGTTAATGCAGCAGCTTGGTCTCTCTTATGACGATGAAGAAGACGAAGAAAGTGAAGAAGATATGATGCGCCTTCTCAAAGGTGGCAGCTAATTATCGCGTCGTGGGCTTACCGGTTCTGCTGCTGATCCTGCCGATTGTATGTTATCTGGTGTGGTTATTCGTTAAACTACAGCGGCTGTCGCGGCGCCAGAGGTGGTTGCGCAGCCGGCTCATCTCCCGGGAGATGGGCAGGCCGGAGCGCCGTTCGCGCGCACGACATCGTCGGAAGGAGTGAGTATGTCTGAGCAGTTAATCGACTGGGATCTGGCCCTAATCCAGAAATATAACTATTCCGGGCCACGCTATACCTCTTATCCCACGGCCCTTGAGTTTTCAGAAAATTTCGCCGCCGCTGATTTTCAACAGGCAGTGGCGCGCTATCCTGAGCGGCCTTTGTCGCTGTACGTGCATATCCCGTTTTGCCATAAACTTTGCTATTTCTGCGGCTGCAATAAAATCGTTACCCGCCAGCAGCATAAAGCCGATCAGTATCTGGATGCGCTGGAGCAGGAGATTGCACACCGCGCGCCGCTGTTCGATGGCCGACGGGTCAGCCAGCTTCACTGGGGCGGCGGTACCCCAACGTACCTGAGCAAGGCGCAAATCAGCCGTCTGATGGGTTTACTCAGAAGCCATTTCCACTTTAACGACGATGCGGAGATCTCCATCGAGGTGGATCCGCGGGAAATCGAACTGGATGTGCTGGATCACCTGCGTCAGGAAGGCTTTAATCGCCTGAGTATGGGCGTTCAGGATTTCAATAAAGAGGTTCAGCGCCTGGTGAACCGCGAGCAGGATGAGGCATTCATCTTTGCGCTGATTAACCGCGCCCGGGAAATTGGCTTTACCTCAACCAACATCGATCTGATCTACGGCCTGCCGAAGCAGACGCCGGAAAGCTTTGCCTTTACGCTGGCGCGGGTTGCGGAGCTGAAACCCGATCGGCTCAGCGTGTTTAATTACGCCCATCTGCCGACCCTGTTTGCCGCGCAGCGCAAGATCAAGGACGCTGATTTACCGACGCCCCAGCAAAAGCTGGATATCCTGCAGGAGACGATTATGTCTCTGACGCAGTCAGGCTATCAGTTTATCGGTATGGATCACTTTGCCCGCCCGGATGATGAACTGGCAGTAGCGCAGCGTAATGGCCTTTTGCATCGCAACTTCCAGGGGTACACCACCCAGGGCGACACCGATCTGCTGGGGATGGGAGTTTCCGCGATCAGTATGATCGGCGATTGTTATGCCCAGAACCAGAAAGAGCTCAAGCGTTATTATCAGCAGATTGATGAGCGGGGCGACGCCCTGTGGCGTGGTCTGGCGCTGACCCGTGATGACTGCATTCGTCGCGATGTGATCAAATCGCTGATTTGTAACTTCCGGCTCGATTTTGCCGATATTGAACGGCAGTGGGATGTGGTGTTTGCCGATTATTTCGCAGAAGACCTGGCGCTGTTGGCGCCGCTGGCTAAGGACGGGCTGGTGGATGTCGATGAACGCCATATTCGCGTGACAGGTAAGGGACGGCTGCTGATACGTAACATTTGCATGTGCTTTGACAGCTATCTGCGCCAGAAAGCGCGGATGCAGCAGTTCTCACGAGTGATATAAAAAAAAGCGGGAGAAACCTCCCGCTTTTTTCATCAACTGAAGAAGTTGAACAGCGCCGCGCACAGTAGCGCCGCAACCGCCGTTTGCGGCGTCTGGGCCGCAGCGGCGCTGATTTCCGCGCTCTGCGACACCATATGTATTAATGATTCCAGCATGTTACCCCTCCCGCGTGAACGCGCTCGATCATACTGAACTTGCCGCCACAGTAAAGCGCAAAATAACAGCAGTTTGGGCTCGCTAAGCAATTTTTACAAAGTGGCATTGCTATTCCATTCCCAGCTCTTTCAGTTTACGCGTCAGGGTATTACGGCCCCATCCTAACAGACGCGCCGCTTCCTGCTTATGGCCCTGGGTGTGGCGCAAAGCCGTGGTAAGCAACGTACGCTCCATTTCCGGCTGTGCTTCGGACAGCAGATTTTGATGACCGGAGCGCAGCGCCCGATCGGCCCACTGGGCCAGCAATGTCGCCCAGTGATCGGCGGCCGGCTGGGAAGGGCTATCCGGTACCGTCGATTCAAACAGCTCGGTGGGCAGATCCTGAATCAGAACCTCCTGACCGGCGGCCATCACGGTCAGCCAGCGGCAGGTATTTTCCAGCTGGCGAACGTTGCCAGGCCAGGCCATACGGGTCAGGGCGGCTTCCGTTTCCGGGTGCAGCTGTTTGGCTTCCACGCCCAGCTCCCTGGCGGCTACCTGCAGAAAATGGCGCGCCAGGCGCGGAATATCTTCCCGGCGTTCGCGTAGCGGCGGCAGATGGACGCGAATGACATTCAGGCGATGGAATAAATCTTCTCGAAATTTACCTTCCAGTACCCGCTGTTCCAGATTCTGGTGCGTGGCGGCAATAATACGAACATCGACTTTTACCGGCGCATAGCCGCCGACCCGGTAAAATTGCCCATCGGCCAGTACGCGCAGCAGGCGGGTCTGGACATCCAGCGGCATATCGCCAATCTCGTCGAGGAATAGTGTACCGCCATCGGCCTGTTCAAAACGTCCCTGGCGGATCTGGTTGGCGCCGGTAAAGGCGCCTTTCTCATGGCCGAACAGTTCTGACTCGATTAAGTCTTTGGGAATCGCCGCCATATTCAGGGCGATAAAAGGCGCTTTTACCCGCGGGCTGTGGCGGTGCAGGGCGTGTGCCACCAGCTCTTTACCGGAACCGGACTCGCCGTTGATCAGCACGCTGATGGAAGAACGCGACAGGCGGCCTATGATGCGAAAGACGTCCTGCATCGCGGGAGCTTCGCCGATAATATCGGTGGTGGGCCCGCTGTCGGGCGTATTGCGCGGCTGTTGTTGCTCCTGGTAGTGGCTGATAGCGCGCTCTACCAGCGCAACGGCTTCATCGATATCAAAGGGTTTCGGTAAATAGTCGAAAGCTCCCTGCTGATAGGCGCTGACGGCGGCGTCGAGATCGGAATGGGCGGTCATTATGATGACCGGAAGCATCGGGTGACGCTGCTTAATCTGCTTCAGCAGCGCCAGGCCATCCATACCGGGCATGCGGATATCAGAGAGTAAAACGTCAGGGGTTTTGCTTGCCAGCGCATCCAGCACCTGATTACTGCTCTCAAACGCCGTACAGTGCAGTCCCGCTCCGGTGAGCGCCCGCTCCAGCACCCAACGAATGGAGCTATCGTCATCAACGATCCAGACTATCCCTCGTTGCATAAACACCTCTATTTCCGAATAGGCAGGTAAACCGAAAACTCGGTATGGCCTGGCCAACTGGTAAATTCAATTTTTCCCGAATGCTGGTCGATCAGGCTACGGGCGATGGATAGTCCCAGTCCGGTGCCGCCTTCGCGTCCACTGACCATGGGGTAAAACAGCGTGTCCTGCAGGTGCGCCGGAATGCCCGGGCCGTTATCTTCAATATCGATTCTCGCCGCCAGGCGATAACGCACGCCGTGCAGGGTCAACTGAAAAGCGGTGCGGGTACGCAGAATAATCTCGCCGCCCTGACCGCCGAGCGCCTGTAGCGCATTGCGGACGATATTTAAAAGAACCTGTTCAATCTGGTCAGGATCGTGAGCGAACTCCGGCAAACTTGGATCATAATCGCGTATCAGTACCACGCCGGGTGGAAGTTCCATCGACACCAGCTTCACCACCCGTTCCGCCACCTTATGGATGCTGTCCGTGACATGCATACCCGGCTGTTGCGGCCCCAGCAGACGATCCACCAGATTACGCAGGCGGTCGGCTTGTTCGATGATCACCTTCGTGTATTCCGTCAGCGCCGGGTCAGGCAGCGCCTTACTGAGCAACTGCGCCGCGCCGCGCAGGCCGCCGAGAGGATTTTTGATCTCATGCGCCAGACCGCGCACCAGATCCCGGGCGGCGATTTGCTGGGCGTGTTGAAGCTGCTCCTGGCTAAGACGGCGCTGGTTATCCATGGGCGCCATTTCCAGCAGCGTATACCCTTCCGCCAGCCGTTGGGCGGTCAGAGAGAGAATGTGCGATCGGTTATCGATAACCAGCGTGACTTCGTTATCGGTAAAACCCTGACCGGCGCTGAGGCTTTCGCGCATCAGCGCGACATTCAGCGAAAAATAGCTCAGCAGATCGGGTAACGGAGTACCGTAGAGTTTACGCGAGCTCTGCGCCAGCAATTGCTGAGCGGCAGGATTAGCATAGTGAACGGCCAAATCATCATCGACCAACAAGATGCTGGTAATTAAAGAATTCAGGATCTGCCCAGCATCGGGCAGCTCGCCTGTTGCCATTTGCAGCCTCCGGGACGTTGCACTATTTTAGTGCATTATAGGCGCTCACTTGATTAAGGCTATGTCTTTGCCGGTAAATGCCGGATATTGCTCACGCTTTTGGCCGCCAGCTCGGGCTCTAATCAAATGTTGCCTGGCAGCGATACGCTGCAGGTGGAGAAAAAAGCCCATCCGGAGATGGGCTAAAAGTTTCCACGGCAACAAAAAAACTTAAACGCTGTAGTACAGCTCGAACTCTACCGGGTGCGGCGTCATGCGCACACGGTCATCTTCTTCACGGCGCAGCGCAATATAGGCATCGATAGCTTCGTTGGTGAAAACGCCGCCCGCGGTCAGGAACTCACGGTCTGCGTCCAGCGCGCTGAGCGCTTCTTCCAGAGAGCCGGCAACCTGCGGGATCTCTTTAGCCTCTTCCGGCGGCAGGTCGTAGAGGTTTTTGTCCATCGCTTCGCCCGGGTGGATTTTGTTCTTGATACCGTCAAGACCGGCCATCAGCAGCGCCGCGAAACACAGGTACGGGTTCGCCGCCGGATCCGGGAAGCGCACTTCAATACGGCGCGCTTTCGGCGAAGAGACCACCGGAATGCGGATAGAAGCAGAACGGTTACGGGCAGAGTAAGCCAGCATTACCGGCGCTTCATAACCCGGCACCAGACGTTTGTAGGAGTTAGTGGTCGGGTTCGCCAGAGCGTTGATGGCTTTGGCGTGCTTGATAACGCCGCCGATGTAGTACAGCGCCTGCTCGGACAGACCAGCATATTTGTCGCCGGAGAACAGGTTCACGCCGTTTTTCGACAGCGACATGTGGCAGTGCATACCGGAACCGTTATCGCCGAACATCGGTTTCGGCATAAAGGTCGCGGTTTTGCCGAAGCGGTGAGCGACGTTGTGTACGACGTATTTGTAGATCTGAATTTCGTCCGCTTTTTTGGTCATGGTGTTGAAGCGGGTTGCCACTTCGTTCTGGCCGGCAGTCGCTACTTCGTGGTGATGCGCTTCAACCACCAGGCCCATTTCTTCCATGGTCAGACACATGACAGAACGGATGTCCTGCGCGGAATCAACCGGCGGAACCGGGAAATAACCGCCCTTCACGCCCGGACGGTGGCCTTTGTTACCGCCTTCGTATTTGGTGGAAGAGTTCCAGGCGCCTTCGATATCGTCGATAGCGACGTGAGAGCCGGAGATGGAGCTGCCGAAGCGGATGTCGTCAAACAGGAAGAATTCCGGCTCCGGCCCGAACAGCACGGTGTCCGCGATGCCGGTGGAACGCAGGTAGTCTTCGGCGCGTTTGGCGATAGAGCGCGGGTCGCGATCGTAGCCCTGCAGTGTGCCGGGTTCCAGGATGTCGCAGCGGATGATCAGCGTGGATTCTTCATAAAACGGGTCAATGACAGCGGTAGACGCGTCCGGCATCAGCACCATGTCTGATTCGTTGATGCCTTTCCAGCCGCCGATCGAAGAACCATCGAACATTTTGCCTTCTTCGAAAAATTCGGCGTTCACCTGGTGAGCGGGGATAGTGACATGCTGTTCTTTACCTTTGGTGTCAGTGAAGCGCAGGTCAACAAATTTCACTTCATGCTCATTCAGCATCGTCAAAACGTGTTCAGCGGACATACTTACAATCTCCCGGATTTGTCATTGTCGTCGTGGTAACGAGTTCTTTAAAGTGGCGTGGCGCCCTGTTTTTGTTAAAGCGAAAAGCGTGCCAACTTTAAAAACACCCTAAAAAGGCGTTATCATGCGCGCCATAGTGCAAAAGGGCTGCACCATAATGGCAGTATTGCACCAATATAGTGCTTTTATGTAAAAAAAGAGCACTCTGTTGGTGCAATTTGCGTTAGGGAGCCCTCTTTCCGCTCCGTGAAAGCGATCACAAAGCCACCCTGCAATACTTGTTTACGGGGGATGTTTGTGATCCTGTTCAGTCCTTCGATTAATACGTGTACAATAACGCGCTATTTCTAATGCCTGAGGCAAAGTTGTGATCGAAAATCTGCGTAACATCGCCATCATTGCGCACGTTGACCACGGTAAAACCACCCTGGTTGACAAGCTGCTGCAACAATCTGGCACCTTTGGTGAGCGTTCTGAGCTTACCGAACGTGTCATGGACTCCAATGACCTGGAGAAAGAACGCGGGATCACCATCCTCGCGAAGAACACCGCCATTAAATGGCGCGACTACCGTATCAATATCGTGGACACCCCCGGGCACGCCGACTTCGGCGGCGAGGTGGAGCGTGTAATGTCAATGGTTGACTGCGTACTGCTGTTGGTTGACGCAATGGATGGCCCGATGCCGCAGACTCGCTTTGTGACCCAGAAGGCATTCGCCAACGGTCTGAAGCCGATTGTCGTTATCAACAAAGTCGACCGCCCCGGCGCGCGCCCGGACTGGGTTGTCGATCAGGTCTTCGACCTGTTCGTTAACCTTGGCGCTACCGACGAACAGCTGGATTTCCCGATCGTTTACGCCTCCGCGCTGAACGGGATTGCCGGTCTGGACCATGAAGATATGGCCGACGATATGACCCCGCTGTTTGAAACTATTGTCAAATACGTCGAATCGCCGAAAGTGGATGTCAACGGCCCGTTCCAGATGCAGATCTCGCAGCTGGACTACAACAACTACGTTGGCGTTATCGGCATTGGCCGTATCAAGCGCGGCGTGGTTAAGCCGAACCAGCAGGTCACAATCATCGATGCTGAAGGCAAACGCCGTAACGGTAAAATCGGCCAGGTTCTTGGCCATCTCGGCCTGCAGCGTATTGAGTCCGAATCCGCTGAAGCAGGGGATATCGTGGCGATCACTGGTCTTGGCGAGCTGAATATCTCCGATACTCTGTGCGATCCCGCGAATGTGGAAGCGCTGCCGCCGCTGTCAGTGGATGAGCCGACCGTAACCATGTTCTTCTGCGTTAATACCTCGCCGTTCTGCGGCAAAGAGGGTAAATACGTCACTTCCCGGCAGATCCTCGATCGCCTGAATAAAGAGCTGGTGCATAACGTCGCGCTGCGCGTCGACGAGACCGAAGACCCGGACGCCTTCCGCGTTTCTGGCCGTGGCGAACTGCATCTGTCTGTTCTGATCGAGAACATGCGTCGTGAAGGTTTCGAAATGGCGGTATCGCGCCCGAAAGTTATCTTCCGCGAAATCGATGGCCGCCGTCAGGAGCCGTTCGAGCAGGTTACGCTGGATATCGAAGAGCAGCATCAGGGTTCCGTCATGGAAGCGCTGGGTCTGCGTAAAGGTGAACTGCGCGATATGATGCCGGACGGCAAAGGCCGCGTGCGTCTTGATTACATCATCCCGAGCCGTGGTTTAATCGGTTTCCGTACCGAGTTTATGACCATGACCTCCGGTACCGGTCTGCTGTATTCCACCTTCAGCCACTACGACGATGTGCGTCCGGGTGAAATCGGCCAGCGCCAGAACGGTGTGTTGATCTCCAATGGCCAGGGTAAAGCCGTCGCTTACGCCCTGTACAGTCTGCAGGATCGCGGTAAGCTGTTCCTCGGCCACGGCGCGGAAGTGTATGAAGGCCAGATTATCGGTATTCACAGCCGCTCTAACGACCTGACTGTAAACTGCCTGACCGGTAAGAAGCTCACTAACATGCGCGCCTCCGGTACTGATGAAGCCACCACCCTGTCTCCGCCAGTGAAAATGTCCCTGGAGCAGGCGCTGGAGTTTATCGACGATGACGAGCTGGTGGAAGTCACCCCAACCTCGATTCGCCTGCGTAAGCGCCATCTGACCGAGAACGATCGCCGTCGCGCGAACCGTACTAAAGAGGCGTAAGTCGCCTTCAGAAAAAGCCGCGGAGATAAATTCATCCGCGGCTTTTTTATGTCCGGCGATCTGCCTGTCATGGGGATGTAACACGGGTGCTGAATAATTGATATCGTCAATAAAAGAGAAGCGCATCTCATATTTTACAGTAAAATCTACGCGCGTAGATTTCTGTGAACTATAGTAGCGCCGTTGTTCTACATGCGTAGATGATGTCAATAAGCGAACAGGGAAACATAACACTTTTACTGACGTATGATTAATTAACCGCACCGATGCTAGGCAGCAGACCGGGCCGCTGGTGCCGAATCTCAATTCAGGGTAACCGCATGACTTCTACATCTTCACAGACTGAGACTATACAGGTAGCGACTTCGGCAGCGGACGAACGGTTGTCGACTCAGGAAGGACGTAATGACTTCTGGCGCGCCACTTTCTCCTGCTGGCTGGGAACGGCGATGGAGTACGCCGATTTTGCGCTGTATGGCCTTGCCGCCGGGATTATCTTTGGCGATGTCTTTTTTCCGGAAATGACGCCCGCAGTGGCGTTGCTGTCCAGTTTCGCCACCTGGTCGGTGGGATTTATCGCCCGGCCAATCGGCGCGCTATTCTTTGGCTGGCTGGGGGATCGCAAGGGCCGTAAAGTGGTTCTGGTGTCGACTATCGTATTGATGGGGCTCTCTACCACATTGATTGGGCTGATACCCAGCTATGCATCGATCGGTTTCTGGGCGCCGGCCTGCCTGGTGGTACTGCGTTTTACCCAGGGATTCGGCGCCGGAGCGGAGCTTTCCGGCGGCACCGTGACGCTGGGGGAATATGCGCCCGCTGAACGGCGCGGCCTGGTCTCCTCGGTGATTGCGCTGGGCTCGAACAGCGGCACCCTGCTGGCATCGCTGGTCTGGCTGGCGGTGGTGCAGATGGATCAGGAGACTCTGCTGGCATGGGGCTGGCGGGTACCCTTTTTATGCAGCTTCCTGATTGCGATCGTCGCGCTGTGGATACGCCGCAATCTGCGGGAAACCCCGGTATTTGAACGTAAAAAAGCGCAGTTGCAGGCTCAGCGCGAGGATATTCTGTCCAGCCAGTCAGCCCGGGTCGATACCCGCTCTTTCTGGCAGCGCAGTAAATCCTTCTGGGTCATGGTGGGGCTGCGTATCGGCGAAAACGGCCCGTCTTATCTGGCGCAGGGGTTTATCGTCGGCTATGTGGCGAAAGTTTTAATGATGGATAAATCTGTGCCGACCACAGCGGTCTTTATCGCTTCGCTACTGGGATTTTTGGTGATTCCTCTGGCCGGCTGGCTTTCCGATCGTTTTGGCCGACGCATTGTCTATCGCTGGTTTTGCGTGCTGTTGATGCTCTACGCATGGCCGGCGTTCACTCTGCTTGACAGCCACGAACCGATGATTGTTATTCCAACCATCGTCGTCGGCATGGCGCTGGCGTCGCTGGGGATTTTTGGCGTCCAGGCGGCGTGGGGCGTGGAGTTATTCGGCGTTACCCACCGCTATACCAAAATGGCCACCGCCAAAGAGCTGGGGTCTATTTTGTCCGGCGGCACAGCTCCGCTGGTGGCCGCTGCGCTGCTGTCCTTTACCGGTCACTGGTGGCCGATTGCGGTCTATTTTTCCGCTATGGCGACCATCGGCTTTTTGACCACCTTTGTGGCGCCGGAAACCCGCGGGCGTGATTTAAATATTCCGGAAGACGCCATTTAAGCCAATATGTTAAAAGAGGGCAGGCATTTTTTTATCAGGAGTTGATGTGGCAAAACAGCACCCGAATCGCGTAACGCGCAATGATGTGGCCAGACATGCCGGGACGTCGGTCGCGGTGGTGAGTTATGTTATCAACAACGGTCCGCGGCCAGTGGCGCAGGCTACCCGCCAGCGGGTGCTGGACGCCATCAAAGCCACCGGTTATCGCCCGAACGCCGTCGCCCGCGCGCTGGCGTCGGGCAGTACCAAAACATTCGGTCTGATTGTCCCGAACATCAGCAACCCGTTTGTCGCCGCAATGGCCCACGCTTTGTTGCAGGAGTCTTTTAACTGTGGTCACGTTATGCTGCTGGGTGATTCCGGTGACGATCAGCAGCGCGAACGCGAACTGGTACAGAGTTTACTCAGTCGCCAGGTTGACGGGCTGTTTTATACCAGCGTCAACCGCCAGCCGTTTATTGACCAGATCAAATCCAGCGGTACACCGTTTATTTTGCTGGATAGCGTCGATGAGGGGCAGCAGGTCAGCATGTTGCGCATTGATGAACGTGATGCGGCGTATCGGGTGACGCGCCATCTGCTCAGCCACGGTTACCGCAAGGTTGGGATCATTAGCGGGCCGCCGGAGATGAACAACGCCAGGGATCGTTATCGCGGCTGGCAGGACGCGCTGGTGGAGCAATCGGTTGTGGTGCATGACGCATGGGTGTTTCCGGCGGAATATACCCGCGAAGGCGGCTACCAGGCCGCTCTGCGTATGCTCAGCCTGGGTGACTTACCGGAGGCGCTGTTTGCCAGCAACGAGGCGCAGGCGATTGGGTTTATCCGTGCGCTCTCTGAGCGGCAAATGCGCGTGCCGGATGATATTGCGCTGGTCTGTTTTAATGGCACCGTGCAAAGCGCGTATCATGTGCCGGCGTTGACCACCACGCGCCAGCCGGTGCGGGAGATGGCCCGCGGCGCTATTGAAATGATCAAGGCCTGGAATGGCGATGTGATGCTGCGCGAGTTCTCTCACTATCTGGAAATCGGCGAATCCTGCGGCTGCCAGCGGAATACGCTCCACGTCTGAAGAAATGAATAACCAACAATGAAAAGAGTAATTATTGACTGCGATCCCGGTAATGGGATCGTCGGCGCTAATGTTGATGACGGACTGGCGCTGGCGCTGGCGCTGGCGTCTGCGCAGATCTCTCTGGAGATGATAACCACGGTTGCCGGCAATACGCCCAGCGAAACCGGGTGGCGGGTGGCCCAGGATCTTATCAACCAGTTGGGGCTGACGATACCGGTGCTGCGCGGTGAAACCCAGGCGCTGCGGGAGCCGCCAGAGCCCTGGCGCGCCGCTCTCGATAAGCGGGTATATGATGTGCGCCTCGCCGCGCTGTGGGACGGCGTACGCCAGCCTGAGCCGCTGGCGATTCCGCCATCGGACGCCGTTGAGGCGATGGGGCAGTTGATTTGCGCCCATCCCGGAGAGATTACTCTGGTGGCTATCGGCCCGCTGACCAATGTCGCGCGGGCGATCGAACAGTTTCCGGCGCTGGCGTCGTCGGTCGCGGAAATTGCCGTGATGGGCGGGGTGTTTGCGCTGGATGACTATATCAAGGATACCAACTTCGGGCTGGATCCTGAGGCGGCGCACATTGTGATAAACAGTGGCGCGCCGGTGACCCTGGTGCCGATGGACGTGACCACGCAGACCATGATGACCCACGCCGATCTCGACAGGCTGGCGGCTATTGATAAGCCGCTGGCGCGTTTTGTGGTGGAAACCCTGCGCCCGTGGATGAATTACTCAATGCAGACCCGGCGTCTGCCCGGTAGCTGGATTCATGATGTGCTGGTGGTGGCCTGGCTGCTGGATAAGCGAGTCGCCAGCGCCGCGGACTATTTTGCCGATGTCGAAATTCGCCCCGGCGCGACGCGCGGCAAATCCTGGCGCTACCGGCCGCCGCTGCGGGTGGATGTCGGGATCCCTGATGCCGTGGGCGGTAAGGTACAGATATTACAGTCTGTGGACAACGGGCGCCTGCTGGCGCTACTGGAATCGGCGCTGCGGGACTCGCCTTACTGAATAACAACTGGCGTTTCAGCGCGCTGTAACCTCACCCCTTAATACCTGTCACGCCTGACTCAGTGTCAGAGGCCGTCTACCGGCGGCCTGCAGCGCCAATACATAATAACTTTGCCTGACTTATGGAGACGTCGATAGTCAAATCATATCTTTCCCGCTACAGTTATTTTTCCACGTCGCAAAAGGAGAGAGACATGCTGTATATCTTTGACTTAGGGAATGTCATTGTCGATATCGACTTTAACCGGGTGCTGGGGGTATGGAGTGATTACAGTCGCGTACCGCTGGCGCGGTTACAGAAAGATTTCACAATGGGGGAGGCGTTTCATCAGCATGAGCGTGGAGAGATAACCGACGAGGCGTTCGCCGAAGCCGTTTGCCACGAGTTGAATATGGCGCTCAGTTTCGAGCAGTTCGCCGCCGGATGGCAGGCGGTATTTGTGGCGCTGCGCCCGGAGGTGGTGGAAATTATGCAGCGGCTGCGCGACGAAGGTCATCGCGTGGTGGTGCTGTCCAACACCAATAATCTGCATACCACCCACTGGCCGGGTATCTACCCGGAAATTATCGCGGCGGCGGACAAGATTTATCTTTCTCAGGAACTGGGAGCCCGCAAGCCGGAGGCGGCCATCTATCAGAAGGTGCTGGCCAGCGAAGGGGTGAGCGCGGCGGATGCGGTCTTCTTCGACGATAATGTTGAAAATATTCGCGGCGCGCAGCATCTGGGCATGACCAGTATTCTGGTGGTTGATAATCAGACCGTCCCTGAATATTTTGCGAAATAATTATGTTCAGAACCGTTCATCAAAAAGCCAGGCATGGCACCCGACCGATTATTGCCTGGCTGAAACTGCTGTGGCGGCGTATTGATGAAGATAATATGACCACTCTGGCGGGGAACCTGGCTTATGTGTCCCTGCTCTCTCTGGTGCCGCTGGTTACCGTGGTGTTTGCGCTGTTCGCCGCGTTCCCGATGTTTTCTGACATCAGTGTCCAGTTGCGCCATTTTATCTTCGCTAATTTTATTCCCGCCACCGGGGATGTTATTCAGCGCTATATCGAACAGTTTGTCGCTAATTCCAGCAAGATGACGGCGGTGGGGGCCTGTGGGCTGATTGTCACCTCGCTGCTGTTGATGTACTCCATTGATAGCGCCCTGAATACCATTTGGCGCAGTACCCGCAAACGCTCTCCGGTTTACTCCTTTGCCGTTTACTGGATGATTCTGACGCTTGGGCCGCTACTGGCGGGGGCGAGTCTGGCGATCAGCTCTTATTTGCTGTCGCTACGCTGGGCCAGCGATTTTAACAGTGTCATTGACTACGTCCTGCGTATCTTCCCGCTATTGCTTTCCTGGGTGGCGTTCTGGCTACTCTACAGTGTGGTGCCAACCACGCAGGTCGCCAACCGCGATGCGATTGTTGGCGCGCTGGTGGCGGCGCTGCTCTTTGAACTGGGCAAGAAAGGTTTTGCCATCTATATCACCATGTTTCCCTCTTACCAGTTGATTTACGGCGTGCTGGCGGTGATCCCGATACTCTTTGTCTGGGTGTACTGGACATGGTGTATTGTATTGCTCGGCGCGGAAATTACTGTCACTCTCGGGGAATACCGCAAACTCAGACAACTCGCCAGGCAGGCGGAAAAAGAACCATCATGATTGCATTAATTCAACGCGTATCCCGGGCCAGCGTGGCCGTGGGAGGGGACGTCACCGGAGAAATCGGCCCGGGGCTGCTGGTGCTGCTGGGGGTTGAGAAAGACGACGACGAGCAAAAGGCCAATCGCCTGTGCGAACGGGTGCTCGGTTATCGCATTTTCAGCGATGCCGACGGCAAGATGAACCTCAACGTGCAACAGGCCGGGGGAAGTGTGCTGGTGGTATCGCAGTTTACCCTGGCGGCGGATACCGAACGGGGTATGCGGCCTGGCTTTTCGAAAGGCGCCGCGCCGCAGCAGGCTCAGGCGCTATATGACTATTTTGTTGGCCGCTGTCGCGCGCAGGGAGCGACAACCGCAACGGGCCGTTTTGCTGCAGACATGCAGGTGTCGCTGGTCAACGATGGACCGGTCACCTTTTGGCTGCAGGTGTGAGCAAAAGAGAGCGTAAAGATGTATCACTTACGAGTACCGCAAAGCGAAGAAGAGCTTGAATGTTACTACCAGTTCCGCTGGGAAATGTTGCGTAAACCCCTGCATCAGCC
The DNA here is from genome assembly GCF_001484765.1 of Entomohabitans teleogrylli. Taxonomy (GTDB): domain Bacteria; phylum Pseudomonadota; class Gammaproteobacteria; order Enterobacterales; family Enterobacteriaceae; genus Entomohabitans; species Entomohabitans teleogrylli. The sequence continues at coordinate 28,670 of NZ_KQ947384.1, read as the reverse complement.
GCGGGGATCGGAACGTGATGCATGGGACGCCATGGCGCACCACCAGATGGTGGTGGATGAACAGGGGAATCCGGTAGCGGTGGGGCGGCTGTACATTAACGCTGATAACGAAGCCTCGATTCGTTTCCTTGCCGTGCATCCCGGCGTACAGCAAAAAGGGCTGGGAACCCTGGTGGCGATGACGCTGGAATCAGTGGCCCGTCAGGAAGGGGTGAAGCGGGTTACCTGTAGCGCTCGCGAGGACGCGGTGGGGTTTTTCGCCCGGCTGGGGTTTTTAAACCAGGGGGAGATTACGACGCCGCAGACCACGCCAGTGCGCCATTTTCTGATGATTAAACCCATCGCTTCGCTGGATGATATTCTGCATCGCGGCGACTGGTGCGCCCAGCTACAGCAGGCCTGGTACCAGCACATCCCGCTGAGTGAAAAGATGGGGGTGCGCATTCAGCAGTATACCGGGCAGAAATTTATCACCACGATGCCGGAAACCGGTAACCAGAATCCTCACCATACGCTGTTCGCCGGCAGCCTGTTTTCGCTGGCGACCCTGACCGGCTGGGGGCTGATCTGGCTGATGCTGCGCGAGCGCCATCTTGGCGGCACCATCATTCTGGCCGATGCCCATATTCGCTACAGTAAGCCGATCAGCGGTCGCCCGGGGGCTATTGCCGATCTGGGCTCCCTGAGCGGCGATCTGGATCGTCTGGCCAGAGGGCGCAAAGCCCGGGTGCAACTCCAGGTTGAACTGTGTGGAAATGATGTGCCCGGCGCAGTGTTTGAAGGCATTTACATCGTGCTGCCGGCAAATCCTTTTGGCCCTCTGGAAGAGGGCGGTAACGAAGAAGAATAGTTTCAGGATTGCGGCACGACGCCCTGTTGCAGGGTCTGGTGGAGCTGTTGCCCGCTTGCATCACTGGCCTGCAGAGTGGCGTTCACCGATGGCCGTAGCGGCGCGCCGGCGGCCAGACTGGCGCTGGCCTGGAGTTGCAGATTGCCGTCTCCGGTCAGCGATAGCGCCGGCCATCCCCAGGCCTGCAGAGTATCGAGCGGTACCGAGCGGCCCTGTAAATTGACGGTGACCGGGCGGGCAGGGCTCTGGCCAATTGTGGCGCTGGCTTCCAGCAGTCCCTGTCCGGCAAAGGCGCTCAGCTCGCTGACGGTAATAGCCTCAGGTGTCGCGCTCAGGGCGATAGAGGGACGCCGGACATCCTGACGATTGAAGGTTCCCTGGGCGGCATTCAGGTTCAGAGTACCCGACCATATGCCCCACTGCCCGGCTTTCGCCAGCTCCAGTCGGGCGCCATAACCGTCCAGCGAGGTGAGCTGGAAGGGAAATGCCGGATCAACGTCGATAATCAGATTGCGGCTGGCGGTCAGTTTCTCTACCGTGACCGATTGTAGCCAGTTTGGTAGCGGCGCCATCCAGTATTGGCGCCATCTGGCCGGCAGGGTGTATTCCAGCCCGGCCAGGGCGATCTCATTCAACGCCAGCTGTTTTGTCTGGCGCTGCCATACTCCGGAAGTACGTACCATCCCCCCTTCCCAGCGCGAGGTGAACTGGCGTAACGCGATGTTCTGCGGCGTAAAATCGGCGTTAACAATCGGATCGAACAGGTGCAGGTCGCCATAAATCACTTCGCTGGCGTTCATCGACAGCTTACCGTCGTCGCTACTCCAGTCCCTATTGGCCAGCGTCAGGTCGCGCAGGCTCAGATTGAGATTGGTGAACGCCCAGCCGGGCCCCTGAAGCTGGGCATCGGTCACCTCCAGTCGATCGATTTTCAGCGATGGCACAGAGGCAATTGGGCGCAGAAAATCGCGCAGTGCCTGGTCGCTCTGCAGGCGAATATCGCTCAGCCGCAGGCTTTCCAGTTCCCAGCCGCCATCCGGATTACGGTGGGCGCTGCCAGTGAGAGAGCCGCGGGCAATATCGGCGCCGATGGTGGTCAGCGTGATCGCCTCGCCGTCAATGCCGCCCTGCAACAGGACATTATTGGCCGGTATACCGTTGAGGCTGAGTGAGCCGGCGCTGATTTGAATACTGGCGCGGCTACCCAGCGCTTTTCCCGCCTCCGGCAACCACGGGTAAATTCCGCCATTGACCCGCTGCGCGTTCAAATCCCAGCGGCTGTTGGGGCTGTTAAGCGCCATATTGCGCAACCGCAGCGTATCGGCCTGCAGCGGCACTGGCGCCGTATCCGGCGACAGATTCAGAGTGCCGTTTTCCAGCAGGATAGTATCGGCGTGTAGCGGTGAACTGAGCTGGCGGGCGCTGAGCCCGATATCCACCGTTTGCGCTTGCAGAGTGGCGGGCTGGCCAGCGCGGCCAAAGGAGACATTTTTCAGCAGCAAATGGGACGGGGAGGACCAGTCGTGCTCCATACGCTCAAAGGTTAAATGCCAGGCGCTGTTTTTACTCACCTGACCGGAAACCCAGCTGGCGCCCCAGCGGGTCTGCAACAGGAGATAACAAACCAGTATCGCACCCATCAGAACGATAAGCAGTGTCACGATGAGTTTTGCCGGTTTTTTCATGATCTTCCATCCCCTGAGCATACCTGTAGGCAGTTATGCCCGATTTACCGCGCCATCTCAAGGGGGAGATTGTCCTGAAATGTGACATCAGCGGCGGCGGATCTTACACCGCCGCCGGGAGAATCACTCTTTTTCGGGAGGGAAAATCAGGTTCAGCGCGATGGCGGTAATGCCGCCGGCGGCGATACCCGATGACAGCAGGTTTTTCATCCACTCAGGGGCGAACTGCAGAATCAGCGGTTGCTGAGAGACGCCCATTCCTACCGCCAGCGACAGCGCGATGATCATAATCGCCCGGCGATTCAGCGGTTCGCGCGATACAATACGCACCCCGGAAGCGGCAATCGTGCCAAACATCACGATGGTCGCTCCGCCGAGCACCGGCTCAGGAATATGCTGAACAAATCCGCTTACTGCCGGGAACAACCCAAGGACAATCAGCATCAGCGCTACTACAAAGCCTACGTAGCGGCTGGCGACGCCGGTCAACTGAATCACGCCGTTATTCTGGCCGAAACAGGAGTTTGGGAAAGTATTGAACACGGCGGAAACAAAGGAATTCAGGCCGTTCGCCAGTACCCCGCCTTTCAGGCGTTTCATGTACAGCGGGCCGGAAACCGGCTGTTCAGAGACATCCGATGTGGCGGTGATATCGCCGATGGTTTCCAGCGAGGTCACCATAAAGATCAGCATCAGAGGGATCAGCAGGTTCCAGTCTATACTTAATCCGTAATAGAGCGGGGTGGGAACCATCAGCAGGTCGCTGTTCGCCGGCGTGGTGTTTTCCGGCAGCATATCCAGCGCCCAGGCCAGCAGATACCCGACTGCCATGGCAATCACCAGCGATGCGACGCGCAGATACGGATTGCGCTGGCGGTTAAGCAAAATGATAACCACCAGGACCGCGCCGGCCAACAGCAGGTTTTTCGGCGCCCCGAAAGTATGGTCATTCATTGCCGCAAAGCCGCCGCCAATGGAGGTGAGGCCCACCTGAATCAGCGACAGGCCAATAATCATCACCACGACGCCGGACACCAGTGGGGTAATGATACGCCGCGCCAGATGCAGAAAACGCGACAGGATCATCTCAGTACAGCTGGCGAGCATGAGCGTACCAAACAGTGCCGCCATCATGGTGGGCACATCCGCACCGCCGTTTTTCAGCGCCAGGCCGCCCATGATCAGCGGTGAAACAAAGTTAAAACTGGTGCCCTGGATGGACAGCAGCCCGGAACCCACCGGACCCCAGGTTTTAATCTGGATAATGGACGCCACACCGGAGGCGAACAGCGACATACTGATAATGTGCTGGGTATCCTGCGCCGGCAAACCCAGCGCCTGGCAAATCAACAGAGCCGGCGTAATCACCGCCACGAACATGGCCAGCAGGTGCTGGCAGGCGGCGAACAGAGTTTGGGGAAGTGGGGGGCGGTCTTCGAGACGATAAATAAGCTCGCTGGGGTGACCAGGCGTAACCGGTTGCTCATTTCCCGCTTCGACGGTGTTGGCTGACATCAGAGGTAATCCCATGGTGGAAAAGCGGAGATTTTATCGGACTGACGGTTAAAAGCAATCGATTGCTTACGCTGAAAGGTAATATTTAAAGTGGATGTTTTAAGCTTTTTATATAACTTTTCACTGTTTTTTGATTAAAATTCAGCTCCTGATTCCTTATATCAGAGTGATAACAGCAGGAATAATTACGTGCGTGAATAGGTCATGCGTTAAGTAAGGAGCTTTTTTATGTTTCATCTTGATACGTTGGCTACCCTGGTCGCTGCGACGCTGGTGCTGTTGCTGGGGCGCAAACTAGTCCATAGCGTTCCCTTACTGAAAAAATACACCATCCCGGAACCCGTTGCCGGGGGGCTGCTGGTGGCTATTGCCCTGCTGATCCTGAAGAAAACCCTGGACTGGGAAATTGACTTCGATATGTCGCTGAAAGATCCGCTGATGCTGGCTTTTTTTGCCACTATCGGCCTGAATGCGAACCTGGCCAGCCTGCGATCCGGCGGTAAAGTGGTGGGGACCTTCCTGATTGTGGTGGTCGGTCTGCTAATGATGCAAAACGCCATCGGTATTGGCATGGCCAGTTTACTGGGGCTGGATCCGTTGATGGGGCTGCTGGCGGGATCGATAACCCTTTCCGGCGGTCACGGGACCGGCGCGGCCTGGAGTAAGCTTTTTATTGAGCGTTACGGGTTTCAGAATGCGACAGAAGTGGCGATGGCCTGCGCCACGTTCGGGCTGGTACTCGGCGGGCTGATTGGCGGCCCGGTAGCCCGCTACCTGGTGAAACACTCTTCCACGCCGGACGGTACGCCGGATGACAGTGAAGCCCCCACCGCGTTTGAAAAACCGGACGTAGGGCGGATGATTACCTCGCTGGTGTTGATTGAGACTATTGCGCTGATCGCCATCTGCCTGACGCTGGGCCGCGTGGTGGCGCAGTGGCTACAGGGGACGGTATTCGAGCTGCCGACCTTTGTCTGCGTGTTGTTTGTCGGTGTGATTCTCAGCAATACCCTGGCGACGATCGGTTTTTATCGGGTGTTTGAGCGGGCGGTATCGGTACTGGGTAACGTCAGCCTGTCGCTATTCCTGGCGATGGCTTTGATGAGCCTGAAACTGTGGGAACTGGCCTCGCTGGCGCTGCCGATGGTGGCAATCCTCGCCGTTCAGACGCTGGCGATGGCGATGTACGCGGTGTTTGTCACCTACCGGATGATGGGTAAAAACTATGACGCCGCCGTACTGGCGGCGGGGCACTGTGGTTTCGGACTCGGGGCAACGCCGACCGCTATCGCCAATATGCAGGCGATTACCGACCGGTTTGGCCCTTCGCATATGGCGTTTCTGGTGGTACCGATGGTGGGGGCGTTTTTCATTGATATCGTTAACGCGCTGGTGATTAAGCTGTATATGCTGTTGCCGATCTTTAACGTCTGAACCGTTGGTGGTTGCCAGTTAGTATGGCCGGGGCGTGAATCCCGGCCTTTTTACATCAGGGCTGAGCTGCAAAGCATGTTGCTGTCGTCCCTGTGCCGCGTCAGGCGTTGGAGTAACGTTCGGTTTCCGGCATCCAGCGTTCAATCAGCGCCTTGGCCTGCTGCGGATAGTGCTCATGAATATGGCGGGCAATGCGCTGCACTTCGGGAATAATGGCCTGATCGCGCAGCAGGTCGGCCACTTTGAATTCGGCATTGCCGGTCTGGCGGGTGCCGAGCAGTTCGCCGGGCCCGCGGATTTCCAGATCTTTTTGGGCAATCACAAAACCATCATTGCTGTCCCTTAATACCTGCAAACGCAATTGCGCGGTGCGCGATAGCGGCGATTTATACAGCAGGACGCAATGGGAGGCCACAGCGCCGCGTCCGACGCGGCCGCGCAACTGATGAAGCTGCGCAAGGCCGAGTCGCTCCGGGTTTTCGATAATCATCAGACTGGCGTTAGGTACGTCCACCCCGACCTCAATCACCGTGGTGGCGACCAGCAGATGAATGTCGCCTTGTTTAAAGGCCTGCATAACATTCTGCTTTTCCTGGGGTTTCATGCGCCCGTGCACCAGCCCGACGGTGAGCTGCGGCAGCGCTGTTTTCAACTCTTCCCAGGTGGCTTCCGCCGCCTGAGCTTCCAGTAGTTCGGACTCTTCAATCAGGGTACAAACCCAGTAGGCCTGGCGGCCTTCGCTGGTGCAGGCATTGCGCACGCGTTCGATAATGTCGCTGCGTCGGGTATCCGGGATCGCCACGGTAGTGACCGGGGTACGCCCGGGGGGCAGTTCATCGATCACCGAAGTGTCGAGATCGGCGTAGGCGGTCATTGCCAGGGTACGGGGGATCGGGGTGGCGGTCATGATCAACTGATGCGGATGGAAGCCCTGTTGCTGACCTTTTTCCCACAGCGCCAGACGCTGGTGGACCCCGAAGCGGTGTTGTTCGTCGATAATCACCAGCGCGAGGGCGCTGAACTGCACCTGTTCCTGGAAAATCGCATGGGTACCGACCACCATTTGCACGGCGCCGCTGGCGATGGCTTCCTGCTGAGCCTGCCGCGCCTTGCCTTTTTGTTTACCGGCCAGCCAGCCGACTTCAATCCCCAGCGGGGCAAACCAGTTGCGGAAGTTGTTGGCGTGCTGCTCAGCCAGCAGTTCGGTTGGCGCCATCATGCCTACCTGTTTACCGTGGGCAATGGCCCGCAGCGCCGCCAGCGCCGCCACCAGCGTTTTCCCTGAGCCGACATCGCCCTGCACCAGGCGCATCATCGGCACATCCTGCGCCATGTCCTGTTCGATGTCCGCCACTACCCGCTGTTGCGCGCCGGTTGGCGTAAACGGTAGAGAGGCCAGAAACCGGGTTTTCAGGGCCTCGTCGCTGGCAAGAGGTAGTGCGTGATAGCGCTGTGCGCCGGCGCGCAGCGCCAGCATGCTCAGGTTGTGGGCCAGCAGCTCTTCGAGGATTAAGCGCCGCTGTGCCGGATGCTTACCGCTTTCCAGCTCGGCGAGCTGCAGAGAAGGGGGTGGACGGTGCAGGGTACGAATGGCGTCAGGCAGGCTCATCATTCCGACGGCCAGCTCCGGGGGCAACAACTCGGCAATGGCGCAGGTGGTCAGCAAATCCAGCGCCTGGTCCGTCAATTTACGCAGCGTCGCCTGGCGCACGCCTTCGGTGGTTGGATAGACCGGCGTCAGGGTTTCCTGAAGCTCCGGCGTGCTGTGATCTCCCTGTACGCGGTATTCCGGATGGATCATTTCTGCGCCGTGTTTACCGCGTTTCGCCTCGCCGTAGGCGATAACGCGGCGACCGGTCGCCAGGCTGTTTTTCATCGCCGCATTGAAGTTAAAAAAGCGCATGGTCAGAATGCCGGAGCCGTCGCTAATCTGGCAGGTCATCATGCGCCGCCGGCCAAAGACGATGTTGCAGTTCAGCACTTCGCCTTCCACGGTGGCGTACACGCCGGGCAACAGTTCGACAATCGGATACAGTTGGGTTCTGTCCTCATAGCGCAGAGGGAAGTGCAATAGCAGATCCTGAACAGTGTGCAGGCCGATTTTCGCCAGTTTGTCGCTCTGGCTGGCGCCTACGCCGGTCAGCGCGCTGAGCGGTATGGCATCCAGCAGGCGGCCTTTCATTTACGCTTTATCCTGCAGGCCGACGGTGTCGAGGCTCTGCGCTGTTAAACCCGGCTGACTTGACTGCATGATGGCCCACCAGTCGGCTGTGGCTTCGATTTCACCGGACTGGTTAACGCGCGGGTAAGGCAGGTTTTTTCGTCTGGCGACTTTGGCCAGCACCGGATAACCACCTTCAAATAGCAGACGCTGTTGTTCTTCCTCCGGCAGCGTGCTGTTTTCACGCTGGTACATGCCGGCGTTCTCACGCTGGCGCTGCGCCTCGTAAAGAATCAGCGCCGAAGCCACCGAGACATTCAGCGACTGCACCATTCCGATCATCGGAATGATAATGTCCTGGTCGGCCAGCGCCAGGGCTTCAGGGGTAATACCGGTTTTCTCCTGACCCATCAGAATGCAGGTCGGGCGGGTGTAGTCGATCGTGCGGAAGTCGACAGCGTGGTCGGAAAGGTGTGTGGCGAGAACCTGCATCCCTTTCTGTTTCAGATGCGTCACTGCTTCGTGAATCGACGTGTGGGTTTTCACCTCTACCCAGCTATTACTGCCGGCGGCTGAAGAGGCCATGGTGCGCATCCGGTTGCCAGGCCAGACGGCGTGGACTTCATGAACGCCCACCGCATCCGCGGTGCGGATGATGGCGGAGACATTATGAGGTTTATGAACCTGTTCCATACAGACCGTCAGGTCCGGCTGACGGCGGGCCAGCATCTCGCGGATTCGCGCATAACGCTGTGGATTCATGGCATTAGTTTCTGTTGCGGTTAACTTTTATCACATCCGGCATAACGCGAATTTTACGCATAATATTGGCCAGATGGATGCGATCCCGGGCCGTAAGACGGATAAACGCACTGTAAACCCGACCGTCTTTCTCTTCGGTATTCAGGCTCTGGATATTGGAGCCGGCGGTATTAATGGCCGCGGTAAGGTTAGCCAGCGCGCCCTGATGGTTGAACATATCCACCTTAATTTCGGTGATAAATTCCTGCTCGGTCTCTTTATCCCACTCCACCGCCATGAATTTCTCCGGCTCTTTCTGGTAGCCACGAATGTTCCGACAGGATTCATGGTGGATAACCAGCCCTTTGCCCGGACTGACGTGGGCAATGATCGGGTCGCCGGGGATAGGCCGACAACATTTGGCAAAGGTGATTAGCACGCCATCAGCGCCTTTAATCGGCAGATTGCTGTGGCTGGAGGGGGCGTTCGACGGCGCCTGAGCGGTTTCCCCTTGCTGCAGGTTTTTGGCTACCACCACGCTCATGGCATTGCCCAGCCCGATTTCCGCCAGCAGATCGTCAAGGGTGGCCAGCTTCATACGGTCCAGTTCGCGCTGGATGTTTTCCTGCGGCACTTCAGCCAGTTTTTTGCTGCCGCCCAGCGCATGATTGAGCAGGCGGCGCCCGAGGCTAACCGAATCATCGCGCTTAAGGTTTTTCAGCATCTGGCGAATTTTGGCGCGCGCTTTAGAGCTGACGACAAAGTTCAGCCAGGCGGCATTCGGCCGAGCGCCCGGCGCGGTAATGATTTCGATGGTCTGACCGCTGCTCAGGGACTGGGACAACGGGTATGGCTGCCTGTCAACCCGGGCGCCCACGCAGGCATGGCCGATGTCGGTATGCACCGCGTAAGCGAAATCGACCGGCGTAGCACCCGCCGGCAGCTCGACAATACGGCCTTCCGGGGTGAAAACGTAAATCTCATCCGGGAACAGATCGGATTTAACGCTCTCGATAAATTCAAATGAGCTGCCTGCGCTCTGCTGGAGTTCCAGCAGGCTTTGCATCCAGCGCTGGGCGCGGATTTGCGCGGTCGTGCTGGTTTCGCCGTGCTCTTTATACGCCCAGTGTGCCGCGACCCCCATTTCCGCCATTTGATCCATATCTTCGGTACGAATCTGAACTTCGACCGGTACCCCGTGAGGGCCGATCATCGAGGTATGCAGCGACTGATAACCGTTGGCTTTGGGAATGGCGATATAGTCTTTCACCCGGCCCGGGCGCGGTTTATACAAGCTGTGCATCTGGCCGAGCACCCGATAGCAGGTATCCAGATCGTGGACAATCACGCGGAATGCGTAGATATCCATAATCGAGTGAAAGCGTTGCTCTTTGAGCACCATCTTGCAGTAGATGGAGTAAAGATGTTTTTCGCGACCGCTGACCCGGCAGGGAATGCCCGCTTCCTGCAAACGCCCTTCGATTTCGGAGAGGATTTTCTGGATCATCTCCTTACGGTTGCCGCGCGCGGCTTTAACCACCTCTTTGATGACCCGGTAGCGATTGGGGTACAGCGCTTCAAACCCCAGCTCTTCAAGCTCGGTCTTCAGGTGGTGAATACCCAGGCGGTGCGCCAGCGGACTGTATATTTCGAGGGTTTCCCGGGCAATACGGCGCCGCTTATCGGGGCGCAGAGAGCCGAGAGTACGCATATTGTGGGTGCGGTCGGCGAGTTTGATCAGAATGACGCGGATATCCTGTACCATCGCCATGATCATTTTGCGAAAGTTTTCGGCCTGGGCCTCTTTCTTGTCGCGAAACTTTAGTTTGTCCAGCTTGGACACGCCTTCTACCAGTTCGGCAACCGTTTTACCAAACAGCTGCTCCATGTCCTGGTAGGTGGCGGGAGTGTCTTCAATCACATCATGCAGTAGCGCGGCCATTAACGTTTCATGGTCGAGTTTCATCTCGGCCAGAATACAGGCCACGGCTACCGGATGCGTGATATAGGGTTCGCCGCTTGAGCGCGTTTGCCCCTCGTGGGCATCACGTGCGACAAGGTAAGCCTGCTGCAGACGCTTGATCTGATCTTCAGGCAGATATTGTTGAATCAGCTGATTCAGGCTTTCGAACAGATACAAGGGCGACCCGCTGCGTGATTAACGACGACCTTCAGCAATAGCGGTAACGGCCTGCAGTTCTGCGGCTTCCTGCTCCTGCTGCTCCTGGCGCTCGCGCACGTCGAGAATCTGGCTGTTGATGAGCCCTTCTTCGATTTCGCGCAGTGCGATAACGGTAGATTTATCGTTTTCTTCCGGTACCAGCGGATCCTTACCGCCGACCTGCATCTGACGAGCGCGACGCGCGGCGACCAGCACCAGGTCAAAACGGTTACCAATTTTCTCTACAGCGTCCTGAACAGTTACGCGTGCCATAATAAAAATGCTCCACAGGTGAAGAAATGACTGGGCATGATACTGAAACCAGGCTCAGTCTGCCAATAGTTTGCTGATTAAAGCGTCATGTCGCTGTTTCTGGCGCCCCATTCTCAGGCGTTCCGCCCGGATAATAATCTTCAAATCGTTAAGGGCGGTGTCAAAATCGTCGTTAACGATCAGATAGTCGTACTCGGCATAGTGGCTCATTTCCGCTACCGCCAGGGCCATGCGCCTGGCGATAACCTCTTCGCTGTCCTGTCCGCGGCCGCGCAAACGGCGGTCCAGCTCTTCTTTCGACGGCGGCAGAATGAAAATGCTGCGCGCCTGCGGCATACGCTGGCGGATCTGCGCGGCGCCCTGCCAGTCGATATCAAGAAAAATATCTACGCCGGTAGCCAGAACCTGTTCGATAGTCTCGCGGGAGGTACCGTAATAATTGCCAAAAACCTCGGCATGCTCCAGAAAGGCATCCCGGGCGATCATTTCCTGAAACTCAGCTTTGTCGATAAAGAAGTAGTGCTCGCCGTGTACTTCCCCCGGGCGCGCCGCGCGGGTGGTGTGCGAAACAGAGACCTGCGTGTCGTACAGCGGTTGTGTCTTCAGCAAAGCCTGAATCAGGCTTGATTTACCCGCGCCGCTGGGGGCGGAAACAATATAAAGTGTGCCTTGAGCCATGTGTGTCTTAATCAGATTGATATGCAAATAGAACTGCGTATCCCGCATATTATACACACTGGAACCTGCTGACGTAGTCCCCTCGCCACTTTTCCTTATTGATTTGCGTTTTTTGCTGCCTGTTTTCCACAGTTCATGTCTGTTTATGCAATGACGCACGATTTCCCGGAATACCTCGCGAGGTTATCAACAGCGCCGCTGGCGGCGTTTCACGGGCGGATATACCGTGGCTGGTAATGACAGGGAGGGGGAAAATGAAACGGATTGCGGTCTGCCTGGTTTGTCTGCTGTTAGTGTCCGGTTTTGTATCGGCATCCTGTCCACAGTGGGCGCCGGAAAGGGCGAAAAAAGAGATATTACGGCTTAGATTACAGCTTAAAGAGTGGGATCAGGCTTATTACCTGGAAGGTAAAAGTCCGGTCAGCGATCAGCTTTATGATGCGCTGTGGGCGCGTTATCAGCTCTGGCTACGCTGTTTCCCCCAGGAACGGCAAACGGAAAGCCCACTTCCTGCCGCCCCGGGGAGCGGAAAGACACAACACCCTGTGGCGCATACCGGTGTGAGTAAAGTAAAAGATGCCGCGGCCCTGGCGGTGTGGATGAATGGCAGGTCAGCGCTGTGGGCGCAGCCGAAGGTGGATGGCGTTGCTGTTACTCTGGTGTATCGGGATGGTCGTCTGGCACAGGTCATCAGTCGCGGCGACGGGCGCAAAGGGGAAGACTGGAGCGCACAGGCCCGACATATCCCCGCCTTACCGCAAACCCAGATTGGCGCGCTGGCGAACAGCGTTTTGCAGGGGGAACTATTCTGGCGGCGCGACGGCCATATTCAAAAACAGCGTGGGAGTATCAATGCCCGGGCCGTGGTTTCCGGAGCGATGATGCGCCACGATACTCCGGAGATATTGCGCCAGTTTGGCGTATTTATCTGGGCATGGCCGGATGGTCCGGCGTCACTGGCAGAACAACTGTCTGTTCTGGCGGCAGGCGGTTTTCCTTTAGCGCAGGCGTGGAGCGTTCCGGTAAGTGATATTGCCGGGGTACTGGCGCTGCGTGAACGCTGGTATGCGTCGCCGCTGCCGTTCGTTACGGATGGTATTGTGCTGCGGGAAACGGCGGTCCCGGGCGGTAAATTCTGGAGTCCAGGTCAGGCGTCGTGGATGGTCGCCTGGAAATATCCGCCGCCGGAGGGGATTGCGGAAGTTAAAGATATTGTCGCCACCACCGGACGTACCGGGAAAGTATCCGTTGTATTGATATTGCATTCGGTTCAGATTGACGACAAGCGGATCAGCCGCGTGAACGTGGGGTCAGTGAAACGCTGGCAGCGGATAGACATTGCCAGAGGGGATCTGGTGAAAGTCAGTCTTGCCGGGCAGGGGATCCCTCGCCTGGACAGCGTGTTGTGGCGCACCGCGGAGCGTGAGCGAAGCGGTGTGGATCATCGTCAGCACAGGGTGCTGGACTGCTTTTTTGCCGCCCCCGGGTGTGAGGAGCAACTGCTGGCGCGTCTGGTATGGCTGAGCGGCGAACCACGGCTGAATATCCCCGATGTGGGAAAAGTGTTGTGGCGGCAGATTTATCAGGTCCACGGGCTGGAACACCTGTTTTCCTGGCTGGCGTTGACGCCGGACAAACTGCGTCAGACGCCGGGGATTTCACCGCAGCGGGCGCAGCAGCTCTGGCACCATTTTTCTCTGGCGCGTCGTCAGCCGTTTCAGCGCTGGCTGGCGGCGATGGGGTTTCCGTTGCCGGTACCGTCAATGGCTGCGCTTTCCGCCAGCCACTGGTGGCAGATACACAGCCGTACCGCGCAGGAGTGGAGACGGATACCGGGGGTGGGCAGCGCCAGGGTTGAGGCGATTCGTGAGTTCATATCACATCCACGGATTGTTCAACTGGCGGCATGGCTATCTGAAAATAATATCCCCGGCTTTAGCGCCGCTCAGTAACCCGGTTTATTGCCGATCCACACAGATATCGCCTGCTCCGCCTGCGGTTGGATTGCCCATCCCTCTGGCGAAGAAGAGCACGGTTAATGAGGCGATTGGGTATAGTGGAAAACCGGCAGACCAAGACGAAAACGCAGGGCCAGCAAGCGGCTGATAAAGCCAAATAACAGGGTAACGATCACTACAGTGTCGTGGGGAATAGGGTAATGGCCGAGCGCCAGATAGAGTACCGCTGAGGCAAAAGAGATCCCGGCATACAGCTCTTTCTGGAACACCAGTGGGATACGTTTACAGAACATATCACGCAGTACGCCGCCAAAAACGCCGGTCACCACGGCAGCGATGACCGCAATAACCGGACCTTCGCCCATATCTAATGCGATTTGCGCGCCGATAATGGAAAACACCACCAGGCCGAGGGCGTCCAGCACCAGAAACAGTTTACGCAGGTGGGACATCAGCGGGGCAAGCAGGGTCGTCAGTACGGCGGCAGTTGCCACAATAATCACGTATTCGGGATGCTTTACCCATCCCAGCGGATAGTGTCCCAGCAGAATGTCTCTGACGGAACCGCCGCCGAGTGCGGTTGCGGTGGCGATAATAATCACCCCGAAGGTATCCATTCGGCGCCGACCGGCAGCCAGAGCGCCGGTCATCGCTTCAGCGGTAATACCGATCAGATAGAGAGTATGAAGTAGCATTTACTGGCCCCGGCGCCTGATTAAACCGGCGGCGAGGATAGCGTTTCACGCGCGCGATCGCGATTGAGTTTTTTTAGGGCTAAGGGTTTCGGATTAGTTTTTTTATGGGTGAATCAGCCGATTTATATGATTGATGATTTAAATATACAAGGCGGACTATGGGCAAGTTGATTATTGATAGCGGTACTTGTGATATCACCGTGCGTGAGACGATTTTTGAATCGTGCTGATATTTTACGCTGTCTAATTATTTTATCCCGAAGCGCTGTGGCGCTGCACAATGTGACCTTAACCGCAGATTTACACCTTTCTTATCTCCGCTAAATTCCACTACGCAGTTGTTGCTAAAATAAGCGATAAAAAATGATCTATACCGTGAATATTCGAGTTATAGAACAAAACGTCTCTGGCGACCGCCCTTCAGGGGAAGGCTCCTGAGTACCGGGCAATAGCAGCGCTGCTGCAATTTGAAGCATGACGAGTATATAACCATCCAGGGAGACGTTGAATGGAGGCGATATGACTACCATCGGCAGCAATACCCTACGTATCATCGATAAAATGGTCGATTTCATGGCGTCAACACAGGCTTTTATGGAATACCTTGATAAAGCGCCGCAAATCGAAGATGTTCTGGAAAAAGTTCCCGAGGATAAAGTGACGTTTTTTATGGAACGCCTGGCGCATTACCGACAGGTTTATGTACCAGAGAATCAAAACCGGGAAGAATCGCCAGAGAACGAGGAATAAATCGCGACATTGGGTATTGATGTTCTGGCCGTGGGTCGCCATCGATATTTATTTCAACATAGTTTGGTCTGGTTTTTTGACGCCGCACCTCTCAGGAGGGCGGCGTCTTTTTGATGGTTGTTAATCAAACAGGTGGGTGGCGCAGTGGGTGACGACGTCCTCCAGCGATTGCTCAATATCGATAGCTATAACATCAGTTTCACTGGCCCCGGGGCGTTCCAGCGCGGCGAACTGGGAATCGAGCATTTCCGGCCGGAAATAGTGTCCTTTGCGCGCTTTCAGACGCTGTTCAATCACCTCATAGCGGCCATCAAGGAACAGGAATCTCAGACCGGGATTACCTGCCCGCAGGATATCCCGGTAGCGCTTTTTCAGCGCTGAGCAGACCACCAGGGAGCAGGGATTGGTTCTTTGCATCGCCCATGCGGCATCGCTGAGCGCCTTCAGCCAGGGGGCTCGATCGGCGTCATCAAGGGCGGCGCCGCTGGCCATTTTGGCGATGTTTTCCCGGGAGTGCAGGTAGTCGCCGTCCAGGCAGGCGATTCCATAGCGCTGGCTTAATTGTTGAGACAGCGCCGATTTACCGCTGCCGGAAACGCCCATGATAACAAACAGCCGGTGCTCTCCCTCAGGCGCCCTGGGGAAGCGTCGCTTAAGGCGCGCAGTCATGGTTTCGCTAAAGTTTTCTGGTAGCGGATGGCGCACCGCGTCCTGTAGCGGAGGGACCCAGATCGGTTCCGGGAAATGGCTGTCATCCGTATAGCGCGGAATAAGATGCCAGTGCAGATGCGGCAGCGCGGTACCGAGACTGGCGAGGTTCATTTTCACCGGATGCATTTGCTCGCGGATCACCCTCTCCACTTCGCGGGTAACTGCCATAATATGGTTGCCGTCATCCTCGCTCAGCTCACTTAACTCAGCGTGGTGCTGGTTCCACACCACCCGGCACCAGCCGGTAAAGTTGCTCCCTTCCACCAGCAGAACGCGGCAGCGATCGTCCTGCCACAGCACGGTTTCCTGTTGCGGGTGGCAATAAACACATTGGGTCTCAGTCATGGTACTGATCCTCTGATTCAGGGTAATGGGCTCCCCGAACCGGCTGGCGCAGGGCCCGGCGCCGGAGAGCATTATTGTGTTGATCTAAAAGTGAATATCAGGTTTTTACTGATTGCCGTCGTATCAGCGTGGGATGGAACAGAAACTCCTGCGGCGCAATCGCCGGGTCCTCAATACGTGCCAGAAGCCGCTCTACCATGATGTCCGCCATATCAGCGAGGGGCGGCATTACTGAGCTCAGGCCTGGAGGGATCAGCCCCGCCAGGGGAATATTGTCGATACCGACCACGGAAATTTGCGCCGGGATAGCGATACCCGCTTCGCGCAGGCCAGCCATCAGACCAATGCCGAGCGCATCATTAATGGCCACCAGACCGTCCGGCAGCGGCGACTGTTGCACCACCTGCGCGGCAAGCGCCCGCCCCAGATCGGTCATTTCGGTATCCCCATAGGCAGCGAGCGCTTTACCTTCGATGACCATCTGCTCCCTCAGAATCCCTGCCTGCCGGGCGGCGTCGAGGAATCCTTCGATTTTATGGCCGCGGCTCATGGTTCGTCCCGCCTCGGTAACAAAAGCGATACGCTGACATCCTCCGGCAATCAGGTGTTCCGCGGCAAGGCGGCCAGCGGCCACATTATCCATCGAGACGCTGTCGAACGGCATGGCGCCGGACGCCACGTCTGCTGGCATGCGGCTGTCGTAATTTACCAGTACCATGCCCCGGGCCGCAGCCCGCGAAAAATGCGGCTTTTCCATGGCGCTGGCGGCAACGATAACCCCGCGTACGCCGTGGGCGAGCATATCCTCCAGAAAGGCCTGTTCTTCATCTTCCTGACGATAGGTATTCCCCAGCAACACCCGGTACTGGCGGGCTTTCGCGGCCAGATCCACCTCCCGGGCCAGGGCGGCGAAACTGGGATTAACGATGGAAGGAACCAGCAGGCCAATCATCTTTGCCTGGCCGGTTTTGAGCTGTTGCGCGACCCGGTTAGGATGGTAGTTCAGTTCACGCATGGCTTGTTCAATGCGTGCCAGCGTTTCCTGACGCATTTGATCGACGCGGCCGTTCAGTACGTTGGAGACAGTACTGACGGAAACGCCGGCGTGGCGCGCAACATCGCGAATATTGGCCATACAGCTCCTCACCATTGAATATCTGTTGCTGATTTTAAAGGTTTTTCCCCGGCGGATACGACTTTTTTGCCATCTGATTACGCTCTCAGGGGGCCATTTGCCCACCGTTAACGTCGACAATCTGTCCGGTGATGTAGCCGCTAAAGGCATGTGTCGCCAGAAAGAGATAGGTTGGTGCGACCTCTTCGCTGGCGCCAAAACGCCCCATCGGAATCGAATCACGCATTTTTTGCAGTACTTCCTCGCTTTTACCGTGATGAAAGGCCGTATCAATGCTGCCCGGTGAGACGATATTGAAACGAATATTGTCTTTACTGAACTCTTTCACCCAGTTGCGGTGTATATCGTGAACCCAGGCTTTCGCGCTACCGTAGACGCCGGCCCCGATACCGCCGCCGTCGCGCCCGGCGATCGATCCGGTACTCAGTACCGCGGTGGTGATCCCGGTCTGGCGGGCGGCTTCGCGCAGATAGGGGATCGCGAACTTCGTCATCATTAACACTGAACGGACATTGAGATCCATGACATGGTCGTAAAAGGCGTCATCGATTTTTTCCAGCGGGCTGCGCCCGCCCAGGCCGCCTGCATTGTTGATCAGCACGTCAATGCCGCCAAAACGCCCGACGAACGCCTCCACCAACTGGCGGCAGTTTTCACTGCGGGTCAAATCGGCGCTGAATGTGGAGAATTCGCCCGGCAGGCGCCCGAACTCCTCCACAACCTGCGGATCATCGATCCCCCGGCGGCCATTGATGCCGACGCAGGCACCGTACTGGAGAAATAACCGCGCCGTTGCCAGACCGATTCCGGTGGTAGAGCCGGTGATCAGTACGCGTTTACCTTGTAATTCCTTCAACATAGTGAACCTCTTCTTGTCGCTCTTTGCAGATAAATGGGTTGAATCAGTAGCCGGCAAGCCCCGGCAGCCAGGTGGTCAGGGAGGGAATCAGCGCCACGACGATAATGCCGAGCATCACCACCGCCAGGTATTTCGCCATCGGGCGGATGACGTTTTTCATCTCCACGCCGCAGATGGCGCAGGTGGTGTACAGACCCAGCCCGATAGGCGGTGAAAACAGGCCGAATCCCATGGCGAGAATCATGACGATCGCGAAGTGCAGCGGATTGAAACCGAGCTGGATAGCGATGGGCACCAGTATGGGGGCGAAAATAATCAGCGCTGGCGCGCCTTCCAGTACGGCGCCGAAAATGATCAGAATAACAATGGTCAGTAGCAGGAATAGCCATGCCCCCTCTTGCATCCCGATGCCGACCAGCAACTCAGCGATTTGCTGAGGGATCATCTGGATAGTCAGGGCATAAGAGAGGCTGGTGGCGCAGGCGACGATGAACAGTAAAACCCCGGACATCGCGGCGATATCAATGAACATTTTCACCGTGGCGCGCAGCGTCAGTTCGCCAAAGGCGAGACGCCCGACCACAATGGCGTAAACGACGGCAAACGCCGAAATTTCTGTCGAGGTGGCAATCCCCATCATCACGCCGCGGCCAATCATAAAGATCATGACCAGCCCCACGGCCGCGCCAAGCCACAGTTGTATGCGGGAACGCTGTACCGGATAGGCTTCGTTGACATTAATGCGCCCGCCAAAACGGTTCGCGGCGATCAGCAGTAGTACCAGCAGGCAGGCGGCAGGAACCAGGCCGGCGATAAACAGTGCGCCGATAGAGATATTGGCGACGAAGCCCATCACGATCAGATTAACGCAGGGCGGAATGGTTTCCGCCATGACCGCAGAGGCTGCGAATATCCCGGCGGCTTCTTTATCATCCTGTTTCGCGCGTCGTACCGCCGGCATCAGTACGCCGCCGACCGCCGCCACGTCGGCCAGCTTGGAGCCGGAAATACCGGAGAAGAACGCCATCGACAGCACCGTGGTCATATTCAGGCCGCCGCGAAAACGCCCCATACCGCGTACGATTAACTCGACCAGGCGCGTCGACATACCGTTAATTTCCATTGCCGCGCCGGCCAGCAGGAAAAACGGTATCGCCAGCAGCACAAAATGATCCACGCCAGCGGCCACCTGCTGGGAGAAGAAGACGAAGGGCAGGGAGGGATCGCAAATAAAAAACACCATAGCGGACATACCGAGGGTAAATGCTATCGGTACGCCGGCCAGAATACCCAGCACAAAACAGACAAGCATCAAGCCGGCAGCAGCGCTGGCGGGATCGGCCATCAGCGACAGTTTCAGATAGCCGAGGAGAGCCAGCCCCAGGATGCCGGCGCCGCTGAGCACCACTACCCTGACGCTGGCGCGCAGAGCATGTTCCAGGGCGGCGACCATCATCACCACAGACCCCACCAGCACCGGGATAACATAGATCACTTGCGGCAAGCCGGTTTCGGTGGTCTGGACCCGGGCGGCTTGTACCAGGTCATAACTTGAGACTACCAGACCGGCGGAAACCAGCAGCAGAACCCAGCGGCTGGCATGGATAACGTAAGGACGCACGTTTTCAGGAAGAAAGCGCAGGAACAGATCGACGCCGATATGGCCGCCGCGTCCGGTAGAGGTGGCGACGCCAAAAAAGACCAGCGCAATCATCATGGCGCGCGCCACTTCTTCCGCCCAGTGGAGCGGGGATTGCAGGGCATAGCGCCAGATAACGGAGGTGAAAACCACCAATACATTAATAAACAGCACCAGTGCGCCAGCCCAGGAAGTCAGGGTGGTCAGGAGTCGGCTGAGCCGCCCCAGATAAACGAGGTGTTTTGCTTCCTCTTTTATCGTCATTGATGTTTCTGCCATAGTGAACCTCGTTAACGGTTCTTGTCAGGAAGCGGCCCGTCAGGCTGAGGCCGTGTGGTTTTACTGTGCCTGCTGCGGCGCTGAAGCGTTAATCTCGGCCACCAGCGGCGCCATTTGTGGATACTGCTTCAGGAACGCCTGCCAGACGGGCTGTACCCCGGTACGAAAAGCGCGGCGATCGATGTCGCGGAAGACCACGCCTTTGGCCTGGAGATCTTTAATCGCCTGTTCTTCCAGGCGGTGAGACTGTTGACGCTGGTAATCGGTGGCTTCCCGGGCGGCAGCCAGAACCTCGTCCCGCAAAGGTTGAGGAATTTGCCGGAAACTGTTGCTGTTCATGGCAATCATGATCGGATTGTAAATATGGCGGGTGAGCGTCGCGTTTTTAGCGATTTCATAATATTTGCTGGAATATACCGTGGCCGCGTCATGCTCCAGGCCGTCAATAACCCCCATTTGCAGACCGGAATAGACTTCGCCGCCGGGCATGGGAATGGCGACTGCGCCCATGTGGTTCAGGGTGGCGATGAAGTTTGGCACCGGCAGCACACGGATCTTGAGATTTTTGAGATCCTCCGGTTTTTCAATCACTTTTTTGGTGTAGATATTGCGTGCGCCCAGGCTGTAGCCGTAGCCCAGAACCACCACACCGGCTTTTTTTAACATCAGATCGGAAAGGGTTTGCCCGGCTTTGCCGTCCAGCGATTTTCCTACCTGTTGGTAGTCCTGAAACAGATAGCCCAGATCCAGCACGCCGATTTCCGGTACCAGCGTGGCCCAGATAGAGGTACCAGAGATCATCATGCCGATAGCGCCGATTCGTACCTGCTGGGTGGCGTCCGCCTCTTTGCCCAGCATCCCGTTCGGGAAGTAATTGAGTTTAATTTCATCCTTTAGTTTATTGTTTTTAATAATGTTTTCCTGAAAGCGTTTAAACCAGACATAGTGGGCGGAGGTTTCGTCTGCGGGTAATGACGAGTAGACGCGCAGGTTTACTACCGCTTGCGCGGCATTCAGTATGCTGGTTCCTGCCAGTAACAGGGCGCCCACACAGGCGCAGGCCAGCAACCGGCGGGGTTGGTAAATTTTCATCATGGTTGACCTTCCGCTTCACGTTTTATCGGGGTAATCGGTACTCTTTTTTGCGCTCAGGAAAAATAAGGCGCTCAAAAGAGAGGGTAATTGCATCGAATTCTTTTTCTGTATCGTTTTAGTGTAACGTTACAGAAAACATATCGCGTAAAAATCACCCAATCAATAGTCGTTTCCAGGAAAGCGCCAGGGAAATGGTGAATTTGTGAGAGAGATCGATATGCAGGGGAGAGAGTAAAAAATAACGATTTATTCTGGAACGATATAGTCGTAGAGCGACGTTAACATCCGCAGCTAAAAAAGAGTTGTTTCGTAATAACGAGTTATGCGGGTTTCCCTGAGATGAGCAATACCGGCTGATGGGATCCAGCCGGTAGGTACGAATGCCAGTATTTCAGTTAGTTGGGGTCAGGGTGGGATCGTCCACCACGCCGACGGTCAGGCCAAACCGGGAAAAGTCCAGCTCTACGCCGGGCCAGTTGATGGCGCTGGCATAATAGAGCGGATGGGTGGCGCAGTTATTGGCGAAGAATTTGTTACCCGCGCAATAGCCGACGCCGTAGAGTTTACCTTCGGCATTGTTGTAAAACAGGTGTTCTTTACCGACGCTGAATGATGAGACGTTTGAAGCTCGTAGTTTCGGTGTCGGCCCATACACGAAGTATTTATCGTCGCCGCCAAAGGTATACAATTTATTATCACTGGTCAGATAGGCGCCGCCAGGGTAGCGAACCTGAAGTTCGGCGACGCCGGTGGCGACGATAATCGGTTCGGTAACATCCAGATTGGTGTGCGGCGCCGTGGTGTAGGCACTCCAGCCTCTTCCCAGGTGGTAGTTGGTGCCCCAGCCGATTACCCTGCCATCATCCAGCAGAGCGGCGCCAAACCCCTGTCCTCCCCCCAGGTAAACGATGTGGCTGGCATAATCTTTCAGCCCTTTGATGCGGTAAGGGGAGGCGGTGAGTCCCGTGTAATCCTGAATTCCATGTTTACACCGAGAGCTTGAACCGTCGGCGGCGGTCCATGCTGAAACATTGGTTTGGGTGGCGCCGAGGCCGCAGCCTTCGTTATCACCCCAACCCCATACCGAGTAAACTCCGCTGCCGTTAACGGTGATCGCCAGTGTGCCTTCGTAGGCTCCGCCAATCTTCACCGCTTTTTCACCCGCCAGGGAGACTTTTGTCGGTGAAGAGACGACAGCGGTCTGGCTGCCGCTGCCGCACTGGCTGTAGGCACAGTGCCCCATAAAATAAACATCACCGCTTTCGGTCAGCATGACGGAGGTATATTCCCCGGCGGCAATATCGACTACGCCGCTTAGCACGTTACAGGGCGATGTGCTGTAAACACCGTTGCAACGGCCTGCTTCTCCATAGCCGCTCTGCCCCCATGCCCAGACATTACCCTTTTCATCCAGTGCCAGCAGATGGTAGATCCCGCCAGTTACTTTAGTCACTTTGTTGGGAATTGGCACCATCGATGGCGATGATGCGCTGTCTATGGCGAGTGTGCCGCTGGCGGACTGCCCTGAACCACGAAAGCCCCACACCCATACTTTACCATCGGCATCAATACCCACGCCGGTATCCACCAGGGTGTTTGAATCCTGGACCAGCAGGAGTGGTGCGGTTTTTGTACTCTGATTCAGTGTTGGTGACTGATAACCCGTTGAGATTGAACTGCCAAAGCCGCCATCGACGACAGGTGAAACCATATTTGGCGAGCTGATTGCCGCTGAAGCGGTGTGCTGGTAGTTCATCTGGTTGCCATTTTGGTTGACGGTGAGCGTGAGTTTTTTATTCACTATGGTGTCATCCGGGAAATGGAGGGTGAGATTTTTCTCCAGCATCGTCTGGCCGCCGCGCTGGTCGTCGTAGCGGTGGGTACTGGCGGCGACAAGGCTTTCCGTCACAATATCCGCCAGGCGAGCTTTCTTTTGCAGCGCCATGCTTCCGTCAATAGCCAGCGAGAGCAGTAGAGCAAAGACGGGCAGCAGCATGGCGTACATAATGGCAAGTGCGCCACGTTCATCCGCGAGTTTTCGTATGATGTTATTTATCATAATCTCACCTGCAAGACAGATATGTCCTTTTGATAAATATTTCCTGATAACAAAATATTCTTTGATAATACAGGCGTTGCTTTTTTAAAGCACAGAGAAATAAATTAAATGAGCTGTTGTTGTGTTCTTTTATTTTTATATTCTGTGCTTAAAATATATCTGGCGCTGTGCCTGGTTATCACAATATAATTTAGCTTTATTATCGTATCATTTATTTTGGTGTGGCGGGAAAATAAACGATTAAAAATTATAATGATATTGGCGTAATGGTGTTAAATGGCAAATTTTTATATGATTGGGAAATGAAAAATTAATTTTTATCCATTTACTGATCTTTTGTTCTGGTGTTTGTGATTTGGTAGATAATTATGTGGTTCATATGTTGATAAAATTCCTGGATAGCCTCGTTATGGCATCAGTGGCTTAAACTACTCTGAACAATCATCAGTATTTTTATATTATCCAACGGTATTTTCAGTATTCGGAAAGGACGATGGCCGTCTGATGAGGCGCTGGATTAAAAAACGCCACCGGGTTTTACCCTGGCGGCGTTACCGGTTATCTGACTGAAGGTTTATGCGCCGTTAATCAGCGCGCTGGCCAGCGCCAGGTGCGTTTTTATCCCAACCTTCAGCGCCTCTTCATCAATGATAAAGTGCGGGTTATGCACATTCCATATCGCTCCCTTCTCCGGATTTCCGCAACCGATGAAAATAAAGCAGCCGGGCACTTTTTCCTGATACGACGAAAAGTCTTCACTACTGAAAAGAGGGCGCTGGCTTTCCTGCAGCGTACCCGCCGGGAAAAACGCGTTGATTTGCTCCCGGGCGAACTGGCTGGCCTGTGGGTGGTTAAATCCGGGCGCATAGCCGGACTGCCATTCAATTTCACAATCAGCGCCGTGGGCATGGGTAATACCTTCAACAATCCGATTGACCAGGCCGGGAACCCTCTGCCGGACATCATTATTGTGGGTACGCAGCGTGCCGGCCAGACGAGCCGAATCCGGAATCACGTTATAGCTGTCCCCGGCCTGAAAGGTGGCGACGGTCAGCACTGGCGTCAGCAGCGGATCGGTATTTCGGGCGACAATGTGTTGCAGAGCGCACACCACTTCAGCGCCAATTACCACCGGATCGACACAAGTGTGCGGCATTGATCCGTGGCCGCCTTTCCCCTTAATCAGGATGTTGAAATTGTCGCTGGAGGCGACATAGGGCCCCTCTTTCATCACAATTGTGCCTACGGGGAGATCGGGCTGTACGTGCAAACCAAAAATTTGCGCCACATCGTCGACGATGCCCATTTCCACCAGTTGTTTTGCGCCGCCAGGGGGAATTTCTTCCGCGGGCTGAAAAATAAATTTCAGCGTGCCGTGTAGCCGGTCCTGATATCCGCTAAGAATTTTAATTGCCCCCATCAGCATAGCCGTATGGGCATCGTGACCGCAGGCGTGCATGATGCCGGGCTTTGTGGAAGCAAAATCAACGCCGCTCTTTTCGTCCAGCGGTAGGGCATCAATATCGGCGCGCAGCGCCTGGACCGGACCGACGTATTTTCCTTTCAGGGTAGCGATAACGCTGTTTTCCAGCGGCCGGGTGATTTCGAGGTGCGGGATCGCGTTTAACTCACGGTGGATGTAGTCCGCCGTCGGCTTTTCATGAAACGAGAGGTCCGGGTTGGCGTGGATATGGCGGCGCCATCTGATGACATCGTCAAAAACGTGGTTTACCAGGGCGTCTGCATTGTTATTCATTATGTTCTCCGTTGACTGACACAGGCGAGTGCCGGAGCAAAGTGCCGCATTCAGACCTGAACATAGCATATTAGTATAAAGAAAAGAGTGAATGATGCGGATTGTGCCCCGGTAGCTCAATACGTGGACTTAAAGCGGATTACCCCCGTCAGGCGATGGCCAGAAAGGTCAATATCGTAACCTCGCCATTGTACCTGTGGTGTGACAGTCCGATAGATAAGGGCAGCAAATTCGGCCCGGTATTTCTGAGATGCTGGCTCGGGCCTGGCGTGCCCGAGCGGAAAGAGTTCAGCGAACGAGTAGCGTTACCAGGCCGAATATCCCACCGGTAAGGAAACCATACTCAAGATCTTCCTGGTCTTTACGGATATCATGAAATCTTTTCAGCGCGTTTTCAGCACTGGAGGCGGTAACTTCTTCAAACTGTTTTTCATATCCCTGGGAGATCAGTTGAGTCGCAGCCTCCTGGTCCTTCCTGTCGGCAACAACAATCTGACGGCCTTTTTTGAAAAAGAGAAAGTCGGGCATGATGATCTCCTGAGTGATATTTGTACGAATACTCAAGATACACGGAGCTTCCTTGTATGCACAGTATGAGAGAATCCTAAAGGGCAAAAACAGGCTGAAAATTAAATAGTTATTTGCCTTTTGAGGTAGACATTTTACTGTGTCGCCATGTTGCTCGCGGCAACAAAAGAGGCCGTTAAACGACGAGCTGGATCTGAATATTGAGTAATGGCCTATTTATATTGATTTTATTGGTTTTTTATTAATCTATCTTTGGGCTAAGTACACACTTAAGTACACGGAATGAAAGGGTGCTCAACGAGTTGGGGTGAAATTGTCCATCGAATCTCGTAAATAAGTTACTGCTCAATATACTCTATTAGCTGTTGTAGAACCCATCTATCTTTTGGCTTAATAAACCCCTCAGTATCCAGCCTACTCAAAAGAGAGGTTATCTCTGGATGGTAAGATAATAGATCCATAATTAGAGATACCACATCGTCTCTATCTCGTGCTACAGCTAAATTAATAGCTCCAAAAATTCTGTTTAACTCAGAAAGTGATAGTAGCTGTAAACGTTCTTTAAATTGGATCTTTTGTTCATCAGAAACGGTAGGGAAGTACCAAGATAGCGAGTAACCAGTTTGCCCAATAACTTCTGCATCACTCTCAGATGAGAAGAAGATTGATATAAGTCTTTTCCAAGATTCTTCTTTAGTTAATTCCATTTCATTATTAGGTTGTTGTTGGATAGCACTAAGTTTCTCTACGTCAGCTCTTTCGACAGGACGTTTGTAATACTGATGTATCTTTGAAACTAATTGAGTTAATCCTATGTCAATATCAATTATATTCTCATTATTAAGAGTCTGCTTAATAATCGGAGAATCTTCATGTTTTAAGATTCTTTTTGCCTGCTCAGTTAGATCGAACCAAGATGCTGTGCGTAAAGCTGGAGAATAGACTATGCCAATTGATGGAATACATAAATTTTGCCAGTAATGAAAATGATCTTTACTAGCTTTAAAAGAAAAAATATGAGTATCCTTGTTTACGAAAGAATCTCCACTTTTAATTTGAACGCCAACCAACATGCCTGTAGCCACGCCTTCAGGTGTAACTAATTCTAGTTGCCCATCGACACCTACATCAGTAGAAGACGTCTCTCTAAAGATTAAGCCGCCTAAAGAAAAAATGTAGCCAGCATAGTGAACTCCTGCTCTACTAATTAACTCACTTTTTGGTGCTTTCATCTCAATCCTCTTGAGGGCATATGCTGTGTTAAGATAGTGCTAATAAATTATCTTTAACAGTTTTGTTAATAAATATTATTTCTTCCGCAATTTATATGAGTTTAAAGCACTTGCTAACCATTGTTCTTGTTCGCTTATGTTCTTTACTACCCATTCCACAAATTTGTCAGAGTAACGGTGTACATCCGTGTAATCATGATACTCTGATTGATTGTTTTTCTTAATTTTGTGTTTATAGCAGATAGCTTGAAATGAGTGCCTATTAATCAGGCATTTGCCTAGAGATTGATTGATTTTTGCTATAGCTTCGTTTGTTGTATGCGGATGTGATTTTTTAAGATCCTTTGCTTGTGTAATAATAATTGCTTGTTGTCCATGATCTCCTACACTTAAGGTGAGATCTGAATTGCTAGGTTTTTTAGTCAGCGCTAATTTATAATCGATTGATATCGAATATTTGTCGGAGTCAATTTCTTTTGAGGCATCTTTAAACTGCTTTAAAAAATTGGAGACTTCGAGTGCGGTTATGTCTCCGTAAGATTCTTTTATTATTCCAATTTCAGGTTCTGGACCATCTATGACTAAACTAAGCATCCCCACACTCTGGCCTGCTAAGGGAGAGTTCCCCATTTGATTACGATATCTTTCTTGGTAGTTCAAGACTGTAGCTTGAAAGAGTCTTGAAAGTTGCGGCTGTAGTTCAGGAATTAATAAATGAGTTGCTTGGTCTCTTAGTTGTATCAGTGTTTCAATATTTAGTTTGACAGGGTCATTATTCTGGAGACGTAGCAGAAGAGAGTCGGTAATTGATATGCTTTTACCATTTTTATAAAATACTTTATCCTCACCTAGTGCATCTAAAATCTCAGCTTTTAGAAAGAGCTCCCAAGCATTAACCATCATAATGGTAAAAGCCTCTACTCTATTATTAAGACTAGGGCGGTTATATATCTCAAGAGCAAGTGTAAAGGCATCCAAACTTCTTTTTATTAATTTCTGGTACATTTTTTGATTTGGATTCAACTTACGAGCTGATGTGCTTTGTGACATTAAACGAATGAAATCATCATTAGATATTTTAGACAGTCCCTCAGAAAGCCAACTATTATTATCTGACTTAAAGATGTAGGTACCCTTTAACTTTTCACTAATATATTTAGCTACGCTTTTAGGGCTGTAACCTGTAGCATCAGCGGCCTCCTGAAATGTAAATCTTTCAGCTTTGTTTTCTTGTTCTCGAAAAAAGTTTAGCAACAGTATTCTTTTATCTTTTCTATTCATAACTCGTGCCCTCGATGCTTGTTAATACCCTTTATACACCTAAAAGCTACTGCTCTTTTATGCTTTTGCTGTCTATGATCTTCTTTTGGCTGCTATTTGTACAGGTAGCAGCCAGATAAATTCTAAACTAATACAATCTATTAGTGTTTTCTAGAAGAGGTAAAAGACTATTATTCTTTCACCTCCAACCGAATAAACTCATGCTCAGGCTGAATAATCTCACCAATCGCAGCAAATCCATCATGGTCTAGCATGCAAATTTTATTTAGATTCAATATGATAACCTCGCGTATGTAAGCTTGCTCAACGCCCGTAACCATGTGTGTTAGTAATCCTTTATTTTGTGCGAATTTACTGTAAGTTATGCTTCCACTGTTGTTTCTTCGCTTTCGCTCATACTTTTCTTGCTTCAAATTCAGCACCAACCCAATATCATTGGGGTATAGGTGATACTGGCGTGGTGATGCGCAATTTATACGGTGCTGTCGTTTAATGCGGCGAACCANAGTTAGTAATGTCGGTTGGTTTTTCTTCATATTTCCTGTTTCGCCAGTCCGTTGCGAATTCAGCTGGTGTCTGGTAATCCAGCGATGAATGGGGACGGCACTCGTTATAATCCTGCCGCCAGTCATTAATCGTTTTCCGGGCATGAAGAATATCGCTGAACCAGTGTTCATTCAGACACTCATCGCGAAAGCGTCCGTTAAAACTCTCAATAAATCCGTTCTGCGTTGGCTTACCTGGCTGGATAAGCCGTAGTTCCACACCATGCTCAAAGGCCCATTGATCGAGTGCGCGGCAGGTAAATTCCGGGCCCTGATCGGTTCTTATTGTCCTGGGATAGCCCCGA
>NZ_LLXO01000032.1 GCF_001484765.1 Entomohabitans teleogrylli | reverse complement strand
ACCATCGCACAACAGCTCGAGCAAAAAGGTATTGAGAAGGGTATCCAGCTAGGCAGGCAGGAAGGTCTCAATGAAGGCAAGCTGGAAGGCAAGCTGGAAGTTGCCCGTACCATGCTACAGAACGGAATTGACCGTAGCACTGTGATGAAAATGACCGGCCTGACCGAAGACGACCTGGCGCAGATCCGCCACTGATTCATCTCTCCTGAGAACGCGTTTACGGCCCGGATGAGGCAAGTACCTCTTCGGCCTTTCATTCTGAACCCCTTGTCAGTTTAGAACTCGCTTCTGGACAGACGAGGGGTTGGACAAGCCTCCGGCGCGTCAGCCTGTAGCAGTTAACCCCCAACTTTCAGCATCGCCACCGCCTCGGTCCCCGGCATCTGGAACTGGACGCGGTGGCGAGCCGCCACATCGAGTACAAACACCTTCGTGTAGACCGAGAGAATAAGCAAAGCGCTTATTTCCGGTGGTGAGCAGGCGATCACGAGGCAGGAGAGGGACACAACATATAGCGTCATTATCAGCTGATAACACCGCTACATCTTGTGTTGCCGGGCCGGTGAGCGGCGGGGTGGTTTCAGAAGATCCGGAACTACCTTTTTTCGGATCTGCGCGGCGGAAAACCGGTAATTGATATGATAATTAATTCAATATTACAAAATCATACTTAATATGATATTTCTAATTTATAAAACAATCATATCTGATATGATGTTTAAAATATTGGCAAGAAATCATTCTAAGCATGATCGACAGGCCCGAACGACACGACCCGGCGACAGCCGGGCAGTCCGGCGCGGTACTGGTGACGAATAATCAGAGATAGTTTAAGCAGGTGCCGGATCAGGAGCTGGAAGACCGGGGGGAAATAACCTGATAAAACTATGTAACGGAGACAACAGGTTTTAATGAGGGGTTATAATGGATAAGGATATGATACTAATTTGGTCTGCTCTCATTGCATTTGCTGGAGTGATTATTTCGGCAGGAATCAACCTGTGGATAAACAACATCAATCGTGATAAATCTCGTAATGAATGGAAGCGCGATAAGTTATTAAAATTAACTAATGAATTTATAGAAGTTTTTTATAAAGATATCAAGAATGCCATAGCTAATGGGGAAGGTAGTGGTATAAGTAATGTACAGTTTTATGTCCCAACACTTTTCTCAAGTAGTGAGCAGGCTTTGTATCAACTTTGTATGTTGTTAGATGCCGAAGCCAGTAAAAAAGCTTATGAACAATATAGTGATATGAAGAGGAGAGCCTCAGATTTTGTGACTGATAGAATACTCAAAATGTACAAGGGTGATTTCGAAGCACAGTTCGAAACAATGAAAAGCAATGAAGTTAGACTTTTCATTCAGTTTATTAGCAGTGAAATAAGCAAGTTGAAGTAAGTGATTCGTATATTGAGCATTAGTGATTAACTTAATCAGAACGGGATTGACCAGAACGTCTGAATAACGCTTCCGTTATTTAAATACATAAGGTCAGGAAAAAGGAGAAACAAGTATGGATCCGGTATGGCATTTATTAATAGCGCTGGTTTGCTTCATGGCCGGAGCTTTCATTTCTGTGATAGCGGTACACTATTTAAAAAAAACCACAATCAGTGATTACAATCAGTTTTACATTAGATGCGGCGTTTTTTGTCTCTCATCAATTTCACTTTTCCTCATCTGGTTTCTGGTTATTTATCCACAGGAGAAGGCCGATTACTGTCAACATCTCACAGGGCCATCACTGAAATTCAGTTGTTCCGTTAACCTCGGAGTATTGTAAACATCGACAGTGGTTTTTCTTTCAAAGTAGCCCTGAAAGATAGATCCTGGCTGCTTTCCAGCGTATCTTTTTAAACTGGGCCATGCCTGACAAAACCAGCCGGCACTAGAATGCCGGTTATATCCTTTATAAAGAGCTTTTCTGTACACCCGCAGTGGCAAGTTTATCCAGAATGTCGACCAGCCTCACTGCATTCACTTCATTCCAGCACCAGTATGAGGATAAATGTTGAAATTCGCGGCTGTCAGGTTCACCCAGTACCTCACGAACTATTGCCTGATGCTCTGAGGATGCCGTAACGCAAACTCGTCCGTCGAACTGAATGAAGTAAATTCGCCCCTTCAAATCATCGCGTCGGATACTTTTCTTATGTGTATGAACTTTCTGTTTTTCAACGATGATGTGCATGGCTTATGCCTTCCGGAAATTAGTCTAAGGTTTAGCTACTGGTACTAAATCAATCCGTTATGGGGTGGCATGGTCAAATAACGTGCTAAACGTACAATTATTCTCTATATGCAAACTGACCCCTAATACTGCTCAGCCGCCGACTTCTCATCCGCCAACAGGCTCGATGAGCTCAGGTCCCTGATTCTTCACATTACCAACAGCGCGCGTTACAGGATGCCATGTGAAATGATTAGCTGACACAGCTCCATCAGCAGCAAGTTCTTCAGCTTCCTTACCAGACACATCCTGTCTCATCCACTCCCGGGCGGCCTCCGGCACCAGGACAAGCGGCCGCCGATCATGTATGTCAACAAGGCCCTTATCAGCTTCGACCGTGACAATCAGAAACCCTTCCGCCTCATCACCACGCTCAAACGGAGTACTTCCGATCGCGGCCATGAAGATTGGCTGGCCGTCTTTACGGTGGATGAAATAGGGCTGCTTCTTGTCTCCTTCACGCTTCCATTCAAACCAGCCATCGGCAAAGCAGATCGCCCGACCGTGCTGCCACAGAGGTTTAAACATCCTGCTGCTGGCTGCGGTCTCAACCCGTGCATTAATCAATGACGGTTTATCCCACCACCCTGGCGCGTAACCCCAGTGAACCGGATCGAGCTGCAGCTGTTCGTCGCGTTCGCTCAGCAGTAATACCCTGGTACCCGGGGCGACGTTATAGCGACCGATTGGTTCAGGGTCATAGGCAATATTTCGATCAACTTCATCGCCGAGGAGAGAAAGATACTCTTCCCGCGTCATTGACTGAGAAAAACGTCCGCACATGATTACCTCCAGTGGCCAGACTGAAAGTATAGAAGATGTGATCGATGTGGAGCCGGGGGTCAGGATGCCGCTTTGCGGCATGGAGGCGCCAACTGTAGTTGCACGGAGAACCGTAAGCAAAATGGCGCCGTTGCCCGGCGTAGCCGGTTGCTGTTTTGACAGGTTCTGCCTGTCCCATCCCCCGCCCTGCAAAGCTATACCCGTTAAAAACGCCACAGATGCTTCTGTACGCGGTCGGAGTGGTCCCGACAAGGCGTCAGCCGCGGTCGGGGCGTATCTCCGCGTTAGCGGACCGTGAGGGCCGCTTACGAGCGTGTATGCCTGAACTTAAAGCAACACGGCCCACAGCAACCACGAAATCTAGTTACAACATCCGTCATTTATAGCGACGTCTTTCCCCGGCCGGAGGCCGGGGGAGGGGGCGCTTTTCAGTGGCGGTCAGGTGGTCGCTGGTTTTATTGAAGCGTCAGCGGTGCTCGATGGTGGGAGGTGAGGTTTGCATACTATTTTGTCTCTGTTGTCCTGAGCTGAGGACAGCACTGGCGCGGTTCTTCGGGGATTTACCCGAATGTTGTAACTAATATTTCCTCTTTGTCTGACAGGCCCGACGCCTGGCGGCGGGAGGTATTTCTGTTCTGAGCGACGTGGACGCTTGCGGCCGCTGTAAGCGAAGGCCTTGTCGCTTTATCCACAATACAGGCAAAGACAAAGGATCTCCCTGCAACTTGTTATGCAGGGGATTAATAACTGGTTTAAGACTGTTTTGCGGGTTTCCGGTTATCTGTTTCCGGGATGCTGCTGTTATCTGTTTGCGGATTTATGTGGATAACGCTTCAGCCACGTGCGTGCTATGGCCATCATGAGGGCCGCATCACCATAAAAAAGGGGAAATCCTGGCAGGACAGGACTGAAGTGGGCAAAATGGCTGAAAAAAACCAGCACAAAAAGCCCCGGAGGGGCTGTTTTTTAAGCAAATTGTCGTTTGCCTGACTAATGAGGCGGAGAAGGGTTCAGTGACAGCTCCAGCTGGTACAGGTGCCGCACTGCCAGCTGCTCAAGTTTGTCTGCGGAATAACCATAGAGCTCGTCTGCCGGCAGCGTCTTCTTCAGCCAGCAGGTCATTTCATAAACCTGACGGTCCCGGGGCATTCTGGCCAGGCGGTTTGCACGCTTACGTGCAGCGCCTTTTGCACGGCGATACTGCAGGGCTTCACGACTGCGCTGCTCATACCAGCGTTTACGCGCCCTGAGAACAGAAATCTCCTCATGCTCGCCTAACAGCCCCTCTTTAATGAGCGCCTGACGTTCCTCGCATTCACGTAGTTTTTTCAGCTGCTGCTCCTGCAGCTTCATTAAATCAACACCCAGCATTTTCCAGCCAACGGGCGTGATCCAGACGTATTTAGGCAGTCGCTTCCGTGATTCCCTGTCCCACAGGGTTTCTTCTGATACGCCAAGTACACCAAAGCGGACCTGCTCGGCAATTAATGCCGAAATCCGGCGTACCGTGACTTCCGTACCGGAAATCACTTCCCCCCGGGCATCTTTCGGGCTGAGTTCTCTGGCCAGTCTGGACACACTCATTCCTACCGTGTGTTTACCGGCATCGCAGAAGCTGACCAGTACCGGCCAGAGCGCATCGAGAAGACGTTGTTTTTCCGGGCGAAAAGCATATCTGCGCCCCGCGCGCTGCCGTTCCCGGACGTATAAAGGATGCAGTGACATGTGCATGCGAAGTCTGCACTGACCCGTGGCCGGATCTTTTTCCACCAGACGGTTATAGGCGTGCCCCAGCTGGCCACCCAGCGCCTTATAGTGAGACGGCCGGAACCAGGACGGGTTTTCGCATTTGGGTTTAGTAGAGTGTTCACCGCGACGGCGACGGGTACGTTTCTTCTCCGGAGAAACCAGAAAAGACCCGACGTGACCATCATCAATGCCCTGCCAGAAACGGATCTGTTCTTCCGTATCCAGCTGACTCCAGTGTTGCGGATTGTGCTGTTCAGTCACACCTTCCCGCGCTTATGTTGCACGGAAGGAGTAAATGGCACAGAAACAGGTATTGAACTTTTCTGAGCATAAAACTATACTCCCTGCATAGAGCAACAGCTTCTATACAGTTTAAGTAGGCCCCGTTAATCTTCTTCAGTCGCCAAACTAGGTGAAGATTATCGGGGTTTTTGCTTTTCTGGTCCCGGGTAGACACCTCATCAGAACCAGTTCCCTGCCACCTTACGGCGTGGCCCACCATCAAAATTTGCTAAACGATCAGTAATCTAGCACTTGGATTAATTATTAGCAATAATTGTGACTTGTTGCTATTTGTTCCGTTGCTCTGATTCTCGCTCAATTAGTAACTCAATGATTTCTGCCTGAGTCATATTGGATTTCGAGCAAAGATCGTCCAGCATCGCCTTTTTAGCATTCTGTATGAACACAGTAACGGCTTTATGCGTATCCCTTTTTCTGGATACAGAGCGCAATTTTCGCTCGCTTACTGATAAAGGTTGCCCCTTACGGTAAGGCCTTTTGGGTTTCGAAGAGGAAGTTACTGCATTATCAATCTGCGACATCTCTGCCTCCTCAAGGATCTAAAAAAGGATCGTTCGCAGAGAATACTACAGATATCTTAAATCAGCGACTTACTTTATGGACGTAACCCGCGTTGGCGCACGGTTTACGTCCGGGGATCATTTAAGGCGGTATCAGTACGTCTGTTTCCAGTCCGTTCCCTTCGACCAGCGGGATGACCAGTGTTGCAGATAGCGTTGAGCAACGGCAGAGTCATCCCATATGACGAGCACATTCTCTGAATTGGCACGATCGGCGGCGCGACTGAAGTTGAACGAACCGACCTCGGTATTACGCCTGTCAGCGATGATCACTTTGTCGTGCAGGATCTTGTAGGTATCTACCGTCCGGACAGGAATTCCTGCGCTGACCAGCAGATTCATGGCGGCCCGGCTGGCCTTGTTGCGCTCACCGGTATTGGCTTTGTGGTCCAGAACCACCTTCACATCCACGCCCCGCTGCCTGGCTCTGACCAGCGCGCCGGCCACATCCGGAGACGTAAAAGAATAACCCATCAGCCGGATTTCCTGTTGTGCCGTCGTGATGGTTTTCAGAACCAGCTGCAGGGCAGTTCCTTCCGGAGAAAACCCGGCCTCGATGTTCGCGGCATAAACAGCCGGTAAGGGGGCGTACAGGCTCAGACTGACCAGCCCGGGCAGACACCATCTGCGGAGAGTACGGTTGATTTTCACAGTATTTCCTTCACTGTTTTGGAGAAACGCCGGGGGCGGGGGAAACTGGTTTTTCCTCGTCTCCGGGGTTGGACAACGACGCCATGCGGAGGCGTCAGGTTTTATGGCATGACGGAACCAGTAGCAGACGGGTCCGTCGCCGGTATGGTGGACAGCGTTCTGAAAATCGAATGGAAAAGGATTAAACGGTCTGGCTCATCTTTCGTTCGGCCCGCAACAGTTCTTTCATCATGCGTTCACCGGCGTATCTCGCTTCTTCTGCCGTGACGGTGGCCACCACATTTCCCTGCAGGTCATACCGGGAGGCTCCCTCCCGCATCCGGGACAGATAGCCCGCAGACCGGGTCAGGCTTTTCAGGCACTTAATCACCTGTTTATGCGACAGCGGCAGGTCGCGCGCTACGATATCGGCAAACAGTTGTTCACGCATCCCCGTGGCCAGCAGGCGTGGCGAGTGACCGTCAAACAGCTGCGGCCAGAACGCCTTCAGGGTCATAATGGCCTGCTCCGGTGGCAGCAGACGAAGATAACGCACCGGAGGCGGAGCCTTTGCCGCTTTGACCGGTTCGGGTACCGCCTGGTGTGCAACGGCTTCCGCAGCCTGTTTCGCCTGTTCAAGCTTCTCTTTCTTTACCTTCCAGGCGGGTGGCGTGGACACCACCACGACTTTTCTGCGACGAACCACGCCGGGTAACCCCGGGCTATCCTGCCCGGTACTGTCTGCTGCGGGTTTTCGTTTCAGGCTCAGCACCGGACGTTTTTCTTCTGCCATCACAATTGCCTATTTTTCAGTTCAGAGGTTAAAAACTACTATACCTGAACGGCGCCGCCCTTTCCTTTTCCTGAGAGACCGGGCGCGTGGTTCCGTTTGTAACGCATATGGACAGTCTGTCGTTCCCGGAGTCCATCCGGGATTTTTTCACATCGACACCACTATCCCCAGCACGGCCAGGTGCACGGCATAAAACAGCACAAAGAACTGTCGTGGCCAGAACCGTTTCACACTTTCCCCGGCAGATGAGCACACCATCAATACGAGAAGCGCGATGGCCAGCCCGGCCAGTGATTCTCCGGCGTCATTCGGGTTCATCAGTAACACCATCACGGCCCACAACACCCCGCATCCGAGTCGCTCCCGCGAAGTCTGTGCACGGCAGAGCAGCCAGCTGACGGTGAGCATCGCCACCCCGGCCATGCCGTAGCTGCCACAGGAGAACGGTATCCAGGCGGCAACGATGGCCATGGCGGCGAAGGTGTAACGCCAGAACGGCAGGCTGAACCACCGCAGCGCCTGACCGGTGACGGCAAAGGCGAACAGGATATTCCCCGCGTACCACGGATACCCGATGAGCATGAACGGCACCTGGGCGACCAGCGCCCAGCCCCACAGGCTGTTCAGCTGCGACTGGCGGATATCCGCGTGCCGGGCCAGATTCATTCCCCAGGCGAGGCCAAACAGCGGAAAACAGCCTCTTCCCAGGAGGCGCATTAGCTCGTTGTTATCTGCCAGAAGGAGTCCGGTGTGGTCAATAACCATCAGCACCAGTGCCACGGTCTTGATGATATCGGTCTGACCCGGCGTCCAGGTCAGTAATCCCTGCAGCCAGCGGTCAGCGGTGCTGAGGCGTATTGCATGTGTTGTCATCGTTAGTTCCTTTTTATCCCTGATATTGCTGTGCCTGACAAATGCTGCAGGCACGTCAGTCGCCCCCGAGCGTTTTCTCACGGTTCAGGTCGCGCACCATGTCCCGCTCCATCTGCTGCAGGCGCTCTCGCTGCAGACTCTCTGAGACCACCTGCTGTATCGCGGCTTCCTGACGCCGGGTCTGCGGGTCGTCCGGCACAACCGTTCTGTCCTCACCCGGTCTGTCTCTTTCCAGACCGCGAATGACGTCCCCGATAACCTCTTTCACCCGGTCCTCCGGCTCTCCGGCTTTACGCGACTCCCCGGCCACTTCCCGGGTCGCCTGCTCCGTCTGTCTTTCCATCTCCCTGCGCTGTGCCTCTTCTGCGGCGCGCTGTGCCAGAACATCCGGGGGTAACGGGATATCCGCACTCGTGTCTGGCAGGGGAAGATTCGGCAGAGGATCTGCCCACACGCGCCCCCCGGTAATGGCTCCCGGGTTCCAGGGCCGGTCATCCCCCGCCAGCCTGACCACCACGCCGGTGTCCGGGTTGTCCCGGGCCAGCCTGACGCCTTCTCCCATATTCCCGGCCAGCAGACTTTCGCCGTTCCGGCTGTTCTGCAGCGCCACGAACCGGGCCGTCTCGTCCCCCATAATCCGCCCCTCACCACCGATGGCCTCCAGCCGGCCGTCCCTGTCCGTCAGCGGGCTGAGCCAGATGCCAGCTTCTTTCCCGTTTTTATCGAATGCCGGCAGCGCCACATGAGGCTGCGGATACTTTTTACCGGGAGAAATGAATTTGCCCGGTGATACCCCTTTCGCCAGGCCGGACTGTTGCAGGGCAGCCCGGCCTGCAGCCGTCTCTTCCAGCGACTGCGCCCGGCCATACAGCATTTCGGCGTTTTTAACGGCCCGTGCGTTCTGCGGTTCGAGCACATCATGTGCGCTGGCCTTTTCCTGAGAACGGCTGACTGCCGTGGTCCAGCCCTCCCGGTTGTCGGTGTAGACCTGCGCGTGCTGTTTCATGCGCGACAACGCCACATAGGCCGACTCAAAGTTGACCATGGCTTTCCGGCTGCCTTCCACGCCCTCCAGCGCGATGGCGAAAGGTTCGCTGGCCCCCTGCGCACCGTGCGCAGTGATGGCGTAGGCGAGGTCAATGTGACGCTGCGCCTCATCCGCCTTCGGGCTCAGTGTTCGGGTGGTTTTACCGTCAGAAAGCGTGACACTGTCACCTGATACGGATTTCACCTCCCACACGCTGTTGGCCACATAGCCGCGTTCCGGGTCGCTTTTGCTGAAGCGCATCCGGTCGCCCTGTGACACGGTGAGGGTCTCCTCGCGATACAGCGTGACGCCCTCCGCTGAGGCCTCCCGGGGAGAGAGAAGACGGGTGTTCCCCTCGCGGTCCTTCAGGGTGATGAGCTGGTTCTCCTTATCGACGCGCTCAATGCGCTGATACGTGTTATCAAGAAGGGCCACGGCTCCCTGATGCTCTGACCAAGTGGACAGCTTGCGCAACTCACCGTCACGGATGTTGCTCGTGACGAGTACCGGCAGGGTCACCTCCTCTTTACTGACCTCGCCATTCTGTACCCGGGCATCATGGATGAGTGAGTTCAGTGCACGGCGGTCTGCGTTCAGATGCGTGATAATGAGCGTATTCGCCTGCGCCGCGGGGGTGCGCCCGGTGTAGTCTTTCACGATTGCCTCATACAGCGTGGCGGGCTGGCCGGGTGGTACCTCCACGCCCTGCTTCTGAGCCTCCTGTATCGCTTTTTCCTGTGCCGGCGTGAATTCTGTGACCGAGTTTTCCGGTACCCAGGCCCCCTCTTTTCTCGGTACCTGCGCCGGCGTGACCTGTTCAATTGTGGACAGTGCGCTGTGTACGTCCCGGTCAATCAGGCTGTAGACCGCCGGTCGCAGTTCCGGCACCTGACGCACAATCTCTTTCATGATGGCGACATCAGCGGCGCTGCGCTGCTGCATCAGCCTGAACGGCTGGCCCGGCGAGATGGACTGCAGCTGATCAGTATCCCCGCTCAGTACCGCCCGGCCTCCCCCGGCCGCAATCAGGGAAAGCGCCTTCGCGGTGTCTGACAGTCCGACCATTGAGCTCTCATCGAGCAGGAAAAGTGTGTTGCTGAAATCCGGCGTCTGACCGTTGCGCTGCTGCAGCTGCGTGTCATGCAGGAATGAGGCGGTCGTCTGCGCGTCCACACCGGCACTCTGCATCTCGCCCACGGCGCGGTGTGTCGGTCCCAGACCGATGACGCGCGGGCGGGTCTCTTCCGGCAACAGGCTGATGGCGCTCATCACCGCCCGGAACTGGGTCGTTTTTCCCACCCCGGCATACCCCTGAACCACCGTAAACCGGTCCGGGGTCTCCAGTATCATCCGGGTCGCCGCCCGCTGCCCGGCGGTCAGGTCCGTCATCAGGCTGCCCGGCACGCGGTCCATCAGGGGTGCCACCGCGTCCTTGCCTTCCAGTACCCGGGTCAGGATGCTTTTCTCCGCATCCCAGGTCTGACGGGAAATCAGCAGGTCGCTGCCGTGGCCGGGGGCCACCGGAACGTTCAGCAGACTGCCGGCCTTAACCTGCGCCTGAATGGTTACCTCAATGTCCCCCACGGGAACCTTACCGCCGCCGGTTTCCAGCGCCGTAGCCAGCAGCTGCGGCCGCGTGAAGGTCAGACTGTTACTTTCCAGCAACGGGATGGAAAGATGAATAGCCTGTTCTGCCGGGGTATGCAGTCCGGCTTTCTGCTGTGCGATGGCCACCTCCAGGTCTGTTTCTCCCGAGCGTGCCTTCAGCTGCTCTGAGACCACGCTGAACGCGGTGTGACGCGCCAGCTTCTCTGTGGTGCGGGCTTCATCCTGTGCGGAGTACAGCCGGATATGGCTTCCGCTCTGCGCCAGCTGGTTGAGCGTGGCGTTATCCAGCTCACGCTGCGTGACCGAGGCAAAGACGGTCGCGGTCTCGCTGACTGACCGGCCGGGACTCTCCACCCAGCCGTGCCCGACCTTGATGCCGTCAAACGGGCTGCTGCCGACAGGAAGCGTCTGCGTGGTTTTCTGCCCCGGACGCTGAACCGTCAGTTGTCCGGCCTCCGCTTTCAGCACCGTGACGCTCTCGCCGCCCTTCAGGCGCGTGTCGGGGATTTTCCCGAGCACCGCCAGACGCTCCCCCTCTGCCACCGGCAGCTTATCGGCCCGGAACAGCGTCCACTGACTGTCGACGGCGGAGACCTTCAGGTCCAGACGCCCGCCCTCACGGTCCTTCAGGGTCAGCATGTTGCTGCTGGCCGTCACCCGGTCAATCACAAAGCGGTCATGGCTGCGCGCCTCCGGGTCCCATCGCTCCATGACCATGCCCTCGCGGTAGTAGTCCCGCACGCCCCGGCTCTTGCTGTCCAGCCACACTGGCGTCAGGGCGGTCACCGTCATGTCCCGGTTGCCGAGCGCCCCCTCATTTTTGAGGGTGTCGCGGATAACGTTGTTCAGGACATTCTGCTCACGCGTGCCGCTGATTTGCGCCACGCTCTCCTGCCCTTCACGCACGCTGGCGGCGAACTCCTGTGCCAGAAGGCTGTAGCGCGCACGCTTGTCCGGCTCGCTGATGATGTCTGCCGTCGCCTGCCTGCCGCCCTGCCACCGGTATGTATTGACGCCGCTGTCTTTCAGGACCGTCAGCGCGCTCCCGGTTCCGCTGCGCTTGCCGCTGTCGGAGAGCAGAACCTGCACGTTATGGCGCATGGCGCCATCGAGCAGGGAAATCGTCTCTTTCAGGCTCAGCTTCTCGGCCTGGTCGACAATTAAGGTCCCGCCCGGAATAAAGGCCGTCCCGTCCTGCAGGGCGGATTTACCGGTCACCGTCTCGCCGGCCAGTCGTGCATCCCCGGCAAGAAACTCCCGGGAGCGGTTATCTGCGGCGAGGATATGCACGTCACGCCCCTGCTCCCGGGCCATCATCGTCAGCTCGGCCACCCGCTCCCGCTGGC
Source organism: Entomohabitans teleogrylli (assembly GCF_001484765.1). Taxonomy (GTDB): domain Bacteria; phylum Pseudomonadota; class Gammaproteobacteria; order Enterobacterales; family Enterobacteriaceae; genus Entomohabitans; species Entomohabitans teleogrylli. The sequence goes on along the minus strand of NZ_LLXO01000032.1, from coordinate 49,211 downwards.
CTGCCGCGCCGCCCTGACCGGCGACAATCCCCATTGCCGGGCGGTCCTGTGCCAGCACGCTGACCGCATCGCTGAAGGGTTTTTCGCGCACCAGACCCGCAGCCTGTGTGACGGAGACGTGGTTCTGGCGCTGAACCTCATGGCTCAGGGCTTTCACAGAGAGCTCATCGAGGACGTGGATATTTGAAGTAAACAGACCCTTTTCCCGGTCAAGCGGGATAAGCTGCTCGCGCTCGATGGCCGCATCAATGCCCGTTCTGGCCAGTTCAAAGACGCCGGGCTTTGCCTCCAGCTGGCCGACCGTGCGTGCCAGCAGATCGGCATACGTAAACTGCACCTTGCGGTCACTGAGACCGGCGATGGCTTTTGTCACCACGTCCGTAATATCCGGCCCGTCGGATTTCACCGGGGCTGCAGGCGCCCGGGCCAGCTCTGCTGCACGCACATCAGCGGCTTCACGGTAGCCACGGATGTCGAAGCCGGTCTCCTTCAGCGTGTTCATCCACTCCACCATCTTCTCGGCCGGGTCGATGGCTTCCTTCGACTTACGGGTATCGAGCGCGGCCACATCCCGGGATTTGAGCGACGCATCGGGTCCTGCCGCTTCCCTGAGTTCCTGACTGCGCGTGGAAAACGGCTCGACCGGCACGTCCTTCATCTCCCACATGCCGTGCTTTCCCACGACTTCGGTTGCATACCCGAGCTTTTCTACCAGGGGTTTTAATGCTTCCCGGTAAAGCTTCCCGAAGGCTATCTGATTTGCGTACACATTCTCGATAAAGCCCGTTTTACCAACCGTATCGGTGCCGAGAGACTGCCACTTGTCCCCGTTCTGCGTGGCATTAATAACAACGGCATGGGTGTGCAGCTGCGGCTCCTGATTACGGTTCGTATCGTGGTTGAATTTCGCCACAATCAGATTGCCGGTCAGGACGGTTTCGCTTTTCCCGTCCGTCATGACACGGGTCGCCGCCAGCGTTTCGACCTGCCTGATGGCTTCTGTCACTGCCTGGTTGTGGGCATCGATAAGGCGTTTATCACCACCCAGCATCGCCATCACAGACACGCTTTTAGGGGCCGAGAACGTCAGGTCATAGCCCGGACGATGTTTGTTCTCTCCGTCCTGCATGCGGGTCAGGTCGCTGCCATCCGGCAGCTTCCCTTTCAGTAGTTCAGTGAACACGGCTTTGTCGACCGCTTTTCCGTCCAGCCCCAGCGCTTCCGCCCCCTTCCCCTGCCAGCGTTCCTCCAGACTGCCGATGACGTAATAATTATCCTTGTCGGTGTAGTAATTTCCGGCGCTGCCCGCCGATTTAACGGACCCAATCGACATCATCAGAAGTTCCCTCCAATCTCAATATCATCCGGTTCATCGCGACGGCTGTGGTTGATATTGACCTCTTCGCGTCGCTGCATATCCCGCTGGGTCTGCTCACTCTCCAGCCAGGCGTCATACGCCGCCATGTCTTCGATTTCACCCTCTTCGTTCATGCCGGCCGGCATCATCTCCTGTCCCGTCTCTGCAGACTGTTGTGCCAGCTCCTGCTCCGTGCCTCCTGTGTGTGCTGTCGCGCCGGCAGCAGCGGTAGCGGCGGCGGCTTTAGTCCGGATTAAAGGAACGGTCGTGACCCGCGCGACCGGTACCACCGGCGGTGCTGTTTCAGGCGACTTAACGGTTTTTTCTGCTGCAGACGTCTTTGCCACCGACGGCGCGTTCACTGGAGCAGGCGGTGTCTGTTCGGGCTGCTCATCGACGGTCTTTTCTTCTTCAGCCTTCTCAGGCTCCGGCGGGTCGGGTGTGAACAGCGCCCGTGCCAGGCTGCCTTCTGCCTCCCGGGCCTCAAGCAGCGCATTGAGTCGGGCGTCAACACGCGTATCGAGTCGGCGCTGAATAAATCCCTCGGCAATTTTCGGACGCGGCTTGTACTTGAGGGCCAGCTTCACGGCCGGATACGGCCCGGGCAGCGTGACGTAGCAGGAGAGGTCCGGCAGCGTCTGAATATCGGAGTAGCTGACCAGGGTTTCACGCTCTTTTTCTTTCCCGGTCGATACCCCGTCACGTACCGGGTCCGCACCGTAGGAATACTGCTCGCTGGCCTTGAGAATTTCTTTCTCACCGATTTCACCGGCGGCAAATTCCGCAATCTCTTTACTCGGGGAACGGAAGAAGGCCCGGGTGTTCATGACGTCGAACAGCGTGGCGGCGGGTTTCACGCCATAGATGTCTTCCAGCTGGGCGTAGGACTGAATACCAAACACGTAGCAGCCGCCGAATTTACGCGCTTCCGGCAGAATTTCGACCAGGTCAGGCAGCTTGTGCAGCGTGGGCAGTTCGTCTGCGAAAATCCACACGCGCCGGTTACGGTTCTCCCCCATCGCCAGTAGCCCCCGGATAGCAATTGACAGCCACATGGATATAACCGGCTTCAGGGAAGCATGGGTGTCAGCGTTCGAAGAAATAAACAGCCAGCCATTGGGCTGGTCTTCTCTGACGCCCCGCATCCAGTCGCGGATGGTAAATGGCTCGCCGTTCTTCTCAATCCCCTGCAGGTAACGGATGGCCTTGACGTAGTTGGTCAGCACCGCACGGATACTGATGGCGGTTTTCTCAATTTTCTCTTCCACCAGGTTCGCCGCCGGGGTGTTCTGCAGATAGGCACGCAGCTTGTCGATTTTGATGGAAAGCATGGTATCGACCAGCTTCTCGTAGCTGCGGTCCTTGTCCTCCCGCATCAGGTAGGCCCCTTCCGCAAAGATGGTGCGACCGGAGCCCTGCCAGAACGGGTCCTCTTTGGTGCCCATCGGGATCAGGGTGTTGGAGACGTTATCAAAATCAGGTAACGAAATGCATTCACGCCAGAGGTCCCAGGCCGCACAGCGCGAATCCAGCGGGTTGAGGATTTTATCGCGCGACGGGTCGTAATAGCTTTTGACGAATTCGCAGGAGCGGTCGTAGATAATGGCCATATCGCCCCGGGCGCGCACGTAGTTCAGCAGACGGCGGATAACTTCAGATTTACCGGAGCCCACGGTACCGTGGAGACAGAAGTTCTGGATTTCGGAGTTCAGCAGTATTGGCAGGTCGCCAATTTTAATATCCGAGGCCATCCCGTCACGTTTCATCTGACGGGCCACTTCTTTAGGCTTGTCGGACAACTGGCGCCCGCCGGTATTCTCATCCTCACTCTGCTGTTTACCCTGACGACCGAGCACCCAGCTGGCGACAAAGAACGTCACGACACAAACAATCAGGGCCACCATCCCGGAGAAGACAAACCCGGTCCACAGCTGCTCGCCGCACCAGACCGTGTATTTATCCGTCAGGATTTGTTCTGCAGTAAATTCCAGCGACTGGCCATAATACTGAATGGTATAGACGGGCTGAGAGCGCATAATTTCCCGCAGCGGCCCCAGCGTCGTACACCACCAGTAAACACAGCCGTTGACGAAGGTTTGCCAGCTGAGGCGGTACATCAGCAGCAGTCCACATAATACCCAGAACAAAATAAATAGAACATAGAGCATAATATTGGCAATCTGACCAAACATGCGGAAACGCATATTCGCGATCTGACCGCCCTGCGTCATATCTTTGGCATTAAAACTCATGGCAATAATCCGTCAAAGAACCATTGAGGAAGATATGCCGGATATCAGGAAAATATCCGACAAATGTTATTAAATCATTCCGCCCCTGGCGGCAACGCCTCACTGGCGCACAAATAAATTGCACACCAGCTCACCGTTAGCTTTGTAAAAAAAAGGGGGAGTAAAGGCTGTAACATTAGCTAGCCGGACTTAGATATCCGGTTAGCTAGGTAGTGGGATGAAGGCATATAAATCTTTTAGTTAATTATTGATGACGTTGCATGCCTCCGTATAACCATGTGAGCAAGACTTCCTCAAATAATCACCGGCCATACTTTGGTTCATGTGTACACCAACCCCATTATAATACGAAATATATAGATTGAATTCAGCCTGACCATTTCCTTTAGCTGCAGCCTTTTCCCACCAATCTAGAGCCTTTTTCATATCGCGCTCTACACAGCGCCCTTTACTATAATGGTTTCCGAGATTAAGATATGCCAAATCATAATCTTTACTTGCAGACTTATTTAGAAGCTCGAGTATTTTAGCACAATTCCCATCACTTGAACCTGAGGTTGAATACATCATCGCTAAGTTATTTTGCGCAACCGGATTACCATTCCGGGACGCTTTAACGTACCATTCCTCAGCTTTTTTTAGGTTTTTTTTGACACCCTTGCCATAATAATAAAAAGCTCCCATATCTACTTGAGCTTCAGAATTACCTTGATTTGCAGCCTTACCCAGCCAAAAAATAGCCTTATCATAGTCACCTGAAATCGTAAGATACATTCTACCTAAAACAAATTGTGCGTGAGAATCTCCTGCTGCTGCATCTTTCTTAATTTTAGCGTAATAATCATCACTTGCTTCAACACGCATAACCAAAAGAAACAAAATAAAAACAAGGAAGCTGTTTTTTTTCATTTTTTCTCACCATTTAAACATAGGATCACATTCATTACATTCACCTTTATTCTTTCAATAACTATCGTGACTATTTACACCAAAAGGATCTCCGTAAACATCAACACCACCAGTCATTGGCAAACCACTCGCTGGATTAATATCACACGAACTATTATTAAAGTTAGATTCATTACAAAAATAAACTTCAGAGCCTGAATCGTATGTGGTATCAAACGCATGAGTATCATGACTTTCGTAATTTTCAGAACCTGGAATGTTTACCGTAGGAAAAGAAAGTATCTTATCATTTCCTGCGCCCCTCATATCTGAATTAAAGTTAGGGCTTCCCGAATCAAATGATGAAGATTTGAATTTTGAATGTCGTAAATTATGACCTGAGCCTCCTTTAATTCTTCCCTTTACTTTAGGATAGAGTTGCAGACGCTTGCTCAAAATATATGGTTGATATAAAAGAATGGAAATCAAGCAAAATACAGGGTTAACCATACAACAAATAAAAACAATAACCATATCCTTAGCCCCCCTTCCATCGGTTAAGTTCAGGAGGTTAGACTTCCTGCTTGTTTCATAAAGCACATACTTAAATACCCCAAGCCATAAGGCAGTTATAAGCACAAAAAAAACAATCACAGGTGTAGGATAATCATATAATGTGCATGAGATATATATCATTAACAACATAAAAATTGGTTTCATCCTACACCCTCCTAAAAATTCTATCCTTAACGCTTATGTTTCTCCTGAAAATCCAGAGCTTTTTTCGTTAACTCATTCCTCGTATCTGCCCCGGGAATTAACTCCTGATTTTCCTTTTTGCTATTATATTCTTTTTCCATTTTATTTCCCTCTGATTTATGGGTACTTTCTAGATCTGTATGCTGATTTTGCACTTCATTACCTTGCTGCTGTATACGCTGCTGCGTTTCATGATGATTTCGTTTATTCTGAGATATCATGGAATCAACAGTCTGCTCCACGTTATTTTTAATCCCCGCATCTCGTGTCATGGCCTCGATACTATGGGTATTACGTCCATAGTCAGCCATTACCGAGCCACGGTCATCACCACCTGATACCCCGGACATATTCTGACCAATGTTTTCGCGACTTTGTTGATAGGCCACATCAATCTTAGGTTCAACCTGGGATTTGACGAACTCACGCGCCAGGGCTTCACGTTGCGCCGCGACTTCAGGGGAACTGGTGTTGGTCAGAATAGCTTCTGCATTCTGTGGCACGCGCTGCTGAACAAAGTTTGCAAACTGCTGAGTCAGGTTTTCACTCATTTGACCACTCATGCTTTCAGTACGAGAAGCCATCTCACTGTATTCATGACTACGTGTCCGACTGTTCGTGTACTGGTCATAACTGTTCTTGGCACTGGAGAGCGATGCCGCAAATTGGTCAACACGCGAGCTGGCATTATTATCTGTAGTATTACCGGAACTGGTGTTTTTACGGCTGGTAAAGTAATCAGATGATTCTTTGAAGTCTTTTACTGACTGAGCACTGGAATCATGATTATTACTGTCAGAACTACGGCCAGACTCACTAACGCTATCCTGTGAACCAGAACTTCCCGTACCTCTCATTGAGAGTTTTCCTCCAGCTTCTGCTGTCGCCCCTGTTCCAAAAACGTTAAAACCTCCACTAGCTTTTACACTTCCATACACCTCTCCTGAAACATCACCACGAACTGATTTATCCATCAGTTCGTTAAAGGCTTGCTCCCTATTAATATGATTTGCCTTCGCATACGAATCTACAGCATTCCACATTTTGCTTCTGGCCATTGAATCCTGAGAGGATTCCGTGTTGTCGGCTCCGGAAGTCATGGAAGAACTGGTCCCCATATTCGTACCAAACTGCTTCAGGCTGTTCCAGGCGCTCGTCACGCTGCTGTTATAGCCATGCAATGCACTTTCAGCCTGCACATCCGACTCTCTGGCCATTTGCTGCTGTGCACTGGCGATCTGTCGGCCGACATTGATGTCTACTGGAAGTTTCGACATTGCACCACCAGTATCCCAGACCATTGAACCATCTCTTGTCTGCGTACTCATTCCGCCGTTCGCCAACTGACGCGACATTTGTCCGAAGCTGGTCGAGCTGTTGGTACCCCAGCTGTAGCCGCTGACGTTCTCCATCTGCATATTGGCAAAGGAATAGTTCCCGTCCACCACACCGGAAGCGGCCTGCGACGTCGAACTGAGGCCGGAAGAGGCAAAGTGGCTGTAGGCACTGGAGAATCCGGCCCCCATGCTTTTCACCATCGCCCAGCTGAGCGGGGGGATCATCATCGATATATACCCTGCTGTGGTCGCAATATCCGAGTTTTTCAGCTGCACCTGAGAGAGTTCAGACAGGACCACCGGCACACCGTTCTGTTTCGCATAGTAGGCCATCGCACTGTTCAGGATGGCATAAAGTAGCGGCCATGACTGCAGCCATATCAGGGCGAACATGTACCCTTTCAGCACCTGGAGGGTCATCATATTAAACATCGCGGCCATCACCATCACCGGGAACATCCCAATCATGATGCCCAGAATTACCGTCTGCATCATGGGTAATGAACGCAAAGCCTGATGCCCCATGGTTGCCTGCGCCAGACGCTGTTTCTCCAGCGAAGAGGTATTTGCGATATTGACCAGACTGGCGGTGTCACCACTGCGGGAAGCATAGCTCTGGATACCGTTACGCAACGCATTCATGGTGACGTTCTGGCGGATAATCTGCCCGGCATTCTGACCTGAACTGTAGAAATAGCTGTAACTGTCGCCAATCATCTGACTGAACAGCAGATCCGGATTCGGTTTGCCACCAAACAGCTGGCGTACATAGTAGCTCCATGTTTTTCCGCCGGTCTGGGAGTCCAGCGCCAGCGCTGACTTCAAATCACGGGACGCGTCCAGGCAAGTCTGAAATGTATTATTTTTATCAAATACACCCCGTAGCGGGCTCGGGTTGGAAAATATCAGGGTATAGGGATCGGCCGAGTTCAGCAGTTCCTCAAAGGTGTACTTGTGGTTAAGGAAAATATCGCCCATCACACAGTTCTGCACATAGTCGGAGAACAGCGTGGTGATTTCCGGGTTCTGTGAAATAAAGTCCGTGCTTTTGGCGACCAGATTACCGCCAAATAACATGCCGGTTTTACTGTACGTTACGCTGTCCGGTAGAGAGAAAATCATCTCATAGCTCTGGACGAGGGCATTCCCGACGCGCGTGGTCAGCGAGGCGGGAATCGCCAGGCCAATCGGGACATTATCCACTTTGTAGACCTGGGCCACGTTACTGTAGTCAATTATCTGCACAGGCGTGCGGACAACGACCAGCATGGAGACCAGCGTCAGGGAGAAGACCCAGCCAATGAGGTCCATGACGTTGTGTTTTTTCACCCAGCTGATACCCACAATCAGCACTGAAAATGCGATGCACATTTTCTCGATAGATGTCCAGGTGCCGGTATTCATGAAGGCGGCAATGGCATTGAGATTGCCCCGGAGCCAGTCGCCTCCGGCGATGGTGTAGATTTCAAGTGGCGTCATCAGAGACTCCCTCCGAAATGGTAGTTATTCTGGTAGCGGGTCATCATGCGGGCGGATACCTGCTGGCGCATGTAGCTCATCTGCCGGTCGACAACCAGCAGGGCATCCTGCTGAACCTGCACCCGGGACTGGAAAGCGGCAATCTGCACACTCGCCTGGTTCAGATTTTCCAGAATTAAATCCATTGTCGCCTGGGGGTAGTTGCCTGTGGCGATCATGGCCCGGGCCTGCTGTATCAGCTCCTGGATGTACTGCAGCAGAATGTCGTAGCCGATATAGTCCGTCAGCTGATAAATCAGGGTGTTAGACACGCCCAGCATCTGCGGGTCGACCAGATATTTGAATACCGGAATGGTGGTGCTGGAGATAAAGCCTTTCTCCATCTCGGTGAGCGCCTGGTCTGCTACCGCCTTATTCTGGATACTGCTCAGCAGCGCTGAAATCTGGTTCTTGAGCGCCTTGTCAGTGGAGATGGTCACGGAGGCATCTGCCACGACCTTCAGGCACTTCTCTGAATCATTGCAGTGGTAAATTCTGGCCGTTCCCCCTTCCATCATGGCCTTAATCAGATCCTGGTCCGTCGTGCGTGCCGGCAGCGGGGTGATTTCACTGTTCTCACCAAAAACCAGTGTGCCGGTCAGGGTCATGACGAATTCCTTGAGTTCCTTATTGCCGTCAAAGAGCCGGTTTTTGGAGAGCGCGTTCCACATGACGTTGATGTTTTTCATGACGCGCTCCTTGTCCTTGTCGCTGGCTTTATCCTGCACCTTGCCCATCTGCCCGCCGACCGAACAGCCCTGGCGCGATGCCGCCCAGTCGGCAAAGATATTGCTCTCCCCGGCGATGTCCTGGCAGACCTTCTGCTGTGCCACCTGAGTGCGGGGGAACAGACCGCCCACAATGCCCTGCGCGGCCTGGCAGGAGCTGAGGTTCATGCTGTTGATGTCGCTGGCCATCTTCTGCAGGAAGTCCTTGGCAGTTTTGATTTCGGGTACCGTGGTCTGCAGGGCGAGATCGAAGAAGTAGCCCGCGGCGTTGGACATGATTTGCTTGCCGAAGCGCTGCAGCTGCTCGCTGTTAATGAAGCTGAATGAGCCCAGGTACGCATCGATGCCGCCGCAGCCGGCGTTAATATCCGGCAGGGTCATGCTGACCAGCTGGATGGTTTTCACCTGCGTTCTGGCATACAGCGAACCGCCGGAGGCGTAGCCCGCCGCCTGCCCCTGCCAGACCTGCGGCTGGCTGGTATTGGACGCGAACCCCAGCCGGTTGAAGAAGTTGTTCATGTCGCCGTTGACGTCAGCTACTGCTGAAAACGACATGCCCAGCAGAAACCCACTCGCCAGTGCCGTCTTCTTAACCTTGTCCATTGTTCGGTGCCTCCATCATCTGAAATACCGTATCCATTCTGGCCATAAAGCCCTGCGCATCCGTGGCACCCTGCAGAACCGGGTACGCCGCCAGCGTGTGCACGTTAACCAGAAACGTCGTCGGCGTGGCGACCGGGATGTTCGGGAAAAAGGTCTGCATCACATCCGGCGGCACCGGCAGCGCCTCCGGGAACGCCTCATCGCCCTGCCCGTCGATGGTATAAGGAAAGACAGAGAAGCCATGCTGTCCGGCCAGCTGCTTCAGGACCGGGTCAAACTTGTGGCAGTACGGGCATTTTCCCTGCATGAACAGCACCACCTTCCAGTCACGCAGGTCCACCTGCCTGCCGTTGCTGAGCCGGAACCAGCGGGGCTGAGGAGCCGGCGTCACAGCCCGGGGCGCATCATCATGCCGGGAGGCTGATGCCCCCACTGAAATGCCTTGCGGGTTCCAGAGCGACTTCACTTCATCAAGCGTGCCCGCGCGCGCCATGCCGGAGAGGGCCAGGAGTAAGGTCGCCATTGTTGCAGCTGTTTTAGTTGTGTTCTTCAGGCTGTTTCTCACGGGCTTTCTCCTCTTTATCAGCGTCGGCAATCAGGGCATTGAGAATGCGGTATCCTCCACAGATGACCATGCCTAATCCCAGGATTTCAGCGGCCTGAACCGCCATCTCGGGTTGTTTTCTGACCAGCCTGGCTATCAGGTGGAAAAACACGCCCACCGCCAGCACCCACATCCCCGTGATATCTAAATCGGGAAAACGAATCTTTCGCATAAACTCTCCTTAAAAATTGGGTCTGAAATCACTGGAGACATAGAGGAACTGTTTCGCCAGGTCGTCCTGGCTGATAAACCCGTAACTGAGGGGCTTCACCTGACCGCTTTTCGGGTTGACCAGCATCATCGCGGGGAAGAACTTCACGCCGAGCTGTTGTGCCTGCCCCTGGTCCACCCGGCTGTCAGGCAGCATGGGGTTAATGACACCGTCGACGGAGACCGGTATCACGCTCAGGCCGTAGGTTTCCCGGAAGTTCTGGATCACCTGGACCAGCTGGCCATCGATGGCCTCCCCGCCCCGGTAAAAAAACATCACACCATAGTGCTGTGCGAGCGTGGCAATGGCCTGCCGCTGTTCGGCATAGTCGGCAGCCAGCTGGTTTTTCACGGTGCCGTTGTAGTGGCTGTACTGCAGGTTGTAATCGAGCTCCGGGTTTTCCAGCATGGCTTTCTTCGCGCTCATCGAGAACAGGCCTGCCTGCTGCGTCCAGTAGTTCTGCAGGCGGAAATACTTCACGAAATTCTCAGATGAGGGATACAGAATGGCTTCATACAGCGAGCGTTTTGTGGCCGCCTGCAGGGCGGAAAGCTTCTCCAGAATGTCCATTCTGGCCGGGGGGGAGGCCGGTGCCGGAGGCTTTTCCTGTTCGGCGGTTTTTCGCTTCTCGTTGTACCACTGCCAGCCCGCATCTTTGGCGAAAGCCGGCGACAGGGTGCCGCAAAGGCACCCCGCCAGAATGACGGTGTGTAGTTTTCGCATGGAATACCTGTTGTGATGAGTTAGTGCTGCTGGCGTGACAGGTGCTGATAGACGGTATACTTATCGAGCTGCGTATCGTTTCCTGCGTCATCCCTGACTTCAAATCGATAACCACTGCAGTACAGAGGCACATCATTTATCGTTAAATCCACCCGCTCCCCGTCCCGGATAACCCATGCAGACTGCGAATCTTTGTCGCACTGAATGCCCCAGGCCCGGTTGGTTTGCATAAACGCATTAATTTTTTGGTCCCGCCACAGGCTGTAGGACATGATACAGACCAGAAAAATGACAAAGGCAGAGACAAATATCATCGTCAGTCTCTCTCCGCTTCTCTCTTCCATGAACGCTCCTGTTGAGGTGTTATTTTGCTGAAGACTGCGTGAGAAGTTCTTTAATGCGCGCTCTGGTCTTTTCCGTCAGTTCTGCGTTCTCAGGGATAGCCTGGTTATTCATTAAATCCTCCATGAAGTTCGTGAAATCCAGCTGATCAAAGTTAATGCGCTGAAGTTCATCGACGCTGATACCCCGACAGTCCGGGCTTTTTGCCCCACCAAACCCGATATGCAGCTGACCGTTGCGTCCCTGCTGCTGCACTATCTGCGCCAGTTTTGAATCGAACTGACAGTAGCTGCGTTTTTTCTCCAGGCAGATACCGAGGACTTTTTTAGAGCAGAACTCACCGATGCTGACAGTCAGCTTGTCGGCTTTTGCTTTCGCCAGCGCTTTATCCTCACCGCTGCAGCGGGCCAGTCCCACATCCTGGCCCCAGCCACTGTCCTTACAGCAGTTACTGAACCCGGCAGCGAATTTTTTGCAGTATTTCGCACTGCCGGTGAAAGCCCTGACGTCCACGCCGTCCAGTTCAGCCACATCCTTACCGGCAGCGGCCAGGGCCGCCAGTTCGGAGACCGCCTGACCAAAATCATTGTTCTTTCCGGAGGTGGCCTTCTCACATTCGCCATCGAGACAGAACACATCTCCACCACAAATCATCTGCTTTCCACTTGTCCGGGTTTCACAGGAGAACGTGGCGTACTCATGAAGGCAGGTCCCGCCCTCACTGGCGAAGGCACACTGGCGTGAAGACAGGGTACAGGCCGCATTATTCATCAGGCTTTCACAGGTGCCGTTATCCGCCGGCTGTGTCATCCAGGTATCCCGGTATTTCCAGCAGGCCTCCGTGAATGACCAGTTTTTCCCGTCAACCACGATGCTTTTTGTTCCGCCCGGACTGATACACTCTTCACTGACCCGGGTTCCCTCATCCTTACTGAACGGGCAGCTTTCCACCCAGACCACGGCCGGCGCATAGGTTGTCCGGGTGACGTCCATCACCAGTGTCACCGTGACCTGGACCGATTTGACGTTGACGGTGGGCACCGTTTTTGAGGATTTCGTCAGACTGAAGGCCTGGCCGGAGGTGACCGTTTTGTCGACGGAAAACGATTCATGAATTTTGCCGGTGCCATCGTAACGTGTTGTGTTGCAGTGCGTGTTCTGACCGCCGGAGCAGAGCGTCAGCGACCGGGGCCACTGAACCACACTGACCGGGAACGACTTGTCCATAAACGTCAGCTGGTCGTTAATGGCCTGCTTACAGCTGTCCCGCACCGCCCCTTCGTTGTCACACTGACTGATGAAGGCGATAACCATATTGTCACCGTCCAGTGAGACACTTTTCAGACGGCCGCCTTCCGGCATTCTGACGGTCCCTTTCCACTGCGTGGTGCCGGCGCTGTGACTCAGGGTGACCACCTGCTTCGTGGTGACCTGCTCTGTCACTGTGGTCGCATTGTCCTGAAGTGTCGCCTCACGCGTACAGAATTCCTCGACCTGCAGGTCACGCTCGCAGGTGTGGTTCGTGAATTCGCTGCGGTTAACCACCTGGGCCGTGCAGGCCTGTCCGGTATCACCGACGATAGTGTCCGCTTTCGATTCCGTATCCTTTGCTGCCTGAATGAACGGCGCATCCGGCGAAACAAGGTCCGGCGGGCGGTTCAGGAATGATTCCGTAATGGTCTTACCGGTATCGCCCTGGCTGAACTCAGAGGCCGAGTCGCCTTTCAGGGAGCTGTCACCGCTGGCGGTGACGCCACCGTAGTATTTTGTCTGGTCCGGGTTGTCGGTATACCCGGGCAGGTTTTGCTCGCCGCTGAAGTTTTTCAGCGAGTCAATCCCGCTGCCCTGCACCTGCTTCGCAAAATCTGACCCGGCTTTATAATCGGTACCGCTGTCAGCACAGGCCGGTGATGCCAGCCAGATGAAGGCACTGAGGACAGAGGCGTGCAGCGCCAGAATAATGGGGAGAGATTTCATTTCGGCGCCCCCAGCATCTGTCGGGCCGTCTGTGCGCAGTCTCCTGTTGCCGACACCTTTTCCAGCGCCTGTTTCAGGCGAATATTGCCACGTACCACGTCATAACCGGCCTGACACCGTACCACCAGGGCCGGCACACTGCGGATGTTGTACTGTGAGTACAGCGTCGGGTCGATTTGAACGCCGTCGGTGACGCCGTCCTTTACCAGCTGCATCACCGCGTCAGTGGTGGTCTTCATGTCATTGTTGATGAGTCCCCGCAGCGTCGCCGGAATACCGTACTGGCGGGTTTCGTGCAGCATCCGCTTCAGCCCCTCTTCCGGTATCGAGAAGGAGACAAAATACAGCGCCCCTTCTGCCGGCTTTTCCTGATTCGCCGCTTTCTGCTGGCTCAGAAGATTATCGATAAACTGGCGATCAGATTTAGGCAGAGGATTGCGGCTGATTTGCGCCTCAAGCTCCTGCTGCAGCTGTTTATCCGGATGCTGGCGCAGCTGTTCGCTGAGGTTCTCCTGCTGTTTCAGCCAGGCTCTGTCTTCGGTTGTCGGGCCAGCAGCCCCACACACCTTCATGGTCAGTAAGGCCATCACTATCATCGCATTGATAAATTTCATCGGAGACTCCTGTCAGAGGAAGACGCAGTTGCGTTTACGCCACATCAGATAGCCGTAGTTCTTTCGTGAGTTGGGGGGATTTCGTCCCGCTTCCCAGCGCATCACGCTGCGCCCCAGGGGATGGCACTGGCCGCTGTCGGGGTACATGTTCACCATCTGATAGCGCCAGCGCTCTTTGGGGATAATCGGGGACGGATACTCATAGCAGACTGCCTTATCCTTGCCGATGCTCTCCATGATTTGTCCCTGCCGGTGAAGCTTGTACGCCATGCGCTCGCTGACCAGTAAAGAGGACTGCAGCGGACTGGACTCGTTACTGACCCAGCCGCTGAACGGGTACATCGAACCCTGAGAGCCGGCGCACCAGAACAGAACATCCAGCGGCATATGAAACGCGCTGGCCATCGCATCCGCCGCACAGGCCCCCTGCGCAATCGGGTTGGCAAACAGAATGGCTTCCGGATTCAGGATGGTGGTCAGGCTGCTGTCCACCCAGGTCGGGTCAATCTCGGACAGATAGGCAATATCCATGTCTCCGCCCTCCAGACAGCCTGCTGACGTGATGATGTTCAGCCAGTAGGTCAGCGGGTATTTGTACCAGTGAACGTGATAGAAGGCCCCGTTCACCTGTTTGTCGTCTTTTTTCGCGGTCCCCATGCCGGTTTTGCCAATATTGATACTGAGTCCCCCCAGATTGACCATGCAGCCCGGCGAGCGGCTGACGTCCGTCATCGCCATTGGTTCCCAGTACCCGATAGCCAGGCCGGGACGAACAAACAGCGGCGGCGGAGCCGGGCAAAGCTGCAGGGGGCTGCCGGGATTGCTGGTATCTGGCAGGTCACCTTTGCCGACCTGGACGCTGCCGAGCGACAGGGGGAAGATACAGCGCCAGCACACATCGGTGATCGGGTTGACGAATCGCCCCTCACAGGAAGGGTCAGCAGCCGCACTGAGGCTGTACCCCCATAACGCCAGGGCACTCAGAAGGAGAGTCAGGGTTTTCACAGAAACATCCTTATTTAACAGGGAAGATCTCAATATTCAGCCGCTCACCGGAGGGTGCGGGGGTGATACGTGCGGGTACCGCGGTCAGCCCGAAGCGCTGGCTCAGCACGCCGTTCTGGTCGAAGTAAATCCGGCTGTCCAGCGCGGCAGAGGTGTCCGGCACGCTGCCCCGTACAAGGATAATCTTGCTCATCAGGGTCTCCGGCACCTGGCGCTTCATCCACGCCACCTGGTCGGCGTCATCCCCGTTGATGAAATACAGGGTCTGCATAAACGGCACGGTTTTCAGCGGGTTCACCACCTCGCCCTTGCGGGCAAACACCCGCCCCTCCTGGTCTTTCAGGTCTTCGCTCAGACGGAGGCTGGGATCAAACCAGCGCTGTTCATACTTCTCTGCTCGGGTTATCCCTTCGACCGGGGCCGGGCGCTGGCTGTTTTCAATGACGCGTTTTTTAAAATCGTCCATGGTCTGATCCCACTGACCGGAGGTCTGCAGATTCTGCAGCCGCTGCGTGATGAGCTGCAGCATGTCCTGCTCCCGCACGGGCCATAAATCCCCCCAGGTCCCGAGGTCAGCGGCCTGGGTCAGCGGCGACAGCAGACAGCCGGCGAGCAGATACCCACGAAGTCCTGTCATTCGCGTCCCCCTTTCATCCGGCGGGCAATCTCCGTCTGGATTTTGCGGGTCACATCAGGCGCGCCCTGAACCACAGCCGGGGAGACCAGGATAACCACGTGATGCTGTCGCTGGTAATCCGCCAGGCTCTTCTCCAGCGCGTCGTTAAAACGCTCAGAGAGCGCTTTCGACTGGGCCTCCGTCAGCGGCTTCTGGCTGACGCTGTCCATAAAGCTGTCGAGCGTTTTTTTCATGTCGAAGGCTACCAGCCGTGGCGTGGTGCGCTCCAGTATCACCCGCGTGAGCACGCTGCTGGTTGCCAGCGTGCAGGCCATGAGGGCGAGGATGACCAGAAGCTGGTGAAACGTGAAGAGCGTTGTTTTGTTCGTCTGTACGGCGTTGTTTTCCATAAGAGCATTCCTTGTTGTCAGCGGGCGATACGGGCTTCCAGATCCTGCATTTCATCCGTGAAGTTTCTGCAGGCCAGTTCATACACCGCATCGTGGATATCGGCCCCCTCGTCCTTGCGTTTTTTGATGAACTCAAAGTCTTTCCCGCTGGACGAATACATGGCCCGGCTGAGCGGATCGACAAACAGGCGGTGCCAGGAAGTGTGCGCCTCCACCTGCAGCATGAATGAGCTGAACCACTGGTCTTTTGCTGAGCCGAAGCTGTTAATCATGTCCCGCTGCATCGGGGTGAACTGGTCCGGGTACAGCTGGTTATATTTGGCGAATTCTTTCGCTGACTGCTTGAGGATGATCTTGTACGACGAGTTCCCCCAGGCGGCCCTTGCCGCACTGGAGGCGGTCGGCGAGTCAAAATCCACGATGTTCTGGGTAATGGTGATGTACGACCCGAGATGCCGGCGTGCGGTCCGGTAGCCTTTTTCGATGAAGGTCCCGACTTTTTCGTTTTTGAAATCCAGCAGTCGCCAGCCCTCATCGATCACGTTGAGTTTCTTCAGGCTGCGCGGAGACTGGTACATCCGGTTCTCGATATAGATGATGAGCGAGAACATTACCGCGACCAGAAGAGACGGCCGGGATTCGAGTCCACCCAGTTCCAGGACCACCATCCGGGCATCATCGTGAAGGGACGGTTCATCAGAGTTGAAGTAGCTGCCGTAAATCCCGTTCACCGTGTACTGGTCCAGCAGGATAATCATTTCATCCAGGCGGCTGCGGATAGTCGGCGAATCAGCATATTCCTCGCTGTCTTTCGCCGCCTGGAGAAAACTGACCACGTCATCGATTCGGGCCCGGTTACGCTTGCTCAGCCAGGCGGACTGAACTGCCTGGAGCAACAGGCCTTCGTGCACCTCATCCAGGTTGCCGTTCGGGCTGGCCATCACCGACAGCTGGTCACGGATACGTTCGGCAGACAGGTCGAAGTTGGCGTCATCCAGAATGTTCGCGAACGGGTTGAATTTCAGCGAGTCTCCGTCGAGGTAAACGCCACCCATATTTTCGCAGAGGGACTTATAGCCATCGCCCATGTCGAACACCCAGGCAAATCCCCCGGAATCGAGCACGCTGCGAATAAGGGGCTGAATCAGACCGGTTTTTCCCGCCCCGGAGGTCCCGCAGACCGCCATGTTAAAGTTGGTATTGTTCATGCCCTCGTAGAACAGATCGATAAAGGCCAGCTGATTACGGTAAGTGGGCGCCAGCAGCCCTGCCGGTGCCAGCGGGCCATCCGCGACCACAGGGAGCAGGTTGGCCACGTTAAAACTTTCTGCCCGTTTAACGACGCCGGCGGCCTGGAGTTCTTTGAACAGGCCCTCACCGCATTTGAACGGCAGCATGGCCAGATAGTTGCGCAGATGGTGATAACGGGCCGGTAATAATTCGAAGCCCCCTTTCCGGTAGCTGTTCAGGATTTCCTGCTCAGTGGCCAGTGCGGCTTCCGGATTATCCACGGTGTATGCCGTGATATTAAAAAAATAGCTGACCAGAGAGGACTGGTTAGTCGCGAGACGCTGGCGGATATCGCCCCACTCCTGCACTTCCTTTTCCACGGACGGGAAATATTTTGCATAGGAGGTTTTGCTTTTTTTCTCCAGATCAAGGTACTTGAGGTTGGCCTCATTCTGGGTCTTCACCTGGTCCTCCACCATCAGGGTCAGCGTGATAACAAACGGGCAGGAGATGGAGAGCTCGGGGTTCAGCAGATTCGCGTAGTTATCGGCACTGGTCCAGAGAAAGGCGATTTCCGGGTCCCGTTCCAGATGAAAGTTCGTCACGCGCGTGACCTTCTCTTTCCCCTTGCGGTCCAGCAGGCCAATTTTCAGGTGATTCGCGGTCACCTGCATATCAAAGGAATCATCGACGCACTGATAATTCAGGTCCTGATACGGATCCAGCTTATAGGGTCTGGAATACATTTCTTCGGGGTCCGGGTTAACCATCTCGCGGACCATATCGACCAGCTCCTGAGCGTTCATCACACGCGTCGGGATCTGCGCACCCTGAAGGGAGGCCCGGATAATTTTGACATGGTTTTCCAGCTCAATAATCTGCGCTTTCGAGTTCTTCTTCCGGGGGACACAGCAGGAGATAAACACCCGGTAATTTCGCAGCGTGAGGGGTAAATCCATCCCGGGGGGCAGGGAGAACTGCGTTTCTGCTGCCCGGAGATAATAGGCCCGGGTAATGGCGTTGAATTTTTCAGCCTCTTTCCCGCTCCAGCTGAATTCCCGCAGCCCATATTCAATGTCGTCACCGACCAGTTTGCTGGAGACCAGATTCACCGTCACAGGGACATTACGCGGGAGTTTTGTGCGTAACAGGTTTTCCAGAGACGACACGATATGGGTATTTGCGCCGGGCAACGGTCGGGCCTCAAAAATAAAACCCACTGTTCTGGTATTAAAAAAAAGCCCGGTGCCAGAGTCATAATCTTTATAGGGCAAAACCCGGCTGAACTGAGGGTAGTTCATGCTGCCCATCACATGATTGGCTTTAGCAGCTTCGTCGGGCAATTTAAGGGCAGAGACAAGCGTATTCACGGCCTGCGCGACGGTATCCATGATGTTATTACTCATGCGAGCATTCCTTAATGAGTGAATTGATTTAATACCGGATATTTGAATGGGCGAACCACAGTGTTATCGGGGTGAGTTTCCGCAAATGCGTTCTTTATTTTCCCGGGGCAATATTATTCAGCGCCTGAAGTTGTTTATCTTTCTCGTGACATTTAGCGGTCATTAATAACTGTTCTTCAGTCGCTGTACTGTTATCTCTGTAATCATCGTAAACAAGATAACCCAGCAAAAAGAGTGGAAAGGCCCAGCTAACAATGTTTTTAACCATGCTCGCGACGTTTATTTTCATTTTTTATTCGCCTGATACAATTCCCACTGACTGATATAAGCATAATACTGAGACACAGGCACATTAATGATGATGCCGGCACAGTCCAGTTTATTAACCGAATCAGTAAACGTGCCTGTCGGAATGTTTGCCTCGAGCAACTTACAGTCGTTATTCCAGTGTCTGCCGGCTTCCAGCTCCTCCATCGTAAATGAGTGAATGGAGAGGACGAGCATTCCACAAAACCCAGCTATTGCAACAAACCCACTATATATAAATGTATTACCTCTGTTAACGCGTAGATTGAATTTTTGAGGGATGGCCACCATGGCCAGTGCGATGACCGTTCCAGTAGCAAAGAAAAGCAGACATATTCCAATAAGCCAGTCAATATTATTCCCCGCAAGGTAGTAAGCTCTCATCGCCTTCCTCCGCTCAGCGTTTCCATCACACTATTCAAAGGCTCACGCGTTTTAACCTCAATGCACTCCCCTGTGTTATTTCCGTAGCCTCTGCCTCCGCGCGCTTCGACTGCCCGCAGCATCTTCAGGCAGACATCCGTATTGGGCATGGGTGTGAGGTTCCAGATCCCGCCACCGCTACTCGGCGTCATCAGCACCAGAAAAATAAAGGTATGCATACCTTACTGTCTCCACTTATAAATTAGCGGCCGAATAGTTCTTCGATTAACTCTGCGATGGGTGTTATTCGCTTATTGCCATTAATCACACGGTCATAATCATCCTTGCTGACATTTTCGATAACATCACCACACTGAAGCCGGTTTTGTGCGGGAGAAAACAAACCTTTATCAATATTCGTTTCCAGCAACCGGCAGTCATTTTTCCAGTGCTGCTGCTGTTGCGCCTGAGAGACCTCATGACTGACCGTATTAAAAAACAGGACATAGATTCCAATAACGAAGCACAGGGCGATGACCCATTTTAACGCTTCATTCATACCCCCTCCCTCTTCGTTTTTCTTCCTGTTCGGCTGACTGCGCGATTCTTTCGACATACCACATCGTGAGTTTTAACTCGAACGCCCTGAAAACCAGCCAGACGAGCGAAGGAATAAAAACGACCGAAATCAAAAAAAACAAAGACACGTTATCAACCCAAAAAATTAAAACAGATATGAGTATCAGCGAGATGAGTATCATAAACTGCTTCAGCAAGTCATAGCACAGGACAAAAACTTCAATCTTTTTTTGATATTGATTCTGCTCCCTGGACACATTTATTCCTCGTTCAAAAAAAAGTTAATACATTCCTTCCACACATCATTTTTAGCACTTGCATTTATAATTAATCCTTGACCGTATTTGATACCTTATCCCTCTGTACTTAACAGACCTCCTTATACCAGAGCCTGAACATGATAAAAAAGGTGTCAGTAGAGAAAGCGTCGCCGGTAACTTCGGACAGGGTTTCAACTGAAATCACCTGAATATTCTTGTTTTCAATCCATTCATTCATTTTACGGACGCAGTCAAACTCCCCATCGCCAGATGTTTTTTTATCTTTTCTAAAATCCTGAAACTTAATCATAAAAAACGGCTCCATTCTTCATAAATTTTCAGAACCCAATCGCGAGGTATAAAGCACGCTACCGCCCATCCCTTTCAACGCGCAGGGCACTCGTTTTAAATACCGTGATCATCAGGTTTCACAGCGCCATTAATGGCGCTGGTTCTCAGTGAATACGTGGCTGTCCCCACGCCGAGGGCGTGACGACAAATAAAACCGTTGTCGGCTGGTGATAGACGTCATCAGAATCGATATAGGGCGCCACCCATAACGATGCGGTCTGCTCTCCTTTCCGTAAGGGCCGGGGATAATCCCCCGGCAGCGTCACGGGAGAGCGGAATGTTATCTGATTCACCGGCGTCACTGAGGAGCCCGTCGTTCCCGGACGGGTAACGAGGGGCTGACGCGCCGGCGCACTCAGCATGCCAGCCGTCGTGGAGGCCGGGACAGCAGTGGTCACCGTTCCGGTGGCAGAGAGCGCGGGTTGTGGCGGCAACGGATAAGATGACGAGGTTCTGAAATGACCTTCAGCCAGTCGTGGCAATCCGGCCGCAACCGGCTTTGCAGAGGCGCTTTCCTCCCGGGCTTTTGCTTTTTCATTGGCCTGCTCCATCGTCATACAGGTATCCGATGTTGTGGCATTACATTCAAATTCCGTCTCTGTGCCCGCGCATCCGGTTAAGAGCAAAGCGCTGCACAGAGGAATTAACAGCATTAATTCCTTCATAATATTTCCCGTATTTAATCAGCTATTTTTCAGGTTCATCCTGAATGTATTTGTCTTAACGGACCGGGAATATTTCCCGGTGCTTTCAGCCCTGATTTTCTTCCTGAGACGCCTCACCAGGTGAGAACTGACGCGGGTCCAGCTTACCCAGCTTCTTCAGCATCTCGTCAGTGTTAAACCCGTTCAGGTTGCTGCCTGACTGTTGCGCTTCAGGCTGCGCTACCTGCTCCTGGCTCTGCGCCTGTTGTTGCCCGTTCTTTTCGGCCTCCAGCTCCTCGATGGTTTTCAGCTGGAAACCGTCCTGGAACACCACCGTCACTTCATTGCCGGCACCAATCGGGATCACGGGGTGATACTGCTCGGCGCGTTTGATGTAATACTCGCTCAGCGTCTGCGCCGCTTTGGATGCACCACCACCAATCCCCATCTTGAACACATCCCCGGCACCAACTGACGCCGTAGCGCCGAGACCCACGGACGGTTGTGACGCCCGCTCCATCCCCTGACCAATTCCGTCAACAAACCCGGCGCCCCATGCCCAGCCGAGAATTTTGCCGTTACGCATGACCACTTCGCCTTTCACGCCGTTCTTGCCCATGAAAGAGATGTGCCCGGCTATCGGCTGGTCGATGGTCTTGTCGCCTTTGATGCAGCTGATGTTCCGGGTGCGGACGATGGCACGCTCGCTGGAGACATCCCCCCAGGCTTCGAGACCGACAAAGCATCCGGTCAGGTCATAGGTTTTGCTGTTGGGCATTTCCACGTGTCCGATAAGACGCACCTGCATCGGCACCGTGGATTCGTTACCCGTGACAGAAGCATTCGCATCTGCCCCTTCAATCAGGATGCTTTTGGCGAAACTGCCGGACGGAATGTAAGGCAGTTCCCGGCCTTTTTTGCCCTTGTTGTAGCTGAACGTTTTACGCTGTATCTGGTTCGGTACCGGCACAGGCTGATAGGTGACTTGCGGAGGCGGTACGGTACCGATGCCCGGATAGAATGACGTGGGGGGCGGCACGGCACCGCCGGACTGCGGCGGATAGTTGACTGGCGCAGGCTCCCCTTCCGGCCCGGGTGGCGGTGACGACGGCGACGGCGCAGGCTCGCCGCCAGTGACGGCAGGTTTCACGCCCAGGGCTTTCAGCTGCTCCTGCATCGCCGCATTTTCATTGCTGAGCTGATCGATACGTATCTGATCGGCGGTACGCGCCTTACTCAGCAAATCCACTTCTCCCTGCAGGGAGGCGAAGCGTTTGTTCAGGTCAGCGGCTGTCGCCTGCATTTCAGTGGTTGCGTGTTGCTCCACTTTCGCATTGAAATTGCTGTCAACGACGCCGGTCATGTCAGGGGCGGGTTCCCCCTGAACCGGGGCTTCCTCATCAGAGCTCAGGTTCAGTTCTGAAAGATACATCCCTCCGCCAATGGCCGCGGTGCCGCCGACCAGAATAAGTCCCAGCCAGATGTACTGTTTACGTTTAATCAGAGTGTTGAAGTTTGCCATCAGCGCGCCCCTCCGGAATCTGACGTGGTGATCCAGACGTGCATACGTCCCCCTCCGGTCAGCAGACCTGCCGGGGTGCTGAGCATGACAGCGCGTGTTCCGGGCTGCCAGAAGTCACTTTCCCGCACCAGACGGGGGGAAAATGTCATGTTCTCCAGGCTGAAACGGACCACCTTCAGATGATGCCCGGTCCAGACCTTTTCCGCCGTCGCACGCAGACCGGCAGGTACCTGGAGCGTTTCTGACGTCACCGGCACACTCTGGTATTCATCAGGCATCCCGCCCTGGCGAACGGCACGGTTCAGGGAAACAAGAATACTTTCGTACGGATTTGACTCTTCCCACGCTTTGGCCGGGCCAGGTGTGCCCGTCAGTTCCGTGACCAGCTGGATAGTTCTGCCGACACCGGCACGGGGGACGGCATGGATTGAAAAATTCAGACCCCGTTCGGTCTCCACAATAAACGTGAACGGCTTTTTGCTGACCGTGGCCAGAATCGCGCCACCGCTGTCAGTCTGTTCCTGATTGGTCAGGCCACCATCGAGACTGTTAATCGCGGTAATGCGATCTCCGGGCACGGTAAAAAGATTGGGATCGGTGTTACTGACAGCAATGTTTGCCTGTCCGCCATTGGCCAGCGGCACAACCGTCGGGACCAGTGTCCCGTTCTGGGTGGCAGATATCGCAGGTGCCGCGAAACACAGGCAGCCTGAAATAAATAACGAGTTAATCTTTTTCACTCTTTATTTCTCCAAAACGCGACAGCCAGCTGACACCTTCAACCCGGTTGAACTGCAGAACATAACTTTTAATTTCACTGTAGGGTTTCGAGTCACCAATCCATGTTTTCAACTCACCGCGAATATCGACACGATTTTCGGCCGGATAGGCGCGGATAAACGTCATATAAAAGGTGGCGTTAACATTGTTTTCTTTTATGCGCTTCGCATCTTCAGCCAGCTGGATCTTAAGATTGTTCTGCGAGGCGGGTAATACATACCGGAGCAGCTGCTGATGCTGGGCATCAACCGTTTCCGGTGTGACATTCAGGCGTAATGCAATAAAGCTGAGCCCCAATTGCTCGATATAAGAGGCATCTGCCTGATTCTGTGAGACAGCAAATGGCGCACCATACAGCATCGGTGTGACCGCCACTTTCTGTTCTGTCTGAAGGCGGTAGTTATTAATACCCTGGATAATATTGGTGGTCAGACTGAGGATAAAAAGCGTCCCCAGACAGATAAATCCCACGGCAATAACACGCGTGGTATCTTGCCTGGCGCCATGTTCCATATGTTATTTCCCCGTTGAGTTATTTAATCCATTGCCGGAAACAGGACTCCGGGACATCATGAAAAAAACCTTTAAGAAGCGAGGTCGGCAGATACCAGTAAATCAGGTCGCGTAGCCAGGAACTGCCCCGCCCTTTCTTTAGCTTTTTGATACCCCAGAAAACCAGTGCCGCTGCGGCCATACCAAATAAGAACTTACTGGTCCAGAAACCCCAGCCGAGGCATATCACGGCCGGGATAAGTTCATCGAGATATAAACCAAACCAGCGGCTCTGGTTAGTCAGTGTTTCCGGGAAACGGTATTTTTTTAATTCGTCTCCCGTCATCACTTATTGCCTTTTAGTAACCAGCGACAGTCATACCCACGCTGATAAATACGGAAAGAATGGCGAAGCCCACCAGGAACTTGACGTTCTTGGTCATCATATACATGATGCCGCCCGCGATAACTTCCGCCAGTACCACCCACTTGACCACGCTGGATGACTTACCGAAGGTCCCCTTGACCGTGGTGTCACCGGACTTCATCAGGTCAGTCGCGGTGGTGGTGGCCATCGCAACATCCGGGAAGAAGGCCCCCACAGCGGCAACAGGCAGCACAGCTTTCGTCATTTTCAGCACTTTCTTTTTGTTGAAAACGCGGGACAGAAAAGACGGTTTATTTTTTTCAGAGACAGCAACGCCCTGAACACTTGCAACAGCATTCATATTTATTTCCTTTAAAAAGAATGATTGATATATAAAAATGATGTATGAATTATGGTTTAAATTACTGTTCACCTCCTGGCACGGTAAGCTCTGAGTTATAAAAATCCGGGAATCGTTCAAGATGATCTTTCAGTCTCAAATAAGCCTCAGATGTTTTACTTCTTCTGCTTCTGTCCTTTGCTTTAATGAGTCGACGATTAGTCTCCTCATCCAGTTTCAGAAGTACATTTTTCCCTGGCGCAGGTCGTGCGTTACTCCTCATCGCTTTTTCCAATCGACCTCCAAAATAAGATTACCAACTCTTAAAAAAGTTTACATTTGCCGAGTTAAAAGTAAACAAATTAAGAAGGTGTTTTGAGTAAATTATTTTCACAATCACGCGCACTAAAAGTGCGCGTGATTTACATAATTTTAACACTTGCCAGATAGAATTTTGATTACGTTAAAAGCAAGCCGACTATAATTCTGTGTATTTAAAATTAATATCCCCAAGCTGTCCCTGCTAATCAAAAAACAATCGCTTTTAATTTTTCTTATTAATTTCTTTACCTGGTCTTCAGTTAAATTCGTCGAACCTGAAATTTTTGATATCGTAAATCCATAAGCATATAAGTTAAAAACCCTCCAGAAATCCAAACCCACTTTTTTTCTCAAAGAAAAGATATCATCAATATATATAGAAGCTCGACTACTTTCGCCCTCCAGAGGTAAAGAAATCACGGATTCTGAAAAGAAAACCCATCTAACTAATTTAACTCCATTTATAGAAACGCATTCAATAAATATGTTTAGCAAACAGTTCATTGATTTAACCCCCTTAAAAATATACGGCCCCTCCCCTGAAAAAGAATTAATTTCAGCGTTAAATAACTCTATCCGAATATCAATTGGTATAGACGAAAACCAGAATTTTAGTTCATTGTCATTTAGAATATTTTTCTCAAATAGCGGGCTCACATACATTAACTCGCCATGAGCATCACGTATAAAGCAGTGACTTGATGAGATGGAGAGAAAATCATCAAGATGACTGATGATTTCCGATTGACTGTACACTATGATTTGACTACGATCCTTCGCACACATAGGCGCCTCCATATAAGGTATCTATGGATAGTTGGTGTAGAGAGGGTCAAGCTCTCTACACCAATGTTTCTCAAATTTTAAACTGCCACTAAATTATAAAACTCCCCCCTTACAATGTCACCCATTAATACCAGATCTTTATTCTGAATATTCACTACCAAAAAGAACAATCAGTCACAAATTAAAAGAAAAACCAAAAACATCAAATATCATTTAAGAACGTGGAAAAATTCTTATATTACTCACTATCAGAATCTTCGACCTCTTGAAAGAATTGAAGCAGAACCTCCTGCACATCATCCCGTATATTTTCAATTAACCCTGACCATTCCCATCGAGGATTACCCGAGACATGAGGACTCAGACATTCAATGCCCAGAATTTTATTTACCGTAAATTGTGTTTTCACTACGCTTTCCAGCAATGCTCTATTGAATGCCATCTGGTTAAATCCGGATTCTTTACGTTCCATTTGTGCTTCGTAAACTCGAAGACCTAACTCAAGCAACATTGAGGCTATACTGGAAAAACTGACATCTTTTTCCTTTGCTCCTTCAGCTCTTCTTTTTTCCACAATGGCATTTATTTTTTCAGACATTTCATCACTGACATAAGCCTGGACTTTTGCCACTTCGAACTCCTTATAAAAATGAGACGGTTTGTTTTAATACGGCCTGGCATATCTACCTTATCTGACAACGAATCGAATCGTGAATCGACTCTGATTTTATATTAATCCTCCGCAATTCACAGGACAAATCACACCACGAATTGAATTTAGAGTCAATTCACATCAACCATCTGATTTTAATATTGTGATTTAAAAACAATTCAATAATGAATCATTCATGAATTGCCATTGATTCGTAGATGATTCACTTATATATAACCTTATATTAAATAAAATAATATAACTAAGGTTAACTTACTGTTTCTGAATGCTAATCTGCAAAATTTTAATTTTGCGTGGGGTGTGGTGATTTTGTGGTGAGGAGTGCATATTTGTTGAGTATCGTTCTGGTCTGGGTTAACGTAATTACAGGAATCGGCCCGGAGGGAATCTCTTGAGAAAAAAACTGGCGTTTGCTGCCCTGTTATTAATATCCACGCCTGCATGGGCCACGGATTGTTTTGATATGGCAGGACGGGATTATCGAATAGATCCGGATCTGCTCCGGGCTATTTCATGGCAGGAATCAAAATGGGTTGTGGATGCTATCGGCAAAAATCCAGGTACGGGCTACGGTGCCGGACTGATGCAAATCGATTCGCAGCATCACGCTCAACTGTCGCAGTTCGGTATTAAACCGGAACAGCTGCTGACAGATGCCTGCCTGAACATTTACACGGGTGCTTATTATCTGGCACTGTCATTTAAGAAATGGGGAGTCAGCTGGGAGGCGGTGGGTGCCTATAATGCGGGATTCCGCAGAACGGACAGGCAGGCCCAGCGACGTCTGGAGTATGCAAGAAAGATTGAAGCTATCTACCGGGCCATCAAGGCAAATAAAAATGCCGGACAATCCCGGCCTGTGAAAAACTAAAGACCTCCTCCATGAGGTCTTTTTTTCAGGTATATGATTAGTCTATCGCCCGCCAGATTAAATGCCGTTCTGGATGATGAATAATACTGAGATAATCTTTCAGCGCATCCTGACGGGAAACCAGATGCTTACAGACGCGGGCATATTCCGGCCCCATATCCGCCACCTGCCATGACAGCCAGTTCATAATCATCAGCGTGGCAATAATTCCTGCTGCATCGGCGCTGACTTCACCTTCAAAATAATTTCCGGGGATGTGCATCCTGTAACGCTGCTCACCTTCTGGTGCAATATAGCCGGTCTGGGTGGTGATAAACTGGATGCGGCCGGGGGTAATATTTCCGCCGACACCCTGCGGAATAATCCAGTAAGACCAGAATCCGCCATCGTAATCGGAATGCTGGCGTAACCAGCTCGCGACCATATTCTCCGCAGACGGGGTAAAAAAGAGTGCCGGGATAAAATCCAGACGCTCATCGCCATCGGTAACGGCATAACGCAGATATTTGTCAGTTTTAAATTGTTCGTCTGATTCACGAGTGGCGGTGTTGACGTTAATTGTGTGCATGCTGGTTAACTCCTTCGCGGTTTATTAAATCGTTCGACTTCATCACTGAGCGGCAAAGGGCAATTAGCAGCCGACGGGGAGTAAATAAAGGGGCGCGAAGCGTTTATATACCCCTTTATTTTCGCCACGGCTGATGCTAAAAGCCGCCCTCCGCGAAAAGATGATGACGGGCGATATAGCGCGGGGCTGAGCATACACACAACCCGGAACGTCGATTCGGTCTTCATCGAATTCACGTTCCGGCCATCAGAGTGGCGGGTATTTATCGCCACGGTGAAAGCGGCGCATCCTGATAAGGATGCAGCAAGCGCGTTTTTGAATTTGCGTCAGGATGGAAGCCCGAAGGGCAGAGACAGCTTGCTGGCTCTGTTCACGACAGCCGTGTCCCGTCCGGGACGACGCCCGGACCACTGTTTATTATTTTCAGTGCAAAGGATAAATACCGTAAGAGATAAACAGCAGGATGCCGGATGAAATATAACAGGGACAAACAAATATTAATGAAGAGACAAGCCCGCGACGGAATAATACAGGCGGCGCGTAGCGCAGCCGGTATTATCCGGCACCGCAGGTGCGCGGCCTTTTTTCCGCAGTCGGGCAGGTTATCCCCTGCCCCTCCGGTTATTTATGCAGCCTGCTTTATCCCGCGCATAAAGTCCCGCATCGCCCTGAACCGGTTCAGGTCAGCCAGCCTCTTTTCAAAGTCATTGAGATAGTACACGGGAGTGTATCTTACCCGCCGGAACTGCATTGTCAGGGTGTTGCCCGTGACCACTTCGGCGGCAATTCCCAGCAGAGACAGCTGGATGAAAGCCATATCTGCCGCCACCGGATCGATATCGATGCAGCTGCCGAACATATGCATGGAAGGGTTGATATCGGCCTCAAGCAGGCACTCCGCATACGCAATCAGCATCCCGGCGGCACCACAGGCCGGGTCGCTGACCGTGGCTATCCCTTCACGGCGGACAGTGTCCCTGATGCCCGGCATCAGCATCCGCGCCATCAGGCACTGGACCGAATAAGGGGTAAAGTACTGCCCGCGAAAGCTATCGCCCAGCTCAAGCTCCATGAAAATGGCGCCGAGGAAATCATGAAACTTCGCCTCCAGTGCGCACACCATCATGCAGAACATCTCCTGCATGTTCGCAATATCTGACGCCTCATAACGCGCGCAGATTTTCCGGCAGTGCTCCATGCTTTCAGGCGCGCTTATCCGGGCCATATCCAGCTCACTGGCAGCCAGTGACAGAAAATCACTGAACACCTCCCAGCGTCCCAGATGGCGGCCCGTGTCTTTAAACACGCGGATAAACCGGCTCCGGCTGTGCTGCTCACTCATCAAACGCTGAACAGAAGGCACCACTTCCGCGACCTGAGTCCTCACCTGAACGACCGGGGGATTGTCTGCGGTTTCTCTGGCCATGTTGAACACATCGGCAAAACTCAGCTGTGACATACAATTATCTCCGCTGTTGCCGCCCCTTTCGGAGCGGCTCACCTTATCAGTTACATGCGCGTTTGAGTTCAAGCGTGCGAAGTACCTGCCCGAAGGCGATGTTGTTCATCGCCGGGATATGGACGCCGCGCCCCTTGCGAATGCTGCGGGCAATATGCCGTCCGAAGGCTTTCAGCGCCGGGTCTATCTCCCGCGCGGCGATGTCATCGCGCAGAATGCGCTGGTGACGGCGGGGCTTTACAGCCTCAGTGGAAGGTGAAAGAATAGAAAGGTTCATATGTACCTCGTAAGTTAATTTGAACAGCCGTATCAATCGTTCCAGCGACTTTTACGGCGTGGATGAAGCAGGGTTTTCCCTGCTTTTTTCATTTCTGCTCCGGGTTAAATCCCTCCTTAATGCGCGTTTTAATCTGCGCATGGCTCAGGTTGCACACATCCCGCAGCCGGAAATATCTGGCTCCGCAGCGGGCATAAATCTCTGTCACGTCACCGCAGACCATCTCCTGCAGCATGAACGTTTCCCAGACACCGTTATCACTTGTTGACCAGTTAAGCGGGAACATCAGGCCCAGCGCGTCGTGGAAGGCGTGAACGTCGATTTCAGCGGGCGCTTTCACCGCCGCTTTCTGGCGACTCAGCCAGTATTCGCGCTCGGCTTCGGCGGTGATCTGCATTCCCGGACGGGCTGAAGATTCGGTGATGTATAAGTGCATGGTTTTCTCCTTCGGGTTAAGGGATGACAGCAACATGCCGCCACCCGTGTTTGTCTACTCGTTTGCCGCCAGTTCACTCATCAGCACATCACGGGCTTCCTCCGCGTGTTTTTCTTCCGCCAGCGTCAGGATGTAGCCACGTTTTGCCGCCGCGCCCATGAACGCCGGGCGGTCTTTCAGCGGCAGCGCGTCCAGATAATCCAGCGCATCGCTCAGCACTCGCGCCTGATACAGCTCGTAATGCAGCCCGCAGCAGCGCCCTGCCTCTTTCTCGATGCGCGCAAGCACCACATCAGCGCGGATAACATCGAACGGGTTAGCGGTGTGGATATTGCGCACAAAACCATCAGTACGCAGAACGGACGATATGTGGACGTTGCGGGTATTCATGAATTTCTCCCTTTTTCTGACTTTGAGGCTTTAAAACCCTCACCCGTTGAGTTGCCGGGCCGCGGTTTTGACGTTTTGCGGGGACCTGCTGCTCTGCTCCGCTGGTTGTTACCTTCATCCGTTTGAGAGCCGTTCGCCGCAAGGGCGTAAACGAGCACCGGCGATGGCAGATGTCCAGGGCGCGGTTTACCGCGTGCCATTTACCCTGGACGGCTGACAGCGACTGTGCTTGTCTCAGCCCCGGCGAAAGGACTCAAAGGGGTGAAACGGCACCAGGTAAGGAAAGAGCAGGAACCCGCCGCAATGCCGGAGAAGCGGCAGCGAAAACGGCGTTGCCCCTTACAGCCCGGCGTCAGTTTGCCGGGGTGCGAAAAGCGCAGGTGACGGCGCGTAAAAGGGCGGCGCATCCTGACAAGGATGCTGCAAGCCTGCCGTTGACGTCAGACATCAGACACTAGCCGGCAGGCCCGAAACCGCCTGGCGGGTTCGGCGGAGCTTACCGCATCCTTTCGCGGTTAGCGGAGTGTGGCTCGACGACCGGACGCGCAGCGGTCGGGAGCCGAAGGGGTCCCCGGGTCTGGCCTGTCAGAAAGAAAAAGCAGAAGAGAGAATGAAACAGGAGAGGATATCAGCTGAACCGTCAGAGTCAGCCCGAAACAGGGATACCTGTCCTGTGACAAAGTGGCCATGGCGGCGCGTCAGCGCAGCCCTGCCACGCGCCGCAGGCGGGTTTTCGGCGGACTCTCAGACAGTGACGGGGGAGCAAGTCCCCCGCCAGTGCATCAGACCACCGGCGGCAGCGCCCCCGGATAGTGCCGCGCGATAATGTCGTTCACCTTCTCCACCAGGTCGGGCCGGGTAAAGGTGACGTGTGCGGAGCCTTTTTTGTATGTGCGTACCGTAAAATACTCGCAGGTAAACACCTCGCCCACACTCGCCGCGCCGCCCTGACTGATAAACGCGCTCAGGTTCGCCCCCTCGGAGACGCGATTGTCGGGGATGTTCTTTCCGTCGAGGATCCAGAACGGGCGGGCGAGGTCATCTATCCGGTTCTGTGCATACGTGCGCACGGAAAAATACAGCCCGCGATGATTATCCAGGACGCCATCAATGATGATGCGTTTGCCGAGAAAGCGCGGATTGTTGGTTTTGTAGTCCCAGGACAGATTTCGGAACACGTCGATCACGCCCTGCTCAAACGTTTCTCCCTTGCTGGCGTTCAGTGCCCGGAACGTAGTGATCACGTTGTCCAGCGTAATTTCGGGACAGTCGTCACTGTACAACTGCGTGTCCCATTCCTTACGCTGCGCCTCGCTCATCAGCGTAAACATGCCCGTGTCATTCATCAGGCGCGTCCAGATGTCGCGATCTGCATAACGGCAGATGCTGCGTTTTAAGGCGGCTTCCCGCGTGGTGCTGCGGTCGGCTGACAGGCTGCGTTCGATGATTTCGGTCATGCCGGAGATCCAGCCGCGTCCGGATGCGTCAAAAATGAGTTTCTGCGCGTCACGTAGCAGCCTTATCGCCTCCAGAAACGCCGTCACGCCGCTGTTTCGCTGCGCCACAATGCGCTCGACGGGCAAAGACGGGATGACCTCTCCCGCGCCGCTGTGGGGGGTAATGTCGACGCTGACAGCCTGTGTGCTGGTGTGATTCATGATGTCCTCCTTCTGCTGTTGCCGCCCCTTTCGGAGCGGCTCACCTGGTTAGTTAAATGCGCGTGTCAGTTCGAGGGTGCGGAGCACCTGACCAAAATCGGCGTTTTTCATCGCGGGGATGTGGACACCGCGCCCCTTGCGAACAGATTTCGCAATGTGCCGCCCGAAGGCCCTGAGCGCGGGGTCTATCTCCGGCGCGGGAATATCGACGCGGGGGATACGGGAATGACGGCGGGGCTTTACAGCCTCTGCGGAAGGTGGAAGAATGACAGGTGTCATTTAGGTGACTCCTTTATAGTTAGTTAGTCGATAGCCGCAAAAGTCGTTACAGCGATTTCTGCGGCATGGATGAAGCAGGGTTATCCCTGCTTTTTTCATTTCTACGTTCTGCTTCTTCTGCCTCCTTTTTTACTTTGTCGGTAATGTCTTCGGGATCGCCCAGAAACCAGCCCTGAACAGGTTTGTAACGCTCAATAAACGCCTTAATCGCGCCCTTTCCGGTCATGGCATTCACGCGGGTAAACATCGGAATAACGCCTTTTACGTCGAGTCCGCTAAACGTGATCTGATAAACACGCATCGCCCGTGTCTGCATTTTTTCCTCCTGATTTTTAAAGAACATCACCCGTTGAGTTTCGGGAGCCGCGACCTTTCATCGCGGGGGACCTGCCGGTTTGTTCCGGGTTGTGAACCTCACCCGTTTGAGAACCTTCGCCGCAACGGGAAAGAACAGACACGGGCCGGTGCAGATGTCCGGTACGGAGGCGACATTATTTGTCGGGTTTTCGGCAAAAAATGTCGCCGGAGAGCTTCAGCGGTACTGGACAGCCAGGCGGTTTGTGGCGGGATATTCCCGGGCGAAGGGGCTTAAACGGTGAAAGGCGCACGGAACACCAGGGCAGGCACCCCGGCAACGACGGGTCGCGGCAGGCGAAACGGCGTTGCCCCTTACAGCCCGGTGGTCGTTGTTTTTCGCCGGGATGCAGGGAGCGCAGGCCACGGCGCGACAGAGGCGGCGCATCCTGTCAGGATGCTGCAAGCCTGCCGTTGACGTCAGACATCAGACACTAGCCGGCAGGCCCGAAACCGCCTGGCGGGTTCGGCGGAGCTTACCGCATCCTTTCGCGGTTAGCGGAGTGTGGCTCGACGACCGGACGCGCAGCGGTCGGGAGCCGAAGGGGTCAGCGGGTCAGGCCAGTCAGAAAGAGACGGAAGAAGAGAGAACGCTGCAGGAGAAGATAATCAACCTGTCAGAAAGCAGTATTAAAGAGGCAGAAGATTTAAGGGCGATAATACAGTGACAGGATAAAGAGGAGCGCGTCAGCGCCCCTCTCTTTATCCGGCGTTGTGCTTTTTTCTTTCAGACGTTGCAGGCTCCACATCGATGCGCGCCTGAACCGGGCCTCACCCGATTCAGGTCTGAGATTTTCCCCGGAAATAGTCTGGTCGCCTCTCAAGCTCCCGCTCAATCAGTTCCTCAGCAAACAGGGGCGCCATCCTGTTGACCCGACGCTCAAGATTCCTTCGACGCGCAGCCGCTTTCCGCTCATCGCTCCAGCGCCTGACCTGCCGCTCATCGGGAAAATCCACGCACACCGCATACCCGGCACCCGCCACCCATAGCGACATAATGGATTCGGGCGCAGGCTGTCCGGCTTCCACCAGTTCGGATGCCAGTTCATGCGGACCAGGACACAGTGATGGTAATTTCCAGCGCAGGGAGTAACGCCACTTCATCCGCGCCTCCGGTCTGTCAGCTTGTTCGGCACCTGCCAGCGCTCTGCCTGACGCACAGCCTCCGGGGTGTCACGCACAATGAAGCCAATTTCATGGATAACCCCGTACAGCGGCTCACCAGCGTCACGCAGCCAGTCCAGGGGGGCCAGCGAGGTAAACCGCGACCGCCAGTGCCAGAAAGCAGGCTCCAGCTCGCGCGCGTCAAACTCTTCGGCCCACCGGCGGTACCAGCTGCTGACCGTCTCCGGGGACTGAAAGTTCAGCTCCGTGACGGCCTGCCCCAGCAGGTTCTGCCGCAGCCGCCAGTGATGCGCCAGCGTCCGTTCCTCCCGGCGCATTCTGCGGGTGAACGCGATGTTTCTACGCTGCAACCGGCGCTCTGTCCGGGTGTGCAGCACCTCCGGGAACAGTTCAGCCTGGACATCCACCGGCAGCGGCAGCGGGCAGCACTCCCCTTGGCTGGCAATCAGTTCATCAAGCGCCTCCTCCACCTGTTTGAGGCTGCTCAGACGATGCTTCGGGTTCCAGTTGAGGCCGGGAATACGCTGCGCCACGGTCGTGTTCATGCGGCTGTTCCCGGTCAGCAGACGCAGGAAGGTGCGCACGTGCGGCATGGCGGGCAGACGCGCACCGTGACGGCGGGATTCCTCCACCGACAGGACCGCCTGCAGCGCCGCCTGTCGGGCCGGTTTCAGGGTCACCAGAGACGTTGTTGATGTGTTCACTGTGCGCCCTCCATTGCCAGCACGCTGATAATACTGGCCTGACTGTAGCCATCGACATCAAGCCGTGCGGTCAGACTGAGTGTGTGCGAAATCACCTCCGGCGACCAGACTGGCAGTGTGCTGACCACAGAGAACGGACGACCGCTGGCGGGGACAAACACCACCATCCAGGCCGGGGAGATATCGCCGGGACTGCACACGGCGAGATGAAAGTTACCGTGAGAGGGCGTGAAGCGGATCTGTACCGGAAAAAAGCCCCCGAACTCGCTGCGGTACTCCCCGTTCATGTCCCAGTTATCCGGGCAGTTCAGGTCACGCATCACGGCATGGGTCAGTTCGCGGCGCAAATCCTCCCCTCCCTCGCGCCAGTCTTCGTATTCCTGTGGGATCATGGTTTTCAGTACATCGGGGGTAATAACATTGCGCATCATAGTCTCCTTATCGCCGCCCCGCAGGGCGGCGTCTCCGTGATCAGGCAGCGTGGGAAGTCGATTCGTCAGTGTCAGGCGTGGTGTTTGCTTCTTCCGGCGTTGCAGCATCCGGGGACTGCATCCATCCCGGCACCCAGCGGGTCCCGGAGAGCCACTGTTCGGCGTGACTGGCGGCATCGCCCTTCTTCATTTTTTCGGCATCCGAGGCGGCCCCGGTCAGTCCGGCATCCTTCAGCGCCGCCACAATCTGATTTTTGCTGAGTAACCCGAGGAAGTTATCCGCCGTTGGCTGCCACCAGTCACGGAGATGGAACCCGAGCGCCGCCTCGACACCGTCGAGATCACTGCGGCGGGTATGTCCGTGTTCACGGGTCTGGACACCATCCACCGAACAGGCAGTACAGAAGGCCATCAGCGACATGAGCGTCTGTCCGTCGAGGCCGATGAACGTGGTGAAGTCTTTACGCCATCCTTCCGGCAGCAGGGCTTCCAGCCGGGCTTTCTCCTGCATCAGCGCCAGCCATGCCTGACCTTCCTGTCCGGTCGGGGCTTCGCTGGTCAGGCCGCTGTGGTGGACTTCGAGGCGCAATACAAACGGGTGCCGGGTGGTGGTGCAGTAGTCGAACACGCAACTGCACAGCCGCCAGACCATCAGGGCCACAGCTTTGTGTGGCTGCCTGACCAGTTCCGCCTGTACCGCCAGCGTTCTCTCAGACGACATTTTTTTCAGGAGCGGTACGCTGATACCCTCTGCCACATCCGGGGTACTGCTGGCGACCACATGGATGGAAGCCTGAGAGACGGGACTTTCCTGCCCGACAGCGACCACCTCCTGCACTTTCTTCTGCACACCGCGCTGGATACGAAGCTCGCCGTCACTCAGACTGACCACCACGCCACAGGCCGCTTTCTGCTCCGGCGTCCATGCCCGGATCGATGCCGCCTCTTCAATCTCGTCAATCAGCACCTGAATCGCGGCTTCATCCTCAAATGTTTCCGTAGCGTCCTGCGTGGCGTACAGTTCATCGAGACGCTGCTGTTCGTCAGCGCTGAGTTCGCCCTCCGGCTCCGGCAGAACCAGATAATGCTCCCGGTCGTCACCGTAGTTTCTGACCGCCCCTTCCCGTGCCAGTGACCATGCCCAGCCCTCCTGCATTTCAATCGCCAGCGCGGCGGACTCCATTTTTTCCTGCACCAGACGCCCGACCAGCACCCCGTCTGCCGTTCCGTCGCCCTCCTGAGCGCTGAACAGGTCCTCGCGCACTTCGCCCCCGGCGGCCTCATACGCTTCGCGCCCGACAAACATAAAGCGGGCGTCGCGAACCGATATTTCGGTGTCCGTGATGGCGCGTTTCAGCAGATGGGCCGGAGCGTTGCTGTATGAAGCCTTCACCTGCTCATATACCTGTATCTGACGCGCCGGGTCACTTTCCAGACTCAGGGCCTGACACTGCTCCACATCGAGCGTGTTTTCTGCCAGCAGGACAATCAGTTCCGGGGCAAGATTTGCCAGCTTCAGCATGCGCTGGACGTGGCGCGAACTGTACCCCAGCTGGTCACCAATCTGTGCCGGGGTCTTCCCCTGCTCAGACAACGTGCGGAAACCGCTGATTTGTTCTGCCGGGTGCATCGCCACCCGGTTGTTGTTCTCGACCATCGAAGCCACAACCGCCAGTTCGTCGCTGACGCGCTTCACGATGACCTGATGCCCGGCATCGATGCGCTGCTCGCGCTGTAAAAGTTGCAGGGCCGCCAGACGACGACCGCCCGCCGCGACGCCCGACAGGCCATCAGGCAGGGTATGAACCACCAGATTCTGAATGAGGCCGATCGCAAGAATGGAGTCAGCCATTTCCCGGACACTCTCCGGCGGATACGGGATAGTGCGGACGTTCAGCGGGGATTTGACCAGCGCCGACAGCGGCACCATCTCAATCTGTGCAGCCTCAAGCGCGGCTTTCAGGGCGGCGGCTTCAGCAGGTTTCACTGCTTTTTTGCTGGTTTTTGCGGGGGTTTTTGCTTTAAACTCGGTCACTGACATAATTGATACCTCTCTGATATTGATGACTGTCTGCCGGACAGCCCGTACTGTCCGGCACCTCTTACGGCTTACTTCGTTTTACGGATGCCATAGCGTTCGATGTAACGGTTGAGCCATTTCCCGGCATCCGCTTCAAAATTCCATGCACGCCACACCATTTCGCCGTTATGACGAACGACCAGGCGAAAATGCGAAATCTGATCGTCTTCGATGGCGACATTTTCAAACTGTGCAACCACCGCTTCAGCCTGTGCTCTGGTGAAGGTGTCATCCGGTAACGGTCCGGCGTTATAAATGCTCATGTTTTCTCCTTTTTCTACCCCGCCTGAACGGGGCGTGTTCATCATGGTTTAAAAGGGCACATCCTCATCGGTCAGCGGGTAATCGTCCGGGAACGGCTGGGGAGGAAGCTGAGACGGAGCAGCGCTCTGACGCCCTTTTTTACCGCCCTTCGCTTTCGGGGATTTAGCCGGAGCGTCAGCAGGTTGTGCCGGGGCAGCAGGATCCTGCGGCTGCGCGGGTTGCTGCGGTGCGGCGCTCTCAGGCTCACCAGTTCCACGACGACCGCCGAGCATCTGCATGGTGCCGTTCTGCCCGACCAGCACCTCGGTGACATAGCGCGTGGCGCCGGTATCGTCCTGCCAGCTACGGGTGCGCATCTGGCCCTCGATGTAGACCTGCGCGCCTTTACGCAGGTATTCGCCAGCCACTTCCGCGAGCTTGCCGAACATGACAACACGGTGCCATTCGGTGTTTTCGCGCAGTTCCCCACTCTGCTTATCACGCCATGTTTCGGACGTGGCCAGCGTCAGGTTTGCCACTGCGCCGCCGTTGGGCATGTAACGCACCTCGGGGTCCTGCCCCAGATGCCCGACCAGAATGACTTTGTTAATCCCACGTGCTGCCATGATGAATCTCCTTAATCTTTTGTTTTGCTTTTAAAAACCCGTCATCCGTTGAGTTACGGAGCCGCGGTTTTGACGTTTGCGGGGACCTGCTGTTTTATTCCTCGGGTAACTTCC
Source organism: Entomohabitans teleogrylli (assembly GCF_001484765.1). GTDB lineage: Bacteria > Pseudomonadota > Gammaproteobacteria > Enterobacterales > Enterobacteriaceae > Entomohabitans > Entomohabitans teleogrylli. The sequence continues at coordinate 11,232 of NZ_LLXO01000032.1, read as the reverse complement.
TTCATCCGTTTGAGAACCTCGCCGCAAGGGCGTAAACCAGCGCGGGCGATGGCGGATGTCCGGGGCGCGGTTTACCGCGTGCCATTTACCCTGGACAGCTGACAGCGACTGTGCTTGTCTCAGCCCCGGCGAAAGGACTCAAAGGGGTGAAACGGCACCAGGTAAGGAAAGAGCAGGAACCCGCCGCAACGTCGGAGAAGCGGCAGCGAAAACGGCGTTGCGCCTTACAGCCCGGCGTCAGTTTGCCGGGGTGCAGTAAGCGCAGGTGACGGCGCGTAAAAGGGGCGGCGCATCCTGACAAGGATGCTGCAAGCCTGCCGTTGACGTCAGACATCAGACACTAGCCGGCAGGCCCGAAACCGCCTGGCGGGTTCGGCGGAGCTTAGCGCGTCCTTTCGCGGTTAGCGGAGTGTGGCTCGACGACCGGACGCGCAGCGGTCGGGAGCCGAAGGTGGCCCGGAGGCAGATTGAGTGAAAATAAAGTGAGGAAGAGGAACAGTAAAAGGAAGAGCAGCAGCAAGAGCAAGACCATCAGCATCAACAATAGCAGCAACAGCAAGAGGCAGCGGCAGCGGCAGCGGCAGAAATAGTCCCGGTCAGGACAGAGACTCGCTCTTCTCTTTTCTGAACTGAATCCCGGCATACCATGCTGAGGCGAGACAGGCGAATGTACTGATGAGTACCCGGTTTTCTTCATCGGGTTCTGCACCGTTAAGCATAAAAGCGACGATGACACCGGCAGCAATCGTCCAGGGCACGCCACTCCAGAGGCGCAATCTATCGGCGAGAATATTCAGCACGATAAAAGCGACTGACAGGCCAGCCCCCCATAACGCCTGAACTGGCAGGAAAGGGATATAAAAAAGATTAATACCGGTTAACAGCGCAACGGCACCATACATAACAGACATACGCATAGCAGTCCCTCCCTGGGAAAAAATTAAGGCTTACTCTCACTGACACCGTCTTCCGGCTTCTGGTATTCAGGCGCATTTGCGCGCGGCAGCTGCTGACTGTTGATTCGATGCACACGTAGCCGTTCACGGAAATATGCGCGCAGATGTTCAGGCTGTTCCCGCTCAACGAGTTCGTGGACAACAGGCTTGTTCATCCGTTCCTGCCAGGCAACAGCGGCGGCCGCTTTATCGACTGATACTTTGTCCTGCTCTTCTTTTGAGAATGAGGCGATATTCCATTTTGACATATGCATCACCGGTCAGGTTTACAGAAAGATACTGTGGATACTACGCGCATTTACAGACTTCATCGACGGATAATGGGGAAGAAAGACAGGAGAGGAGAATGCGCGGCGCCGGAGGCGCGGCGACGTCTCTCTCCGGCAGGCGCAGCCTGCCCGGGTTTTGCGCGCGGGCTGACAGGCGCCCTCCTCCCGCGCCTGCCATCCTGTTTACTGGCCTTTACCGCCCTGAAGGATGAAATGACCGCCGATGTACACGGCACACTGACACGTCATGTAGTAACAAATTTCATCCATCACCTGGGCGGTGGTCAGTTCCCGCTGCCCGGCATCACGGCGGCGGGCATTAATCAGGGCTTTGTACTGGCGCAGGATCTCACGGCTTTGTGGTGCAAGTTTCATACGTATTTTCCTTAACCGGCGGGCTTCCCCGCCGGACATTATTCAGTTTCTGAAGACATAACCGTTATTGAATAAATAATCACAACTGAATAAATCACGCGCGTATGCTTCATAATCGAAATAGACGCGCAATGATTCGGGCACCTCGTTTAACAGGCCGTTATCCTCCACAAAGCCATATGCGAAATCCTCCTCGCTGTCCGCTTCGCCGTAATACGCGTCATCAAAGGCGTCATAGTCACACTCACCGGTATACTCCGCCCAGGCCACAAACGCGGCGGCGCGCCCGTCGTCCTGTGCCTGCCGGAAAGCCTCAATAAACGCCCAGGTAACAGAGGATTCAGAGGCAAACTGTGACGGAATGCCCTCGATATCCTGAAACATCAGTTCTGGATCTTCCTCGCCGGCGTGCAGCGTCCGGCAGGCGTCATAAAACGCGTCTTCGTCGTCGAAATCGGTTAAATCAAACCATTTGCCGAAAATGCTGCCGCAGTTGTACTGGTGATACGTACCCACGTAGACCGCCGGAGTGGTGATGGATGAATTCATTTTTTCGTCTCCCTGCGGGGCGGCATGGCCGCCCCGGTCGTTAATCAGTCCAGCGCGGCGTAAATGGCGTTGCATTCCGGGTGGAAGGTAATGTGATTCCAGAGCTGGGCATCACGCAGCATGTAAAGGTGAGTCAGGGCCGGGTTGCCGCTGTCATGATTTGCCGCCAGACGACGGTTAATGACCAGCGATGTCAGAATAATGCCCGCCGCGTCAGCGCTCACAATGCGGTCGAACCAGTTTTCACTGTTGACAAGATGAACCCGGCTACAATCCGGCATCATGTAACCGCCGCCCTCTGGCAGCCGGATGTAATGCCAGAACCCGCCGTCATATTCGGGCATCCATTTTTTCGCCAGCGCATACACCTGCAATTCAGCGAGCATAAAATCCGCACCGAACATGTACGGCATGAAGGACAGGCGGTCGGACTCTTCAACATTCAGGACAGGGCGTGTTGTCACATACTGCATGGTATACCTCCGTAATCACATGGACTGCGACACCGGGCGGTGCCGTGCCGACACGACAGCCCGGCGGAAAGCGGAAGATGCAGGGGCGACACCGGAGGCCGCAGCGCAGATAAAGCGCGAAGCCGGTCTGGACGGTTTTGGAGCGAAATTTGAGCGAGAAAACGACGGGAAGAGCGGCGAGCCTCATAAAAAAACACTGCGACCGGGCGAGGATGGCGGCGTCAGCGAACCCTTGCATCTGCAGCGGCCGGGCTAAAGTGAAGGCACGGCACAGCCCGCACACGACACAGGGATAACAGAGGCGGGTTTTCACCCAAAAGGCCCGGAGGCCGGGCCGGGTGAATGCGGAGCCGGCACGGTGACATCCTTATCGCATACGGTCATCCCGCGCCAGTCAGTGGGGGGAAGTGATTTTTCTTCCCCCGCCATCATCATTCAGTTTGTGCGGGCGTCGCCCGGGCTTCACTCACCACCTCACGCAGTACACGGCGATCAAGCCAGCGGCGGGCCGGGTCGCCGGGAAAATGCAGCATATCGGTGATAACGCCTGCGGCTTCGATTTCCTCCCGTCGTTCATTGACCACGGTGAGCAGGATGGGGCAGAACCTTGCTCCGCGCACCAGAACCGCGTCAAGGACGGCATCCAGTACGTCCGTGTCGTTTTCATCCAGCCAGTTTTCATGCTCGTACTCGTCAGCCAGTACGCGCCAGTCACCAAACCGCCTGTCCAGCAGTCGCGGCGTGACGGACGGTTTCAGCGCAGCGGCAAGGCGGTGCGCATCCAGCCTGACGATTTCCGCTATCTGCGTGAGGGAGGCTTTCAGGAAAGCCAGCAGATCGTCACATTCTGCCGCCGTCAGCCATTCCTGTGCATAAGGCAGATGAAGTGTCTGGACGTCCGCCAGTTTTTCCGGGGGCATAAAGCCCTTTGCCGGGTACAGATACAGCCGCGCCGGGGTTCCCGCCAGCCGCCGGGCGCTGGCTGTCAGCAGCCCGGCCCGGCCATATGTCAGCGGCTGGCAAAGGTGCGTGACCAGCGCCAGAATTTGCGCGGCATCGAGCGAGCCGGTGGCGACTGACCAGCCGGGCATGGTTTCAGGCGCGATTTGCATCATATCCACGCAAGGCGGCCACCCAGCATCCTGTAGCATCCGGTCGCCGTGGCGGAGTATCAGCGCGTTGAGTGTGTCGTTTCTCATGTTTTTTCCTTCGGTGAATGCCCCGCCGTTCAGCGGGGCGGACGGGTCAGGCGGCCAGTTCACGTTTCAGCCAGGCGATTTCTGCCTGAGCGTCAGCGACACTCGGGTAGTGATCTACCGTCAGCGACGGCGAATACTCGTCTTCTCCGTTAATCGCCTGTGCGGCAATGTCCGTGATGCGATACAGCGTATCGACGGGGACGCTCACGCGGGGAATGCTCGGGCGAATCCCGGCGTACAGCGCCTGCACGGTGCGGAATGACACGCCTTCTTCGGTGTGCTCCCCCGTTCCCGTGCGGCCGATAAGCTCAAGCAGGGTGTGAGCCTCGGCCTCCGTCATGTTCCCGGCCAGGGCCATCACGTCTTCTTTCGTCCAGACCAGCAGGGCGTAGCGTTCTTCGTTCCCAAACATGCGTTTAAGTTTTTTGTTCAGTTCTTTACGGGTGCCATACAGCATGGTGTTGTCTCCGTGATTCAGTGGGGTAGTTCCGCCCCCGGTTGTCAGTCCAGAAAGCTTTCGTCGAGCATCAGGGCAATATTGAACGCCTCATCCATCAGGACACTGAGACGCCGCAGGCTGATACCGGCAAGCCGCTCCGCCAGTCCGTCGTGCCGGTAGTGATACGTTTCTTCCAGCACTTTGAGAGTGGTTTTCAGGTCGCAAAGGTTGTTCGCCAGCCCGGCCATATCGCGGCGCAGGGCTTCATGTCCGTCGTAGTTCATCACGCCGCCTCCGGGAGCCATTCATCATTCGCCGCCGGGGTGTTGACGGCACGGCGCATGGCGGCCAGTCGTTCAGTGCCGGCCCGGTGGTACTGCTCCATCAGCTCAATGCCGATATAGCGACGTCCGGCGCGGTATGCGGCGACGCAGGTCGAGGCACTCCCGGCAAACGGGTCGAGGACAATCGCGCCAGGGGCGCTGAATGACTCAATCAGCGGCTGTAGCGCCTCCACCGGTTTCTGGTTTGGGTGCAGCGGGTTGCCGGTATACGGAAAAGGCATCACGTCCGGCAGCGGTTTGAGGGGCGGCACCGGACGGCCTTTGGCAAGGACATAAGCCCCTTCATGGCGGTAATCCACAAATCCGCGTCGGTCTTTCGCGTTGCGACGGTTGGAGGCGTAGGTTTTGGTGAACACAAGCTGGCCCACGGCGTAAAACCCTGCTGCTTTCCACGCGGCCATAAAGCGGTCCACCCGGTTCCAGCCGTAGAAGCTGACCATTAACGCGTCTTTTTTGAGGACGCGGTACATCTCCAGCGTGGCCGGTTGCAGCCATTCGTCCGTCACATCTCCGGCAATCGTGCGACCGGAGCGGTCCCTGAACCCCACTAAATAAGGCGGATCGGTCACAATAAGGTCCACGGCACGGTCGGGGAATCCGCGCATCACATCAATACAGTTCCCGAGAATGAATCTGGACATGGCAGCACTCCTGTAGTCAGAGGGGGCAGGAGGCATCACCGCGATACCGTTCCCTGCCGCACGCTGCCTGTTCATCGCGTCAGGTCACGGGTCAGGCCGACCGTGGAATACCGCAGCCGTCAGTCTTTTTGACGGCAAGGATATGCCGCGAAAGCGGCTTGAAGGGCGTTCATTAAAAAGGCGAGGGACTGGCGTACACTCTCAACGACGCCGGGACTGAGCGGAAAAGCCGCCCGTCCCGTAACAGGCCTGACGCGAGACACTGGCAGCGTGCGGCAGACTTTCAGCGGCACCTGGGGAGGACAGGCGTCATCACGCCTGTGCTTTTTCGTACAATCAGTGACAGAATATTAGCGGTTCCGGGATTTGTCTCCGGCGACGGAGAGGCCGATATACACGCCCGCGCCCCAGATAACCTGGGAGAGCACGAAAACCCACAGCGGGACGTCGAACACCAGGAGCGGGAGCAGACATACCGTCACAATACCAATCATGCGACTGCCGTACTGCCTGCGTACCGGTTCGCTGCTGTCGACGGGGACGCCGGCAAAGCGGAGAGCATTTCTGAATCCAGGCGACATAAAGACCTCCTCAGGTAAAAATTCATTTGTTTTCTGCATATTACAGTATATCGGTCCCCGAACATGTCTGATATCCGTTTTACTGCCAGTCATTTTTTTTCGCAACCACAGCAGAGGTTTAGCCAGGGACCGCGTAAACAGTCTTGCAAAAAAGTAATGGCAGTAAAATAATTACTGTATATAAACACAGTGAATAGGAATTGAATCGTGAAGTTTATCCCGGCAGTCTCCGACCCCCAAATCCTTCCACTCCCGTTATTTACAGAACGGTGCGCGGCCGGCTTTCCTTCACCGGCGGCTGACTATACAGAATCGGAACTCGACCTTAACGAATACTGTGTGAAGCATCGGGCATCCACTTATTTTGTGCGGGCTATCGGCAACTCAATGACGGATATAGGGTTGAACTCAGGCGACCTGATGGTCGTCGACAAGGCGGAAAAACCGCAACACGGTGATATCGTCATCGCAGAAATGGAGGGGGAATTTACCGTCAAACGGCTTCTGCTGACGCCCCGTCCTGTACTGCAGCCCATGAACCCGGCCTACCCTGCGATACATCCGGACCCGGAGACGCTGCAAATTTTCGGTGTGGTAACCGCGTTTATTCATAAAACCCGGGGAACAGACTGATGTTCGCCCTGGCTGACGTGAATTCATTCTATGCCAGCTGCGAGAAGGTGTTTCGACCTGACCTGCGCGGTAAACCGGTTGTCGTTCTGAGTAACAATGATGGCTGCGTGATAGCCCGCTCAAAAGAAGCAAAGCAGATGGGTATCAAAATGGGGGTACCGTGGTTCCAGCTGAGAAATGCTCAGTTTCCTGAGAAACTGTACGTATTTTCCAGTAACTATGAGCTGTACGCCTCTATGTCGAACAGAGTCATGACCCATCTGGAGGAGCTGGCGCCACGGGTTGAGCAGTATTCAATCGATGAAATGTTTCTGGACATTCGCGGCATTGATCGCTGCACAGACTTTGAAGACTTTGGCCGGCAGCTGCGCGTCCATGTTGGCAACGGAACTGGCCTGACGATCGGCGTGGGCATGGGCCCCACCAAAACGCTGGCTAAGTCAGCCCAGTGGGCCTCGAAAGAATGGCCGCAGTTTGGTGGCGTACTGGCGTTAACAGCAGGCAATCCCCGCAGGACGGAGAAACTGCTCTCACTGCAGCCGGTGGAAGAAATCTGGGGAGTGGGCCGGAGAATTTCGAAAAAGCTGGGAATGATGGGGATCACTACAGCACTGCAGCTGGCCCGCGCTAACCCAACATTCATCAGGAAAAACTTCAACGTGGTACTGGAGAGAACGGTCCGGGAGTTGAACGGAGAGCCATGTATCTCGCTGGAAGAAGCGCCCCCGCCAAAACAGCAGATTGTCTGCAGCCGTTCTTTTGGAGAACGCGTCACGACTTACGAGGCAATGCGCCAGGCCGTCTGCCAGCATGCAGAACGCGCAGCAGAGAAGTTGCGCGGAGAGCACCAGTACTGTCGGCATATCTCGGCCTTCATTAAAACTTCGCCGTTCGCTATCAACGAGCCCTACTATGGCAATCTGGCAACAGAGAAACTGATGACACCCACTCGGGACACCCGGGACATTATTACTGCTGCAGTCAGAGCGCTGGACAGGATTTGGGTCTCCGGCCATCGCTATGCCAAAGCCGGCATCATGCTGAACGATTTCTCCCCGACCGGCGTCTCTCAGCTGAATCTGTTTGATGACGTACAGCCCAGAGCACGCAGTGATGAACTGATGAAGGTTCTCGATGGCATCAACCATTCCGGTCTGGGGAAAGTATGGTTTGCGGGGCGGGGGATTGCCCCTGAATGGCAAATGAAGCGTGAAATGCTTTCACCGGCTTATACAACCAAGTGGACAGATTTGCCTGTCGCTCGTATGAAATGAAGCAATTATGTTAATTATATGCTTACAAACTTTTATTTAAAACCATACGATTTCAGTGTGTTATGTTTATGCTAACTAACATTCGACTGGAGCAGAAAGATATGGATAAAAAAACACTGGCAGACTGGCTACGGGATATCGCCCGACATATAGAAGAGGAAAGTCCGCTGATTCGTGATGTCAGTCTGGATGATGCTATTTCAGAGGAAGGGTTGACCAGAAAGATTGTCACCATCACTTTCAACGCACCTGGACACGCTTTACTGCCCGAACAAGACGTCAGCGGCATCACCCGGCATTGACTTCATTTAAGCAGTGAAATTCTATCACTGCTTAGATCTCAATTATTCATTTTCTTTAAGCCAGTCATCTACAAGCTTGCTAATCACATCCGTTATTGAAGTTCCATTTCTCGCGCAAGCAGCTTTAAATCTGGTATGTTTCACCTCATCAAAATTGACGTTAACACGCTTGCTCTTACCTGATGAAGCTGGAGTAGCGACCACTCTTTCAAGATCTCTATTCTCACCAAAGGTCATTTTTTTACTACCACTATGGGCCTTTTCAAGAGCCATAGACTCCCCCTTTTCATTTACTCATTTGAGTTTATAAGTAAAAGTGTAATTACTCAAAAACTTTAACTATTTCTTTTGTAAGGATTTCCACTTCACCTTTAGCGGCCCCATCATTAGATTCAAATACACTGTCACCATCCAGAATTGACTTAACATAAATTTGGCGTTGAGTAATTGCCGTTCGGAATGGTTTGACACCAGTGTCTTTAATGCTTTCTTTTAAAACATTTAGCATGGTTGCCTGCTCGATTTTTCGAGTTATGAGAAAACGAGCTTCTACTTTCCGGCTATATGCCTGAGCTTCAAGGACTGTGACAACGCTTCCCGCTGCGGAAAAATCAAGTGGGCTTGGAGTAACCGGAATGATAACTAAATCGCTGACCATTACTGCAGCAGAAGTAATTACAGAAAGCGAACCGGCGCCATCAACTATGGCGAAGTCGTATTCAGCAAGATCTTTCCTGATGCCATAAACATCTTTCTCAGACGCAGCAGTGAACACATCAAATGCGGCTTTGCCTGATTTACTCCAGTTAGTCAGACTCATCTGTGGATCTGTATCCACAACGGCGATGTTGTATCCTGCACGAGCCATTGCTGTACTAACGTTAATAACTGCGGTGGTTTTACCTGAGCCACCCTTCGGATTAAGGAAAGAAACAACCTTCATACTCATAACCCCACTTGTGTTTTTACTCAATTACTCCTATGAGTTTTTGAGTCTACCATTATATTAATATGAGCAAAAGCAAAAACACACATAAACTCAAAAGCTCAAAAGCTCAAAAGCTCAAAAGCTCAAAAGCTCAAATGAGTATAAAACTAAATATTGAGGTTTGAGATCTCATAGCCTACCGCTTCAAACGATAACATTAGGTTATGGGTTCTTCCTCCGCTTACGGTTTAATGCGACCAGACGATGACTGTTTCAAGGGCTCGTTCAGATGAATGACTAAGAACAAGAATAACTGTTAGTAGTAAAAATGATCTTTTTTTAATCGTATAAATTTACATTTAGCGCAAGCGCCCTTCACTTGTACTCTGACATTTTTACTTTGTTCTGAATCAATAAAATCGCGATTATTAGGAATGCGTTACAGTAATAAATTAACCCATAATTGGGGTCAAGGCAGCGGATGATAAGGCTTCAGGCGGGTTTAGATGTAAAAAAGCCCGACTGGTGATCGGGCTTTTTTACATCCAAAACTAAGCTGGTACTCAGATCTGGAATGGAACTATCTTTAACTGACGGTTGAATGATACCCCCCACTCTTTACTCTGATCAATCTGATTTACAAGAGCCAGCTAACACATTGATTAGACTCTGGCTGACTAACAGGTGGTGCTGAGTCAGTACCATTACCTGAGTGGAACTATCTTTAACTGACATTAAAGATTAAAAACCGAATGACAGAGTGGAAGGGTTCATTCGGTGTTCTACTCTCCAGAAAAGGAGAGAAAATGGAGACTCTTACAAAAGTCATCCAGGCTCTGAAAGCGCTCATTGTGCTTTTAGAGTTAATTCGCTGGTTCTTCTAACAACCAGCTCACCCAAGAGCCAGGATTCCCTGGCTTTTTTATTAACCAATCCTAGACCGCTCGCCAATATGTAACATTAGGGTATGCTCTATATATACCACCCGAAAAAATACCGGCGAATGTTATTGTTACCACATAAGTGATACCATAATAAGCAAGACCACTTAAAAGTTACCAGAAGGACAAAATATGTTCGTTTTTGGTTACCTCCGGGCATCCACTTCAGAGCAGGATGCCAGCCGGGCAAAAAATGCACTGAAGGCATTTGCAAACCAAAATGGCCACCGTATTGCTGGCTGGTATATCGATAATGTCTCCGGTACGACAATGAACCGCCCAGAACTGATCAGGCTTCTTGGTGATGCGGAACCTGGTGATGTGATTCTCATAGAACAGGTCGACAGGCTTACCCGCCTGGATGATGCAGGCTGGGAGACACTCAGAAAGCAAATTACTGATAAGCAGCTGGCCATCGTCAGTCTTGATCTACCGACCAGCCATCTGGCGCTCTCCAGCACAGTAAGTGATGACTTTACCCGAAGCATGCTGAAGGCCGTAAATGGCATGATGCTGGATATGCTCGCCGCTATTGCCCGAAAAGATTACGAAGACCGTCGACGTCGTCAGTCAGAGGGTATCAGTAAGGCGAAAGCTGAAGGAAAATACCGGGGCAGGGTGGCCGATGCGCAGAAACATGAATTGATACGCACTCTGCGTCTGGCCCACGGAAAATCACTGCGTGAAACAGCTCGCCTGGCGGGCGTTTCTAAAATGACAGTGATCCGGGTCTGCTCCAGCGCTGATAAATAACTTTTACAAAGGAAGTAAAGTGCAAACAAAAACGTTAACCCTGGTAATTTATACGGTAATCGTTGCAGGACTCACTATTCTGGGAACGCGACTCTACGACTCCGTTTCGGACACAACAGATCCTGCCATTGCAAATGGTCCTTTCTGGGCTGGATTATGTGTGAAAACGGACAGTAAAGATGGAATGAATGAATTAATTTGTTCGAATATCAGGATTTTCGTGAAAGCAGAAGATTATGATCGCTCTGTTCGCAACCGTGAGTTGTCCGGCATAATTGACTGAGCGGCCTGGCCATTATGTGCCGCTCCTGCCTGTGATAGCATATGCGGGTCATTTTTCAGAGCCAGGGCTGATGAAGAAGAAAAATAGCACACCCACTCCTCACGATGCCACGTTCAGGCAGTTCCTGACGCAACCGGATATTGCCCGGGATTTCATGGAAATCCACCTGCCTGCAGAGCTGCGAGCAGTCTGCGATCTCAGCACGCTGAAACTGGAATCCGGCTCGTTCGTTGAGGATGATCTCCGCCAGTATTTCAGCGACGTCCTCTACAGCCTGAAAACCACCGGTGGT
>NZ_LLXO01000031.1 GCF_001484765.1 Entomohabitans teleogrylli | reverse complement strand
TCTTAAATGACTCCGAGGTGTCTGTTAAACCCGTGGCGATTCATTACGATTAAGGTAGATCATGATAAATACTCTTCTTTATTGTTTATATTACCAATCCGACAAGCAGGGCGGTATGACCTTGGTACAGATGGGGTGTACAGACCGGTAGTTTTACTTCACTGTGACATGTTGCCACTCTGGAGTTATGGTAGCTATGGCGGACAAGTATCGGTCAGCACGGTAAAAATAGTCGCTGGAGTTTATAGGTCTGTAGCTAGACGGCATAGTTTTTCGATTATCATGAGCTAAGAAAACCTCTGTAGCGATCCCTACTGCTCTGAGGTGTGGTCTGATTGGTAACCAGCGTAAGAGTCCCGGAATAGCAGGTTTCTTTACGTTATTTGTGTTATTGAATTACATAATTTGTGTGGCGTGATGTTAACCTGATCGGCTATCTTCAGAGAACAGAGAAAACAAAATGGTTGTTCTGATGTCTGGCTGATAGCCGTCGTCATGATGACGGACAGGAAAGGAGTCTTACCAGTGACAGTGTTCAACATGTCTGATGATTTTCATTTTATATTCCCGAAAAAGGCAGACAGGTATAAGAACGTGATGGCCACATCTGTTGATTTTCGTCGGCTGGAAAAGGAATATTGCATTTGTTTTTATCATAAATCTAATGATGGTAGCATTGAAGAGGTTTTCAATATTATTACTGTTTTAAGGTCCGAGTACGCAGGCCTTCAGCATGGGAGACTGATTTTTAATTCAGAAGGTAAGGAAAATTGTGAAAAACTTAAAAGGCTTTTATTGGGGGCGATAAAAAAAGATATAGATAAAAAGATGAGAATGTTCAGTACTGCCAGAGAGTTTCATAACGAGATGAAACGCAGGCATAAAAACTCGGGTGCACTCTGTTTCTCTTTATTCGCCGAAGGTGTCTCCGGAGAGCCCATTCCAGAGCACATGAAAATACTAAAAGCGCTAAGTTCCCGCTTTTTTAATAATATCCGATCCAGAACTACATTTAAGCACCATGTTCTGGGCTATTTCTGGGTTGTGTTAAAGAACATATATGATAATCGGCCTTACTTACATGTTAATTTTTATATAGATACTCGGGATTTTAATAATGTTATTGGTGAGGAAATAAATGCTTGCTGGTTTAATGCTCTTAAAGCCATGGAGGACAGAGAAGGAGGAGTACTACACCTTACTGTGACAAAAGAATTTCAGAATGGGTTACTCTTAAGAAGTACCAGTGGTTACAGTGAGCAGTCTGGTGAGAATCACGCTATTTTTAATCGTTTCAATTCTGATGCAAGTGTGATTACTCAAGATTTGAATGCTGCTAATTCAGAAATATACAAGCAGTTTACCAATAATAAAGATAAACAGTATTTCATACATTATCTTTATGCACTCGCTAAGGAGTCTTACTTTATTGCTGAAAACACTCATTTCTTTGGTTCTTCCTCAGTGGTAAAACGGTTGAAATAAATTTCAGATATATATCATCCTGATGAACTGCAACAAACCAGTTGCGCTGGCCCCTTGGTTATTTCTCCCAGAGACACAACCTGTCGCTTAAAGTTTTCTTTGCGCAAAAATCCACCATTTCTGATGACATATCCATACAATTCCCTCCTTTAAAGTGTGGCCTCTCCACCACCCTGATTAAGAAAGAACAATGGCTGTCTACCGTAACGACCCTGATTTGAATCTGCTGGGCAAGTGCAGCAATGAAGAACTGCAATTACTGGTTTCCATCCTGACCACTGACCCACGCGATGGCGACACTCGCTGGACAGAGAGTCTGACCAGTACCCCGGAGTACCGCCTGTTAGCACCAGACCACCGTCGCTACTGGCAACTGATAGCCGCTGAGTTTCAGCGTTATGGCGCGAATACCTTGGCGAGTCTGGTCCGACTGGGACAAGGCGTGACCTATCGGGAAATCCTCGTCGATGTCTGTGACAAGCTTGATGTGAATTACAACCAGAAAAGCACTACCGAAACCATTGAGCTTGGTCTGTTGATGAAGGTACTGGAAAAAAGCCTGGATCAGATGACACCGGAAGAGCTGGCTGTTTTTTCTCGCAATATGCATCTGGATCTGACAAACCCCACGCCGCAACTCATTCTTATCGCCGTTCAGGCTGCCATACGGACTTCCTCGCTGGCTGCACTGGAGCTGGCAACGATGTTGTCTGCCAGTGTCATCACCTCTCTTGGCGGTATTGCCACCTGGGGAACTGTGGTGGTCGCTTCACGCGCACTTTCCGTACTGGCTGGTCCTCTTGCCATCGCACTGAGTTCAGCGTGGATGATTTCCGACATCGCTGGTCCAGCTTATCGGGTCACGATACCAGCATGCATCATCGTGTCCTGGCTGAGACAGCAGCACCTTTCCCGTTAACACCTTTTACTTAACCATCAGCCCCGACGGGGCTGCCATTTGCGCAGGAAGCATCCCTCATGTCTGAACAGGAACAACGCTATGACCGCCTGGCAAGCCGTCTCGCCATACTGGTCAGCCGCCTCTTTATGGGAGAAACGCTCAGTATCAGGCAACTTGCTCAGGAGTTTGGCGTCTCTGAGCGTACCGTTCAGCGCGACCTGCGTGAACGACTGCGCTATATCGACACGGAATATATCGACGGTCACGTCAGTCTCCGGGATGCTCGGGGCCCCTTTCGTACCAACAGCGACATTATCCGTTTTGCCCAAATAACCAGGGTGGCACATTACTTTCCGGCACTTGACCCTAAGTTGTTGTCTGTCCTGCTCGACAACGGTCAGGACTCCCCCTGCACTATCTGGAATGCGCCACCCCGTCAGGCTCCGGCATTGTTTGGCGGTTTTCAGGTCATTATCCAGGCCATCATCAGCAACCGCCGCATTCATTTTCTGCACCACGGATACCATCAGTCCGCCGTTGCCCCTTACCGGCTTATCTGTCTGGAAGGCGAGTGGTACCTGACGGCAGTAACTGGCGAGCGGATTCAGGTATTTACCCTTTCAGCCATTACCGATGTGGTGATGACCATCGGGGGCTTCACCAGAAGCAGTCATATCCGGCGGATTTTTGAAGACCCACGATTTATTCAGGCCCTGCCGCATTTTCAGTACATCAGTGGGCTCATCCGGGAATGAGCCTGTTTTTTCATTAGTCAGAACCGCAGTTTCATTAACAAAAGGAGTCCATCTTGAAAAAAGTATTACTCAGCGCCCTAGTACTGGTAGGCAGTCAGCTGCCAGTTATGGCACAAGCATTTGGCAGTCAGGACACCTGGTCCAGTGGTTGGGGCCAGGGCGTATCGGAGTTTGTCATCAAGGGGAAAGGTCAATCACAACTGTCTCTGACCTGTGAGGATTACGGATCGCAACCGGCCACGGTCATATTTACTGACGCCAGCGGGCATCAGGTCAGTATGGATGAAGATAAAAGCCTTCAGGTCAGTATCGACGGTGGAGCACTTATTGATATCAGCGAATCTGGCAGTCGAGTGGGCGGTAATAACCTGGCGCTGGCCTGGGCTCAGTTACGTAATGGCAAACAGGTCTCAGTGACAGGAGACGGTGTTAAGCCTGCCACATTCACGCTGGCCGGTGCGGCTAAGGTACTACCGGCATTCGGGACACACGGCTGTGTGGGTAAAGATGCACTCTAGACTGTATCTGAATTTAACGCTTGATGATTACGTTATTTTTAAAAGGAACAGATTATGAAATTTAAACACATGCTGGTATCCGCACTGCTTGCATTGTCAGCCCAGGCGCTGGCAGAGCCAGCGCCGCCCATCAAAGTGGAGACCAGTAATCAGGTTCACCCTGCCGGAACACGCTACGTCACTGTTGTGGTCACTGCGCTGGATAATACCGTGAAAGTCGAAAATATTGATGTTAACCGGGGAAACTGTCATATCGCCAACCAGAAATATCTGTACTCCAGCAATAAGGAAACCATTCTGCCCGCCACATTACGCTACGGACAGTCAGTTGAGGTGAGTTTTTATAATAACTGCGTAGCCTCGGAAGTCGTCGTCACCACTGATAAAGGCGCATGGCGCTATACCTACAACTGAGCCACTTTCCTGTATCAACTTACTCAAATAAATCTTCACTCCACCAGCGGGCTGCCGCCAGGCAGTCCGGAGCAAACCCTATGACCTTTCTGAAAATGCTGGTGATGGCCCTGAGCCAGGCTCTGACCTGGTGCGGCGGGCATCAGGCCCGGCAGTATATTGAAATTCGCCTGCGTCAGGCAGGCTACGATGACAGCAGCATTGATACAGCCCGGGAAGCGGTCACGTTGCTGGTCACTGCACTTATCACCGCCCTGATGGCGCAGATATTGAAGATTCTGGATACGCTGTAGTCCCGCCCGACCTATCCGTTCATTGAGAACAACACATCCAGCCCCTGCCTCCTCACGGAGCAGGGGCTTTTGCTTTTATGCCATCAGGGTAATCAGATGAGGAATCAACCATGCGATTAGCCAGCCGTTTTGGTCGGGTGAACCAGGTTCGCCGTGACCGTCCCTTAACCCGCGAAGAACTGATGCAGCATGTCCCCAGCGTCTTCGGGGAAGACAAGCACGACTCCAGAAGCGAAAAGTACACCTACATACCCACAATCACCCTGCTGGAGAAGCTTAAACGCGAAGGGTTCCAGCCATTCTTTGCCTGTCAGTCACGAGTGCGCGACCAGAGCAGGCGAGAACATACAAAGCATATGCTGCGCCTGCGTCGTGCCGGTCAGATAAACGGTCAGCAGGTGCCGGAAATCATCATTCTGAATTCGCACGATGGCGCGTCGAGTTTTCAGTTACTGCCGGGGATATTCCGAAGTGTCTGCACTAATTCGCTCGTCTGCGGACAGTCGTTTGGCGAGATCCGCGTGCCACACAGGGGGGATGTCGTCGGGAAGGTGATTGAGGGTGCCTATGAGGTGCTCAGCGTCTTTGACCGGGTGGAAGAGAAACGTGACGCTATGCAGTCCCTGCAACTCCCGTCACCAGCACAGCATGCACTTGCTAAAGCGGCGCTGGCCTACCGTTTTGGGGAAGAGTACCAGCCAGTGACTGAATCGCAAATCCTTGCACCTCGCCGCTGGCAGGACGAGAGCGATGACCTGTGGACTACCTACCAGCGCATTCAGGAAAACCTGCTGAAAGGCGGGCTAAGTGGCCGTACCGCGCAGGGTAAACGTACCCATACCCGCGCAGTAAACGGGATTGATGGCGACGTTAAGTTAAACCGTGCGCTCTGGGTGATGGCCGAAAACATGATGGGCCTGTTGGGCGGGTAATAACCCGCGCCCCGCCATCGAAATCAATCCCCGGCCCGAGTCTTCCATTCAACATCTCCATGCATAAGGAAAAATTAACATGACCGATATGATTAATATTAACGATAAAAATCAGCTACCTCTGCAGGCTGACGATAACGGTTCTGCACATGCTCTGACAGCCGCACCCGTACCAGACGAACAGCGTGTGGAGTTCTGGCCGCAGCACTTTGGCAACATCCCGCAGTGGATAACCCTTGAACCGCAGGTCTTTGCTTGGATGGATCGGTTCTGCGCTGACTACAGCGGCGGTGTCTGGAATTTTTATACTCTCAGCAACGGCGGGGCCTTCATGGTTCCGGAAACGGACAACGATGTCTTCTGGTCGCTGTTCAACGCCATGAACGGCAACTCCTCAGACATGAGCGCCGAAGCTGCAGGGATTGCAGTCTGTCTTATCGCTTACAGTCATCACGCTTGCCGCACGGAATGCGACTCCATGACGGAACATTACTGGCGTCTGCGTGACTATGCGCTGAACCACGCAGAATGCAGCGCCATCATGCGCATTATCGACTGAGCATCCCGCCATGCCGTATGAACTGTCTCACCTTAATGCCCTGTGGGATACGCTGAGGAATACAACGGTCAGGGATGAGGACGGTGACCTTGTGACCGACGAACCCTTCCTGCATTTCCTGACGGGTACCCCTCTCTTCCATATCTGGTGATGGTTTGAATCCCTGCACGACGAGTTCGTCGTTGCCGAAAAACTGTACAACACATCTCCTCCCAACGCGTCAACAGACAGGAAAAGCAAATGAATATCACCACGTGTCCCCCTGACAGCGGGGGAATATCTCCCACCGCGCAGCGCACCATCAGACGCGCTCTGACCCTGCTGGAACGCCAGTTACGCGAGCCCGGCGAGGCATTTACCTCCAGCCATGCAGTTCGCGACTGGCTTCGCCTGCAGCTCGCCACACTGGAGCGTGAAGTATTCATGGTGCTCTTCCTCGATAACCAGCATCGTCTTATTGCCCATGAAACGCTCTTCACCGGCACCATCAACCATACGCAGGTACATCCCCGTGAAGTGATAAAGGCAGCACTGAAATACAACGCGGCTGCCATCGTGCTTTCACACAATCATCCGTCAGGTTATGCCGAACCCAGCCATGCCGACAGATTGCTTACTGACCATCTGAAGCAGGCACTTAAACT
Organism: Entomohabitans teleogrylli; assembly: GCF_001484765.1. GTDB lineage: Bacteria > Pseudomonadota > Gammaproteobacteria > Enterobacterales > Enterobacteriaceae > Entomohabitans > Entomohabitans teleogrylli. The sequence continues at coordinate 55,948 of NZ_LLXO01000031.1, read as the reverse complement.
CGTGGATATCTGTCTGCTGGACCACCTGGTAGTGGGAGGCATGGACATCGTCTCGTTTGCCGAGCGTGGCTGGCTTTAGGGAGAGAATAACGATGAAAATCATCAGCAAACGTCAGGCAATGGCGATATACCGCCAGCATTCTGAGTCCCGGCTGTTTCGCTTCTGTACCGGGAAATATAAGTGGTCCGGCAGTATCTGCCATTACTACGGCAGGGAAGTGCAGGATATCCGGGGTGTACTGGCCGTGTTTGCTGAACACCGACAGGACCGCAACGGTCCGTATGTGATCCTGCGCAGCGTCACCCTGAATTAACTCACCGTTAAGGAGTACTTACATGCAGAAAGCAACCCGTGTAATCAACCATAACATCGCGGAACCCTGGTGGGGCCTCAGACGCAACGTCACGCCATGTTTTGGTGCCCGGCTGGTACAGGAGGGTAACCGCCTGCATTACCTTGCTGACCGCGCCAGCACCACCGGGACATTTAATGACACAGATTTACGCCATCTGGACCAAGCATTTCCGGTACTGATGAAGCAGATGGAGCTTATGCTGGCCAGCAGCGAACTCACGCCCCACATTCAGCGCTGCATCACGCTCCACGCAAAAGGGCTGATATGTGAGGCTGATACGCTCGGCTCCTGTGGCTATTTGTATATCGTAATTTATCCGACATCTGCAATAACCGCATAAATCCCAAACGCTTTTCCTTAATCAAACCAGCCAACAAAGAGCGCAAACCATGCAAATACAATCCCTGCCCCCTCAAAGGGCGGCATCGTCACGTCTGTCATCAGTCGAAATCTGGCAAAAATTACTGGAGTATCTGCTGGAGCAACACTACGGCCTTACCCTCAACGACACGCCGTTTGGCAACGACAGTGTGATCCAGAAACACATTGATGCGGGAATCTCACTGTGTGACGCGGTGAATTCTATCTTGGAAAAGTACGACCTGGTACGTACTGACCGTCACGGTTTCAGCGTGAAAGAGCAGTCTCCGTTTATCGGCAGCATTGATATGCTCCGCGCCCGCAAGGCTACCGGGCTGATGACCCGCAAGGGATATAAAACCGTTACTGACATCACCAGTAGCAGATTCAGCGGCAGGAAATAATGACCCTCGTCCTGATCGCTGAAGCCGACACCATCAGCGGTCTGCCTCTCAGGCGCCAGTACAACGACTGGCGCTTTTATCACGTCTCCATCAGTTGATACAGATGTTCGCTCAGATAGCTATGGGAATGTCTATATCGCCATGGTGAGCGGTGGCCCAGTTATTGGGCTGTACTGTGAGCCCGAGGTTTCGGAAGATGACGAAATCGATGATGTGGGTCAATTGAATGCATTTTTTGACATTCTTGAATCAGAGGCGGAATCAACAGAGCGATATCAGTTACCCGATATAGATGGAGAAGATGCTTTCATCCGTATTGGCTCTATTGCGATGGTCCGAATAGATCTTGATGCTTTGGAGTCTGTCGAGGAAGGTGATGCGTAACAGATTTCGGCATATTAACTCAGTTGTATTAGCTCAGTCATGTTTGTCCGGGTTCGATGCCGAAAAACAATGAATTTTCGTGTTGGTATCTGTGTTGGTATAAATTGAAAGTGTTCTTTATTAACTATTTTAAATCATGAGGTTGAATGTAATGTGCGAGTCCGGCCTTCGCACCAACAACGATATGCAATCAAGTCGCCTGAGGCGGCTTTTTTTGTGTCTGAAATCCGCGCAATGTAAGGCCTTACCTCTTGATTTGCTTCCCATCAACTTGCTGATGTGGTTATAGCGGTGGCTATTCATTTCTTTGCCCCGTATCGTTTGCGATAGTTTTCATTGTGGGTATTATTTTGCCAGGTGCATTCCAAAACTGAATTTTGCCTCTGCATATTTGCAGTATGGCTGTGATCTCCCCGAGGGTTTCATGACTAACACTAACTTTTCTCAAACGGCTGCGTTTATCTGGTCGGTGGCTGATTTGCTGCGCGGTGATTTTAAACAGTCTCAGTACGGACGCGTGATCCTGCCCTTTACGCTGCTGCGTCGCCTTGAGTGTGTGCTGGCGGAGACTAAAGACGCGGTGCTGGCGAAATACGATGAATTAAAAACCAGCCCGCTGCCGGAAGATGCCAAGGAAAAGTTTCTGCTGCGCGCCAGCGAGCTTTCCTTCTTCAATACCTCGAAGATGGATCTGGGCAAGATGGGGCAGAACGACATCAAAGCCAACCTGGAAAGCTACGTACAGGCGTTTTCACCGGACGCGCGTGAAATCTTCGAACACTTCAAATTCAGTGAGTTTGTCGGCCTGCTGGAAGATGCCAACCTGCTGTTCAAAGTGGTGAAGAAATTCGCTACTACTGACCTCAGCCCGAAAGCGATTTCCAACTACGAGATGGGGCTGGTGTTTGAAGAGCTTATCCGTCGTTTTGCGGAAAGCTCCAACGAGACCGCTGGTGAGCACTTCACCCCACGCGATATTGTGCGTCTGACTACCTCGTTGGTGTTTATGGAAGATGATGAAGCGCTGACGCAGGATGGTATCATCCGCACCATTTATGACCCGACGGCCGGGACCGGCGGCTTCCTCTCTTCAGGCATGGAATATATGCACGAGCTGAACCCTAACGCGGTGATGCGCGCCTTTGGCCAGGAACTGAACCCGGAATCTTACGCTATCTGTAAAGCCGATATGCTGATCAAAGGTCAGGACGTCAGCCGCATTAAGCTGGGTAACACCCTCTCTTACGACCAGTTGCCGTTGGATCAGTTCGACTACATGCTCTCTAATCCCCCGTTTGGCGTGGACTGGAAAAAGATTGAGGGCGAGATTAACGACGAACATACGCAGAAAGGCTTTAACGGTCGCTTTGGCCCGGGCCTGCCGCGTGTTTCCGACGGCTCGCTGCTGTTCCTGATGCACCTGATCAGCAAAATGCGCGACAACCACAATGTGGATGGCAACGTGAGTAATGGCGGGCGTATCGGGATTATCCTTAACGGTTCGCCACTGTTTACCGGTGGTGCGGGCAGCGGTGAGAGTGAAATCCGCCGCTACATTCTGGAAGCCGATTTGCTGGAAGGCATTGTCGCGCTGCCAACGGACATGTTCTACAACACCGGCATCGCCACCTACGTCTGGATCCTCTCCAACAAGAAAGCGCCTGAGCGTAAAGGTAAAGTGCAGCTAATTGATGGCACCAACCTGTGCGGAAAAATGCGTAAATCGCTGGGTTCCAAGCGTAACCTGATGGGCGAAGACGATATCAAACTGATCACCCAGACCTTCGGTGAGTTTGAAGTGGTGGATGCCACAACCCTGGAAGAACTGGGGCTGGAAAAAGCCGCCGAGCAAAAATCCAGCCGTGGTCGTCAGCCTGCCACCGCCAAAAGCGAAGCGCCGAAAACCTTCGCCAGCAAAATCTTTAACAGCACCGACTTTGGCTATCGTCGCCTGACCATTGAGCGCCCGCTGCGTTTATCCGCGCAGGTGACGGATGAGGCGATGGCGACTCTGCGCTTTGCGCCGAAGCCGTTTAACGCGCCGATGGAACGTCTGTATGAAGAGTTCGCATCCCAATGGCAGGAAGACACCTACGGTGATTTCGCCGAACTGGAAACAGAAGCGCGCGCCATCATCAAAGCCGAATTTGCCGAGCTGAAAGAGAAGCAGATTAAAGACCTGCTCGACAGCAAACTGTGGCTGGCGCAGCGCGGGTTAATGGAAAAAGCACAGCAGATTCAGACGGCTCTGGGTGCGCAGGCGGGTGGCAAGACGCTGGTAAGTAATGACTTCAACCAGTTCCAGTTGACTCTGAAAGGGGCCATCAAAACCGCTGGCGTCAAGCTGGACGCTAAAGAGAACAAGCAGTTTATCGACGCTATCACCACGAAAAACCCGGAAGCCGAGCCGGTGGTGAAGAAAGCGCTGAAAGAAGCCGCTCAGCCGCTGTATGGCGCGTTTGAATACAAAGGCAAAGTGGTCGAGTTTGAACAGGACGGCGAGCTGCGTGATAACGAAAATGTGCCGCTGAACCCAGCATTGTCCACCAGCGACCTGATTGAAAACTACTTCAAAGCCGAAGTACTGCCGCATGTGAATGACGCGTGGATCAACGCCGATAAGCGCGATGCGAAAGATGGCGAGGTAGGGATTGTCGGTTACGAGATTCCGTTTAACCGCCATTTCTACGTCTATCAGCCGCCGCGCCCGCTGGAAGAGATTGATGCCGATCTGGATGCGGTCAGTGCCGAGATTATGAAGTTGCTGCAGGAGGTACATTCCTGATGGCGAAATATAAGGCGTATCCGGAGTATAAGGACTCTGGGGTTGAGTGGTTGGGGAGAGTTCCTAAGCATTGGAATGCTAAGTCTTTGAAATTTCTTTGCACATTCAATGATCAGGTTATTTCTGAATCAGCAGGACATGATTACGAAATTGAATATGTTGATATTGGAAGTGTGAACTCATCACAGGGCATAACAAAAACAGAAACCATGTTATTGTCCAAAGCACCGTCTAGGGCGAGACGTTTGGTAAAAGATGGTGACGTAATTATTTCCACAGTTAGAACCTATCTAGAGGCTATTTCTCCAATAATTAATCCTCCTGATAATATGGTCGTTTCCACTGGTTTTGCGGTAATCAGACCTTCTATAGGATTAAATCATGCTTTTGCCGCATATTGTCTGCGTGCTAGTGGATTCATAAAGGAAGTAGTTGCTCGTTCTGTTGGTGTGAGTTATCCAGCAATTAATGCTTCAGATCTAGTAAATATACCTGTCCCTAATATGCCATTGACTGAGCAATTAAGGATTGCAAACTTTCTCGATCACGAAACCGCAAAGATCGATAATCTGATCGAGAAACAACAGCAACTCATTGAACTGCTGAAAGAAAAACGTCAGGCAGTGATTAGCCATGCCGTCACCAAAGGGCTAAACCCTGATGTGCCAATGAAAGATTCTGGTGTTGAGTGGTTGGGGGAAGTTCCGGAGCATTGGAAAATATGCCGCATTAAGCAATTATCAAAACAAATATCTAAAGGTACAACGCCGAGCACTATTGGTGGTGATTTTGTTGATGAAGGTATTCGCTTTTTAAAAGCAGAAAATATTGGTAAGTCAAAGTTTGTTAATTCATTGCCAGAATTCTACATTTCTAATGATGTAGATAAACAAATCTCAAGAAGTCGCCTTCAAGAACGGGATGTCTTAGTTATAATCGCTGGTGCAACTACTGGTATGGCTTCAGTTCTTCAAAAAGAGATACTGCCTGCGAACACAAATCAGGCAGTAAGTTTTATTCGCACTAAAAATATTAATCATGCCGATTGGATCTATTACTGGCTTGGGACCGATATCATCCAGAGGATAATAGGCATGGGCGCGGTTCAGGCTGCGCAGCCGAATCTATCAATGGAAGATCTTGGGAATATCCCAATTTTACTTCCAGAACAAGATGAACTTGCATCTATATGCATAGAAATAGAAAAGCAGTTTGTTCAATTTGAGTCCTTAATTTGTAAAGCGGAATCTGCAATAGATTTAATGCAAGAACGCCGCACAGCCCTGATCTCCGCCGCCGTCACCGGGAAAATTGACGTCCGCGATTGGGTTGCCCGTGACACCCAGGACATTGAGGCAATTCAGGAGGCTACCGCATGAGCATGGACAGCACCAAAGAGCTGATTTTCCAGAATGAGATGATTGCTCAGATGATCGATCGAGGCTGGATTCGCGGCAAAACTGACGCCTACGATCGCGAACGTGCGCTGTACTCGCAGGATGTGCTGACCTTTGTGCAAACCACTCAGCCGCAGGAGTGGGAGAAGTTTGCCAAAATTTATCCTTCCGATACCGAGCGTCATTTCCTCGATGCGCTGGTGGCGCAGCTGAAAAAAGCGGATATCAACGCCACCGATATTTTGTCTCGTACTTACGGCACGCTCGGCGTGCTGCGCCATGGTATTAAAAGCCATAATGCGCGTTTTTCCCTGTGCCAGTTTAAGCCGGAACATAACCTCAATCCGGAAACCCTGACGCGCTACAAACAGAATATCTGCCGCATCGTGCCGGAGCTGGTTTACAGCCCGCATGCGTCGAACGCCGCATTCGAAGAAACGGGCGTAAAGGCGAAGAAGTGGCGTATCGACCTGGTGTTGTTTGTCAACGGCCTGCCGGTAGCGACGCTGGAGCTGAAGTCTGAATTTAAGCAGACGGTGCAAAACGCCATTACGCAATATAAGAAAACGCGTTTGCCGAAGGACCCTGGCACCAATAAACCTGAGCCGCTGCTGACCTTTAAACGTGGCGCGCTGGTGCACTTTGCCGTCAGCCAGTACGAAGTGTTTATGGCGACCAGACTCGATGGCGATAAAACCTTCTTCCTGCCGTTTAACAAAGGCACCCATGACGGCGGCGCGGGGAACGACATCCCGGAAGATGCCCACGACTACGCCACCAGCTACCTGTGGAATGAGGTGCTGCTGCCGGACAATTTGCTGAAAATTCTCGCCAGTTTTGTGCATCTGCAAATCGTCGAAAAAGAAAACGCCATTGGCCTGAAGTACAAAAGCGAGAGCCTGATTTTCCCGCGCTATCACCAGTGGGATGTGGTGAACAAACTGATCACTGCCGCCACGGTGGAGGGCACCGGTAATAAATACCTGATTCAGCACAGTGCGGGGTCGGGCAAATCGAACTCTATCGCCTGGACGGCCCATCAGCTTTCCCGGCTGTACGATGAAAATGGCGAAAAGCAGTTCCACTCAGTGATTGTGGTGACGGACCGCACCGTGCTGGACGATCAACTGCAGGACACTATCTATCAGTTTGAACATCAGGATGGCGTAGTCGGGCGTATCAATAACAAAGAAGGCGATGGTTCTAAATCGGAGAAGCTGGCCAGTGCGCTGGAAAACTCGCAGCCGATCATTATCGTCACCATCCAGACCTTCCCGTTTGTCCTGAAGGCGATTGAAAACAGCGTCAGCCTCAGGCAGCGTAAATACGCGGTGATTGCCGATGAAGCGCACTCCTCGCAGAGCGGATCTACGGCACGACAACTGAAACAAGTGCTGATGACCGAAGAAACAGATGACGATGTGGAAATGTCTTCAGAAGATATTCTGGATGCCACCGTCGCCGCGCGTAAAGGCAGCAACAACCTCAACTATTACGCCTTCACCGCCACGCCGAAAGCTAAAACCCTGGAGCTGTTTGGTCGCCGTCCTGATCCGCAGGAACCGGCGTCGAAAACCAACAAGCCAGAAGCGTTCCACGTTTACTCTATGCGTCAGGCCATCGAAGAAGGCTTTATTCTTGATGTGCTGAAGAACTACACCAACTATAAGGTGGCGTATAAGCTGCTGCAAAAGCTGGACGATCCTGACCGGGAAGTGGACAGCAAGAAAGCGAAAATCAAACTGAACCAGTGGGTTTCGCTACACGATCATAATGTGTCGCAGAAAGTGAAGGTGATTGTTGAGCACTACCGCAAGCATGTGATGCACTTGCTGGCCGGCCAGGCGAAAGCAATGGTGGTGACCAGTTCGCGTAAGGCGGCGGTTCGTTACAAGCTGGCTTTCGATAAATATATCGCCGAGCAAAAGTACGACAAGATAAGCGCGCTGGTGGCGTTCTCCGGGGAAGTGGAATTCCATGAAGATGACCACAACAGCTTTGCGCTGCTTAACCAGAAGTTCACCGAGATCAATATGAACCCAGGGCTGAAAGGCCGGGATATGCGTAAAGCGTTTGATACCGACGACTACCAGGTGATGCTGGTGGCCAACAAATTCCAGACCGGTTTTGACCAGCCTAAGCTGTGCGCCATGTATGTGGATAAAAAGCTGGGGGGTGTGGAGTGTGTACAGACCCTGTCGCGCCTGAACCGTACCTATCCCGGGAAGGCGCAATCCGGCACCTTTGTGCTCGATTTTTACAACGAACCCGACGAGATTTTGGGGGCTTTCCAGCCGTACTACCAGACAGCAGAGCTGACGGATGTCAGCGATCCACAGTTGGTCTTTGAGCTTTATGAAAAGCTGCGCACCAGCGGCATTTTCCTGTGGAACGAAGTGGAGCAGTTCTGCGAGGCGTTCTTCAGTAAAAACAAATCCAACGCGGCCATTAGTAATATCTGTAAACCTGCGGTGGAGCGCTGGAAAAACCGCTACACCTCAGCGATTGATGCGTATGTGCTGGCCAAAGAGATGTTTGAACGCACCAAAAAGACCGGCGATGTTGTGCTGATCACCAATGCGGAAAACACCTTTAAGGATTGCGAGAAAGAAAAAAGTAAGCTGGATATCTTCAGGAAAGATCTCGGCAGCTTTGTCCGCTTTTACGAGTTTATGTCGCAAATCGTCGATTACGACGACAAGAACCTGGAAAAGCTGAGTCTGTTTGCCCGCCACCTGCGTCCGTTGCTGCATGAACAGCGTATCGAAGAAGATGAGATTGATTTAAGCAACGTCGAGATGAGCCATTATCGTCTGTCGAAGCTTCACGAACAGCACCTCAAGTTGCAGGAAGAGGCTGAGGATTACAAAATCAAACCGGGTAATGATATCGGTACGGCGAAACCGAAGGACAAGAAAGAAGAATTTTTGTCGAATATTCTGGCGCGTCTGAATGAGCTGTTCGTCACCGATAATCTGACCGATAAAGACATGATCAACTATGCCTTCGCGGTGCGCGACAAGCTGTCAGAAAACCAGGCGGTGATGACCCAGATCGCGAACAATACGCGCGAGCAGGCGATGTTGGGGGATTTCCCGAAAGCCATTGATGATGCCGTCATGGACAGCAACGACGCCCAACAGGATATGATGATGCAGTACCTCTCTAACCCTGAACTGGCAAAAGGCTTTGCCCGCGTGGTGTTTGATATGTTGAAAGGGGCTTGATTTTCAGGCCGATCGGGGAAAACCACGTCTGTGGTTTGATATACCCGTCGGCGCTCATTGGGTGATCGATCTGTCATCACGGATGCATCGAAAAAATGGAGTATGCCGATCCAGAACTGGCGGCTGGCGATGAGCCGCTTTAAATCTAAATCAATCTTAACACTACAGGCAACCAGTAGTGGCTATAAAGGGTATCTGCTTTATGAGCAGATGAAAGGTCATTACCAGGATGAATAATCTGATTTCATGATCTTATAACGGAAAAAATAAATCGATAGCTTAATACCCACAGGCAGCGAGCAGTAATTCAGGCGGCTCAATCCCCATATGCACACAAAAAGTAAAACCACATAGATACCTATCATAAGTGGGATGCCCTGAATATCGCCCGTAACAGCCATCACGATAATGAGAACCAGAAAAACGCCGCTGAACAGGATTAATCCCCCGGCAATATCATGCCCCCGCTTTGCGACAAAATCGAAAAAATCGTGTGAAGCATATCGCTCGTGCTTTTGCACACTGGCTCGTTTAAAGGCGTGGAATAACGCCAGGGTATCCCGAAAATTAAACCCACTTTTTAAAAATAATGTTCGGGCATCCATGCTAATTCCTCAATTATATCAAAAATAAAATTAACTCCCACTTTAACTAATCTGGTAAATGCAGGACAGGGGGCATTTGTCAGGATTTATCCCGGTAGCCGGACAATCGGTTGGGCATCTGGATTCAGTTAAGTACGGAAAGACGCTCCCGACTCCCGTCGGGAGCGCCCACCTCACGCCGCCCGCTTCCCGGCTATCACGCTGATAAACTCCAGCACCTGCTTCTGCTTTCTTACCGACAGCTTATCCACCAGACGCAGCGACTTCATCAGCTCAGACACCTCCGGTGCCGGCGTCCGGGCGGTCAGCACAATACAGCCATTCATCACCCGCACATCCACCTCGGTACCGGTGGTAAACCCGGCAGTCTCCAGCCACTGGCCTTTAATCATAATCGCCGGGAAACGGGCGTAATCCGGATGACGGCTCGCATAACCCACCTTCAGATGGCGGTTATTTGCCGGGGATACTTCTGGTTCAAATGAATCTGCAATACAATTGACATTAGTCATGGTTACTATTCCTTGTAAATAGTGATTGTGATGAGCGGTGCGGGTGTGTTGTCGCACATCCGCATCGCGCTAAATAACACCTGTAAACCTAACCAGTAAACAATAAAAAAGCCACATGAAAATAATGTAACTAACGGACTCGGGAGATATTTCACAAAAATATTCAGATTATTTATAACCAGAATCATAAAGTATAAATAATCAGGGATCGAAATTCTAAATCCCGGGAAATAGCTTCTGTGGTTTCTTATCTGATGTTGTTATCAGTGCCAGAGATTTTTTCTGTATAAAGGAAAATGCTTCTCCCATGGTAAGAACATCAGTTTTACTGCGTTTTTTCACCACCAGATTAAGCTGATGCCGCAAGGTATCAGCAGGCAGTTAATCCCTGTTTTTATTTTACAGGCAGTGTACCAGTATTTATCACTGATGAGCGATAATTCACGGGCTATCCGGAGCGTACCAGGGGTCAATGGGGGTATCAGGCCGCGGGGTTTTGAGTCGTGGTACAAAGAAAGTGATCAAAAATAGCATTCCGGTTAATCATCCTTCGCCAAATTCTTCGCCAGCACGTACATTATAGTTATTGTACTGAAATCAGTTTGTTAACAAGGGACTATTCTGATGAAGGCCAAAGAAACCAGATTGCTCAATTTCCTCCAGACCGCGCCTCAACTGGTGATTCCTATCTATCAGCGGGTTTACTCCTGGGGAATTAAGGAATGCCAACAACTGTGGGACGATATTATTCGCTGTGGGCAGGATGACAACAATCACGGGCATTTTATCGGCTCTGTCGTCTATATCGAGGACGGACTCTATTCGGTGACAGCTCAGTCCCCGTTGTTAATCATTGATGGTCAGCAGCGCGTGACGACCGTGTCGCTGCTGATTGCCGCTCTGGCAGAGGCCGTTGGCGATCGGGAATTTATCGAAGGGTTTAACCAGACACAGTTACGCGGCTTTTATCTCACCAATCTGCTGTTATCCGGCGAGAAGCATTATAAGTTAATTCTCTCTCAAACCGATAACGAAACGCTGCGCACCATTATTAAGGGGCTTCCCTTGCCGGAACAGTACTCGGTGCGGGTGAAGGAGAACTTTGATTTTTTCTGCGAAAAGCTGAGAAATAACGCGCTGCTGGAAACGGTCTGTAAAGGGCTTGGCAAACTGATTGTCGTGGATATCTCCCTGCAGCGCGGCCATGACAATCCGCAGCTCATTTTTGAAAGTATGAACTCGACGGGCAAAAAACTGAGCCAGGCCGATCTTATTCGCAACTATATCCTGATGGGACTGGAAAGCGAGCGTCAGACCGCGCTGTATAACGATCACTGGCGCAGGATGGAGCTTCTGTTTGGTCAGGAAGCCTATTCTGAACAGTTCGATGCCTTTATGCGCCATTATCTGACGGTAAAAACCGGGGATATCCCGAAAATAGATGACACCTATGAGGCGTTTAAGCAATATTTTTACCGCCGCAATCAGACGGTCGAGACGGTAGTGGCAGATATTCACCGCTATGCGGTTTATTATTGTGCTATTGCATTAGGGACTGAAAAAAATAAACAACTTAAAGAGATATTCCACAACATCCGCGAACTGAGAATGGATGTCGCGTACCCGTTGATGCTGGAACTGTATGAGGACTACCAGCAACAGATATTGTCGCTCAGTGATTTTGCTGAAGCGTTGCGTTTGATGGAAAGCTACGTATTCCGCCGTGCGGTATGCGCGATTCCGACCAACTCAATGAACAAAACCTTTGCCGGATTGAGCAAAAGTTTTGACAAGAGCCGTTATCTGGAAAGCCTGAAAGCGGCATTTATGCTGCTTCCATCGTACCGTCGTTTCCCGTCAGATGAAGAATTTAAACGGGATATCCAGACCCGGGACCTGTATAACTTCAGGAGTCGCAGTTACTGGTTAAGACGGCTGGAAAATGATAAGCACAAAGAACCCATTCAGGTGGATGAATACACCATCGAACACATTATGCCGCAGTGTGAAAATCAGCCCGAAAAAGTGCCGGGAGTCTGGCGTGCGGAACTGGGCGATGAATGGCAGCGCGTCTGGGAAACCTGGCGCCATACGCTGGGGAATCTGACACTGACGGGCTATAACCCGGAATACAGTAATCGCTCTTTTGCCGAAAAACGCGATATGGATGGCGGATTCCGACACAGTCATTTACGTCTCAATAATGGGCTTTCCTGTCTGGAAACCTGGAATGAAGAGGCTATTGTGGCGCGGGCGAGACACATGGCTGAACAGGCGAGCACTGTCTGGCCGAATGCAAAGCTTGCGGATGATATCCTGCAATGTTACCGGCCTCAAAACGCAGAGAATGTGACTTACGGGTTTGATGATCATCCACATCTGGCAAAAGCACACATAAATGTGCTGTTTGAGGAATTACGCAAAGCCATACTGGCGCTTGACCCGTGTGTCACCGAAGTATTTCTGAAGCTTTATATTGCTTATAAAGCAGAAGTAAACTTTGTTGATGTCGTACCGCAGGCCAGGCGACTGCGCCTGACGCTGAATATCCCCTTTGCCGAAATCAACGATCCACGCGGATTATGCAAAGATGTCACCAGCGTGGGGCGTTGGGGTAATGGCGATGTAGAGGTCGGCTTCACGACGCTGGACGATCTGCCTTATGTCATGTTTCTGATCACTCAGGCATTTGACCGGCAAATGGATAATTGAGTTTCGGGGCAAATGTCAGGAAAAAAGGGCCATCATTAACCGCCCGAAAATGAGGCTGGTGGCATCTTCAATGGGGGCGCAGAGCGCCTTACGCGGCGCGGTGATGATCCCGCTGTATCAGGTGATTAATGAAGGGTAAGCGGTATTCATCCTCTTAATACCCGATATATCTCGTTGCATGTGAGGGCCACTGACAGGGATGTCAGCGGCAATCTGCAGGAAGTCGCATATTCTTTATCGCTTTAGCAAAAGGTAAAAAGAAACCAGCAACAGTGGACACGCAACTGAGTGAGTAAACTCTCAAGTAAGAGGTGACTTATGACAAAGCCAGATTAATTTATTGAACACGATTAAATTGAGGTATCGCCCTTTTATGCTATATCTCCAGCTTCCGGGTCCCGGCGATATGATGACATTGACAATCCACTACCGTAATCGTTTGCATTTTTTCATTCATTAATCATTATTTATCAAAAGGATAGATATGTTACTCATTTTTGGTGGACTGCCCGGCACCGGGAAATCAACCATTGCCCGCCTGCTGGCCGCCAGGCTGGGGGCCGTCTGGTTACGTATTGATTCTATTGAGCAGTCTTTGATTCGTGCGCAGACTGTCAACATGCACGATATGGGGCCTGCCGGATATCTGGTGGCCTGGGCCATTGCTGTGGATAACATCAGGCTGGGCAATATCGTGATTGCCGATTCGGTTAATCCCATACTCATTACCCGACAGGCATGGAGAGAAGTGGCGACTGATAATGCCGTGCCTTTTCTGGAGATAGAATTTATCTGTTCCGATCTAACGCAGCACCGGTATCGTGTTGAAAATCGCGAAGCAGATATTAGCGGGCATATTTTGCCGGACTGGCAAAAGGTCATTACCCGTGAATACGACCCCTGGCTATCTGCCAGACTGACAATTGATACATCCGTACAGACAGCAGAAGAGGCGGTAGACACGATCATTTACCATATCGTTTCACGAAACGCTGACTCCCCGGCAAGTACATAAATATACGTCCGGTAGTCGGGGTCGCCAACTGAAGGATTTCAAAGCGTGGTGGGTAGCCATCGTATACGACATAAGGCCGTTACTGTGATAATGCTCAGGAGAAAATATGGAAAAGAATGAGGTTCTGAAATTACTCACCGAGCTGAATATACTTTATCAGTATATCTCACATCCGGAGGTGAAAACGGTCGCTGATCACGCGAGTTTTGAAACAGAATTTCCTGCGCAGTTGCTCAAAAATCTGTTATTAAAAAATAGCCCGGGAAAGCATTTCTACCTGTATATTCTTGATGGTAATAAAAAGGCAGATCTTCGTGGATTAGCGCGCCAGCTTAACGAATCACGGCTGTCTTTCGCGAAACCAGATGAGTTAATGGAAATACTGGGTGTGGAAGCCGGCGGGGTGACGCCTTTCGCTATTGCACATAATAAAGCAAGCGATCTTCGGGTAGTTATCGATCCCTCTGTATCAGCGAGTCAGTTACTGGGCTTTCACCCACTGGTCAATACGGCCTCAGTCTGTATTGCTAAAAAGGATTTATTGCGACTACTGGCATTTTACGGTTATGTCCCCGCAGATACTCAGACTGATGGAATGCCCCTGCTACTCGCGCGAACAACGGATGCGCTCTGATAGCCGGTATGCTACTGCACTTTTCTTCTTTCTTCCCGCGAGAGCTGCGTCCCGGTTTGATTGGCTTCGGGAATAAACCGTTTTTGATCAGCTTATAGAACCCGTTATCCGTAAACCCCGTGATGAATCGCATATCCCCCGTTGGTCATCAGGCAAAGAAATTTGTTCTGTCATGATGCTGTCTTCCATCGTGGGATTGACGTGAGCTGATGGTTGATTGCCGGTTACCACCTGGCTACCTGTTTCCGGCAATCGTTAGGGAACCACCACATGTTCTTCAGTCCTGAAGGCGAAACCCCGCCATATTTCTGGCGTCACATGTTAAAGGTGGCACCGGAGAGCTCTGGCTTACGCCGCTGGCGTACCTGGCAATGACAATCTGCGCTTCGGTGAATCGTGACTATTGCATTGCCGCCACCTCCGTTCAGGGGAATATTCATCATGCCGGAGTTCTGTTTCTGAGCGAAGCACGCTTTCAGGTCAGGGTCACATCCCGTTGCTGCCCATTTTGTGATCAAGGCTAAAAAAAGCGCAGCCTGCCTCTCTGTCTGATTTACCTCTACACACTGCCTGGATTACAGTGAATTTATATATAAGAACGTTGTTCTATAATATAGAACAAAAGACAAATAAGGAGTCTCCATGCAACCAGCAGTGCAGTTCTCAGGCATCATTCCCCCGGTCTCGACGCTTTTTACGTCTGACGGGCAATTCGACCCGCAAAGCACCGGTGTATTGATTGATGACCTTATCAACGCGGGCGTGGATGGACTTTTCTTCCTGGGTAGCGGTGGTGAGTTTTCCCAACTTTCGGTTGATGAACGCCAGGCGGTGGCACAGTTTGTGACGGGCCATGTGAATAAGCGCGTACCGGTATTGATTGGCACTGGCGGCACCAGCGCGCGCGAAACGATAGTCCTCAGCCAGCATGCGCAAGCGTGCGCGGCGGACGGGATCGTGGTGATTAACCCTTACTACTGGAAAGTGTCGGAACAGAATCTGGTGCACTACTACCAGCAGGTGGCGGATAGCGTCACGCTGCCGGTCATCCTCTACAACTTCCCGGCGCTGACCGGGCAGGATCTCACGCCGGCCATCGTTAAACGGCTGGTGGAATCACGCAAAAATATTGTTGGCATTAAAGATACTATCGATTCCATCGCCCATATCCGCAGCATGATTAACACCGTCAAGGCGGAACATCCGCATTTCAGCGTGCTGTGCGGCTTTGACGATCACCTGTTCAATACCCTGATGATGGGCGGCGACGGGGCGATTTCAGCGAGCGTAAACTTTGCGCCGCAACTGTCGGTAAACCTGTGGCGCGCATTCCTTGAGGGCGACCTCAGCACTGCGGCGAAAATTCACCGGAAGCTGGTACAGGTCCCGCAAATTTATCAACTGGATACGCCGTTTGTGAATGTGATTAAAGAGGCGATGGTGTTGTGCGGGCGTAAGATGTCGACCTGGACGATGCCGCCTGCCGGCGTGCTGGATGACGTGCGTCGCCAGCAGTTGAAAGCGCTGCTGAAACGCCTTGAACTTTGCTGAGCGGGAGGGCGAAAAGATGTCCATCAACACCATTTTTACGCCGCAGGATGAACAGTTTTATGCGGTGAAAACCCACGCCGCCGGGCCGCAGGGCGCGCTGCCGCTGACACCGCAGATGCTGCTGGAATCGCCGAGCGGCAATCTGTTCGGCATGACGCAAAATGCCGGAATGGGCTGGGATGCTAACAAGCTCACTGGCAGAGAGGTGTTGCTGATTGGTACTCAGGGCGGTATTCGCCATTCAGATGGCCGCCCGATTGCGCTCGGTTATCACACCGGGCACTGGGAGATTGGCCTGCAAATGTCGGCGGCGGCGAAAGAGATTACCCGCCTGAACGGCATTCCCTTTGCGGCCTTTGTCAGTGATCCGTGCGACGGCCGTTCACAGGGCACGCACGGGATGTTTGATTCGCTGCCTTATCGGAATGACGCGGCGATCGTCTTTCGTCGTTTGATCCGTTCGCTGCCGACGCGGCGGGCGGTGATCGGCGTGGCCACCTGCGATAAGGGATTACCCGCAACGATGATTGCGCTGGCGTCAATGCACGATCTGCCGGTGATCCTCGTGCCGGGCGGGGCGACACTGCCGCCCACCTTCGGGGAAGATGCCGGGAAGGTACAAACCATCGGCGCGCGTTACGCTAACAATGAACTGAGCCTGAAAGAGGCGTCTGAGCTGGGGTGTCGTGCCTGCGCGTCGCCCGGTGGCGGTTGCCAGTTCCTTGGCACCGCGGGTACCTCGCAGGTCGTGGCCGAAGCGTTAGGGCTGGCGCTGCCGCACTCGGCGCTGGCGCCGTCAGGCCAGGACGTCTGGCTGGAGATCGCCCGCCAGTCGGCGCGCGCGGTGATGGCGCTGGATGATCAGGGCATTACCGCCCGCGATATCCTCACCGATAAAGCGATTGAGAATGCGATGGTGGTGCATGCCGCTTTTGGCGGTTCCACGAATCTGTTGCTGCACATACCGGCTATCGCCCATGCCGCCGGGTGTCGCCTGCCGGATGTCGCGCAGTGGAGCGCCATCAACCGCAGGGTGCCGCGTCTGGTGAGCGTACTGCCCAACGGGCCGGACTATCATCCGACGGTGCGCGCTTTCCTGGCGGGCGGCGTGCCGGAGGTCATGTTACATCTGCGTCGGCTGGGACTGCTGCATGAAGATGTGATGACCGTAACCGGGCAGACGCTTGGTGAAAACCTTGACTGGTGGGAGCGCTCTGAACGCCGCGCGAAGTTCCGCCAGTGCCTGCGCGATCGGGACGGCGTGGCGCCGCATGAGGTGATTTTGTCGCCGGAAGGGGCAAAAGCCAGAGGGATGACCTCAACAGTCGCTTTCCCGGTGGGTAACATCGCGCCGGAAGGCTCGGTGATCAAAGCGACGGCGATCGATCCGTCGGTGGTGGATGAGGATGGTGTTTATCGCCATACCGGTGAGGCGCGCGTTTTTGTTTCGGAAGAGGCGGCGATCAAAGCCATCAAACAGGGGCTGATCCAACAGGGCGATATCATGGTGGTCATCGGCGGCGGACCCTCCGGCACCGGGATGGAAGAGACTTACCAGCTCACTTCGGCGCTGAAGCATATCTCGTGGGGGAAAACGGTTTCGCTGATTACCGATGCCCGTTTTTCCGGCGTTTCCACCGGCGCTTGCCTGGGGCACGTGGCGCCGGAAGCGCTGGCGGGCGGGCCAATTGGCAAACTACGCAATGGCGATGTGATTGAGATAGTGGTCGATCGCTTGTCATTGAAAGGCAGCGTGAACTTTATCGGCAGCGCGCAGGCGCGATTGACGCCGGAAGAGGGGGCCGCGGTACTGGCGGAGCGCGAGTTGCATCCCGGCCTGAAGGCCCATGACTACCTGCCCGACGATACGCGCCTGTGGGCCGCGCTGCAGGCGGTAAGCGGTGGTACCTGGAAAGGGTGCATCTATGATACGGATAAAATTATTGAGGTGCTTAATGCCGGGAAAAAAGCACTCGGCCTTTGAACAGTTAAAATAAATTCTCCTGGTCGCCGGATAGATATTTCGGCGACTAATAATGTTATTTCAAAATATATTATCCCTTGCGGGAGGAATATCCGTTTCTGTTTCCAGGTAAAGTGAATTGCTATCACATAAGTTAAAAAGCGTAATTATGAAAACAAAAAAGATAATTGTTGCTGCGTATAATTGCTTTCTACAATCCAGATTGTCAGCGTTATCTAATAAACATACGAGTAAAGGGTGTATTCCTCACAAAGTGCACGTTCACGCATTTTATTTTGTAGGTCCCGGCCATTCGCAATGAATCCCTCTCATATGACCTGGAGGTAGAAATGCAGTTAACCATGAAAGATAAAATCGGCTACGGGCTGGGAGATACCGCCTGCGGTTTTGTCTGGCAGGCGACAATGTTTTTATTGGCGTACTTCTACACGGATGTCTTCGGCCTGTCAGCGGGCGTGATGGGTACCCTGTTTTTGATTTCGCGCGTACTGGATGCGGTCACCGACCCGCTGATGGGGCTGGTGGTCGATCGTACCCGCACCCGCTACGGCCAGTTCCGCCCCTATCTGCTGTGGGGCGCGATTCCGTTTGGTATCGTCTGCGTATTAACGTTCTATACCCCAGATTTCTCCGCCCAGGGGAAAATTATTTACGCATCCATTACCTATATTTTACTGACCCTGGTCTATACCTTCGTTAATGTTCCTTACTGCGCCATGCCTGGCGTCATTACCGCCGATCCGAAAGAGCGCCATGCCTTACAGTCATGGCGTTTTTTCCTCGCCGCCGCCGGTTCGTTAGCGATCAGCGGTATTGCCCTGCCGCTGGTCAATATTATCGGCAAAGGTAACGAACAGGTGGGTTATTTTGGCGCAATGTGTGTGCTGGGCGTTTGCGGCGTGGTACTGCTGTTTGTCTGTTTCTTTACCACGAAAGAGCGTTATACCTTCGATGTTCAACCTGGCGCTTCTGTTAAGAAAGACCTGAAGCTATTAATGGGTAATAGCCAGTGGCGAATCATGTGCGCCTTCAAAATGATGGCGACCGGCTCAAACGTGGTGCGCGGCGGCGCAACGCTCTACTTTGTGAAATACGTGATGGATCATCCCGAGCTGGCAACGCAGTTTTTGCTCTACGGTAGCCTGGCAACCATGTTCGGCTCCCTTTGCTCGTCCCGCCTGCTCGGGCGCTTTGACCGCGTCACTTCGTTTAAGTGGATTATCGGCGTTTACTCGCTGATTAGCCTGAGTATTTTCTTTATTCCATCGGACAATATCGCACTCATCTTCGCACTCAATATTCTGTTCCTGTTTGTCTTTAACACCACCACGCCGCTGCAATGGCTGATGGCGTCTGATGTGGTGGATTACGAAGAGAGCCGCAGTGGGCGCCGCCTCGACGGCCTGGTTTTCTCGACGTATCTCTTCAGCCTGAAAATCGGCCTGGCGATTGGCGGCGCGCTGGTGGGCTGGATCCTCGCGTTCTCCAGCTACTCGGCAAGCAGCGCTGTGCAGCCGGATAACGTCCTGACGACCATCAAAATTCTCTTCTGCATCGTGCCGGTAGTGCTTTACGTCGGTATGTTTACGCTGCTGTCGTTCTACAAACTGAGCAGCAAACGCGTGGAAGAGATCAGCCAGCAACTGCAACGCCAGCGCACCGCGCAGCCTGAAACACACCCTGCCGATGCCGCTGCGGCGGTGAACTGAGGAGAGCACCATGTATCAGATTGAAAACCCGATCCTGACCGGCTTCAACCCGGATCCGTCGCTGTGCCGCGTCGGAGAGGATTACTACATCGCCACCTCGACCTTTGAGTGGTTCCCCGGCGTGCGTATTTATCACTCCCGCGATCTGAAAAACTGGTCGCTGGTCAGTACGCCGCTCGACAGCGTCGCGCTACTGGATATGAAAGGGAACCCGGACTCTGGCGGTATCTGGGCACCTTGCCTGAGCTACGCCGATGGCCAATTCTGGTTACTCTACACCGACGTGAAAGTTGTCGATTCGCCGTGGAAAAATGGCCGCAATTTCCTGGTGACCGCGCCATCGATTGAAGGGCCATGGAGTGCGCCGATTGCGATGGGCAATGGCGGATTTGATCCTTCGCTATTCCATGATACCGATGGCCGCAAATATTACCTCTATCGTCCGTGGGGGCCGCGCCACCACAGCAACCCGCATAACACCATTGTGATGCAGGAATTTTTTGCCGATACCCAAACCCTCTCGCCGCAGCGTACTACGCTCTTTACCGGCACGCCGCTCGGCTATACCGAAGGGGCGCATCTTTATCGCCGCGACGGTTACTACTATCTGCTGGTGGCGGAAGGGGGAACCAGTTACGAACATGCGGTCGTGGTGCTGCGGGCGAAAAACATCGATGGACCCTATGAACTGCATCCTGACGTGACCATGATGACCAGCTGGCATCTGCCGGAAAATCCGCTGCAAAAGAGCGGCCATGGTTCGCTGCTCGAGACTCATACGGGCGAATGGTACATGGCGTACCTGACCAGTCGACCGCTGCATCTGCCGGGTATCCCGCGATTAGCGGCCGGCGGGCGCGGATACTGCCCGCTCGGACGCGAGACGGGGATTACCCGTATTGAGTGGCGCGACGGCTGGCCATATGTTGCAGGCGGCAAACACGCGGCGCTGACGGTGCCGGGGCCGCGAATGACGGAACAGGCCGCCGCAGGTAGCGGCGCGTGGCGTACTGACTTTGACAGCGAAAGGCTCGACCAGGAACTGCAGACTCTGCGCATTCCGTTTGATGACCAGCTTGGCTCGCTGACTGCGCGACCGGGATTTTTACGCCTCTACGGCAACGATTCGCTGAACTCCACTTTTACCCAGTCGACGGTTGCCCGGCGCTGGCAGCATTTTCGTTTTCATGCGCAAACGCAGATGTCCTTTGCGCCGCGCCATTTCCAGCAGAGTGCCGGGCTAACCTGTTACTACAACAGCAAAAACTGGACCTATTGCTTTATGGATTGGCAGGAGGGATGCGGGCGAACGCTGAAGATCATCCAGCTCGACCACAACGTGGCGCACTGGCATCTCTACGATAATCCGATTCTGGTGCCGGAGAATGCGCAAAACGTCTGGCTGCGGGTGGATGTGGATAATCTGATGTACCGCTACAGCTATTCATTTGATGGCGACAACTGGCAGACTATTCCGCTGACGTTCGAAGCGTGGAAACTCTCCGATGATTATATCGGCGGCAGGGGCTTCTTTACCGGGGCGTTTGTTGGCCTGCACTGCGAGGATATCAGCGGCGACGGCTGTTACGCCGATTTCGCCTCATTCTCTTATCAGCCAGAAAGTTAACGGCAGGCTGGGCTAGCGCTCGCGGTAGCCCAGCGTCTTCGACAGCCCCAGCCCGGCGTCCATCAGCATCTGGCGATAGGTGTCCAGCTCGTCGTTGTTCACGCGGGAAGTAAGAGTGGAGAGACTGAGGGCGGCAATCACTCGCGATTCGTGATTCCACACCGGCACGGCGATGCAGCGAACGCCCGGCTCGTTTTCTTCATTATCCAGTGCATAATGATTGTGGCGGGTTGCTTTCAGCGCCGCTAGCAGCGCGGCGCGGTCGGTAATCGTCGCGGGCGTAAAGCCTGTGAACTGATAGCCTTCCAGCACAGCGGCAAGTTCTTCATCGCCAAGCCAGGCGAGCAGGACTTTACCGATGGCGGTGGCGTGCACGGGCAAACGGCGACCAATGCGTGAATAGGCGATAGCCGCCTGCTTCCCTTCGATTTTCTCAATATAGACGCCTTCATTGCCGTCCAGAATCCCCAGATGGGTGGTCTGCCCGGTCTCCTGCGAGAGCGCGGTGAGCCAGCTTTTCGCCTTCTGGCGGATATCCATGGTGCCGATAACAAAGTGGCCGCGTTCGACCAGTTTCATCCCCGGACGGTATTTGCCGTTTTCCGGATTCTGATCGATATAGCCATGAAGCTGAAGGGTTTTAAGCAGCGAATGGAGGGTGCTTTTGCTCAATCCCATCTGTTTACTGATTTCAGTGATTTTGAGTTCCGTCGCCTGCTCATTGAACAGGTCGAGGATCTGCAAAGCACGTTCAACAGACTGAATTATTGGCATAATTTATTACCGTCCACGAAGAATTCTCCTTGTGTGACCGTACTATTTTCGGTGGGGAAAAGCAATGGCAGATGCCCTTGCCGGACGCACGTTTCGGGCCGGATAAACACAGCGCTACCCGGCTTCAGCGGCTTCGTAAGCTGTGTGTTGAAGCGTCCGCAATCGGTCTCAATCAATACGATGGCACAGCACCACCGGGAGTTTACCGATACTGATCGCCTTATGACCGTTTGGCAGGGTGTAGATGTGGTAAATCGCCTGGCTTTTCCCGCCTTTCATAAAGTACGGCATTAACATGCGGGTAAAGTTGGCGTTATCGCTAAGCCCCACCGGCTCGACGTGAGAAGACAGGAACAGGAAAGTAAATAAATTCTCGTTACGTTTAACGTTCAGGTCATTGTACAGCCTGACCGGCGTTTTATTTCCGTTCTTATCACTGTAAATCCCCAGCATAGTGATGACGCCTTTATCGTTGACGCTGGAAAGCTGTACCGCGCCCACATAGTATTCTTCATCATAGAAAATACTGAAGTTTGCCCGACAGGTGAAATCAGACTCGTGCTTATCCTTAGAAAAATACTGAAACAGGCACAAGCCAAGAGCAATCAGAAACAGACCGCCGCTGAAAAGGGTCAACTTTCTACTGTTCACTGTGAGCTCCTCTTATATAGGGTGATACAGGATTGCTCTTCATCGGCATCTCCCGCCCTGGAGCATGCCAGAACGCGCACCGCATTTTCTTGTTTAAATAACACCACATAGCGATACGGATAGGCGGAACAGGAGAAATTATTGTCCTCGCTGGCTTTCTTCCACAATGACTGAACCGCCGCGGTGTCTGAGCTTTTATTGAGAAGGTTGAGCGTGATGGTTTTATCGACATAGAAGGTGCAGCCATTCAGTTCTTTATAGTAGACGAAGCCATCTTTAAAAATGGTGCGTTCGTTACCAGATGACATATTTTTTATCAACCAGCCCAGCAACAGCAGGGTGGCCAGAAAAAATAGTCCGGGGATCAGGTATTGGTTACGTGCAATGGCTGGCCGGGAAATTGTGGTGGACTTTGGTTCGTCTGCAGCCTCTTTTATTAGCGTTTCATCAACCTCCTCCGCTAAAGACGGGGGAGCGCTGGCCTGCCCGACATTTTCCAGTACTTCAATATGAACGTCTTCGTCAAAAATAAACCCTTTCCGTGGTACTGTAATAACGTAATCTTTACTCGTTCCCGAGAGTTCTTTAAAGGCTTTTCTGATTAACAGAATGTTCTGATAAAGTGTGTTAGGCGCTGGCTCTTTTTCTGAATTACCCCAGCCGCTGATATATAACTCATCGTGGGTGACGAGCCGGCGGTTGCGCGCCAGCGTTTCCAGGCAGCGTGCTGCCGGTGAATTAAGTGTTGTTTCCTGCCCGGTCTCAATATTTTTAATAGAGTTTTTTTGCGGTGTGAATAAAAATTTATTATCGATAACGAACTGGTAGATCATGCAGGCAGGCCTCTTTTTGCTACCGAGTATAGTTCAGCCATCCGTGGAAAACCAATACTGTGACTCTTTATCTGGACCGATAAAAGCACTTTTTATCAGCTGAGACCAGGTCGCATTTATCACCTTTCGGACCGTTTCTCAAGCGGATTTTTCGGTTTTGCCAGCCTTAACCTGGATCACATTTCTCTTATCATATGCTTTTAAATCAACAGGTTGATATGTTGATCTCGCGACTTAAGATGATAAATGTTCTCAAAAAAATATCCATCCCGTAAATTACTGGCCATAGAACGCGCCCCATAAAGCCATCACGATTGTACTGAGATGTCAGCGCCTTAATGCCCGATTAACATAGTGGGTTTTTATTGTGCGCTTTTTTCATCGCCTGCTCAGTATCAGACGTGATGACATGAAAAGAGAGAAGGGTAACCGGAACGGACCGTGGGTATTTTAAGTTCTTATTTTAAGTCTGACCGTGAATTTAAATTATCAGGACTATTATTCTATGAAATTTACAACTTTTTCATCGCTCAATTGTGCTGGCTGTCAATCCCAATGCCGGGATGTGGAAGGTAATTCTGTACGTGATATGAATTGTTCCCGGACAAAGACCGCTATCTGGCCGGAGGATAATCAATTTTTTAAAATGGCGCTAAATGATATCCTCGGTAATAGCATTTCTGTCGATAGCCACTACGGGATCATTTTTGTGGATTTTTCTATCGACAATCTGCTTTACTTTATTCACGATGAATGGATCGAGTTTTTATCCGAACACAATATGCGCATTATTTTGCTTGCCGATAAAGAAATGTTGCCGCTGGCAAAATACTGGGCTAATCGCGAGTGGCGAATTGTCAGTGTGCTGGATGTGACGGAAGGAACGGACAAAATGGCGCGAGGAATTCGGAAGGTGATGCAGCTTAAATTTGTCCCGCTGCCCAAAAGCCAGATGGTTTCGGAGCGGGAAGTCAAAGTACTGCGCTATTTATCGCAGGGCAAATCGGTGGCTGATATGGCCAGAACCCTTGAGTGCAGTAATAAAAGCATTTACAGCAGCCAGTATTCACTATGTAAAAAATTTGGTGGGCTGGCGCGGTTGGGGGATTTGCGCTTTAAACACCAGGTTAATTAATGGATTTTTGATCCAAACATGCGGGACTCATAATGAGTCCCTTTTTTGTAAAAAAAAAGCCACTCCGGAGAATGGCAAAAGGTATAAAAGTTTTCATCCAGTACAACTGCTCTCACTATGGGTAACGAACCCCAATAATTCCGCTACCGGTAAATGTCCCGGTAGAGGTCGGCTCTCCGGAAAGCTGCGCCGAAAGCTGATATTGATTTATACCGCTCACGCCGGATAACGTCCCGCCTAATGGTTGACCGTCTATTTTCAGATTCGCGATCATGCCGTTTGACAGCGCAATAGCATTCCCGTCTACCAGTTCGAGCTTAAAGGCAACGTTAGCGGTACAGGAAACCTCAATCGGTTTAGTTAATACCTTATTGGTCGCTTCGCTTTTGTTTAGCGTCTCGAAATTGAAATCAATATTCGCTGTTTCCATTGCGCACCACTGGGAAACAACGCCGGAATAACCCACGCATTCCGGACTGCCGATAGCGCTGTTCGGGTACCCATCCCACATGGTGGTTTTAATCGTCGACCATGCTCCCGCACCGCTGGCGGGTGTATTGACGCCAAACCCGTAGCAAACAAAATTCCGCTGTCCCACATTGCTGTAATTCTGTATGGCAAAGGAACCACCATATTGTGAGTTGACAGTGGCGGCAAAAGACTTAAATGTCTGAGAGGTATCAAAATAGCGTAAGCTGGTTTCTCCCATGAAATAAGTATCATCCCAGATATGATAGGGGCCGTAATAAATTCGTGTGCCGACATTGAGGCCACGACTGGCAAAGGCTTCCTGTACCGTGGTGTTTTCATCCCAGTCCCAGGCGGTAAATGTCTGTGAGATGAAGGCGCCGCGTGGGTTATACCAGACCGCGCCGCTGATGTTTTGTAAATAAAACCCGACGATATAGGCGGGCACTGGCCATGAGTAGGTCAGAATTGCATTGGCGGAAAAGCCGCTCAGCAATAATAGAGCGCCGACGAGAGGCCAGACGAAACGTTTTTTAATAACAGTGAATATGTTCATAGTGATTGCCTGATTATCCTGCTGGCGCGCCGTTACTGGTATTCTGCTTTTAATGTTGCCGTGGCGCTGAAATCCCCTTCATTCAGCGTAACGCCGCTTCTCTGTACCAGTACGGCTTCCAGTTGCGGAATGTTATCGGCACTGATACCGACCGGTTCATTAAGTTTAAAAGGCTCGCCATCCTGATAAATTTTGATGCCGAGATCGCTGCGTTCAGTAGAGACAATGGTGGCATTGTCGGCATCAAAATCCGCAGCGCTGCCGGTAAGGATTAATTTCAGCGTCATACCCGTAGTGTCGCCCTGATCGCAGCTAACGTTATAGGGTATCGGCTGGCGAAAATCACCGCTCTCCACTTTATTGACTCCCACCCTACCAAACGAAACATGGATGGTTTGTTGGTTGTTAATGGTGCAGGCTGGCGTATCAATGATGACGCCGGAAATCGTCACCTGGGTAACCGAGCCGTTATTCGCCGCGAGCAGTAATGGCGCAAAGAGTCCGGCAAGCAGGCCCAGGCAGTAATGTCGCGTCTTCCCGATTGAAACCATCATTCGTTCATCCTTTGCTATGTTCCGGTGTTTTTCCCGCCGGATAACTTATTTGCTGTTCTTGCCATCGCTACGGCAGGTGGCGCCGCTACATTTAAACGACAGGACTTTCATGCTGCCGTAGTCGTTGACGTAGATCAGCGCCGGCGTCTGGCCTACCGCCGCGGGGTTAACCGGCAGATCGATGCTGGAAAACGGCGCCGCCATAGTGGCTTCGAACCCCGGTACGCCTTTCTGTTTTTCACTACGCCGGATATCAACAAATGAGTAATAGTAGGGCGTGGGGTTATTGACCCGAATGCTGTTGCCCTTCATCTCCAGCGTTAATTTATCCGCGCCCGGTAACACCTGGGCTGAGGGATCAACCGCCAGGTTTTTCGGGCGCCAGAAAACTTTTATTGATGTTTGCAGCGCCAGCACCAGAACGTTGCCCTGCTGGTTTTTGCGCGGGATTTCTCGCAGGTTGAACCAGAACACGCTTTCACGATCTTTCGGTAATGAGGCGGTATCCGGCATGGCTTCAATGCGCACAATGGACTTCCCGCCGGCATCAATGCGCTGCAGCGGTGGAATGGTGACGAATTTCTCGGCCGCTTTTTGCGCCTGTTCATCTTCCACCCAGCCCTGCGCCAGGTAGGGCGCCGCGGCATCATGGTTCGTGATATTCAGGCTCAGTGACTTAGTGCCTTCGTCGTAAACCAGTCGGGTACGATCGATGGTCAGCGCCGCCAGCGCGGCGTTGCACGTAGCGATGCTGAGAATCACACCAGTCAGGAATATCTTTGTTACGCGACCTGTCTTTTTCATTGCGCTTTGGCTCCACCAGGCAAATACCACAGGGGCGGGCTGTGGATTATTCATACTCCAGCACCCACGACACGGTGGTCGTAAAAGACCCTTCCTGCAGCGCAGAGCGATCGATAACCTGCGCCCAGGCTTTGTAATTGAGGATAGTCTCATTGCTCTGTAATGGCTGTTTAGCCGTTAAAATTCCCGGCTTTACCGCCTGGCCACTGGCGTCTTCCACGGCAATCGCCACCCCGGTCGCGTCGCCGTTAACCTGAAAGGCGCCGGGCTGGGAGGGGTCTTCTGTCCCGATAAAACGCACACTTACCTGGTCGCCGACAGACAAATCGCAATCTTCCAGTTTGATGGCGAAAGTCCGGGCTTCGGAACGCGTGGCGCTGGCAAATTGCTGCACCGACAGTCCGTCAAATGACACGGTCTGCTCTTCAGAATCCATCGAAACCACGCAGGGTTCGCCGACCAGGGTGCCGCTGAATTCCACATCGGTACCGGCGCTCGCCGACAGCGGGACAATCAATAATGCCGATACCAGCAATGCGATGTTGTTTGTCATTATTCGTAGTCCAGGCTGATGTTGATGGTCGAACGGAAATCACCAGGCTCAAGCGGCTCTGTGGTTTTCCACAACTGGGCTTTCAGCGCCACACTATTGCGTCCCGGATTCAGGAAATAAGGCTCACCGATGACATCCGGATACACCTGCGCGCCGCCAGGCCCCTCCAAACGTATCGCCGCGCCTCTGGCGCTGCCAGCAAGACGGAAATAGTGGTTGTCCGTCGGCTCTGCGACGCCGCTAAAGGTCATTTTGACCGCCGTTTGCTGATTTACCCACGTCGCGCCGCGCAGCTGGCTGGGGCTGGCAATGGCCTGTACATCCCCCGGGCAGTTATCCAGGACCAGCTCCATCATCACCGGAGGCGTGACATCGCCCGCCTGGCGCAGTTGCGCCAGAGAGACGCTACCGAGGTCAATGTCTTGCTCCGTTGACTCCAGAGCCAGAACGCATGGTCCTTCCACCAGGCTACCTTTCGCCAGGATGCCGCCGTTTAACACCGGAACGCTGGCTTTTTCATGGTCTGCACGGGCCGCCAGGGACAGTATGCCGCAGGCCAGCATCAACAGAAGGGGGGCTATTTTCATCTTTATTCCTCGGGCCGTAGCAGCAAGAAAATGTTACTTCTTCACAGGCTCGGCTTTACACACGCCGGCATTACAGTTGAAATAACGTCCCGGTTTACCGCCGTAGTCATTAATGGTGGTGACATAAGGCCGGGCGAAACTACCGCTCATCACCGTCGCCGATGATTTCGGCGCGATCATCAGCGCTTTAAAATCGTTGCGCACCGCCTCTTTTTCGCTATTACGAATACCGATAATCGTCATGTAGTAAGGGGTGGGGTTTTCAACCCGATAGCCGCCCGGTATGCTGTGTAGAATTAAATTTTCTTCCAGTTGGCTGAAGCGATCGGGAATAATCCCGGCAGGCCGATAGAACAATTTAATGCGGGTTTGCAGCGCGATTTGCATCACGTTGGAACGATCGCTTTTCGGCGGCACTTCCCGGACGCTGAAATAGAACAGGCTCTCTCTGTCCTGAGGCAGGCTGGCGATATCCGGCGCCGCTTTTACCTGAACCACGCTTTTGGTGCCCGGCTCAACCCGCTGTAAAGCTGGGGTAATCACCAGCGGAGAAGCTATCTTGCGGCCATTGGCGTCTTCAAGCCACGCCTGAGCCAGATAGGCTTTTTCCGGGCTGTCATTACGGATAGTCATGGTGATGCTTTTATCGCTGCCGGGAAAAATAGCCCGGGTGCGGTCCAGAGCAATCGCCGCGTTGGCGGCGCCGATAAATGTGCAGCACAGTACGCCGCTGGTAATCAGGACTTTATTCAGTTTATTGACGATGATTTTCATGTTTTATACCTAAATATTAAATAATTAAAAGTGACGACGTATTTACCGACATATTAAGGTCATCGGTTTATGTGAAATCTGCTCAGGTAAAACCACTTCGCACTGCTGCTTATCACCAGACCAGATAGTTAATTTCTCGCCGGGGCTAATACCGGATAACCATACCGAACCATGATCGCCAATCATGCCGGTTTCAATATTGTTGCTGTTGCGGACGCTGGCGCCGAAAGGCGGGAAACTGCCGTCCGCTTTGCCGATGGTGGCAATGCCTTTCTGCCCTTTCAGCACGTTAAATTCGCGGAACCCGATCGCCCCTTCCGTCAGCGCTGATTCGCTAACCGGCGAACCCGCGGTTTCAATATCATCCGGCAGGCGGTTGACATTAATTTCGGTACTGGTCCGGTAGTAGCTGGGGATCGATGGGATCACCGCCACGCCGAAGCGGTTGGTTTGCGAACTGATGCCCACTGGTACGCCGGCGACGCCGTTGGTGCCGACCATCATGCGCGTGCCGCCGCGGCTCGAGCCGCCATGCAGCGCCGCCCCTTCCCGGGTGGCCGTGACGCCGCCGTTGAGCGTCAAGCCCAGCGCGGTGTAACTGCTCTCCTGCCAGCTGATATTAGCGGTAACATCCGCCAGCGCGCCGTTATGGCTATACCAGGCACTGGCCTGCGAGGTCGCGCTTTCGCCATTACCGCCGGTGCGCGAGCCGGCAGTCAGCTGATAGCTGTCGCCTTTGTCGTTCAGGCGCTGGTACCAGGAGGCGGTCTGGCTGTAGCGGTCATTGCTCCAGTTGCCGTTGTAGCTGGCAGTACCTTTGCCGAACGGGATACTCAGGTTCAGCCACGCGGTATTATCACGCTTGCCTTTGTATTCGCTGCGGCTGACGGATAAAGACCCCGCCATGTTGCGCCAGTCGCCCAGGTCAAAATAGCGGCTGACCGAGAAGCTATAGCGGTCGGTATCCTCTAAATCCCAGTAAGTCTGATGCGACCAGCTCAGATAAGCCGACAGACGCGCATCGGTAAAGTTTTTGCTGGCGGTGATGGTATACAGCTCTTTGTTATTACCGTGCAGGCCCCCGTGATAGCGGGCATCCAGGTAGTCTGACATCGACATATAATCACGCTCGGAAAAACGGTAGCCGGCGAAAGTAATATCGCTGTTAAACTCTTCAAAACGCTTCGAATAACTCACCCGATAAGAGCGCCCCTGCTTAGTGCCGTCATCCAGCTTTTTGGCCACCGATTGGGTGACATCGGCTGAAAGGGCGCCAAACCGGAACAGGTCGCGTCCCACCCCGGCAGCGATACTCAAATAATCGCTGGAGAAGATCCCTCCGCTGTACAGCGACCAACTGTTGGTGACCCCCCAGGAAAGCTCGCCGGTAGCGAACATCGGCCCTTCCATATGACGGTCGTAAGAGCCCGGTCTACCGGCCGCGACTTTGTAACGTACCTGTCCCGGGCGCGTCAGGTACGGGATTGTCGCCGTGGTGACCTGGAAGGTCTGTACCGAGCCGTCCTGTTCTTCAACCCGTACATCGAGCTGCCCGTTCACCGCACTGTTAAGATCCTGAATACGGAACGGACCGGCGGCGACCGTGGTTTCATGAATCACTCGCCCTTGCTGGCTGATAATCACTTTGGCATTGGTACGGGCGATGCCGCTCACTTCCGGCGCATAGCCGCGCAGCTTCGGCGGCAGCATGGTTTCATCGCTCATCAGCGACGCACCGGTATAGCGCCACGAGTCGAACAGATCGGAATAGAGGTAGTCCTCGCCCAGCGTCAGTTTCGCACCGATATCCCGTAAGGCCCGGTAAGCGTAAATCCTGCTCCAGTCAACATTACGCTGGCTGCTGTCGCTGCCGCCGCTGGCATGGTTGTAGCGGCCCTGCCAGTCGCCGCGCAAACGCCATGCGCCGAGGTTAGCCCCTAAGGTACCGCTGCCGCTGATATTCTGTGTCTGGCCTTCCCGGCTATAGCGGGTGGTATCGAAATTGAGGTTGTAATCCAGTAATACACCCGCAAGGCCATCTTCCCAGCGCGAAGGCGGGAGCCAACTGGCGTCCTGATATTCCAGCCAGATTTGCGGTACCGATATATACAGCGATGTGCTGGTCAAATCGACACGCAGTGTAAGGCCTTCAAGGGCCGAAAAATCTGCACATTGTCCATTGGCGTCGAAAATCACTTTCGCCAGCGCACTGTCTTTTAAACCCAACAGCCCGGTTTGCTCTTTGGTCAGGCAGATATCGATGGCATTTTCATTATTCTGGTCGTTACTGGCGCGAACGGTTATTTCCTGATTAGTGACTGATTTATTATTCAGTAACAGCGACAGGGTATAGCTGCCTGGCATGACATAACCTGCTGTTGAAAAGCGGCTGAGATCGAGATTATTTTTATCTTCTGCATCAAGCAGATCGGTATTAAACTCATCGGACCATGCCGGCGTCACTCCGCTGAACAGAATCAGCAGGCTAAGCAACAGCTTATATTTGTTGATCAAAACAGGCTTTTCCATTTCGCGACCAGTGATTATTTCCATATAATGCAGGTTATTGATAGTAATGAGAAAACATCAAGCGTGGAGGCGGGTAAGGGTGGGCAATTATTGATATTGCATAACAAAACGGATTACTCCGCTCCAGTCCCCCACGGCAAATGTATTTCCATTTCTCACGACACTTAAGTTGTAATTCAGGCGTTGTTCATAGGGATTTTCAACCAGCCAGTTGGTTATCCTGCCTGGCGATGCCATATTTCCACCAGCATCGGTAAGTTTTAAAGCAACGCCGCGTGCGCTCCCGGTGACTTTAAATAACTGAGGGTTTTTCTTGTCGCTCTCGCCCTCAAACATCACGTCTACGTTATGTGTATTGTGGTCGGTATCCAGGAAACAATTCATTAATCTCAGGTTAACGGGTTTTTCCTGAATGCTATTGCCATCGCGGATTGCGCTGAGCGGCAATATGCCAAAATCTATTTCTTGCCAGATATCATCAGTGTGCAGACTACAAGCCGCGGCAACGATTTGCCCGGGGAAAGTGACTTCACCGCGATCGGCATAACCGGCATGAATTTTCAAGGGAATAAAAAATATGCAAAACAGCGTAAAACATGAACGGATATTCATATTATTTCCCTGAGTAACTCCCCGGCCGATTAAGCCGGGGCATGACAGAAGCTAAAAACGAATCTGTTACTGGTAGTCCAGGGTGAAATCAGTCACGCTGATGAAGCTACCTTCGGTCGGCGTTGCGCCGCTCAGGCCCTGCATGTAAGCAGAGAAGGCCAGGGTGTTGTTGCCAACGATCAATTGACGAACCGGAGTCGCGGTGCCGAAGGTGATCTGGGTGCCGGCACCATCAGTGACCGCAACGCCAGCACCGCTAGCAGTGCCGGTGATGCCCAGCAGTTTCTTAGCGGTATCAGCCGTTGCGCCGCCGAAGGTCAGGCTTACGGAAGGCGCATTACCTTCTGCATCAAGCACGCAGTTTTCCAGCAGGATGTTAAAATTGCGCGGAGTGGACGTTTTGCTGTCACTCAGTTCTGCCACGGTAACCTGGCCCAGGTCTACGGTCTGGTTAGAAGATACCGGGTTGATGGAGCACGGCGCATCAATGATCGAACCATTAAAAGTGACAGTGCCTGAACCCTGATCGGCATTAGCGCCAAAAGCAGCGATGCCTGCAACCAGTGCGATAGCGGAAGCAATTTTATTCAGTTTCATATTAATTTCCTTTTTAGTGCAGCACAGGATATGTCCAACATATCCAAAGAGTTATTTATTACAACGTCCTGACGCACCTATCCCTGATGAACATGGGATTGATTGTCATAATAAAGTAAGTTATTTCACTTCCATTAGACTAGCTTTGCGTCTGGAACAGATAATATCTACAGATAATTTATTTTGGAATATAAAATTGCATTTTGAAGTAAATATGGATTTAACTGCTTGTTGCTTCGTTTATTGTGGTTTTTTATGTGTGTATTTTGTTTGTAACTTGAACTTATAATCTATATTTTGGCTTTTTATATGGTTTTTTTATCTTTTTAATGGCAAAATTCCGATATATTGTATAAGAATTTTTCGTTGATTTTTATTGGTAATTAAAAAACTCCTGGCTAATAAGATGATTACCTTGCTGAAAGTAAGTATGCCCATCTTCTTTTATCACTCTGAATAGGGTGATGTAAGGGCGTCAGGGGAGGCGAGGGAAGCAAAAATAATAAAACACAAAACCCCCGGAAACGTGACATTTACGGGGGGAGGTAGTTGATTAAATCACCAGGATATTAGCAGTGCGGATGTGATTGTTTATTTATGAAGGGCTGTGAAAAATAATGTAATGATATTTGTTTTTTGGTAAATGTTAAACAGATAAGCAGCGTTTTTAAATGGTAAGAATAGCTTTCATGCGAATACCCAGTTTCTTTTCTAATGAGTATTGCAGGGTGTATATTCTTTTTTCATTAAAATCAAGGCGATATGATATGTCTCTCACGGAGTTTCCTGCGAGGAATAAATCCAGTATCAGCAGTTCCGTTTCGGTCAGCTTTTTTTTACCAGACGGGCGCCAGTAATCCCGGCTATGTTCAATGCTCAGGAATCGGTAGCTATCGCGAATGGCAATCGCCCGGGTTATTCGCAGTGAAACCCGTAGCCAGTAATTCGCTAACGCCTCCATATGCTTATCATAAATTAATACGATACGCATCGCGGTCTTCTCAAGAAAGGTTATCCATTCATCGTTGGTGAATAGCTTTATGTTGTATATAGAAAAGTCGACGAAAATCACTTCGTTGAATTGGTGGTTGCAAAATCTGTTTTTTAAAAGACTGGTGAATCCGATCTCTAAAAAAAGATTATGATTGGGCCATATAACAGGATGACTTTCCATTGTCTTCTGAATCCTTGGGTACAAAGGTAAAGCGATTAAATAATGCCGATTATGTCAGTCGAGGTGATATGTGTTTCTGGTGCATCAATCCTGAATGAGGAAATGTTCATTTCAATCTTTTCATGAGATTTTATGGATCATATTTTTTTTAGCAAATCATATTTTGAGTTCCGGTCTGCCGCGGGGATGCAGAAAATTCTGATGATGTCATTTACGTCAGGCTGCTGTCTGACGCTGGGTTAGATTAGAGGGCAGCCATTGATGTGGATAAGTCTCTTGTCTGCAGCATTATGTTCCAGGAATATTCTCGACCACTCCAGGACTTTTGCTTGTCAATTTACCGGAAATAGCGTCGAAAAATAGCACGAAATGCACAAAAAATAATTTTATGGCAGGGGGCGTTAAAGATGTATTTAGATAGGTTGTTTTGTAAGTGTTAATATATGGTTGTATTGATGAGTGATTTACCACGATTATTGGTGGTGAAAAAATGCGAAATTGATCTGTATCCAGAGTGTCACTTTATTTATCTTGCGGTAAAAACGCATAATCTGATCGACGTAACCAGGCCGATTATGGCTGGCGTATCGTTTCATCAGCGATCTGCGCTGGTGGTTTATAC
Organism: Entomohabitans teleogrylli; assembly: GCF_001484765.1. Lineage (GTDB taxonomy): Bacteria > Pseudomonadota > Gammaproteobacteria > Enterobacterales > Enterobacteriaceae > Entomohabitans > Entomohabitans teleogrylli. The sequence goes on along the minus strand of NZ_LLXO01000031.1, from coordinate 21,463 downwards.
GCTATCAACGCCGGGGGCTGGTTTTAAGGTGGCTGGCGGGGCGACTCAGGCGGCGGAAAAAAGGGTAACAGGGGTAGTTTCGGGGGTTGTACCAATGGAAAGGTCGTTGTGGCGTAATGTCAGGCGGTTACAGACTGGAGGGCTCGGTTACTCCGGAAGTTGGCGCTAAAAAACGCTGCGCCATGACGGCGCAGCGCGTTATCCCCTGGAAACCGGGTATGGCTGTAGGCCATACCCATACAAACATCTCTAGTGAGACGTAACCAGCGGGGCGTCGTGATCAGAGCCCGGTTGATTGTTCTCTTCTTTAATAAATACCCACAGCGCGACGGCGCCAATCAGGTCGAAGACCGCCAGTGCAATAAAGAACGGACCGAAGCCGATGATGCCGACAAAGGCGCCGATAAATAAGTTGAAAATCAACTGTCCTGACCAGGCGCAGGCGCCAGCCATACCGACCGCGGTAGCCACTTCGTTCTTTTTGAACAGGTCGGCGCCGAGGGTGGCGGCAACGGTGGACAGCAACTGGTGGGCAAAACCGCCCAGACTAATCAGGAACACCGCCAGGTAAGGGTTTTCGACAATGCTCACCAGGCCAATGGTGGTCATGATCACCGCGCCGATGGTAAAAGTGATACGCCGCGAGTTGATCAGCGTGACGCCGCGGTCATTGAAGAACTTAGCGACAAAGCCGCTGGCCAGACAGCCGAGGTCGGCCATCAGGAATGGCAGCCAGACAAACATGGCTATCTCTTTAAGGCTGAAGTGCAGGGTTTCGACAAAGAAAATCGGTACCCAGAAGTTAATGGTTCCCCAGGCCGGATCCGCCAGGAAGCGGGCGATACCAATACCCCAGAAGTTACGCTGGCGAATGATATTGAGTACCGAAGTTTTCTCTTTGGTGGTCGACTGCAGGTGTTTTTCCTGCCCGGCTTCAATATACGCCAGCTCTTCGTCGGAAAGCCGTTTGGCATCTTTCGGATCTTTATAGAAAAACAGCCAGATAAAGGCAGCGATAATCGCCAGGCTACCGGAAACGATAAACGCGAACTGCCAGCTGTGGAACATAATACACCAGGCGATCAGCGGCGGCGCCAGCATCGCGCCGAACGAGGTGCCCATGTTGAATACGCCGGTGGCGATACCGCGCTCTTTGGCCGGGAACCACGTTGAGGCGGTTTTCACCCCGGCCGGGATCGCGGAGGCTTCGCTGAACCCCATAATGGCGCGCATGAAGCCCAGCCCCTGCCAGGTACCAGTCAGGGCGTGCCCCATGGTGGCCAGTCCCCAGATGATGGCGCAGATAAAGAAGCCGAGTTTCAGGCCGATGGTGTCAATAAAGAACCCCATGATCGGCTGGCCGATGGTATATGCCAGCTGGAAGGCGCTGACGATCCACGAATATTGTTCCTTGGTGATGCCGGTGGTTTCCATGATGGTCGGCGCGGCAACGCCCAGTGCGGTTCTGTCTAAGTAGTTAATAATGGTAATGAAGCACACCAGTAGTATCATGTACCATCGAAAGTTTTTTATCTTTTTCATGTAGTTAGCCATTCCTGTAGGGTTCGTTTGGCGTCTGCTGATGTTAGCGTTAAACCGGGTGGTGTACCAATTCATCAAGGCGTTATGCAACTTTTCCCGGTCTCATCAGGATGTAGCTGTCATTCTGCATAAAAAAGCGCATATTTATGTGATTAGTCTCTGGTTTCTTCAATTGGTATCCCAAAATGCGCAAATAAATGACAATTTGGTTGACCAATTTAAGCAATGGATGAAATGCATAGTATCAATTGGTCTGATATCAAAACGGCGCGGACAGTGCAGGAGGAGTATCAGGTTGCGCGCCGGCGGGGCGTGGTATCGGCAGAAGCGCGGGCCGAAAGCGTGCTGGCGGGTAGCCGTAACAAACGCCTGTTTCAGGGGCAGAAATTGCCGGGGTGTGGCGTATCGGGGCAGGAAATATTACGCCAGACTGCTGTGGAAGGGCAGATCAGCGGAGAATTGATTAACCAATTTTGCGGTGCTGCTGAAAATCGATGAGCAAAAGTGGCGTTTTTATTGTCTTTCTGTTTGATATTTCTGGTTTTTATGGCATCTCTCAGAGAGGTATAGTTGACTGACAAGTTATGCTATAGTCAAAAAATTCTTCCTACATTCAGCGCCTTTGACTTTAGTGAAACCGGTATTGCTATGAAACCAACCCCAGCTCAACAACGCCCTTATCAGGAAGTCGGCGCGGTACTGCGCGCGATGATCGTTCAGGATAACTATACCGTTGGCAGCCGGCTGCCTCCGGAGCGCGAGATCGCCGATCGGCTGGCGGTCAGTCGTACCATCGTGCGCGAAGCGCTGATCATGCTGGAGATTGAAGGCATTGTTGAAGTGCGTCGCGGGGCGGGGGTATTTGTCCTTGAAATGCCGCAGAATGTTGCCGGAAGCGGCGACGGCGCGGGGAAAAAAATGTCCCAGTGCAACGGCGCCGGCCCTTTTGAACTGTTGCAGGCCCGCCAGTTGCTGGAAAGCAATATTGCCGAGTTTGCCGCGTTGCAGGCGACCCGCGATGACATCACCAAAATGCGCAGCGCGCTGCAGATTCAGGAGCAGGATCTGATTAGCGAAAACCACGAAACCGGCGACATGCTGTTTCACCTGGCGATTGCCGAGGCGACCCATAACAGCCTGCTGGTGGAGCTGTTCAAACAGTCCTGGCAGTGGCGTGAAAACAACCCGATGTGGATCCAACTGCACAGCCACCTGAAAGATACCCACTACCGCAATGAGTGGCTGACCGACCATTTGCAAATCCTCGCGGCGCTGATTAAAAAAGATCCCGCCGCCGCCAAACTGGCCATGTGGCAGCACCTCGAGAATGTTAAAAACCGCCTGCTGGAGCTCTCTGATACCGATGATATTAACTTCGACGGCTATCTCTTTGAGTCATGGCCGCTGCCGGAAGTCAGCCAGTAACCCGCGCTATAGGGTATTGCTGAGCGCCGGCGGCCCGTGCCGGCGCGTTAGTCCGCCACCCTGACCAGTTCCAGAAAACAGACCGCATTAATATCCATTACAATATCCGTGACCCAGTGGCCGGGGATTCGTTCATCGCGCACGCTGAGGGTCGGCTCCGAACGTTGGCTAATGTAGTGCATGGTCTCTTCATCCCGATCGTACAGGGTCGGGTGCAGTCCATACTGGTAATAGAGCGCGCCATTTTTCTGATCGAACATCCACTGCTTAATGCGCCAGATCCCCGTCTGCTCCAGCGAGAAACGCACGCTGAAGCGCTTGCCGTAGTCATTCAGCAAGTGCTCCTGAACCGACAGTAGCGGGTTGATGGTCACCGGATTCAGTAGCAACAGGCGATAAGTATTGCCTTCGCGGGTCGCCACCCAGTTGGGGCCGGAAGAGAACACCGCACCCTGCAGGCGCTCCTTGAGGGTGATGATATGGAAAATCGGCCGTTTGGTGGTGGCGATAAAAAACAGCGACAGGCTGTTATTTTCGATCACTTGCGCCGATGAGACCTCGTTCTGTAATTCGGAGTTCAGCCACAGCCCGAGCATGCTTACCTCTTCCGGCAGCGACAGCAGCATATCCATCAGCAGGGCGCCGCGAAAGAACAGGCCGTTGGTCATCAGCGTGTTGCCGGTCAGCGTACTCCACGACTGGAGATACAGTGGGCTGTGAACCCCGTGTTTGCGGAACAGGCGGATCATCCCTTCCAGTTGCTGGCGGATCACATAGTGATTTTCCGGCGGCGTATAGTCGGGGGCGCTACTGAAATCGTGCTGCTCGTTGGGGGAAACCGACAGGCCGATAAAATCGATCTGTTCGATCAGTTCGCCGGACAACAACTGTTCATAATCTTCGCGCTGGCACAGCGTCAGGCCAATCCGGCACGCCGGCAACAGGTGACGCACCATATCCAGCAGCGTCTGGCTGAGCGTCAGCCGTTTCGCGGTTTGCAGCATCTTCAGCGATCGCATATCGAGGATAAACGACCAGCTCTGCACATACTCCCTGCCGAGCAGCAGAATATTGTGGGTAATAAATTCCCTTAGCTGCACCAGATGTTCGCTGTTGAGCAGCGAGGCGGCTTCCGGCGCCAGGCGGATCATCGGGCTGATGCCAAGACGCTTGAGAAAATTACAGGCAATGTCGAGGTTGCTCCACGGCGACCAGGTGGGGCTGATCTCACCGGTATAGATATTGCGCGGAATAAAGGTGTCGGAAAGCGGATCGCCGACCTCAACCTGAAAATCCGGAAAGCGTTCTTTCAGGCAAATCAGCTGTTGTTGAATATGTTGTTTCAGCAGCTCGTCAAAACTGCCCACGGCGATCACATAGTGGCGGGCTGCTACCGTTCCGCTGGCGGCGCCGGGCTGCAGATGAATTTGCTCGCTGCGCAGATCATTTTTCAGCGCCGGGGTCAGCGGGGCATTGCCAGGGTTGGCGGACAGCAGGGAAAACAGTTCCATGGGGCTTATCTGGCGGGTGTCGCTGGTGCCCTGATCCAGTAACTTCTGGTCCCCGGCAAACGGGATATTGCCCGCTTTAACGTCGTGGCGCCAGGCGCTGGGGTGAGTGCCGTAGCGCTGGCGAAACAGCGCTGAAAAGCGCCGGAAAGAGCTGAAACCGCTGTCGCTGACAATCGCGCCGATCGGCTGAGTGGTCAGGGCGATTTCCCGTACGGCGTGGTTGAAACGCACCCCGGTCAGGAAAGCGCGAAAATTCATCCCGGTCTCACTGGCGAACTGCCTGGAAAGGTGCGACACCGTGATGTGCAACTGGGCCGCCACCTGCTGCAGGGCGAGTTTTTCCCGGTAACGCTCTTCAATCAGAGCAATCACCTTGCTCACCCGCGGGCTGAAACCCGTCGCGGATACCGCGGGCGGCGCGCAGCTAAAGTGCTGGGTCAGAATGCACAAAATGTCGAGCAGGGCCTTGTTGACCTCCAGCCGCCAGGTGTCGTTGTTTTTTTTGAGCCACAGTATCGCAATATGGCTAATCAACTGGTTGAGCCGCGACGCCTGCCAGGGCGAGGGGGTATTTCCAAGGCTGAAGTGGCTGTGGGCCAGCCCTTCCCCGCCGCTAAACAACCATAGCGGCGAGAGCGCCACCACAATCACCATATTGTCCTGGTCGCCGTCGAGTTGCCAGTCGCTGTTGCGGTTAATGACCTGTACCTGGCCTTTGTTAACCTTCAGCGGCGTGGCGCCTGCCACTGACAATCTGACGTTGCCCTTCAGTACCAGCATCAGATACAGGCGATTATCGCGGCTAAACCGGTAATTGATGACATTGAGAAACTGAACGGAAAATGCTTCTGGCTGTTCCTTCATTGACTTAAGTCCCTGTCCCGGGGGCGTAATTTGCCGGCCAGGATATCAAAAATGATCATGATCCTTTTTGATATGGGTGAAATAACAGCCAGAAAATGCCCGTAAAAAAACCACTATTTCATCATGAGTATGCCTATTTTACGCCCTGGCCATGTATCAACATGAGATGGTCGAATAGTCATTCAGGGGTTGAGGAGAGGCTTTATGTCGTTACAGGAGTTTATTGACAGCAACATTTCACACTACGCCTCGCTGCGCCGGGACCTGCACCAGCATCCCGAAATCGGGTTCGAGGAAACCCGCACCAGCGATATTGTGGCCAATTTACTGGAAAGCTGGGGCTATGAGGTTAACCGCGGGATGGCGAAAACCGGCGTAGTCGGCACGCTACGGGTCGGCGACAGCGACCGGGTGCTGGGACTGCGCGCCGATATGGACGCGCTGCCGATGCAGGAGAATTCCGGCAAAGCCTGGGAAAGCGCCATCGCCGGCAAGTTCCACGGCTGCGGTCACGACGGCCACACCGCCACGCTGCTGTTTGCCGCCGAGTGGCTGGCGAAGACCCGCCGTTTTAACGGTACGCTACACGTTATTTTCCAGCCAGCGGAAGAGTTGCTGTATGGCGGCAAAGTGATGCTTGATGACGGGGTGTTTCGCCACTTCCCCTGTGACGCCATCTTTGCGCTACATAATATGCCGGGACTGAAGCAGGGGAGCTTCAATTTCCGCAAAGGAGCGATGCTCTCTTCCTCGGACACGCTGCAGATTGATGTCACCGGCGTGGGCGGCCATGGCGCGATCCCGGAAAAAACCATCGATTCCGCGGTGGTGGCCTGCTATATCGTCACTGCCCTGCAGACTATCGTCTCGCGTAACATCACGCCTTTCCAGCCTGCGGTCGTCACCGTCGGCAGCATTCAGTCAGGCAGCGTCGCGAATATCATCAACGCTAGCGCTACGCTCAAGCTCAGCGTGCGTACGCTGGATCCGCAGGTTCGCACTCAGGTACTGCGACGCATCAGCGAAATCGCCGTCAGTCAGGCGCAAAGTTTTGGCGCTAAAGCTGAGGTCCATCACGTTCACGGCAGCCCGGTGTTACTTAACGATAGTGAAATGACCGATTTCGCTATCAGCGTCGCCCGCGAATTGTTTGATGAATCGCTGATCGATACCCACGCCGCCCCCGCCATGGCCAGTGAAGACTTCGCCTTTATGCTGGAAGCGAACCCGAAAGGCGCTTATTTCTTTGTCGGCGCCGGCGAGGGCTGTTCGGTACATAACCCCGGTTATGACTTTAATGATGAAATTATGAAACCGGCGGTGGCATTCTGGGCAACACTGACCGAACGGTTTCTTAAGTAATAGTAATGGGGCACGCCATTACATCATAAATAAAACAGGTAACCGCCAGTAATAATAATCGCATTTCTGTATTGCTATAAAACACCTGCACTGCGCCTGGGTTACTAATGGCTGTTATGTCATGTCTGGTGATTGATGGATATCAGGCAAAGGAGAATTCTATGAGTTCGGAAAAAACAAATTATCAGGGCAACGGACGTCTCATTCTTGGTATTGTGCTACTGGTGTTAACATTCTGGATGTTTGCGCAATCGATGCAGGCGGCATTAATTCCTATTATCGCCAAAGATTTTGGTATTACTGACGATCCGGCGAAAATGGACTTATTAAATTTCGCCGCTTCGATTACTCCGCTATTTTCCGCGGCCTGTATTGTGGCCGCCGGGGGGCTGGCGGACCGCTTTGGCAGAATGCGTTTTTCGTTTATCGGGGTGGTGTTAAGCGTGGTGGGCTCCGCGATTGTCGCGCTGTCTCCCAATGTGGAGATGCTGATTATTGGCCGCGGACTGCAGGGCATTTCCGCCGCCTGTATCATGCCGTCCACCATTGCGCTGATGAAAACCTGGTTTGAAGGTAAAAAGCAGGCGACGGCATTAACCTGGTGGTCGGTAGGCTCATGGGGCGGCTCCGGTTTCTGCGCCATTCTGGTGGGGCTGATTGAACCTTCTCTTGGCTGGCAGGCTATTTTCTGGATTAGCGCCGGGGTGGCGATTCTTGGTTTATTGTTAATGCTCGGCACCCCGGAATCGAAAGCGCCAGTTAATGATAAGAAATTTGATACCCGCGGCGCGGCGATATTTATTGCATCGCTGATTTGCCTGGTACTGGCGGTATCCAAAGGCAGAAGCTGGGGATATGGCGATATTAAATTCCTCGGTACTATGGGTCTGTCGATTATTGGTTTAATCAGTTTCTATTTCGTCGAAAAAAGCGCGCCGGGTAAAGGCGTTGCCCAACTGGTGGATTTCTCGCTGTTTAAATCGCGCGGTTATTTTGGCGCTACGTTATCGAACTTCCTGCTTAACGCGATTGCCGGCGCGATGGTGATTGTCAATATCTATATGTTGCAGGGCCGCGGTTTGAGCACTGGCGATGTCGCCACCATGACCATTACTTACGCGGTGGCGGTACTGGCGTTACTGCCGGTGGGCCAGAAGATCCTGTTCATCTTTGGCGGCCGGCTGCCGATGATCATGGGCACCATCATTACTTTTATGGGCGTGGTGCTGATGTCGATGACCAGCGTTGAAGATCTGGCGATGTATAAAGTGCTGGTGATGGTGGGTTATGCCATGTTCGGTCTTGGACTGGGGATCTATGCCACGCCGTCGACCTATACCGCTGTTTCCGCCGCGCCGCAGGAGAAAGCCGCCGTTGCCGCCGGGATCTACAAGCTGGCCAGTTCGCTGGGCGGTGCGATGGGGGTGGCGCTGTCTCTGGCCGTTTACTCGGCGTTCGGGGATATTCACCAGGCCGGCGCCGCCGGGCTGTGGCTGAATGTCGGCTTCGGGGTACTGGCGCTGCTGGCGATTCTGTTCATTATTCCTGGCCAGCACAAAAGCCAGCAGCCGGAACTCGCATAACCTTTCGGGCAGGGGGGATCGGGGGGGCTTCTGCGCTCTTCCGTTACCCTCATCAGGGATAAAGAGCGATGGCGCGCATTGTTATTGCATTGATTATCTGTCTTATCGGGTTCTATGGGGTGATGGACGCCAGGCCGGTGGTGGTGAAGAGCGACGATGGACACATTAGTGCTATCGACGCGCTGGCGACCAGTTCCGGCGCCTGCGCTATCAACAGCGCGGTGCTACAGGTCAAAGGACTACAATTTTCCCCCAACGGTAAGTACATCACCTTAATTCACTTTCGCGATCGTCAGGGCAACAATCTGGCGATGCCCACCAACTTCCATAAGCTCAGCGCCCCCGATATTAAGCACATCAACCGTCTTATCCAGCTCGATAGCGATTATCAGGTCAGCTATTTCCACTGCCCGGGTGAGACGGAGACCAATAACCTGAACAGCATTCATTTCTGAGTGACGCAGCGGCTGATATTTTGCGATCGGCCACCAGTATATTGAGAATGGTTATCAATACTATTGATGGCCGGCAGTGGCGATGATATGGTGTGCCGGTTACTTTTGGGCTGCGGTGCGCGGCGGATGTCGCGCGCCGGCAGGCACGACACCGGATGTCAGGCGCAACGCGGGCTCTCCTTCGATGCTGAAAAGATTTTTCTCCACCGATGATTTTATCCATTTCGGCGAACGCTACGGGATCGATTACCGCTTCCCGGCGCTATCGTCGTGCCGGGCCTCAGGGAGTGAAAAACATATTGTGATGCAGGGGGATGTCGAAGAGATGACGCTGGCATCCGGCATCAGTCTGACCCGCTCCGACGTACGCGTTCTGCAACCCTATGAGAGCACGTCGCTGCATAGCTGCCCGCTGTATATGCTGGTGGTACTGGAAGGCTGCGTCATGCTGAGCCTCAATGGTCAGGAGTATGTGGTGCGCTCCGGTATGGCGTTCTGCTCGCAACTCGGGGAGCGGCAGATCATGAACGCCCGCCACCAGGCCGACTGCCGGTTAAAGACCCTGTCGCTGGGCGTCGGGCTGGGCGATGGCTGCCAGGATGAAATACTGGCGCTGTTGCTACAGCAGTGGCAAGCGAGCGGCGCGCCGACGTTTCTCTGGCCGGTGCCGGGGTACCTGCTGTGCGGGCTGGACAGTTTCCGACACCGCAGCGGACCACCGCTGGCGCGCCAGATGATCCTGGAAGGCGTGATGCTCCAGTTGCTCGGCCACTGCCTGACGCTGCGTCAGCAGCAACAGGTTGGGCGCGCGCAGGCCGCCTCCGGCGAGCGACGCCGGCTGGAGAATATTCGCCGTCTGCTGGAGCAGCAGCCGGAAAAAGATTACACCCTCAATGAACTGGCGCAACTGGCGGCAATGAGTTCCAGCAGCCTGCGCAGCAAGTTCCGCCACGCCTACGGCCATTCCGTGTTCGACTACCTGCGCGACTGCCGTCTGGAGCTGGCGCGTCGCTATCTGACCCAGGGCTACAGCGTACAGCAGGCGGCCTGGATGTCCGGCTACCAGCATGCCACCAACTTCTCCACCGCCTTTCGCCGCCGCTACGGCATCGCCCCCAGCGACGTACGGGCCGCCTGTTAATTGCGACGCGGATTTCGCCGTTAGGGCGCGCCGCATACCGTTTTGTCACTGCGCATACGTGAATTGTCATTACGCATAACTGTGTGGGATGCCAAAAAGGTAATAATTCTTATTTACAATAAAAACCACGCTGGAGATGTTCATGTTGGTAAAAACGCGGCTGGCATTGTTAATAAGCTGCATGACAGGGGGAATGGCTTTACCCACGGCAGCACAGGAGACACTAACCTCTTCCGTTAAAGACGAAACGCTGGTTGTCGCCTCTCAGGTGCAAAGCGGTGCGACCAAACTGGAAACGCCGGATATCGAAACCCCGCAGTCGGTATCGATCGTCACGCGTAACCAGATAGAAGAGCAGGGCGCTATCAGCGTACGCCAGGCGGTGAGCTACACGCCAGGGGTGTACAGCAACCAGATTGGCGCCTCCAATCGCTTTGATTATATGGTGCTGCGCGGTTTTTCGGACGGCAGTCTGGATAACGTCTATCTTGACGGCCTGAAATTAATGGGCGACACCAACTCCCACAGTTCGCTGGTGGTCGATCCGTGGTTCCTGGACAGTATTGAAGTGGTGCGCGGGCCGGCCTCGGTACTGTATGGTCGTGCTTCGCCGGGGGGGATCGTGGCGCTGAACTCTCGCAAACCTTCCTTCGACTTTGGCGGCCAGATCAAGCTGTTCGCCGGTAATAACCGCCAGCGCGGCGCGGCGTTCGATGTGACCGGGCCGCTGGATAACAACGATCGGCTGGCGTTTCGCCTCAGCGGAATGACCCGCTATGCCGATACCCAATTCGGGCCGCTGCAAGAGGAGCGTTATGCCATCGCCCCCAGCCTGACGTGGCGGATTTCCGATCGTACCCGTCTGGAATTGATGGCCTATCTGCACCGCGATCCGCAGGGCGGCAGCCATTCCGGTCTGCCTTATGAAGGCACCGTGGTGTCGCACTATGGCAAAAAAATCGCCAATACTTTCTATGAAGGAGAAAAGGATTACGACAAGTATGATCGCCGTGAAGACATGGTGGGCTATGACTTCGGGCACGCCTTCGACAGCGGCTGGTCGGTACGCCAGAAACTGCGCTACCTGCATACCAAAGTACAACTGGATCAGGTCTATGCCGCTGGCTGGCTGAACGAAACCGAGCTTAATCGCGGTTACTCCGGCTCCGATGAATCGCTGTCGGCGATTACCCTCGATAATCAACTGGACGGCAGCGTGGACACCGGAGCGGTGAACCACCGCCTGCTGCTGGGGGTTGACTACCAGAACCGCCGCAATAACGTCACCTGGTCCTACGGCGCCTTTGCGCCCATTGACGCCTTTAATCCGGTTTATGGCGCGCAGCCAGACTACATTTCGGTCTACAGCCGTGAAAAGCACAAGCTGAGCCAGACCGGGATCTACGCCCAGGATCAACTGTCCTGGGAAGGCTGGCGCCTGACGCTGGGGGGCCGCTACGATCGGGTGTCGATCGCTAATACCAATAAGATCAGTGACACGCGTAGCTCCCTTGATAAGAGCAACTTCAGCTCGCGTGCCGCGCTGCTGTACCTGTTTGAGAACGGCTTCGCGCTGTATGTCAGTTATTCGACCGCTTTTACGCCTACCAGCTTTACCGATGAAAACGGCAATCTGCTGGAGCCGATGAAGGGTAAGCAGTGGGAGGCGGGGCTAAAGTTCCAGCCGGAAGGATCGCAAAGCCAGTACAGCGCGTCGCTATTTCGCATCAACCAGAAAAATATCGCCACAAAGGAAGAGCCTACCGATCCTTACCGTTCGATCGGCGAGATCGAATCCGAAGGAGTGGAACTGGAGGCGATCGGCTATCTGACGGATAACCTGCGGCTACAGACGGCATACACTTACACGGATATTCGCTACAAGAAGAGCGGCCCGGAGGAGCAGGGGAAGCGAGCGGTCTATGCGCCGCGCAACCAGGCCAGCGCCTGGCTAAGTTATGACGTGACCCGCGGGCCGCTTGATGGTCTGACTGTGGGCTCCGGGGTGCGCTATATCAACGGCATTACTTCGGATCGCACCAACACCCATACGCTGCCGTCGTATACGCTGGTGGATATGGCGGTGGGCTACGATCTGTCGAAAATCGGCCTCAAAGGGGTGATCGCGCAGCTTAACGTCAATAACCTGACTGACAAAAGCTACGTGGCGTCCTGCAATTCGCTGTTGTATTGCTACTTCGGCGCCGAGCGCAGTATTGTCGGCAGCGTTTCCTGGCGTTTCTGACAACCGCTGATAATGCCCGTCGGAATGTGCCGGCGGGCTTATTCGCTGACCTGCGCAACCCCCATTTCCCGGGAGCTGCCAGTATCTGACAGCGCGCTAAAAGGCGCTCTCCAGCTCTTCAATCACACAATAGTCATCGTCCACCAGCAGCAGGGTTTTCCATTTATCAAATGTCAGGCAGGGGTGCGAGGTGCTGAAGACCAGAATATCGCCAACCTGTAGGTCGCTGCCCGGCAGGAAGGTCAACATACAGTGCTGATCCATCATCCCCACGCTGGCGACGCTGCCGGGCGTTAACGGCAGCGCTTTCCCTGCGCGATAGTGCGCCACGGGCTGCGGCAGACCGGCATCAAAGGCGCTGTCGCGCTTACCGATGTTCACGACCGCGCGGCCGGCTTCCGGTACTGACTGCACCAGCGCCACCAGCTCCAGCGCGCTGGCAAGAGAGCCCCCCAGATCGCCGGCAATATGGTCCCGTTCCACCAGCGCCTGCTGTGCCTGCTGATAAATACCGGCGTCGAGGGTGATGTAACAGCCGGGGCGAATGGCGATCCGGCAATTATCCGGCTTTGTCGCCGCCAGCCAGACATTACAGACCACGTCATACCAGACCGAGCCGGCGCCGGTGAGCAGAAACTCGCCGTCGACCAGCTCCGCCATCCGGCAGGCCAGTCGGGCGGCGTCGGCCAGTAGCGCCTCTACCGCGGGCTGTGGATTGTCGCCGTGCAGTACCCCTTCGTACAGCTCCAGCCCGCGCAGCCGCAAGCCCGGCAGCCGGGATATCGCTTCCGCCAGCGTCAACGCCTGCTCCGCGGTGCGGCATCCGCAGCGACCGTCCGCCACTCCCAGCTCCACCAGTACATCCAGCGTCTGGCCGCGCTGCGTAAAAAAGGCGGAAAGGGTTTGCGCGTTGCTCAGACTATCCACACAGCACAGGTAGTCCGCTTGCCGGTAATGCTGTTTCAGCCGCGAGACCAGCAGCATGTTGGCGCCTCCGATCAGTTGATTGGCCATCAGGACGCGGCGGATTCCGCTGGCCAGCGCCACGCCCGCCTGCCACGGGGTACCGACGCCGATAGCCCAGGCGCCGGCCTCCTGCTGGCGACGAAAAATCCCCGGCGTCATGGTGGTTTTGCCGTGGGGCGCCAGAGAGACGCCGCGGGCGTCGGCATATCGCTGCATCCACAGGATATTGTTTTCCAGCGCCGATTTTTTAATCACCGCCGCCGGCAGGCAAACCTCTTCATTGAGTACCCGGGCGGGCCAGCACATCAGCGCCGCTTTGTGGGAAACAAGGGTAGTGAATTGGTATTTCATAACAGATTCCTTTTAGGTTATTCAGCGTAAAACTTTTCTGGTATCACTTATAAATATTTAATAAATATTGTTTTTATTGTTTTTTGTTTTATTTTTTGAATAAAAGTATCATTTTTGTGTGCGATTTTTGCGTAGTTTTCCACTGTTTTAGCAGCTTGTAAATGGTTAACTTTCAGTCAGGTCACAAAGGGAGTAACCAGAGATGGCATTTGATTATCTGTTCCGTAATGTCACGGTGATTGACGGCGGCGGCGGTGCGGCGTATCGCGCTGATGTTGCCGTCAGCGGCGAACGTATTGCGGAAATCGCTCCGCGCATCACTACGGCGGCGGACTGCGAAATTGATGGCGCCGGGAAAGTGCTGGCGCCGGGATTTATTGACGTACATACCCATGACGATACCAACGTCATCCGTATGCCGGCGTACTTACCGAAAGTCAGCCAGGGCGTCACTACGGTGATTGTCGGCAACTGCGGTATTAGCGCGGCGACCGCCGACATCAGCGGCGAAGTGCCGGACCCGCTGAATCTGCTGGGGGAGGCGCAGCACTTCGTCTACCCGACGGTTTCCGCCTACGCGCACGCCGTGGAAGCGGCCCGGCCGGCGGTGAATGTCGCCACGCTGATCGGCCATACCACGCTGCGCAACAACCATATGGATTCCCTGCTGCGTAGCGCCACGGAGGATGAAATCGCCGCCATGCGCCGCCAGTTGCGCGCCGCGCTGCAGGAAGGGGCGCTGGGTCTGAGTACCGGGCTGGCTTACGCCAGCGCGTTTGCCGCGACCACCGAAGAGGTGATGGCGCTGGCGGAAGAGCTGGCGGCGCAACAGGGGATTTACACCACCCATCTGCGCTCTGAGTTTGAGCCGATTCTGGACGCCCTGGATGAGGCGTTCCGTATTGGCCGTCACGGCCAGGTGCCGGTGGTGGTGTCGCACCACAAATGCGCCGGCGCGAAGAACTGGGGGCGCACCGTGGAAACACTGGCGTTCTTTGATAAGGCGCGCGAGCAGCAGGATATCTCCTGCGACTGTTACCCCTATTCCGCCAGCTCCTCCACCCTCGATCTGAAACAAATCACCGACGAGTTTGACATCGTGATTACCTGGTCGGAAGCGCATCCTGAAGAAGCGGGGAAAACGCTGCAACAGATCGCCGATGGCTGGGGGATGAGCATGATAGAGGCCGGCAAGCGGCTGATGCCTGCCGGCGCAATCTACTACAACATGGATGAACAGGATGTCCGGCGGGTGCTGAGCTACCCGGCCAGCATGGTCGGCTCCGACGGGCTGCCCAACGACCCGATGCCCCATCCCCGGCTGTGGGGGGCATTTCCCCGTGTGCTGGGCCATTACTGCCGGGATGAACAGCTTTTCCCGCTCACGGTGGCGATTCACAAAATGACCGGCATGTCGGCGGCGCGCTACCGGCTGGCGCAGCGTGGACGGGTGAAAAAGGATTATTACGCCGACCTGGTGCTGTTCGATCCGGCCACCGTGCGCGATGTCGCCAGCTTTACCGATCCCAAACAGCCGGCGCAGGGGATTGAGCGGGTCATGGTTAACGGCGTGATGAGCTACACCGGGGACGGACAGATCACCGGGCGGGCAGGGCGCTTCCTGCGTCGCCAGTCATAGAGAAGGAGTGGTAAATGAGCATTAAGCGTTATGGCGTGGCCGGCAGTACCGGGACCGGAGGACAGCATTTACCTTTCGCCCGGGCCGTTCAGGCTGACGGTTGGCTGTATGTTTCCGGGCAGACGCCGATGACCGACGGAGAAGTGGTGGACGGCGGGATTATCGACCAGTCCCGGCTGGCTATCCGCAATTGCCTCGACATTATGGCGGAGGCCGGCTATGGGCTGGAGGATGTGGTGCATGTAAAGGTGTTTCTCACCGATGCCCGCTATTTCAGCTCGTTTAATAAGGTGTTCCGCGAATTTTTCGCCGACCATCCTCCGGCCCGGGTGTGCTGTGTCGCCGACCTGGTGGTCGATTGCAAAGTGGAGGTCGATATTACCTGTTTTAATGCTGCCCGCCGGTGAGCGGGCTGGCTTCAGAGACGTCTGATGCCATCTGAATTAATCACAATAAACCGGCGGCGCACTGTTCGCCGGAAATAAACACCATTGCGTGCATTATTCCGGCCTGCCGGGCAGGCGGAATTTATTTTATCTTTCTTACCCTCTACACCCCGGTATCCGGCCCGCAGCCGGCCAGCCACACAGGGTGTAAATACTAACAGGATGTGAGTTATGAACAGTCATGTCTTCCTGATCGGCTTTATTATCTACGCCCTCGCCATGATTTGGCTCGGCTGGTATGTTTCGCGTCATCAGAAAAATGGTGACGACTTCTTGCTCGGCGGGCGCTCGCTGCCGATGTTTTTGACCCTTGGCTCCACGGTGGCGACCATGGTGGGGACCGGCTCCAGCATGGGGGCGGTCGGCTTTGGCTACAGCAATGGCTGGGCCGGTATGCTGTATGGCGTTGGCGGCGCAGTGGGTATTTTGCTGGTGGCGTGGTGGTTTGCGCCGGTGCGGAAACTGCGCTTTATGACCATGAGTGAAGAACTTTCTTATTACACCGGCGCCAGTCATTTAATTAAAAATATTGTTGGTCTGCTGATATTTATCGCATCCATTGGCTGGCTGGGGGCGCATATTCTGGGCGGCAGTATGTACCTCGCCTGGGCGACGGGAATTGATCTCACGGTAGCGAAAATAATTATCGCCCTGGCTTTTGCGATCTATGTGATTATCGGCGGTTATTCCGCCGTGGTGTGGACCGATACTATCCAGGCGTTGATTCTGTTTTTTGGCTTTATTCTGATGGCGATTCTGGCGGTGGTGCACGTCGGCGGCTGGTCGGCCATCGAACAGTCGATGGACCCGCGGGCGATGAGCCTGTTTGCCGTGGATAAGCTGGGGGTGATTCCGGCCCTGTCTCTGGCGATGGTTATCGGCGTCGGGGTACTGGCCACGCCTTCTTACCGCCAGCGTATCTACTCCGGTAAAGACGTGCCGTCGGTGCGCCGCTCGTTTGTCTATACCGGCGTCCTGTATCTGTTCTTCTCGGTACTGCCGGCGATCATTGGTATGGCGGCCTTTACCATGAACCCGAATCTGGAGAACAGTAATTACGCGTTCCTGTTCGCCACCAGCTTTCTGCCCGCAATCCTCGGTCTGGTGGTGCTGATAGCCGGTTTGTCCGCCACCATGTCTTCCGCCAGCTCTGACGCTATCGCCGCCGTTGCCATCATGATGCGCGATCTGTATACCCTGGTGACCGGCAGAATGCCCCCCGCGCACCGGGCGATTACCCTCTCCCGCTGGATGCTGGTGGTGGTGATCGGCCTGGCGCTGGTATTCGCGCTGACTTCCAATGACATCATCAGCTATATCACGAAGATGATCTCAATGCTGATGTCCGGCCTGTTTGTCTGCTCTATCCTCGGGCGTTTCTGGTTACGCTTTAACTGGCAGGGAGCGCTGGCGGCATTGTTCAGCGGCATGGCGGTCTCCGCAGCGGTGCTGATGCACGAAGGCTGGCTGGCTTACTGGGGCAATCCGTGTATTCCATCGGTGCTGGGGAGCCTGACGCTGGCGGTGGTGGTGACCCTGGTGACGCCGGCCAGCAAGTTGAGCCGCGAAGCGTCGCTGGCGCTGATTACCCGGGAACGCGAAAACCAACCGGAAAATGCGGCCACAAGCGAAAGTATCGTCGTGTCCCGGGACGCGGGGTGATGGGAATGGTCGATAGCTATATTGCCGTGGACTGGGGGTCCACCCATCTGCGGGCCTGGCGCTGGCATCACGGGCGGTGCGTGGATGCGCTATCCCTGCCGCTGGGGATCGGCCAGCTCGGCGAGCTGCGCTGTGATGAGGTATTCGACCGCCATATCGCTCCATGGCGCAGGCAGGAAAAGATACCTGTGGTGATGGCCGGAATGATTGGCAGCGATGCCGGCGGTTATGCGGTCGATTACCTGCCATGCCCGGTGTCGCCGCAGGTGCTGAGCGGCAGGCTGCACGCGCTGGCGGAAGGCGTGTGGATTGTGCCAGGGCTGAAAACCGAACGCGATGGCCGCTGCAACGTCATGCGCGGCGAAGAGACCCAGATCCTCGGCGCGATGCGCCTGGCGCCGGCTGACTGCTACGTGCTGCCGGGCACCCACTGCAAATGGGTGGCCGTGGACGATGGCGTAGTGCGCGGTTTTGATACCGCCATGACCGGCGAACTGCACCATCTGCTGATGGCCAACTCCCTGATTGGCCGTGGGCTACCGCCCCAGCAACCGCACGATGAGGTGTTTGCCCGCGGGCTCGCCCAGGGGCTGGAAACACCGTCCTGTATTGAACGTTTGTTCGAGGCCCGGGCGGCCCGGGTGTTGGGTCAACTGGCGGCGCAGCATGTCGCCGAGTGGCTGTCGGGGCTGCTGATTGGCGCCGAGGTCCGGGCGCTGCATCAGCGCTATCGCGCCCGCGCTGTGACGCTGGTGGCCGGCGCGGCCTTGAACGATCGCTACCGGCGCGCTTTTAACGCCATTGATGTTGCCGCAACCACTCTGGCCGGCGACGATGCTTTTCAGCAGGGGATAAGGAGTATTGTTGATGCAGGACGTTAAACCTTTGATTGCCATTTTACGCGGTATCCGTCCCCACGAGGCCAGCGCCCATGTGCGGGTACTTATCGGGGAAGGTTTTCGCTATCTGGAAATTCCCCTCAATTCCCCGGACTGGCAGACCAGCATTCCGCAAATGGTCGCCAGCTATGGCAGCCAGGCAATGATTGGCGGTGGTACTGTGCTGACCGTGGAACAGGTAGATTTTCTGGCCCGGTCGGGGGCAAAACTGGTGGTGACGCCAAATACGCAACCGCGGGTGATCGCCCGGGCGGTGGAGGCCGGGATGCTGGTGTGCGCCGGATGCGCGACCGCCAGCGAGGCGTTCAACGCGCTGGAGGCCGGCGCCCGGTGGCTGAAAATCTTCCCGTCCTCGGCCTTTGGTCCGCAGTACATTGCGGCGCTGAAGGCTGTGCTGCCGCCTTCAGTGCCGGTACTGGCGGTGGGCGGGGTGACGCCGGACAATCTGAGGGACTGGCTGCGGGCCGGCTGCGCCGGCGCGGGACTGGGCAGCGATCTATATCGGGCCGGCCAGACGGTGGAGCGTACCCGCCGTCAGGCGCGGCGCTTTATCGCCGCCCGGGAGGCATTGCTTTAATCGCCGAGCGGCTGGCGATCGACACCGCCGCGGTGGCTGTCCAGCGCCAGCTTGATGCGGCGCATTTTATCCTTCGCCTGCCCTTTGTTGGCCATCGCCAGTTCGGTGGCCAGCACGTCAATCATCGCCAGCATGGCATAGCGCGACGTACTGGGCTTAAAAATATAGTCGTTTTCCCGCACCAGTAGCGGCAGCACCAGATCCGCCTGTTGGGCCAGCGGGGTTTCCGGCGGGGTGATAGCGATAGCTTTCGCTCCGTACTGGCGGGCAATCGCCACGCTTTCACAGATTTCCGGCGTAAAGCCGCCCAGCGAGAAGGCGAGCACCACATCCTGCGGCGCGACGGCGGAACACATCATTCTCACCAGCAGCCCGTCGCTCTGGCTGACAACCGGCAGGCCGAGACGAAACAGGCGGTACTGGATCTCCTGGGCGCAGATCGTTGAACCGCCGCCCATACCGATGGCCAGAATTTGTCGTGCCCCGCCCAGCCAGTTGACCGCCTGACTGAGGGCCCTGGCGTCCAGCGCCCGGCGGTTAATGTCCAGCACGCTAATGATCGATTCGTAAATCCCCTGTACGCCTTCGAGATCCGGCACGTCCAGAATAAAACGCTGACCTACCGCCAGGGACTGGGCCAGCCGCACTTTCAGCTCGCGTACATCTTTGCAACCGACGGCGCGGGCAAAGCGTGTCACCGAGGCCTGGCTGGTATCCGTGAGCTGCGCCAGTTCGGCGATCGGCAGCGCCGCGGCGGCGGCGACATCGTCGAGAATAAACTGGGCGATACGTTTTTCCGTGGCGGTCAGAGCGACAAAGCGCTCGGTAATGCAGGAGATAATATCAATAGAGTACGCCATGTGCGGTACCAGAAGTGATGGACGGAATTGGTACTTTGTACCATAAGCTCCGCCTGCGGGACAGAGGGGAAACGCTGACGGGCTGTCCGATGGCGCGACCAGCCGGCCGTCGGGCCGTGGCGGATAGCGACAGACAGATAGTCGCGCCAGCGGCGGCTATTCAGTGTAAGGTGAGCGCTGGCAGGAGTCATCATTGCGGGGGAAATATGCTCAAAGGGCTTAATCATCTGACGCTGGCGGTCAGCAATGTGGCGCGTAGTCTGGCGTTTTATCGCGATGTGCTGGGAATGACCGCCCATGCCCGCTGGGACGGCGGCGCTTATCTGAGCTGCGGGTCGCTGTGGCTGTGTTTGTCGCAGGATGCGGCGCGTCAGCCGCAGCGGGCGCGGGACGTTGACTATACCCACTACGCCTTTACCCTCGAGGCCGCGGACTTTCAGGCCTTTGTCGATCGCCTGACGCAGGCCGGCATTAGCGCGTGGAAAGACAACAAAAGCGAAGGGGATTCGTACTATTTCCTCGATCCGGACGGCCATAAGCTGGAGGTACACGTCGGCGATCTGCGCCAGCGGTTGGCGGCCTGTCGGGCAGCGCCTTATGCGGGGATGGTGTTTTACGACCAGGAATAGCCCCGTCCGTTACCCGGCCTGCGCTAAGGGATTAATGGGCGTGCCATTCTACGGCGCTGATATCGACACCTGCCTGATGCATCTCCCACAGCTGGCGTAGCTTTTCCACGGCGCTGATGACCTGCTGCGCGGCGAACGGCGCCTCTTCTTCCCGGGTGAGTATGTTGACACCATTTCTGGTTACCGATGGACAGCGCCCGGGCGCTGTCGATTGTGCTCACCGAGCCTGATACGGTCACCGTGAATGCCCGGGATAGGCAGTCAGGGAGCCGGGTGTGCATTGGTTCCACGCCATGGCAGGGACTGGCGGGCAAGTTGCATACCCTCTGCGAGCTGTATTCCGCGCTGAAGATTTAGCCGGCAGACAGCCGTCCGGCCAGCCTGGTGGCGTGCTACAGTGCGCGCAGATTGACTTTCGGAATCAGGGACGATGAAGAAATCTGCCGCTCCGCTTCCCCATGACGGGCTGTTTAAAACTTTTCTCACTCATCCGGATACCGCCCGGGATTTTCTTGATATCCACCTGCCTGACGCACTGCGGCAGATCTGCGATCTCAATACCCTGCAACTGGAGTCCGGCTCTTTTATCGAAGAGAACCTGCGCGCCTACTATGCTGATGTGCTGTACTCCCTGAAAACCACGCGCGGCGACGGATACGTATATTGTCTGGTGGAGCATCAGAGCAGCCCGGATAAGCTGATGGCCTTTCGGTTGTTACGCTATGCGGTAGCCGCCATGCACAGTCACCTGGAGAACGGCCACCAACAACTGCCACTGGTGATTCCGGTACTGTTCTGCCATGGGCGCGCCAGCCCGTGGCGTGGGACGTTGAACTGGATAGAACTGTTCAGTGAACCGGAGGCGGCGCGCCAGCTGTACAGCGGGAATTTTCCACTGGTGGATGTCGGGGCGCTGGCTGATGACGACATCATGACTCACCGGCGGATGGCGATGCTGGAACTGTTGCTGAAACACGCCCGCCAGCGCGATATGGCGGAGCTGATCAACCAACTGGTCACATTATTGCTGGACGGGTACACTGGCAACGAACAGGTGTCGGCGCTGCTGAACTGGATGCTGCAGACTGGCAATACCGCTGAACCGGAAGCCTTTCTTCACGAACTGGCTCGCCGGGCGCCAGATTATGAGGAGACGATGATGACCATTGCAGAGTATCTGGAGCAAAAAGGATGGGAAAAAGGAATGCAACTGGGAGAGAAAAAAGGGCGGGCTGAGGGGCGTGAGGAGGGGCGTGAGGAGGGGCGTGAGGAGGGGCGTCAGGAAGAAGCGCTGAAAATTGCCGCG
>NZ_LLXO01000030.1 GCF_001484765.1 Entomohabitans teleogrylli | reverse complement strand
TTCCGGAACCCCCAGCCTAGCTGGGGGTTTTCTGTGCACAAAAAAGGCCCTGTATCTATACAGGGCCTTATCAGTGGCATTGGCATTAAGCCTGGCGTTTTTGAGGGTTAACGCGCTCAGTGGCTTATGCGTCAGTGAGGGCTAAACTGACTTATTTATAGATAACCGCAGTACCATGCAGGTTGTTCGGACCGGCTACGGAGGTAATGCGGAAAGATTTCGCGCCCATCTCATCGGCTTTCGCCGCCAGTTTATCTTCCAGAGAACCCAGGTTAGTCCCCGCAGAAGCGGCAATGGTACCCACTTCTTGCTGCCCGGCAGGGGTAGACTGTACTTCAACTGCCGCGAAGCTGGCGAAAGACAGGGAACTGAGGATAGCGGCTGCGATGAGAGTATTGATAGTTTTCATGATTTTTGCCTTGTGCAGATGAGTAGTAAGGTCGTTATTTATTAACTTAACGATCGATAACTAAATCATAAATGTGATCATCATCACAGTCAAGTTTAATTTATAATAATCATTAATTAATTATTTATAACTTATTTTTCATAATGATAAAAAATGGCCACTTCCCTCTTTGGCCTGTGGCAGGTTAGCATGATTACTTTATAATGATCGTTCATGCACCGGCGGGAGTTAACGGCATCATGACAACAGTAGTAAGCAGTCGTGTGAAGAAAAGCCGCGGGCGTCCGAAGACATTTGACCGCGACGCGGCGCTCGATAAAGCCATGACGCTATTCTGGCAACATGGCTATGAAGCCACCTCAATGGCTCATCTGGTGGAGGCGACCGGTGCCAAAGCCCCGACGCTATACGCTGAATTCACCAACAAAGAAGGTCTGTTCCGCGCCGTGCTGGACCGCTATATCGCCCAGTTCGCCGCCAGACATGAAGCGCAGTTGTTCTGTGAACAGAAGAGTGTGCTGCAGGCGCTGGAGGATTATTTCACCGCGGTCTCCCTGTGCTTTACCAGTAAAGACACCCCCTCCGGCTGCTTTATTATCTGCACTTCTTCGGCGCTGGCCGCCTCTTCAGAAGAGATAGCCAACACCATCAAAGTGCGCCACGCGCAGCAGCAAGAGACACTGACGCGCTTCCTTCTGCAACGCCAGCAGCATGGCGAAATCCCCTCCGGCTGCGATATCCGGGCACTGGCCAGCTATCTGAACTGTATCCTGCAGGGCATGTCGGTCAGCGCCCGCGAAGGCGCCAGTGTTGACGATTTGCTCAATATCAGCCGCACCACCCTGCGTCTGTGGCCTGAGCTGATTAAGGGCTGAATCGCCCGAATTTTGGGCGCAAAAAAACCCATTCGCTGGCGAATGGGTTTTTAAATGCGCACCGACCGTCATCCCCGTTAACGGGCTGCCGTAGCGCTCTCTTCCGTCAGGATCAACTGGCCATTTTTATCCAGTGGAATTTGTGTCCCGGGATCGCGATCCATGCGGATTTTCCCCTGCTGATCGCCAATCCGGTAAGCCACGTCATAACCAATCAGCTTCTCTGATTTATCGTAAACGGTTTTGCAGCGCTGTTGGGTAGTGGTGTAAGTATCATTATCCTGCATCGCCCCCTGGACCTGGTTGCCGGCATAGCCGCCCCCCAGCGCCCCCACCACGGTGGCCACATCGCGGCCGCGCCCGCCGCCGAACTGGTGACCGATAACCCCGCCAGCGACAGCGCCAAGTACCGATCCGGCAATCCGGTTTTCATCCTGTACCGGACGGCGGTGGGTTACCGTGACATTGCGACACTCTTTACGTGGGTTCTTAACCGTCTCTTTAATTGGCGTGGCGGATACTACCTGCGCATATTGCGGGGCGCGATCGAATACGTTCAGACCAGCGACCGCCGCTACGCCCAGCGCAGCCGCTACGCCAATCCCTATGCCCGCTAACATAGATTTATTCATAGCCTTGTCTCCTGGCTTTGCTGACTCACTTAATTCTGGAATCAGGTTACAACGCTGACAATGCGGTCAACGGATGAAAAATGCGGATTACAGCGACATAGCGGTTGATTTCAGAGCAATCTGAGGAGTGATAAAAATCTGGCAGGATAAAAATCTCCCCTCCCGGGAAGGAGGGGAATTAACCATCAGTGTAGCTTGAGGCGTGGTCGAATCACGCGGTTGATACTGCCGACCAACATCATCAGCCCGGTTTTAAAATAACCGTGCAGCGCGATCTGGTGCATACGATACAGCGAAATGTACACCACCCTGGCAATACGCCCTTCCACCATCATCGAACCGCGCATCAGGTTACCCATCAGGCTACCAACGGTTGAGTAGTTGGACAGCGACACCAGCGAACCGTGATCTTTGTAGAGATACCCTTTCAACGGTTTACCTTTGATCTGCGCCAGAATGTTATGCAGGGCGCAACTGGCCATCTGGTGAGCCGCCTGAGCACGCGGCGGTACAAATCCCCCTTCGGGACGGGCGCAGGATGCGCAGTCGCCGATGGCGTAAATATCCGGATCGCGGGTGGTCTGCAGCGTCGGCTCCACCACCAGTTGATTGATGCGGTTGGTTTCCAGCCCGCCGATATCTTTCAGGAAGTCCGGCGCTTTAATACCCGCCGCCCAGACCATCAGATCGGCGGCAATAAATTCGCCGTTTTTGGTGTTCAGGCCGTTAGCTTCGGCGCTGGTGACCATGGTCTGAGTCAGAACTCTGACGCCCAGTTTCGTCAGTTCGCTGTGAGCCGCAGCGGAAATACGCGGCGGCAGCGCCGGCAGGATGCGTTCCCCGGCCTCCACCAGCGTGACATTCAGGGCCTCATTCGTCAGCCCTTTGTAGCCATAACTGTGCAGTTGTTTGACCGCATTGTGCAGTTCGGCGGAAAGCTCCACACCGGTGGCCCCGCCGCCGACAATCGCGATATTAACTTTACCGTTAACCCCCATACTGGCGGAGTATTTGAGGAACAAATTGAGCATTTCATGGTGGAAACGCCGCGCCTGATGCGGGTTATCGAGAAAAATACAGTGATCTTTCACGCCCGGCGTATTGAAGTCGTTTGAGGTACTGCCCAGTGCCATGATCAGCGTGTCATAAGGGAGTTTGCGCTCCGGCACCAGCAGTTCGCCTTTCTCATCATGCAATTCGGCAAGGGTGATGGTTTTGGCTTCGCGGTTAATATCCACCACTGAGCCCAACTGGAACTGAAAATGGTGGTTACGGGCATGCGCCAGATAGCTCAGCGCATCCACACCTTCATCCAGCGAACCGGTCGCCACTTCATGGAGCAGCGGTTTCCAAAGGTGACTGTGATTGCGATCGACCAGCGTGATTTTCGCCTTTTTGCCGCGGCCGAGTTTTTTGCCCAGCTGTGTCGCCAGTTCCAGCCCGCCGGCGCCGCCGCCAACAATCACAATCTTTTTCAATGGCGTAGTCAACGAGACCCCCTTAAATAATAAACCAATTGTTAATTCAAAGTTATTAAAATAACGTTTAACTAACAACAGGTTGCCATCGGCGTCGTGTAAATTTCCTTAAAGAATACCACGATCGGTGCATTGGTCATACCAAATTTGATGTGAATCAAAATATTTACCTGAAAGTATCAACAAAACGGGCCAGCGCAAGGCTGACCCGTCAGGTTACACGCAGGTAGAGAGAATGTTAGCCAAGGGTTTTAAAGGCTTTGATACGCTGCAAATGTGGGGAGATATTTTTGAATTTATGCGTCTGTTGCTCGTCCCAGACAATCTCATAAAAATGGTGCAACACGTCGGCCGAACGAGTGTTGTCCAGCGCTTCGTCATTGCGGGATAAAATGGCCATACAGCGATCGCGGTTCTTTTCCCGGAAATTTTCTACACACTTGGTGGCGATGTCGACATACTCTTCCGGTCTGTCGATCTTACCTTCCATGTTTTCATAGGGAAAAAGATTCGGATTGAAAATCACCTGGCGCACATCGCACAAGAATCCAATCCGCTCCGCCCAGTATCCGCCCAGACCTACGCCACAGATTAGCGGCCGCTCATCCACATTCAGCTGCAACATTTTATCCACCTCTTTCAGCAGGTGTTGCATATCATGTTTAGGATGCAGGGTGCTGTAACTGATCAGCCGGACATCAGGGTCGATAAACTGCAGTTGCAGCACCTTCTCATGATTTCCCGGACTGCTGGAATCAAAACCGTGTAAATAGATAATCATGACATCCTCACTACACAACATCAGGCTCCGGAAGCCTGAGGATTAATGACCCGCCTTATGGGCTTCCCAGCGCTCGTGAAGCTCGGTTAACTGCTGGTTGGCCGCCTTCCAGCGTGCCGATGCCCTCAGTTCTTCACGAGTAAATGAGCCTGTATGATACAAACCTGTAACACGTTCTGCTTTGACCGGTGACAGATTATCCAGCACGCTAATCGCGCCTTTACGATTATTGCAGACCAGGATCATATCGCAACCGGCATCCAGCGATGCCTGGCCGCGCTCGGCATAGCTGCCCATGATGGCCGCGCCTTCCATCGACAGATCGTCAGAAAAAATCACGCCGTCAAATCCCAGTTCTTTACGCAGCACGGTTTTCAGCCAGTATGGCGAGCCGCTGGCCGGTAGCGGATCCAGCTCGCTGTATATCACATGCGCCGGCATCACGGCATCCAGCAGACGTTTTTCAATCAGGCTGCGAAAAACCTGCATATCCCGTTCGCGGATCTCCTGCGCCGGACGCGGATCGCGCGGCGTCTCTTTGTGGGAATCCGCCGCCACGGCGCCGTGGCCGGGGAAATGCTTACCGGTGGTCTTCATTCCGGCGCTATGCATACCATCAATCACCTGTTCCGCCATTTGCCGGGCAAGATGCGGATCGGCATGATAAGAGCGTTCGCCGATCGCGGCGCTGATATGGCCGACATCCAGTACCGGAGCAAAGCTGATATCAATATCCATGGCGATCATTTCGCTGGCCATCAGCCAGCCCGCTTCCCTGGCCAACGCTCCCCCCTGCTCCACGCCCAGCATAGCAGCGAAAGACTGCGCCGCCGGCAAGCGAGTAAACCCTTCCCGGAAGCGCTGCACGCGCCCCCCCTCCTGATCCACTGCCACCAACAGATGATGGCGCGAGGCCTCACGAATCTGGCGCACCAGTTCACGCAGTTGCTGCGGATCGTGATAGTTACGGGTGAACAGGATCAACCCGCCGGTCAGCGGATGCTGGAGTATTTCCCGCTCTTCGGCATCCAGTTCATAACCCGCCACATCCAGCATTAAAGGACCCACAACCTTTCTCCTTAATCTTGTTTATGCCGCAGACGATGCCATGCTTCGTCCGCCTGTCTGATAAATGTCCGGTCCCCGGTTTGTTGCCAGCGGCATTCATACCACGACGCCATCAGCAATCGCGCCCAGGGGCGCCAGCGCGCCACCTGGCGCTGCAAAACACCGCTGTCAATGCGCGCCTGTCTGGCGTATTCCGCCACCAGTTCCCGGCGCCGGGTGTGACTTTCCACCACCACGGCAGCCAGCTCCAGCGCCACATCGCCATCGCCGGCATACTCCCAGTCAATCAGGCGCAGTCCGTCGGGCTGCCAGACCAGATTACCGGCGTGAATATCCATATGCAGCGGCGCCAGGCGCAACGGATGGGGCTCTCCCTGACGAGCCAACCGTTGCCATTGCTGTAGCCAGTCGAGGGAACGACGCGCCGGATCGGCCTGTCCCCAGTAAAAAGCCAGTAGCGGGCGCAGCGTAATCCGCCAGCCAAACAGAGGACGATGGTGCAGATGATACAGCAACCCGGCCAGTTGCGGCAGCGGCGGAAGCCGCTCAACCACCTCACCCTCCAGCCATTCGGCGATAAGATAACCGGATTCCAGCCCCCGCGGAGTCGGCGCCAGTTGCGGCGCCATACGCTTCAGCGCCCGATAATGGCGTGACAGCGACACACCAGGCATGGCGTCAGACATCGCCCGGCGCAGGGAAAGCGGACCAACCTGCGTAACCAGACGCAGGGTGCCGCCGTTTAACCCGGGATGATGACAAAAAGAACCGGCGGCCTGCTCAGCCGCCGGAATGGATTGCCGGATAATATCACGCCATTCGGCGTTACTGGGTCTGACGGACCGCACCTTTACCCGACCAGATAATTTCCCCGGATTGCACCATCATCAGTTGCATCGACAGCGCCGGCGTATTGACATTTCCTGAGGCGCTGGAGTACAGGACGTACTGCGCGCCAACATTGCGGGCGATACCAATCGCTTTACTGCGGCTGCCGAGACTGTCATTGGCGGACAGCCCGAGTTGCTGTTTAGCCAGCGAAAGTTGCTGCGCGCTCACCAGCACAAATTTGCCGTTGTTGGCCAGCGCATTACGTAACGCCTCGGTGGCCGGGCCGCTTTGCAGGCTGCCGTTAGTACGGTTATTGACACTGTCCACCAGCAGCACACTACCGGAATTGACGCCATCGGCCTGCAGCATTTTGTCCACCATCGGCGCAACAGCGCCGCTCCAGTCATAATGACGCACTTTCGGTTCCGGCGCGGAAGTATCAGGCGGCGTGACAGGACCAGGCTGTTCCGGAATCCCCGGAACCGGCGGCACCGTCGGTACTGTCGGCGGAGCGGGTTGCCCGGTGCCAGGTTTCA
Source organism: Entomohabitans teleogrylli (assembly GCF_001484765.1). GTDB lineage: Bacteria > Pseudomonadota > Gammaproteobacteria > Enterobacterales > Enterobacteriaceae > Entomohabitans > Entomohabitans teleogrylli. The sequence continues at coordinate 61,097 of NZ_LLXO01000030.1, read as the reverse complement.
CGGGCTCCACCGGCGCAGGCGGTTCTTCGCGCGTAATACAGCCGGACAGCACCATTGCGGCTGCTATCAGCCAGACGTATCGGGAAATTCCCCTCATCAAAATTCACCCCTCAGAGATAAAGATAGAGTCGCACCTGGGCGGCTCCCGGCATCCGGGTACTGGTGGTTACCTTAACCCCTGACTTTGCCGGGATCACCACAGACCGTGAGTGCTCAAGAGGATGCATCTCCAGCCCGTTGGTGTCATACCAGTAAAACCGGTAATTCACCGTCACAGGTTTACTATTGTCATTATAGAGTTCAGACGTTGCCGTTGTGAGCGCGCTAGCGTCGGAAAGCGTCGGTTTTTCCGCGGTGATGCCAGCAGCCAGCAGTGAAGACTCCATCACCAGCGTCTGTTGTTGATTGACCGGAATGGCTGGCCGGGAGCTGCACCCGGACGCCAGCAGCAGAGCCAGCAGTATCGCGATGCCTTCCCGGCGCATATCAAATTCCTTTATGAGACAGCATCGGCCCCAGGGAACGTCCCCCCAGCAGATGCATATGGATATGAAACACTTCCTGCCCGCCGTGGCGGTTACAGTTAACAATCAGGCGGTAGCCATCTTCAGCAATCCCTTCCTGTTCAGCAATTTTTGCCGCAACAGTGATCATGCGCCCCAGCGCCAGTTCATCTTCAACCGTGACGTGGTTGACTGTCGGGATCAGCACATTGGGAATGATTAAAATGTGGGTCGGCGCCTGGGGGGCAATATCGCGAAATGCAGTAACCAGCTCGTCCTGGTAAACAATGTCCGCGGGGATTTCGCGGCGAATGATCTTACTGAAAATGGTTTCTTCAGCCATGAGAGTATCCTTTAACAAAAGCCAGTACTGAAAGTATGAGCGTGATAATCCTTATTTTTCAAGCTAAAAGCAGATAATTCCGCCGCGCTCTGGTCGCCCGTGCGGGATTTATTATCGCCCCGGGCGCCAGCGATATCCACTTTTATCCCCCGCAGGGCAATGTATCGACACAAAAAAAGGGAGGCTTTCGCCTCCCTTCACGCTCCCCAACGCTTACTTAACTGTTGCGGATGTACTCATCCATTTCGGTTTTCAGGTTATCGGACTTAGTGCCGAAAATCGCCTGAACGCCGGAACCTGCCACCACTACGCCAGCCGCGCCCAGCTTTTTCAGCCCCGGCTGGTCAACTTTCGCGACATCAGCCACACTGACGCGCAGGCGGGTAATACAGGCATCAAGGTTGGTGATGTTCTCTTTACCACCAAAAGCCGCCACCAGCGCCGGGGCCATTTCACTACCAGCGCCGGCTTTAACATCTTCCGTTGCCTCTTCGCGGCCCGGCGTTTTCAGATCCAGCGCTTTAATCAGCACGCGGAAGATGGTGTAGTACGCCAGCGCATAACCTGCGCCGACAATCGGGAACAGCCACAGGTTGCTGCCGTTGCCGCTCAGAACCACGAAGTCGATCAGACCGTGCGAGAAGCTGGTACCATCACGCATCCCCAGCAGAATACAGATTGGGAACGCCAGACCGGCCAGAATAGCGTGGATCACATACAGGATCGGCGCCACGAACATGAAGGAGAACTCGATAGGCTCGGTGATCCCGGTCAGGAACGAGGTCAGCGCCGCGGAAATCATGATCCCGCCCACTTTAGCGCGGTTTTCAGGCTTAGCCGAGTGCCAGATAGCGATCGCCGCCGCCGGCAGACCGTACATTTTGAACAGGAAGCCGCCGGACAGTTTGCCCGCCGTCGGATCACCCGCCATATAGCGCGGAATATCGCCGTGGAATACCTGGCCCGCCGCATTGGTGAATTCACCGATCTGCATCTGGAAAGGAACGTTCCAGATATGGTGCAGGCCAAACGGCACCAGGCAGCGTTCAATAAAGCCGTAGATCCCGAAGGCAACCACCGGGTTCTGGTACGCCGCCCACTGAGAGAAGGTCTGAATCGCGGTACCAATCGGCGGCCAGATAAAGGACAAGAGCACGCCGAAAGCGATCGCGGTCAGGCCGGAGATAATCGGTACGAAACGCTTACCAGCGAAAAAGCCCAGGTACTCAGGCAGCTTAATACGGTAAAAGCGGTTGAACATGTAAGCGGCAATAGCGCCGGCAATGATCCCGCCCAGCACCCCGGTATCCGCCAGATGGCCTTTTTCAATGTCTTGCGCAGACATATGCAGCACCAGCGGCGCCACCACAGCCATGGTTTTCACCATGATACCGTAGGCGACCACGGCCGCCAGACCGGCAACCCCGTCGTTATTGGTAAAGCCCAGAGCGACACCAATAGCAAAAATAAGTGGCATGTTGGCGAATACCGAGCCGCCCGCTTCCGCCATAACGTGGGAAACGACCGCCGGTAACCAGCTGAAGTTCGCCGAACCGACCCCCAGCAGGATACCTGCGATGGGCAGTACCGATACCGGCAGCATCAGCGATTTACCCACCTTTTGCAGGTTAGCAAATGCATTTTTGAACATAATTAGAAGTGCTCCTGAGTATTTGTGCTTTTTTTCGCGTTAAACGCTCTGGCCCCTGGGGAGCAGGGACCCTGTGCGGGCCTCTGAGTGCCCTTTTATTTATTACGCAGAGTAAAATAAATCGCTTTTTTTTTGTTTGATGGCTATCACGTTTCAGCTAAAGCCAGCATTAAAACTTTCATTACTTTACATAAGCCATTACAAAGTATGTCAGAAAGGGCCTGTATGGCCCTTTTTGTGGCGCAGAACTTTACCTGCTTTAAGGATTAATTACGAGCTTAAAAATAATGGGGAAATGTTCAGGCAGGCTGCAAACGACTGGCATCAACATGGAACAGGGAGGCAAAGTTCGCTGTCGTCGCCTGCGCCAGCTCGGCGAGGGAGACACCTTTCAGCGTCGCCATAAACTCCGCGACGTCGCGCACCATTGCCGGCTGGTTCTCTTTTCCGCGATGCGGCACTGGCGCCAGGTAAGGAGAATCGGTTTCCACCAGCAGGCGATCCAGCGGCACATAGCGCGCCGCATCACGTAGCTGCCCGGCGGTGCGGAAAGTCACAATACCAGAAAAAGAGATATAGAACCCCATATCCAGCAGTTTCCCTGCGGTTTCCCGATCTTCAGTAAAACAGTGTAGTACCCCACCGCACTCTGTCACCTTTTCTTCGCGCAAAATGGCCAGCGTATCCGCCCGGGCATCGCGGGTATGGACAATCACCGGCTTATTCAACTGTCGGCCAATGCGGATATGCTGGCGAAAAGAGATCTGCTGGCGCGCTTTAGTTTCCGGCGTGTAGTAATAATCAAGCCCGGTTTCCCCCAGCGCCACTACCCCCGGCTCGGCGGCCAGGGTCAGTAACTCTTGCTCGTCGTACATCTGATCCTGGTTAAGCGGATGTACGCCACAGGAGAAAACCACATCATCGCGTTCGCCGACCAGGCTACGCAGACCGCGATAGCCCGGCAGCGTGGTCGCAACCGCAAGGCAAAATTTCACATCACGCGCCGCCGCTTTCGCCAGCACATCATCGACATCTTTATGTAAAGACTGATAATCCAGACCATCAAGATGGCAGTGTGAGTCGACTAAAAACATAATGTCTCTCTCAGAGTTGAGAACCAGCAACAATCGCACCCGGACGCATCAGGTGCTCCCAGGACAATAAGAATTCGGTGAGCAGCAGTTCGCGGTTCACGCCGGCGACCTCAGCCAGACGTTCGCGGCAGCACAGTAAACTGTGCAGGATGGCATGAATGGCCGTCGTGGAAAGCTGGCCGGCGCACTGCGCTACCACCGGTTGCATATCGCCGTTCATTAGCCAGGCCGCCGCGCCCTGCTGCCACTTCAGGGCATCCAGCAGCAGAGAAGAGAGCCACTGCAGGCGCTGCAATACCCGATCGTCATTGAGTTGCGCTAACAGGCTCAGCATGTCGCGCTGATTCAGGGCCTCCCCGAGAGCGTTGCACAGTGCGTTACGCCGCTGCCACTGCTCTGGTTCAAGCAGTTCCAGCGCCGCCGCGGGCGCCCCCATCGACAGCCGCAGCGCGGCCTGTAACTGCGCCCGATCGCCTGGAGCCTCTCTGGCCAGCCAGGCAAGGGCATAACTCTCCTCCGGCGGAGCCAGATACCAGTACAGGCAGCGGCTACGCAGCGTTGCCAGCAATTTTTCCGGTTCACGGGTGCCGAGGAAAAACCAGCACGCCTGCGGCGGTTCTTCCAGGGTCTTCAGCAGCGCATTGGCCGCCGCTTCAGTAAGCCAGCCGGCATCCGGGATCCACACCACTCGCGCGCCGCCCTGACGGGCACGACCATAGAGCGCCTCCGTAACCTGACGCACCGGGTCAATCCCCAGAGTGCTTTTACCCTTCTCAGGCGTTATCACGTGGTAATCCGGGTGGGTGCCCGCCTGCATAAGCTGGCAACCGCGGCACTTACCGCAGCTTTTGTTCCCGTCCGGCTGCTGGCACATCAACCAGCGGCTGAGGGCATAAATCAGCGCATCGTCTCCCAGTCCCGCCTGAGCATGCAGCAACAGCGCGTGATGGCCGCGTCCCGACTGATACAAACTCATCAGCCGTTCAAAGTCGCCGCGCAGCCACGGATACCAGCGCATCAGCCCTGCTCCCTGACCCACTCGGTGACAGTTCGACGAATCGCCGCGCTCACCTGTTCCAGCCCCCGGGTCGCATCAATGGTTTTAATGCGCGCATCAGCGGCGGCCAGTTCCAGATAGCGCGCCCGGGTGCGGTTAAAAAAGTCCAGCGATTCCTGTTCAATACGATCCAGCTCGCCGCGCGCCCGTGCGCGACGCAGGCCAACCTCCGGAGTAACATCGAGATAGAGGGTCAGATCGGGGGAGAAATCACCGAGCACGGCGTCACGCAGGGTTTTCAGCAAATGGGGATCAATGCCCCGCCCTCCGCCCTGATAGGCCTGGGTCGAGAGATCGTGGCGATCGCCGATCACCCAGGCGCCGCGCGCCAGGGCAGGTTTAATGACATTTTCCACCAACTGGATACGCGCAGCATAAAACATCAACACTTCGGCTTTATCGGTCACCACTTCATCCCCGGCAGCTTTGACGCCAAGCACCAGATCGCGGAGCTTTTCCGCCAGCAGAGTGCCGCCCGGCTCGCGGGTAAATACCAGGTCGGTAATACCCAGCCCCTGCAGCGTTTCAGTGATCAACGTGCGCGCCGTGGTTTTTCCCGAGCCTTCCAGCCCTTCTATGACGATAAATTTACTGCCCATCTTTATCCTTTAATGCCCTGATATAGTTCCGTACCGCCTTATTGTGGTTAGTCAGGTTGGTGCTGAACGCATGCCCGCCCTTACCATCGGCCACAAAATAGAGATACGGCGTTTTCGCCGGATGCGCCGCCGCTGTCAGCGACGCCAGACCGGGCACTGCAATAGGTCCCGGCGGCATACCGCTAATAACATAAGTATTATACGGCGTCGGCGTTTCGAGATCCTTGCGCGACAGTTTACCATCATAGCGCTCGCCCATGCCGTAGATAACCGTCGGATCGGTCTGCAGACGCATGCCGATACGCAGCCGGTTAATAAAGACGGAAGCCACCTGGTCGCGTTCCACCGCCACGGCGGTCTCTTTTTCAATGATCGAGGCCATGGTCACCAGTTGGTTCTGGTCTTCATAAGGGAGCCCATCTATGCGATCTTTCCAGACGGCGTCCACCTGAGCCACCATCTTCTGGTGAGCGCGCTTCAGTAACGCGACATCGCTGGTATTGGCGGTATACATCCAGGTGTCGGGGTAAAACCACCCTTCCACCCAGTCCGGATGCTCCATCTTCAGCGCCTCGGCCACCGTTGCGTAACGATCGTCTTTCAGGGTATGGCGGATATAGGGCGCCTCACGCAGTTGTTTGAGTAAATCACTCAGACGCATGCCTTCAATAAAGCGAATCGGAAACTGAGCCTCTTTACCGCTGGCCAGCAGCCTGAGCATGTCGCGCACCGTCATCTGAGGCGTAAAACGATACGTTCCGGCTTTAAAATTAGCCAGTTCCGGCTCTACGCGCAGCAGCCACTGGAATACCCGCGGACGATTAATGATTTTTTCATCATACAGTTGCACGCCCAGCGCCTGACGCCCGGTCCCGGCCTGTAGCGTAAAGATAGTTTCCTGCTCAATCAACAGTTTGCTGTCGGCCAACTGTCGAACTTTCCATAGTCCAACCCCGGCCGCCACGCCCAGCATAACCAGCAGCAGTAAAAAGAAGCTCAGCATCTTTTTCATTACGATGTTCTACTCACATTGGGGAGCCAGCCAGCGCCAGAGTTCCCGGGATGAATAGTGCCGCGTCTCCGTCTGCCTGACGGGCAGCACCGGCATCAGCGCATTACACGCCAGCACCTCATCCGCCTCTTCCAGCGTCTGAACCGGCTCTCTGACTTCAGATACCGACCATGGCGATGTCGCCAGTAGCGCAACAATATGCTGGCGCATAATACCGTTAACCCCGGCACGATCTACACTGGGGGTATAAACGCGGTTTCCTTTGCGCCAGAATAAATTGGCCGCACAGCATTCCACCAGCATCCCGTCACTGTCAAGCACCAGCGCCTCCTCGCCCCCTGTCTGGTCAAGATGCGTGCGAATCAGCACCTGCTCAAGGCGATTAAGGTGCTTTATCCCGGCCAGCGCCGGATTACAGCCCAGCCGCACCGGACTGAGCGCCAGAGCGACGCCCTGCTGCCGCCAGGCCAGATAGTGTTGCGGGGCGTCAGAAACGCAGAGGATACGCGTTGGCTGGCTACAGTTGGCCGCGCTATAGCCGCGCCCGCCGCTCCCGCGGGTAATAATCACTTTGATAACGCCATCCGCCTGCTGACGCGCCAGAAGGCGCATCTCTGCGCCTATCTGGCTGACATCCGGCTCCGCCATCAGCAACTGCCGACAGCCCTGCCGCAAACGCTGCAAATGTTGTTCCAGAAAGCGCACCTCCCCTGCCACCACCCGGGCGGTGGTGAAGCAGCCATCGCCAAACTGGATAGCGCGATCGCCTGCCGGTAGTTGCTGTTGCCAGTGGCCGTTAATCAAATACACGGGAGACTCCTTTTCATCGACAGGTCCGCTAGTTTCTCAGGCTCGCCGGCGCAGAGCAACCAGGGGGTAATCTCATACCAGAGGAGGAAGGCTGGAAAGAAAAAAGCCCGCCAGGCGGGCCTTAAGAGTACAACTGAACGGATCAGACCTTTTTAAACACCAGTGAACCGTTAGTGCCGCCAAAACCGAAGGAGTTACACAGCGTGTATTCCATACCGCTCACCTGGCGTGCTTCGTGAGGCACGAAATCAAGATCGCAGCCTTCATCCGGGTTATCCAGGTTAATGGTCGGCGGTACCGCCTGATCGCGCAGCGCCAGAATCGAATAAATCGACTCTACCGCGCCCGCCGCGCCCAGCAGGTGACCGGTCATCGACTTGGTTGAGCTGACCAGCACCCGGCTGGCGGCATCCCCGAAGACCGATTTCACTGCCTGCGCTTCCGCTTTATCCCCTGCCGGGGTGGAAGTACCGTGGGCGTTGACATAGCCAATCTGCGCCGGTTCAATCGCCGCGTCGCGCAGCGCATTTACCATCGCCAGCGCCGCGCCGGCGCCGTCTTCCGGTGGCGACGTCATGTGGTATGCATCGCTGCTCATACCGAAACCAACAACTTCGGCGTAAATTTTCGCGCCGCGCCGCTTCGCATGTTCGTACTCTTCGAGTACGACGATGCCGGCGCCGTCGCCCAGTACGAAACCATCACGCTCTTTATCCCACGGACGGCTCGCCGCCTGCGGATTATCGTTGCGGGTGGATAGCGCACGGGCGGCGCCAAACCCGCCGACGCCCAGCGGCGTACTGGCTTTTTCTGCTCCGCCCGCCAGCATAGCATCCGCGTCGCCATAGGCGATGATGCGCGCCGCGTGGCCAATATTATGGACGCCGGAAGTACAGGCGGTGGCGATAGAAATACTCGGGCCACGCAGGCCATACATGATGGTCAGGTGACCGGCCACCATATTCACAATAGTAGAGGGAACGAAGAACGGGCTGATTTTACGCGGCCCGCCGTTAACCAGCGAACTGTGGTTTTCTTCGATCAGGCCAAGACCGCCAATGCCGGAACCTATGGCGGCGCCGATACGGGTCGCGTTCTGCTCTGTCACTTCAAGGCCAGAATCCTGCATGGCCTGCCAGCCCGCAACAATTCCATATTGAATGAAGGCATCCATCTTGCGCTGCTCTTTGCGCGAGATAATGTCATCACAATTAAAATCCTTTACTAAGCCAGCAAATTTCGTTGCATAGGCGCTAGTATCGAAATGGTCGATCGGGCTGATGCCACTCTGACCGGCAAGGAGAGCTTTCCAGGTAGACTCTACGGTATTGCCGACAGGAGACAACATGCCCAGTCCGGTCACAACTACACGACGCTTAGACACGTTTGTCCTCCAGGGAGGGAAAAATAGACACTATGTGGGACGACAAAAAGAAAAAACTCAGGCGGTCGAATGACCGCCTGGAGATGTTCACTTACGCCTGGTGGCCGTTGATGTAATCAATGGCAGCCTGAACGGTGGTGATTTTCTCAGCTTCTTCGTCCGGAATCTCAGTATCAAACTCTTCTTCCAGAGCCATTACCAGCTCAACGGTGTCAAGAGAATCAGCGCCCAGGTCTTCAACGAAAGAAGCATTGTTGGTGACTTCTTCCTGCTTAACGCCCAGCTGTTCGCCGATAATTTTCTTAACGCGTTCTTCGATAGTGCTCATACTCTTAAATTTCCTATCAAAACTCGCTTTCGCGATGGTTTTCGTAGTGTATAAAATGTTGAAAAAGTTGCAACTAAATCCCGGCAGGTCGTACCACGATTTTACGCTATTTTGAGGCCTTTTGGACCGATAACGCAAATAAATTTCTTCGTGGTTAAACCATATACATTCCGCCGTTGACGTGCAGAGTCTCACCAGTGATGTACCCTGCTTCGTCAGAAGCTAAGAATGCAACCGCATTGGCGATTTCTTTTGCGTCACCGAGGCGACCCGCAGGAACCTGCGCCAAAATACCCGCACGCTGGTCATCAGAAAGCGCGCGCGTCATGTCCGTTTCAATAAAGCCCGGAGCAACTACATTCACAGTAATACCGCGGGACGCCACTTCACGCGCCAGCGATTTACTAAAGCCAATCAGACCCGCTTTCGCCGCAGCGTAGTTAGCCTGACCCGCATTTCCCATGGTACCAACCACAGAACCGATGGTGATAATACGCCCATGACGCTTTTTCATCATAGCGCGCATTACCGCTTTTGACAGACGGAAAACCGATGACAGATTGGTTTCCAGGATGTCATCCCATTCGTCTTCCTTCATGCGCATCAATAAATTGTCGCGGGTGATACCGGCATTATTTACCAGAATATCGACATCACCAAATTCTGCGCGAATATTTTCCAGAACGGATTCGATAGATGCCGGATCGGTCACATTCAGCATCAGACCTTTCCCGTTGGCGCCCAGATAATCGCCAATCGCCTGCGCGCCGCTTTCGCTGGTGGCAGTACCGATGACAATAGCTCCACGCGCGACCAGGGTCTCAGCGATAGCGCGCCCGATACCACGGCTCGCGCCGGTGACCAGCGCAATCTTTCCTTCAAAGTTCATGGGGTTCCTCGTTTTATTGCGAAAGCGCCTCTGACACGGCCGCCGGTTCGTTAAGCGCGGAGGCGGTCAGGGTGTCTACAATACGTTTTGTCAGCCCGGTCAGTACTTTACCCGGCCCGGCTTCATACAGATGGGTCACCCCCTGAGAAGCCATGAATTCAACGCTCTTCGTCCACTGTACCGGACTATACAGCTGGCGTACCAGCGCATCACGAATGGCCTCAGGGGTGGTTTCACACTGCACGTCAACGTTATTGACCACCGGAATCTGCGGCGCACTGAACGTGATGTTGTTGAGTTCGACGGCCAGTTTTTCCGCCGCCGGCTTCATCAGCGCACAATGGGACGGCACGCTGACCGGCAGCGGCAGCGCACGCTTGGCCCCCGCCGCTTTACAAGCCGCGCCGGCGCGCTCAACGGCCTCTTTATGGCCGGCGATCACCACCTGGCCCGGCGAATTGTAGTTTACCGGCGAAACCACCTGTCCCTGAGCGGATTCTTCACAGGCATTAGCAATCGACGCGTCATCCAGACCAATGATCGCCGCCATCGCGCCAGTGCCTTCCGGTACCGCTTCCTGCATAAATTTACCGCGCATCTCCACCAGGCGCACGGCGTCGGCGAAAGCGATAACCCCGGCGCACACCAGCGCGGAGTATTCGCCGAGGCTGTGACCGGCCATCAACGCCGGCGTTTTACCGCCCTGCTGCTGCCAGACGCGCCAGATAGCCACAGAGGCCGCCAGTAACGCCGGCTGGGTCTGCCAGGTTTTGTTCAGTTCTTCCGCCGGTCCCTGCTGAGTCAGCGCCCAGAGATCGTAGCCCAGTACATCAGAGGCTTCACGGAAAGTTTCTTCGACCACCGGGTATTCCGCCGCCAGAGAGGCCAACATGCCAGGCGACTGGGAACCCTGTCCCGGGAAAACAAAAGCGAATTGCGTCATTGTTTTTAGTCTCTGTTAATCAAAAACGAACCAGCGCGGAGCCCCAGGTAAAGCCGCCGCCAAAGGCTTCCAGCAAAATCAATTGGCCGGGTTTAATACGCCCGTCGCGTACCGCTTCGTCAAGCGCGGCAGGCACCGAAGCGGCAGAAGTATTGCCGTGACGGTCAAGGGTGACCACCACGTTATCCATCGACATACCGAGCTTTTTCGCCGTTGCGCTGATAATACGCAGGTTAGCCTGGTGCGGCACCAGCCAGTCCAGCGCCGCATGGTCGAGGTTATTTGCCGCCAGCGTCTCATCAACAATATGCGCCAGCTCGGTCACCGCGACTTTGAAAACCTCATTACCGGCCATGGTCAGGTACGCCGGATTTTCCGGCGTGACGCGATCCATATTCGGCAGCGTCAACAGCGCGCCATAGTGACCGTCGGCGTGCAGATGGGTAGAAATAATGCCCGGCTCCTGCGAAGCGCCAAGTACAACCGCCCCTGCGCCGTCGCCAAAAATAATGATCGTTCCGCGATCGGTGGGATCGCAGGTACGCGCCAGTACATCGGAGCCAATCACCAGCGCATGTTTCACGGCGCCGTTTTTAACATACTGATCGGCAATGCTCAACGCATAGGTGAACCCGGCGCAGGCCGCCGCCACGTCGAACGCCGGGCAACCTTTAATGCCCAGCATCGCCTGAATCTGGCAGGCTGCGCTGGGAAACGCGTGGGTCGAAGACGTGGTGGCAACCACAATCAGGCCAATGTCGTTTTTATCCAGCCCGGCCATGTCCAGCGCCCGCAGCGCTGCCTGATAACCCATCGTAGCGACTGTTTCGTCCGGCGCCGCAATCCGCCGCTCGCGGATCCCGGTACGCGTAACGATCCACTCATCAGAGGTGTCGACCATTTTTTCCAGATCGGCGTTAGTACGCACCTGCTCGGGCAACCAGCTGCCCGTACCAATAATCTTTGTATACATGTACGCTCAGTCACTCCTGGGGTAATACAGATTCCAGACGAGCGGCTATCCGTTCCGGAACTTGCCGTCGTACTGCCTGCTCTGCCTGCTCAATGGCGACCGCAAACGCTCGCTGATTGGCCGCACCGTGGCTCTTAATCACCGTGCCGCGCAATCCTAACAGACAGGCGCCATTATACTGGTCGGGGTTGAGGTGACTGAATCGCCGGGAAAGCCTTTTTTGTAACCAGCGTTTAACTAAAATCAGCCACCATGACCGTTTTTTGCCCTCACCCTGAGATTTCAGCAGTGAAAGGAACATTCTGACAACACCTTCCATCGTCTTCAGTGTGACATTACCGACAAATCCGTCACATACCAGGACATCCGTTTTACCGGTCAGTAATTCGTTGGCCTCTAAATAGCCAATATAGTTGATGGAAGGAGAAGATTTCAGCATTGCCGACGCATCGCGAATGCTATCCAGCCCTTTGGTCTCTTCTTCGCCGATATTAAGCAACGCGACGCGGGGTTGAGCGATTTCCAGCACTTCTTCCGCCATGACCGACCCCATAATGGCGAATTGCACCAGCATCGTACTGTCGCAAGCGACGTTGGCGCCCAAATCCAGCACAACGGTTTTGCCCTTTTGCTGATTGGGCAATACGGTCATCAGCGCCGGACGTTCAATGCCCTCAATCGGCTTGAGAAGCAGTTTCGCCAGCCCCATTAGCGCCCCGGTATTGCCGGCGCTGACGCAGGCCTGCGCCCGCCCCTCTTTGACCAGTTCCAGCGCCACGCGCATGGAAGAACCCCGGCTATTACGAATCGCCTGGGACGGTCTGGCATCACTGGCAATAACCGACTCCGCAGCAATAATCTGCAGCCGCGAACGTTGTTCGAAGTCAGCTTTGGCAAGTAATGGCGTGATGGCGTCGGGATCGCCGACTAACAGAAGGTGCAGTTGTGAATTAGAATCCAGCGCCTGCAAAGCCGCAGGCACTGTCACGGCGGGGCCAAAATCCCCGCCCATGACATCTAACGCAAGGGTTAGACGTGTCAAGATATCGCCGGATGACGGTTTAACCCCGCGTCGGCGGGGCGAAACACGCTAAGCCGAATCACGCTTGCGCGTGATTACTTAGCGATAACCTTACGACCGCGGTAGTAACCGTCGGCGGTAATGTGGTGACGCAGATGGGATTCACCAGAAGTCTTGTCTACAGACAGGCTGGTTACAGCGGTCAGCGCATCATGAGAACGACGCATGCCACGCTTGGAACGGGTGGGTTTATTCTGTTGTACGGCCATGGACCTTACTCCTCAATTACGGTTTATCCCTGTTTTTTCAGGAAAGACCTATTACTTACGCTTTAAACTGGCTAATACGGCAAATGGGTTTGGCTTTTGCGCTTCATCAGGCAGTTCGCCAAAGACCATGTCCGCTTCGGACACTTCACAGTGTTCAGAATCGTGCACCGGAACTACCGGTAAGGAGATGATAATTTCATCTTCTACCATCGCCAGCAGATCGATTTCACCGAATTCGTTAACCTCAATCGGTTCATACGCTTCCGGCAACGCTTCGGCCTGGTCGTCACTTCTGACCGGACTGAAACAATACTGCGTGTAGACCTGATGAGATAATGGCTGGCCGCAGCGTTGACATGTCAGGGTAACCGACACCCGGGCATCCCCGCGGATCACCGCAAGACGCTGGCTGTCAACCGCAAACGACATCGCGCATTCCACATCACTGTCCACACTGACTACAGATTCGGCGACACGCTCAACCTGTTCAGGGGTATAAATACCCTCGTAATCAAGGCGTTTCTGAGCCGTACGAACCGGATCAAGAGTCAGGGGTAATTTTACCTTTTGCATAGGGCGCGCATATTAACTTTGTAGCGGGATATAGTCAAAGAAAAAGGCAGCCAGGGCTGACCTTTTGCCATTTATTCGCACACATTCGCAGCGGACAGTTTAAAATAGCGCTTACAGAACGGCTAAACCGACGGAAAAATATGACCCCCATCGTGCTTGCTTCCACCTCGCCCTTTCGCCGCGCGCTGCTGGAAAAACTGGGCATCCCCTTTATTTGCGCCATTCCGGACGCCGACGAAACGCCCCGCGAAGGCGAAACGGCACGCCAACTGGTCACGCGCCTGGCCCGGGAAAAAGCGCAATCATTACGCGTTCAGTATCCCTCACACCTTATTATAGGCAGCGACCAGGTTTGCGTACTGGGAAATAACATTACCGGCAAGCCGCACACTGAACGAAATGCGGTCGCTCAACTGCGGCAGGCGCGCGGAAACAGAGTGACCTTTTATACCGGCCTGGCGCTCTTTAATTCCAGCAACGGGCAACTGCAAAGCGAATGCGAGCCGTTTGACGTCCACTTTCGCCACCTCAGCGATGAAGAGATCGACCATTATGTGCGTCGCGAACAACCGCTGTGGTGCGCAGGCAGTTTTAAAAGCGAAGGATTAGGGATAACGTTGTTCGAACGTCTGGAAGGACGCGATCCCAATACCCTGGTCGGACTGCCGCTGATCGCCCTGTGCGCGATGCTACGCAATGAAGGGGTTAATCCGCTGCTGACATAAACGGCAGGATAGCGACAGGAAGCAGGCAAGAACTCGCCTTGCCTGACGTCAGTCACTTGCTGGCGCGCAGTACCTGCAGACACTGTTTAAGCCGATCGTCCAGCGGCGCTTCCATACGCATAATTTCGCCGGTCGCGGGATGCGTAAAGCGCAGCGCCGCGGCGTGCAGAAACAGGCGATTTAACCCGGTGCCGGCTGCCGTTAGCTGGCTGTCGAAATCGCGATCGCCGTAGCGGTCGTCAAACGCGATGGGATGCCCGGCATGTAGGGTATGCACGCGAATCTGGTGAGTACGCCCGGTGATCGGGCTACAGCGCACCAGAGTGGCGAAGGCATAGCGCTCTTCTACCTTAAAACGCGTCTCCGACGGTTTTCCTTCACCGCTGACCCGGACGATGCGCTCGCCGCTCTGCAGGATATTCTTGAGCAGCGGCGCCTGAACCGCTTTAACGTGCGACTGCCACTGGCCGCGCACCAGCGCCAGGTAATCTTTCTGCATTCCTTTATCGCGTAACTGTTCATGCAGCGAGCGCAGCGCGGAACGTTTTTTCGCCACCAGCAGCACACCGGATGTATCGCGATCGAGACGGTGCACCAGCTCCAGGAAACGCGCCTCCGGGCGCAACGCCCGCAACCCTTCGATCACCCCAAAACTCAGGCCGCTGCCGCCGTGCACCGCGGTACCGGAGGGTTTATTCAGCACCAGCAGATGATCATCTTCATAAAGAATGACATCGCTGAGGGCGGCGACCTTTTGCAGGTGCGGCGAAACCGCCTCTTCTTCTCGCTCGGCCACGCGTACTGGTGGAATACGGACTTCGTCCCCGGCTTCCAGCTTATATTCAGGCTTGATGCGCTTCTTATTTACCCGCACCTCGCCCTTACGCAGGATGCGATAAATCATACTTTTCGGTACCCCTTTTAACTGGGTACGTAAAAAGTTATCGATACGCTGCCCTGCTTCGTCAGCAGAAATAGCAACGATTTTTACGGATGGCGTCTCTGTTTTCATGGTCGGCGATTCTAAATAGCCGGGGTGAATAGCGCCACCTCTTTTTCTGTGCTTATATTTAGAATCATCCTGGCGCGCAGTAAAAAAGCCGGTCTTTCTGTTGGTTATTGCAGCACAGCGGGAAGAGCGGTGCAAAAACTGTGAGAAACCGGGTGATAAATGGCAAAAGTCATCTTGCTATCACGCGCTGAGCAGTGGAATAATGCTGTGGTTTTCCGTGTTCAGACTTGTTAAGCAAGGACTTTTGCGGAATTACCCATTTTGCCTGGTCATTCATTCACGCAGCAATGGCGTAAGACGTTATGAATTATCAGGCAGTTAGCGGGCTGCGGGTTGCAGTACTTACCGGCAAATGGAATCTTTTCTGGCAAACCATAACCCAGACTATTCCCGGACTAAATTGCGCTGTTTTTCCGTTTGAAAGACAGGCAGCCGATACTGTGCGCCTCCATGCAAGCGACAACCGTGAGGTTGACGACTTTGCGAATAGTCACGAGGCCATCGGTCATACACCGGTAAGTCGTCGCCATGCCCGCCGCTCTGTCACTAATGAATGTAAGAATAATGAGTAAGTTACGATGAAAAGAATGTTAATAAACGCAACTCAGCAAGAAGAGTTGCGTGTCGCCCTTGTTGATGGGCAGCGTCTGTACGACCTGGATATCGAAAGCCCGGGGCACGAGCAGAAAAAAGCGAACATCTACAAAGGCAAAATCACTCGTATCGAACCCAGTCTGGAAGCAGCATTTGTCGATTATGGCGCCGAGCGCCATGGTTTCCTCCCTCTGAAAGAAATCGCCCGCGAATACTTCCCCAGCAATTACGCCTCTCACGGTCGCCCGAACATCAAAGATGTGCTGCGCGAAGGTCAGGAGGTTATTGTCCAGATCGATAAAGAAGAGCGCGGCAACAAAGGGGCTGCGCTGACCACTTTTATTAGTCTGGCGGGAAGTTATCTGGTGTTAATGCCGAATAACCCGCGTGCCGGCGGTATTTCACGCCGGATTGAAGGCGATGACCGCACCGAACTGAAAGAGGCGCTGGCGTCGCTGGAAGTCCCGGACGGCATGGGTCTTATCGTGCGTACCGCCGGGGTGGGGAAATCCGCCGAAGCGCTGCAGTGGGACCTCAGCTTCCGCCTCAAGCACTGGGAGGCCATCCAGAAAGCGGCGGAAAGCCGCCCGGCGCCGTTCCTGATTCACCAGGAAAGCAATGTCATTGTCCGCGCTTTCCGCGATTATCTGCGCCAGGACATCGGCGAGATTCTCATCGACAACCCGAAAATCCTTGAACTGGCCCGCCAGCATATCGCCGCGCTGGGTCGTCCGGATTTCACCAGCAAAATTAAGCTGTACACCGGCGAAATTCCGCTGTTCAGCCACTACCAGATTGAATCGCAGATCGAATCCGCGTTCCAGCGCGAAGTACGTCTGCCGTCCGGCGGCTCTATCGTTATCGATACTACCGAAGCGCTGACCGCCATTGATATCAACTCCGCCCGCGCCACCCGCGGCGGCGATATTGAAGAAACCGCCTTCAACACCAACCTTGAAGCGGCCGATGAAATTGCCCGCCAGCTACGCCTGCGCGACCTCGGCGGTTTGATCGTCATCGACTTTATCGATATGACTCCGGTGCGCCACCAGCGTGCGGTGGAAAACCGTCTGCGTGAAGCGGTGCGTCAGGACCGGGCGCGCATACAGATCAGCCATATTTCGCGCTTCGGCCTGCTGGAGATGTCCCGTCAGCGTCTGAGCCCGTCGCTCGGCGAGTCCAGCCACCACGTGTGCCCACGCTGTAGCGGCACTGGTACTATTCGCGATAACGAATCCCTGTCGCTTTCCATTCTGCGTCTGATCGAAGAAGAAGCGCTGAAGGAGAACACCCAGGAAGTGCACGCCATCGTGCCGGTGCCGATCGCCTCCTATCTGCTGAACGAAAAACGTCAGGCCATCAGCGCCATCGAACAGCGCCAGAATGGCATCCGCTGCATCGTGGTGCCTAACGATCAGATGGAGACGCCGCACTATTCCGTACTGCGTATCCGCAAAGGCGAAGAGACTCAGGTTCTGAGCTACCTGTTGCCGAAGCTGCACGAAGAAGAGATGGCGGCTGGGGTAATCGACGATGAGCCGACCGAGCGTAAGCGTCCGGAACAGCCGGCGCTGGCGACCTTTGTGATGCCGGAAGTTCCGCCGATGCCGGCGGAAAGCGCGCAGCCTAAAGCGCAGGAGAAAACCGCGCCGACCGTTGTCGCCAGTAGCGCAGCCGCGCAGCCGTCAGGCCCGGGCTTCTTTGGACGTCTTATTGCCGGTCTGAAGAAAATGTTTGCCGGCGATGACAGCGCTGAAACCAGTGTGGCTAAAGAGGCAAAAGAAGAGCAGACCACCGCTAAGCAGCAGGATCGTCGTAACAACCGTCGCCAGAACAATCGCCGCGACCGTAACGACAGAAACAGTAATCGCGATAACCGCGGCAGCGAAGCGCGTGAAGGCCGTGAGCCGCGTGAAAATCGCGACGATAATCGCCGCAATCGCCGCCAGGCGCAGCCGCAAACCAGTGATGTTCAGGCACGCCAGACCAGCGGCGCCGACGAGCAGCAGCAGGATAAACCGCAGCAGCCGCGTCGTGAACGTAATCGCCGTCGCAATGATGAAAAACGTCAGGCGCAACAGGAAGTTAAGTCACTGCAGCGTGACAACGTCACCGAGCAGGAAAATGAACAGGAAGAACGCGTTCAGGTGATGCCGCGCCGCAAACCGCGCCAGCTAAACCAGAAAGTACGTATTGAAAGCGCAGAAAGCGCCGCGTCGCAGGATGTCGTCGTACAGGAAGTCGTCACTGAGGCGCTGGCCGCCCCTGTTGCGTCGCTGCCCGCGACTCTGCCAGCCGAACCCGCGGCGCCAGCGCTGCCTGTTGCTGTCAACACTACGGAAACCAGTAGCGCTGAGGATGAGAATGGCGAAGCGCGCAGCGAAACCAGCGCCGGTATGCCGCGTCGTTCCCGCCGTTCTCCGCGCCATCTGCGCGTAAGCGGCCAGCGTCGCCGTCGCTACCGCGATGAGCGCTACCCTGCCGTATCGCCGATGCCGCTGACCGTGGCCTGCGCCTCTCCGGAAATGGCTTCCGGTAAAGTGTGGATTCGCTACCCGATCGCCCGTCCTCAGGACGAAGCGCAGGAAACCCGCGATAGCGTAATCGCCCTGCCGGCCGCCACCGAACAGCCAGAGGTTGCTCAGGTGGAAGTTATTCAGCCGGTGGTATCGCCGGTCAGCGTTGCCGCGCAGCCTGCGGTCGCCGATGAGCCAACCGTGACCTCTGAGCCGGTACAGGTTGAACCGGTAATCACTCAGGAAACAGCGGTCGCCGCTGCTGTTGAGCCGCAGACCACGCATCCGGAAGTGATTGCCGCACCGGTGACTGAACAGCCGCAAATCATTGCCGCCGCCGATATGCCGGTAGCAGAAAACGTGGCTGAACAGGCTGTCGATGCGCAAGTCGTGACTGAACAGGAAGAAGCCGCAGCAGCACAGCCAGAAGCCGTGGTTGAGCCGGTGGCAGAAACTACCGTACCGGTTATCGCCGCGCAATCTACTGCTGAACCCACTGCGCCAGTCATTGCCGCCAGTGTTGAATCTGTCGAAGCGCCGGCTATCGTGGAACAACCAGTTCGCGCCGAACCACAGCCTGCGGTGACTGAAACGACAAAAGCGGTGGTTTCCGGCGGGCACGCCAGCGCCCCAATGACCAAAGCGCCGGCACCGGCCTATGTCGCACAGGCGCCGCGTCACAGCGACTGGCAGCGTCCGGCGTATCAGTTCGCAGGCAAGGGTTCCGCCGGCGGCCACAGCGCCAGCCAGCAGGCTTCCGCACCGGCGGGCAAACCGCAATAACCGTCGGGTTCCCTGACGTGATCGATGGCCAGCACCCGCTGGCCATTTTTTTATCTGTCGTTACGCCCGGAAACTCCGCCAGGATCGCCATGCAAAATAGCCTGGCGGGTCTGCGGAGAATCAATGAACACCGCTTACCTGCGGGAAAACGCGCTCAGGATATCAATCGGAGCAATAAAAAAACCCGCTGCACATCCGGGCCAGCGGGTAAATAAAGCATGTTCCGGCAAGATACATGCTCTAAAGCGAATAGGGTTTATTTATTGAGCTGGAACAGGGACATCGACTGCATATCGCTGAACGTCTTATACGACGCCTGGAGCGCCGCCTGCTGCATAACATACGAGGAGATGGTGGCATTCCAGTCGGCATCCACCAGGTCGCTCATCTGCTGAGTCTGCGCCAGGCTGCGGTTATCCCCCGCCTGGTCAAGAGATTCCAGCTCATCGAGCTGAGTCCCCAGTCCGGCGCGCACCGTCAGTACGTTGTTAAGCGCGTTGCGTAATCCGCGGTTAGTTTTCTCTACCGCTGCCTGTAGCGTCGCTTTGCCGGCGTTATCAAGATCCGCCTGCGGCGTGTTCAGCGCATCGATCGCGCTGTCCAGCATCCGGAACAGACTACTTTCGCTGGCGCTACCATCCGGCTCCGCCACCGCGTTCGCCGGCAGCGTATCAAACACCTGGCTTCCGGTATGACCAATCACCATGATGCGGGCGCTATCCACCTGCTGGGTGACCTGTTTATCCCCGCCCTGATACACCACGTTGCCGGAAGCATCTTCCGCAAAGGGTTTAGTATCGGTTTTATAACCGGCAAAGATGGCGTTACCGTTACCATCAGTACTGTTGGCCAGGTTCAGCAGGTTGTCACGGATCCCCTGAAGATCGGTCGCCAGCGACGCCCGGTCGTTATCGCTCAGGGTGCCGGTCGACGCATAGACGATCTTCTCCTGCGCCGACTGTATAGCGGTGGTCACCTGTCCGAGAATATTCTCCTCCATCGATACCTTTTGGGTGGCGAAAGTGCGCGCTGTAGCATACTGGCTGTTTTGCGCCTGCGACTGGCTCAACACCACCGCCTGCGCCGCCGCCACGGGATCGTCCGAAGGACGGTTCACCCGCTTGCCGGTTGACATTTGTTCACCGGCCGCCAGCCAGACGCTCTGGGAACGCGTAATGCCGCCCATGGTCTGCTCGTACATCATCTGGGTGCTGACCCGCATCGCAATAGTTCCTTATGATCGAATGGATAACAGGGCGTCGAACAACGTACTGGCGGTGCGCAACACCTGAGCATTGGCCAGATAATATTGCTGGTAGCGCTGCAGATTGCCGTACTCCTCGTCAAGATTAACCCCGGAGATCGACTGTTGCTGTTCGGTCAGTTGCGTCACTACGCTTGCCTGAGTGGCGCTGGTGGTTTTCAGGGTACTGGTCTTGTTACCGATGTCCGCCACCATCCCGGCATAGCTATCGTTAAAGGTTTTATTGCCCCCGACAAGGCTGGCGTTTTGCAGATCCAGCAGCGCCTGGGCATTGCGATTATCGCTCTCCCCGGCATCGCTTTCCCCGGCCAGCGCCAGTTGCGCGCCGTCGTTGATGGCAACGCTCATCCCGGCAATCACATCGCGCACCGGGTTAACGGTAAAGCTGTCGCCCGGCGCGGCGCTACCGCTCACCGACAGCGACAGCGACAGCCCTTCAAATTCAATGGTCAGCGGCGAATTATTGCTCACCTGAGCGTCCACCACGGTTCCCGCGGGTTGACGCGTCACCTGCCAGCCCTGCTGGCCGTACGCCACGCGGTAACTGCTGGCCTGCACCTGGCGACTATCCGTCACGCTGATGCTCAGGGATGCAGATCCGTCATTGTGCTTATTGCCCTGTGCTGCCGGGGCGCCAGAGGTAAATAGCGCGCTTCCCGCATCGCCGTTCGCATCAAAACCGCTGGCGTGCTGTTGGTTAATCGCCGATGTAAACGCCAGCGCCAGTTGTCCCATCTGATTGCGCGCACTATCCAGATCCTGACTGCGAAAAGTCAGTACCCCTCCCAGCGAGCCAGAGGCAATCTGCTGTTCGGGAATCTCGAGCGTCCCGGCAACGCTATCAACCGTCGCCACTACCGTGCGACCGGGATCGGCGGCGGAAGGAACTGCCGCCAGGGCCGATGCGCGTCCTCCCTGCACCAGGGTAATCCCGTTGGCCATACTGACATTCCAGCTATTACCATCCTGAACCGTGACCTGAACGCCGACAATTTTGTTCAGTTCGCTGAGCAGTTGATCGCGCCTGTCCAGCAAATCATTAGGCTGCGCGCCGCTACCTACAGCGGTCATCTGGCCGATTTTGTCGTTCAGCGCGGCAATCTGTTGGGTATAGCTATTAATCTGCGCCACACTGGAGCTAACAGCGCTGTTCACCTGTTTATCCATATTGCGCAAATACTGGTCCGTAACCCGGAACTGATTGACCAGCCCGTAAGCCTGGCCCAGTAAGGATTCGCGGGCGGCGGGATCGTTGGCGTTACTGGTTAAAGTGGTCAGGGCCGAGAAAAATCCGCGCATTGCCGTAGTCAGATTACTGGTGCTGTCGGCAAACAGGTCATCCACCTGCGCCAGTTGCTGATAACGGCTGGTCAGCCCACTGCTCTGGGTCTGCGCCGCGTTCAACTGACCGCTGATAAACGCATCATATTCACGCTGGATAGCACTCACCGTGACGCCATTGCCTGACCATCCTCCGGCCCCGAGGGTACTCTGCGTCTGGGTTAACACCGTGGTCTGGCGTGAGTAACCCGCCACATTATAGCTGGAAATATTGTTGCTTACGGTATTCAGCGCCACCTGAGCGGCGCTCAGACCGCTCATGGCGCTGTTAATCAGGCTGCCTGACATGGCGACTCCTTCTCAACAGATATCATCGGGGTTATCGACCCACAGCGCTAAAACTTGAATCAAAACAGATCGTCGATCGGTTTCTGGTAAGCCCGGCTAATATTTTCCCCCATCCCCTTCAGTTGCTGGATCATGACGGTCAGCTTGCGGGCATAGTTCGGGTCAGTGGCATAGCCGGCCTCCTGTAACGCCCGTGCCCCCTGTTCAGCGCTGGCGGCGCCGGCAACTGCCGCATAGCGCGGATTACCGGTCAGCAGCCGCACATAATCGGTCAGGGCCTCCTGGTAAGAGTGATACACCCGGAAGCTGGCGGTGGTTTTCCTGGCAATGCCGTTTTCATATTCGGTGGTGGTGATATCCGTCACATCCCCCTGCCAGTTCCCCGATGCTTTGATACCAAACAGATTGTAGCTGGGCCCGCCGTCCCGGGTGCGAATCTGCCGCTGCCCCCAGCCGGACTCCAGCGCCGCCTGGGCGAGGATCAAATGATGTGGAATACCGCTGTGAGCGCTGGCCTCACGGGCGGGCGCGGTCAGTTGCGCCAGAAAATCGCGGCTGTTCTCCGGCAGGCGGCGCGCCAGCCCGGCAGTATCCGGCAGCGCGGAACGCACCATTTGCGTCAGGGTCTGATTCTGATAGCTGGTCACCGTAGCGTTATCCAGCGTCAGCGGCGTGACGCCAGCCTGTTCTCCCGGCGCGGCGGACGGCGCGGACAACTGGCTGACCATCATCTCCGCCAGCCCCAGTCCTCTGGCGCTCATCTGCCGGGCGATCTGCTGATCATACAGACTGGTATACAGGCGAGTTTGCTCGCTGCTGAACAATCCATCCCTGGGCAGCGCGTCACGCATGCTTTTCAACATCATCTGTACGAACATGCCCTCTACTTCACGGGCCACCGGCTGCAGATTGCTGCGAGGATCCTGTGCGGTGCGGGTTTTGAGATCATTCAGCGCCCGGGCATCCCAGGCCGCGCCATCGGGTAACGGGCCGGCTTTCAGCATCAGATGATCTCCAGCCGGGCGCGCAAACAGCCGGCGCTCTGCATCGCCTGGAGAATCGACATCAGGTCGATGGGTGAAGCGCCCAGCGCATTCAGCGCCCGTACCACATTGTTGAGACTGGCGCTGGCGTTCACATGCTGTACCGCCCCGCCGCTCTGGCGCACATCGATCTGCGTTTGAGGAGTGACTACCGTCTGGCCGCCGCCGAACGGCGTATCTGGCTGGCTGACGTTTAGCTGACGGTTAACCGTCACCGCCAGGTTGCCCTGAGCGACCGCGCAGTTACCCAGCATCACCTCCTGGTTCATCACCACCGAACCGGTACGTGAGTTAATAATCACCCGCGCATCCTGAGGGGCGATATTGACTTCAATATTCTGAATATCCGCCAGAAAGCGCACCTGTGAGCTGCCCCCCGTCGGCACCCGCACCTGGATGGTCCGGGCGTCCAGCGCCGTAGCGCTGCCGTAACCGCTGTAGCGGTTAATCGCGTCGCTAATCTGCTGGGCGAGCGTGAAATCTTCATTATTGAGTTGCAGGTTCAGGGTATTACCGCTGCCGAAGGTCGACGCCAACTCCCTTTCAATAATCGCGCCATTACTGATACGCCCGCCGTTGAGCTGGTTGACCTGTACGCTGCTGCCCCCCGCCGCCGCGCCGGCGCCGCCGACCAGAATATTGCCCTGCGCCAGCGCATAGACCTGATTATCCACCCCTTTTAGCGGTGTCATCAGCAGTGTGCCGCCGCGCAGACTTTTGGCATTACCCATTGAAGAGACCACCACATCGATAGTCTGCCCCTGGCGGGCAAATGCCGGAAAGCTGGCGGTAACCATCACCGCCGCCACGTTTTTCAGTTGCATATTGGTGCCTGCCGGTACCGTGATCCCCAACTGTGACAACATATTGTTCAGGGTCTGGGTGGTAAACGGGGTTTGCGTGGTCTGATCGCCGGTGCCATCCAGCCCTACCACCAGGCCATAGCCGATCAGCGAGTTTTCCCGTACCCCCTGAACGCTGGTCAGATCGCGAATGCGCTCCGCCTGCGCCGTAATAGCCAACCCCAGCCAGAGCAGCAGTACTATAAAACCTCGGATCATCGGGTCCTCGCTTACATCGGTGACAAATTGAGGAAGAAGCGCTGTAGCCAGCCCATATTTTGCGCTTCGTTGATATAGCCATTGCCGACGTACTCAATGCGGGCGTCCGCCACCTGGGTAGAAGAGACGGTATTGCTGCCGCTGATAGTGCGCGGGTTCACCACTCCGGAAAAGCGAATAAACTCCGTGCCCTGGTTAATGGCGATCTGTTTTTCTCCCACCACATTCAGGTTGCCGTTGGCCAGCACCTGATTGACGGTCACGGTCAGAGTACCGCTGAAGGTATTGCTGGCGTTGGCGCCGCCTTTACCGGCAAAACTATTGCCGCCGGAGGCATCCACCGCCGCGCGCTGGTTGCCAAACAGCCCCTCCAGATAGCGCGGCGTGGTATCAAAACCAAAATTGGTTTTGCCGTCCCGGCTGGCGTTGGCAGAAGAACTCTTGCTGGCGCTGACGTTCTCCTGTAGCACGATGGTCAGGGTATCGCCGATATTGCGCGGCCGACGATCCTCGAACAGCGGCTGATAGCCGTAGTTGATCGGCTGGGCCGTCTGGAAAATCGAACCATTAGCCAGCGGCTGGGGGCCAGGCAATGGCTGCGCGGTGGTGGTTCCCTGAACCAGCGGCGTCGAGGGGATCCACGCACAGCCGCCGGTCATCGCTATCACCAGCAGCAGCGGACCACAGGTAAAACCAGATTTATGCATCACAGGTATTCTTTTGCTGGCGCGGCCATCTGGCCGGCGCATCATTAAATTTGGCTCAGCTTTTGCAGCATCTGATCGGTGGTGGAAACCGCTTTACTGTTAATTTCATAGGCGCGCTGGACCTGAATCATATTCACCAGTTCTTCGGCGACATTGACATTGGAGGTTTCCACATAGCCCTGGTACAGCAGTCCGGCGCCATTGAGTCCCGGCGTACTTTCATTCGGCGCGCCGGATGACTGGGTTTCGACATACAGATTTTCGCCGATACTCTCCAGGCCGCTGTCGTTCATAAAGGTGGTCAGATTGAGCTGCCCCACCTGAACCGGCTGGGTTTGCCCCTGCTGGGTGACGCTCACCACGCCGTCGCGACCGATAGTAATACTCAGGGAGTTAGCAGGAATCGTGATCGCCGGCTGTACCGGAAAGCCGCTGGCGGTCACCAGTTGGCCGTTCTGATCCACCTGGAAAGAGCCATCCCGGGTATAGGCGGAGCTACCGTCCGGTAACTGAACCTGAAAAAATCCCTGGCCTTTGATAGCCACATCTTTACTGTTGTCGGTCTGGGACAAGTTACCCTGGGTGTGGATACGCTCCGTGGCCACCGGACGAACCCCGGTGCCGATCTGCAACCCGGAGGGCAGCGTGGTTTGTTCTGATGACTGCGCCCCCGGCTGACGCAGGGTCTGATAGAGCAGATCCTCAAAGACCGCGCGCTGGCGTTTAAAGCCGTTGGTACTGACGTTCGCCAGGTTATTGGCGATCACATCCATATTGGTTTGCTGGGCATCAAGACCGGTTTTGGCGATCCACAGTGAACTGATCATAAGTCATCCCGTGAGTTAGCTGAGCGACAACAACTGGTTAGCGCGCTGTTCATTTTCATCAACGCTGGTAATTACTTTCATCTGCATCTCAAAGCGCCGGGCATCGGCTATCATGTCGGCCATTACCGCCACGGGCTTGACGTTACTGCCCTCAAGCACTCCGGATACCACCCTGGCGCCCTCGTCCCGCGCCAGCACCGCCCCGCGCGCCGCGCGCGCTTCAGTGGTGAGGCGAAAAACGCCGTCATCGCCGCGCATGACTTCCCGGGCATCGGCTTTAACCAGTTTCAGCCGGCCGATTGGCGCCACGGTATTCGGGGCATCGCCCGGGTTAAGAGCCGATATCGTGCCGTCAGCGGCGATAGTGATCTCCGCGCCTTCCGGAACAGCTATCGGGCCACCATCCCCGAGTACCGGCATTCCCTGCACTGTCAACATCCCGGTCGGGCTACGTGTGATACTGCCGTTGCGGGTGTAGGCTTCAGTACCATCCGGGCTCTGCAGCGCCAGCCAGCCATCCTGCTGAAGCGCCACATCAAGCGCGCGTCCGGTGTAATTCATTTCGCCGGGGCTCATATCCACCCCCGGGGTGGAAGCCGTCACCAGCGCCCGGGTGGGAACCGAATACCCTTCCACCGGCACCGCGCGCAGGGCGTTGAGCTGGGCGCGAAAACCCGGCGTCGAGGCGTTGGCGAGGTTGCTCGCCGTTACCGCCTGCTGGTTGAGGGTCTGGCTGGCCGCTCCCATCGCGGTATAAATGGCATGATCCATAACGCTTTTCGCCCCGTCGCTTAGCGCAGATTCACCAGGGTATTCAACACCTGATCCTGAGTTTTAATGGTCTGGGCATTCGACTGATAGTTGCGCTGGGCGACGATCATGTTGACCAGCTCATTGCTCAGATCGACGTTGGAAGCCTCCAGCGCGCCGCTGGTCAGAGTGCCAAAATTGCCGGTATTCGCCGCCCCCAACAGCGGCAGGCCGGAGGCATTAGTCGCCGACCAGACGTTATCGCCCTGCGACGCCAGCCCTTCCGGGTTGGCAAAGTTCGCCAGCACGATCTGCCCCATTAGTTGCGTCTCTTCATTGGAGTAAGTACCGACGATCGTGCCGTCGTCATTGATCTGGTAGCTCACCAGGCTGCCGGGCGCGTAACCGTTCTGGTTAACCGCTACCACGTCATTACTGCCGGTGTTCTGCTGCATTGAGCCGGTCAAATCGAGGGTAAAGGTCGCTGGTATAGCGCCGTTCAGCGCCCCGGTGGTCAGGGTAAAGATCGGATCGGTCACCGGATTGCCCGTCGCGTCGGTCAGCGGCGTGCCATCTTCCTGCAACAGCCCGGCAACGGTGCCGTTAGCGGTAAACTGAATGCCGCCCGTGAAGGTAACCGCCCCGCCGGTGCTGGCATCCTGGCTGTAGACATTCCAGACATTATCCGCCGTTTTAACAAACCAGAGACTCATGTCATGACTATTGCCCTGACTGTCATACACGGTCACCGCGGTTTTCTTGTTATAACTGTTGCTGTCTTCAACGCTGAATTTTGTCGCGTCATGTACCGCGTCCGAGGAGTTCAGGTTAATCGCCATCCCGGCGCTGGTGGTGGAGCGGGCCGGCATCAGGGTATTGGGGATTGACAGCGGTGCCGGCGTCGCGCCCTGTTGAATGGCCGGCGGCGTGCCGCTGGCCGGATAACCGGTCAGGTAGATCCCCTGGGTATTCACCAGATTGCGGTCAGAATCCAGTTGAAACTGGCCGTTACGGCTGTAGTAAACCGCGCCGCTGTTATCCACCAGGCGGAAAAAACCGTTCTGGCTAATCGCCACATCCAGACCGCGTCCGGTATTGGTGGTGGTGCCGTCGCTGAAATCCTGCGACACGCCGGCGACTTTAACGCCCAGTCCTACTTTCGAACCGGCATACATATCGGCAAACGACACCGCGGCGGATTTAAAGCCGTAGGTGGCGGAGTTGGCAATGTTATTGCCGATCACGTCAAGATTACTGGCGGCGGCATTCAGGCCGCTGACCGCTTGAGAAAAAGCCATGTTTTACTCCTGAGTCACAGAGCGTTAAATAATCTGGCGTACCTGATCCAGTGTGGTAGTGCCGTAAGTTCCCAGATCCAGCAAACTGCCGCTGTCGGCGCGGGTAATGCCGTTTACCAGGGCAAAAGTCAGCGGCTGGGCCAGCTGCGCGGCGCCGTTGCTGCTGGCGTTTATCGTCACGCTGTAAGCGCCGTCCGGCGCGGCCGTACCGTCGCTGAGGGTACCGTCCCAGGAAAAGGTGTGGACGCCGGCGCTCAGGCCGCCCAGTTCGATGGTGCGCATCACTTTGCCGCCGCTGTCGGTAATGGTGGCGGTGGTTTTATCGGACGCCTGCTCCAGCTCGACGCCAAACGGCGTAGTCGCACTGTTGCCCACCAGAATTGACGAGCCGGGCACCATTACGCCGTGTCCCACCAGCGCGGCGGCTTGTAGCTGCTGGCTGTCGTTAATCTGCCCGGAGATCGACCCCAGGGTGGTATTGAGCTTTTCAATTCCGTTCAGGGTGCTGATCTGCGCCAGTTGCGAGGTCAACTGGCTGTTATCCATCGGGTTGGTGGGATCCTGGTTTTTTAACTGAGCGACCAACAGGGTCAGGAAGTTATTCTGGAGATCGGCGGCGCTGCTGGTATTCAGGCTCCCCGCGGTACTGGTCAGCCCGGCGCTGGTGGTATCATTAACATTCACGGCTATCGACACGCAGAGTCCTTACTGACCGAGGGTCAGGGTTTTCAGCATCATACTTTTGGCCGTATTGAGCACTTCCACATTGGCCTGGTAGCTGCGCGACGCGGACAGGGTATTGACCATCTCCCCCACCACATCCACATTAGGCATTCGCACGTAACCTCTGGCATCCGCCAGCGGGTTGCCAGGCTGGTAGACCATACGATCCGGCGCCTCGCTCTCCACGACCCCGGCGACCCGCACCCCGCCAGTGGCCGCTCCCGGTTCAGCATTTACCTGAAACACTACCTGCCGGGCGCGATACGGCTGACCGTCCGGCCCGGCGACGCTGTCGGCATTGGCCAGGTTACTGGCCGCAACGTTCAGGCGCTGGGACTGCGCCGTCAGCGCCGAACCCGCGACGTCAAAAATATTTACCAGTGACATGTTTTACCCCTGTGACTGCAGCACCGACATCATGCTTTTAATCTGCCCGCCGATAGCCGTCAGGCTGGTTTGATATTGCAGCCCGTTATCGGCAAACTGCGTGCGTTCGCGATCCATATCGACGGTATTGCCGTCCAGCGCCGGCTGATCGGGGATGCGATACATCAGGGTCTCGGCGACGGTATTCTGCGCCCGGGCGGCGATATGTCCCGGTGCGGTAACCGCCAGCGCCAGCCCGCCGTTTTCCGCACGGCCGCGGCGCAGCACCTGCTGCAATTGACCGGCAAAGTCGATATCCCGGGCCTGGTAGCCGGGGGTATCGGCGTTGGCGATATTGGCCGCCAGAATCTCCTGGCGTCGGGCGCGCAAATTAAGCGCCTCCTGCTGGAAGTGCAGCGCGGCGTCCAGTTTATCAATCATGAATCCTCCCCAGACATGACGGGTGATGGTGCACAGCTTAATGCGCGCGCGACATGGCTTATCGCAGGAATAAGGGCAAAATCGCGCGCTATTTGTTGCCTTGAGCGCTACGGCGAGCCGCTAAAATCGTCGCCAGCCCGCTACAGGAGAGTTCGTCATGAAACGCTACATCATCCTCAGCGCCGTCCTGCTGACGCTGAGTCTGCCGGCCAGGGCCGCCGATCTACAGCGTAGCCTGACTCGTTTTTTCAGCGACCGGCTACAGGGTATCGCCGATACCGTCAGCGTGACGATCCGTACTCCGGACGCCCGGCGCCCGACCTGCCCGCAGCCGCAGCTAACCCTGGCGGGCAACAGCCGTCTGTGGGGAACGCTCAGCGTACAGGCGCGCTGCGACGGAGTGACGCATTACCTGCAGGTACAGGTGATGGCAACCGGCGATTATGTGGTAACGAGGACGCCGCTGGCGCGCGGTACGGTAATCGACGCCGCTAACCTGACGCGCCAGCGCGGCCGTCTCGACCTGCTCCCCTCCCGGGCGCTGCTGAGCGACGATCGACTCTCCGGCGCCATCACCCTGCGCGATATCGCCGCGGGGCAGCCGATTCTGCCGTTTATGGTGCGCGCTCGCTGGGCCGTCACCGCCGGCCAGCGGGTTCAGGTGATTGCCAGCGGGGCCGGATTCAGCGTCAATAGCGAAGGGCTGGCGCTCAATAATGCCGCCGTGGCCGGTAACGTTCGGGTACGGATGAACTCGGGCCAGGTGGTCAGCGGACGGGTGGGCGATGGTGGGAATATTCTGATTAATATGCCAGCGTTATAAAGTAATTGCGGTAATTGCCGATAGAAAACCTAACTCCGACGCAAAATGTCACTTAGATTGAGCCGTATTCTGCGGCGAGGATGAATATCATGAGTATCGACCGTACGTCGCCACTGAAGCCCGTCAGCACTGTCCAGCAGCGCGAAGTGCAGGAATCCGCTGTTCCGGCCGGGCGCAGTGCGCAAAGCGCCGCGCCGGACAGCGCCAGCGTGACTTTGAGCAACGCCCAGAGCCGCCTGACGCAGTCCGACGCCAGCGATATCAATATGGAACGGGTGGAAGCCCTGAAAACCGCGATTCGCAACGGTGAACTGAAAATGGATGCCGGTAAAATCGCCGACGCGCTGATTCAGGAAGCGCAACAATCGTTGCAGGGGAAATAATGCTGACGCCATCCGCCATTGCCGACCAGTTGCTCAGCACCCTCAACGAACTTGAGCAGACGCTGGAAAGTGAACAGCGACTGCTGTGCGGCGCCCAGGTCGACGGCAGCGCCCTGCAGCACCTCACCAACCAAAAAAGCGCGCTGCTGGCGACGCTTGCCTGGCTGGAACAACAGCGCCAGGACGCCACCGCGCTCCCCGGGGCGAGCGAACAGCAGATTAGCGAACGCCTGCGCCGGCTACGCGAGCTCAATCAGCACAACGGCTGGCTGCTGAATACCCAGATGGATCGCAATGCCCGGGCGCTGGCGATACTTCAGCCGGCACAGCAGGCCGCGCTCTACGGAGCCAACGGTAAACCCGCGACGCTGGCGCCGGCCAGCGCCGGGGGCAAAAAGATCGCTATCTGACGCCGTCGGCGGCGCCAGGGAAAAGTTACAGGGTACGCCGGGCGAAATCTTTCGGTCTGAAGCCCAGCAACAGCAGCGTAATAAAATAGGCGCCGACGCCGGCAATCACCAGCCCCATCAGGCGCAGCAGGCGATACGGCATATTGCCGACATGCCATTCCGGCATCACCTGCATCAACCCCACCAGTACCGCTGCCATTACCAGCACCGCAATAATCAAACGCGCCAGAAACCCTTTCCAGCCCGGCTGCGGATGGAAAATATCGCGTTTACGCAGTTGCCAGTACAACAGTCCGGCGTTAAGGCAGGCCGCCAGACCAATCGACAGCGACAGCCCGGCATGCTTCAGCGGCCCGATAAACGCCAGGTTCATCAACTGGGTCATGATCAGCGTGACAATAGCGATTTTTACCGGCGTTTTGATGTCCTGGCGCGAATAAAATCCCGGCGCCAGCACCTTCACCACAATCAGCCCCATCAATCCTACAGAGTAGGCCACCAGCGCCCGCTGGGTCATGGCGGCATCAAACGCGCTGAACTTGCCGTACTGAAACAGGGATACCACCAGCGGCTGCGCCATGATCCCCAGCGCCACGGCGCTGGGCAGCGCCAGCAGGAAGCACAGGCGCAGGCCCCAGTCCATCAGGCGGTTATATTCATCATGATTGCCGCTGGCGAAGCTCTTTGACAGGGAGGGCAACAGGATAGTGCCCAGCGCCACCCCGAGCACCCCGGACGGGAACTCCATCAGACGGTCGGCGTAGTACATCCACGACACCGAGCCGGAAACCAGAAACGAGGCAAAGATAGTATTGATGATCAGCGAAATCTGGCTGACAGAGACCCCGAGAATCGCCGGCCCCATCTGTTTCAGTACCCGAACTGCTCCGGCATTTTTAAAACTGATGCGCGGCAGCACCAGCATGCCAATCTTTTTCAGATGCGGCAGTTGATAGAACAGTTGCAGCACCCCGCCGACCGTCACCGCCCAGGCCAGCGCCAGCACCGGCGGGTTAAAGTGCGGCGCCGCAAACAGCGCGAAACCGATCATACTGATATTGAGCAGCGTCGGCGCGAACGCCGGCACCGAAAAACGGTTCCAGGTATTGAGGATCGCTCCGGCCAGCGATGCCAGCGAGATCAGCAGAATATAGGGGAAAGTAATGCGCAGCAGTTGCGAGGTTAGCGCGAATTTGTCGGCGGTATCGGCGAATCCCGGCGCGGTGACCATAATCACCCACGGCGCGGCCAGCATGCCCAGCACCGTTACCAGCGCCAGCGCCAGAGTCAACAGCCCGGAAACATAGGCGACAAACACCCGGGTCGCCTCCTCCCCCTGCTGGCTTTTATATTCCGCCAGAATCGGCACAAACGCCTGGGAAAACGCCCCTTCGGCAAAGATGCGTCGCAGCAGGTTGGGTAATTTAAACGCCACAAAGAAAGCATCTGTAGCCATCCCGGCGCCAAAAACCCTGGCGACAATGGCGTCGCGCGCAAAACCCAGCACACGGGAAAACATGGTCATTGAGCTGACTGCCGCCAGCGACTTGAGTAAATTCATTGTTATGTTCTTTTATTCCTCAGACTGCAGTTGTGTGGCTGGCGGTAGCCCATCCCCGGCGCCGCTGCCATGCATCCTGAATGATGTGATATCCGTATTCATTGCCGAACCGGACGCCTGTCGCCAGGCATCCGCTACATTTCGCGAAGCGCTTAGTCTACTCAACCGGAAAGGAATTACTACCGCGAGTTGTTACAGCCCGTTATTCGCTCATGGCGTCGCGCCACAGCTTTTCCACCACTCTCTGGGCCGCCAGCGCCTGTTCGCCGGAGGTTTCCGGCGCCGTCTGGTTGGCGACGCTGTCGATAAAATGCCGTGCGCAGCCGACAAATCCCCGCTGTTCCAGGGTACTCTGCCATCCGGGAGTCGGCTGACATACCACACCGTGATGCTGCTCGCTGCGCCATTCGCGCATATCGGTGACGTCGAACAAGCCGCCGTCGGTCACCATTTGCAGCCACTCTCGCTGGCTACCGGCCCGGCGGTGCATGCAGGTGGTTATCTGCAGGTGCTCATGGGCGAAGTGATGTTCGGCGAACAGCATTTCCCCCTCGTCGCTGGTCAGGATAGCGCCGCTCTGTAACCGCCCTTTCCCGCCGCTGAGCCACAGCGCGGTGTCCACGACGTGTAGATAGTCATCGAGCAGCGTGAAGCGCAGATCCCGGGGCCCCACACTGTCCGCGCGGTGTTTATCCATCCGCAGCGACGCAGCGCCGTCGGCCAGCGATTTCAATTGCCGGTACAGCGGCGCAAAACGGCGGTTAAAACCCACCATCAGATGCAGCTTGCGACGTTCGGCCATCTCCACCAGCCGCTCGGCGTCCGACAGACTCTCCGCCAGCGGTTTATCGACGCAAACATGCACCCCGGCCTGCAACAGTTCGCTGACGACCGCATAGTGGCTGCTGGTGGCGCTGTGGACAAACACTGCATCGCAGTTGGCGGCCAGCTCGCGCAGCGAAGAGTAATAAGGCATCCGATACGCCGCACACAGCGCCTGCGCCTTCTCCCGGCCCGGCGAGAAGGCGCCGCTCAGGGTCCACTCTTCCGCCGCCGCCAGTACCGGCAGCCAGGCCTTGCGGGCGATATTTCCCAGCCCGACGATGCCAATCCGTATCGTTGACATGGTTATTCCCCCAGCCGCGCCAGCAGGGTATCAAGCCGCGCTTTCAGCTCCTCAACCTCTTCTTCCAGTCGGGCGACTCGTTCACTGAGCAATTCATCCATCGGTTCGCTGACGCTGTCCGCCACCGCCGCCAGCATTTCCACCTCGCCACAGAACAGGTGCATATAGCGGCTTTCCCGCTTGCCCGGTTCACGCGGTAAGCGCACCACAAACGGACCATCTTCACGGCTGGCTAACCGTTCAAGGGTGCTTTCCACCTCGGCCATATCGGCGAACTCGTGCATCCGCGCCGCCCGGGTACGCAGTTCGCCGGGGGTCTGCGGCCCACGCAGCAGCAGCGAGGTCACAATAGCCACTTCCGCCGCCGAAAGTTTGAGGTTGCCGAATTCGGAATTACAAAAGCGCTGCTCATATTTGGTCACCCGATTGCCAAAACCGCTTACCGTACGCAGAAAATGGCGCTTTACCAGTTGATCAAGGGTCTCCTGCACTTCGTATTCCGCAAGGTTCATCACCGGCTCACGATTGGTTTTCTGGTTACAGGCGGTCACGACGCCGTTGACCGACATCGGATACTGCTCCGGCGTAGTAACCTGCTTTTCCAGCAGGCAGCCAATGACTCGCGCGTCAATAGCACTCAACTGATATTTCATCTCTTCTCCTTATCTCCCGGCGTTCCATTCACGGGTGGTTAATGCGGTTAATACGTGGTCGCGCCAGACACCATCAATCAGTAAATAGTCTTTGGCATAGCCTTCTTTTTCAAAACCCAGTCGCGCCAGCAAATTGCCGCTACGCTGATTATGCGGCATGTAGTTAGCCATAATACGGTGCATATGTTGGGTACGCTGCATATAACGAATAGCCGCGCTCAGGGCCTCAAACATGAACCCTTGCCCCTGCCACTTCTCCCCCAGCGAATACCCCAGATAGCAGGCGTGGAATGAACCGCGCACCACATTGGAAAAATTCGCCACGCCGTAAATTTCTTTTTCATCCGGATCAAAGAGGGCGAAATAATAGGCGCTGCCCTGTTTGTGTAATTCATTGATCATCCCCAGGCGGGCCTGCCAGCCGGAAGGGTAGCAATGGCTCTCATCGCGAATCGGCTCCCAGGGCTTCAGAAACAGACGATTCTCGGCATAATAGTCCGCCAGACGCCACGCATCCCTGTCATAGACCAGACGCACCACCAGTCGATCAGTGGTTAAACGCACTTTTGGCACATTACTGCGATAGCCAAACATGATTGCCTGCTCCTTTCTTCATTATTCGTCTCATTCCGGCCGGCTATTATCAGGGCGGAAAAAACGCAGACTGTCATCGTGTTATTAACTATACCTGCCGATACTCACAGTGTGAAAATGGCAACGCGCGCTTTTCTGACGATCGCACATCTTTTTAATGAAACTGGTCAATCAATCTCCAGTTTCGATAAAAAAATATTA
Source organism: Entomohabitans teleogrylli (assembly GCF_001484765.1). Lineage (GTDB taxonomy): Bacteria > Pseudomonadota > Gammaproteobacteria > Enterobacterales > Enterobacteriaceae > Entomohabitans > Entomohabitans teleogrylli. The sequence goes on along the minus strand of NZ_LLXO01000030.1, from coordinate 26,158 downwards.
TCGCGCGCGCCTCTGGGAAAAGCGCAGCAAACGGGTGAGAATAGAAAAAGCGCATTTTTCATTTTCTTCTTTCATCTCAGGTGGAGACATGGCCCCGGTGTCGCAGGCAAGGAGCCTCGGTAAGTATTTTCTGTTACTCGATAATATGCTGGTCGTACTTGGCTTTTTTGTGGTCTTCCCCTTGATCTCCATTCGCTTTGTCGATCAGATGGGCTGGGCGGCGCTGTTGGTTGGTATCGCCCTCGGGCTGCGCCAGTTCGTTCAGCAGGGGCTGGGCATTTTCGGCGGCGCTATCGCCGACCGCTTCGGCGCTAAACCGATGATCGTCGCCGGCATGTTGCTGCGCGCCGCCGGCTTTGCCACCATGGCGGTCGCCCATGACCCCTGGCTATTATGGCTGTCCTGCATTCTTTCCGGTCTCGGCGGCACCCTGTTCGATCCGCCCCGGGCGGCGCTGGTGGTGAAACTGGTTCGCCCCCACCAGCGCGGGCGCTTTTTCTCTATTCTGATGATGCAGGACAGCGCCGGCGCGGTGGTCGGCGCGCTGCTGGGAAGCTGGCTGTTGCAGTACGATTTCCGGCTGGTATGCGGCGCCGGCGCCCTGCTGTTTGTCGCCTGCGCCGGGGTTAACGCCTGGCTGCTGCCAGCCTATAAACTGTCCACAATACGTACCCCGATGCGCGAAGGCATGGGCCGGGTGCTGAACGATAAGCGTTTCGTGACCTATGTCCTCACCCTCGCCGGGTACTACATGCTGGCGGTGCAGGTGATGCTGATGCTGCCGATCATGGTTAACGAAATCGCCGGTACGCCGGCGGCGGTCAAATGGATGTACGCCATTGAGGCGCTACTCTCGCTGACCCTGCTGTACCCGATCGCCCGCTGGAGCGAAAAACGCTTTCGCCTTGAACAACGTCTGATGGCCGGGCTGCTGCTGATGTCCCTGAGTATGCTGCCGATAGGCTTTACCAGTACGCTGCAGCAATTATTTACTCTGATCTGCCTGTTTTATATCGGTTCTATTATCGCCGAACCGGCCAGAGAAACCCTCGGAGCCTCGCTGGCCGATGCCCGCGCCAGAGGTAGTTATATGGGGTTCAGCCGTCTGGGCCTGGCCATCGGCGGCGCATTGGGCTATGCCGGCGGCGGCTGGCTGTATGACAGCGGCAAGGCGCTCGACATATCGGAATTACCGTGGGTGATGCTGGCGGTGATTGGGCTGATTACCCTGATCGCCCTGTGGTGGCAGTTCAACAGCCAGCGCCTGCGCGCGCCGCTGGTGAAAGCTGGCGGTTAATTGCTCCCGCTGAGTTTCTGCCCCATACTCACGAAACCAGGAGCATGTCACGGGGGAGGAATCCATGAAGCTATATGTGTATGACCACTGTCCGTTTTGCATCAAAGCGCGCATGATTTTCGGTTTGAAGAACATTCCTTTAGAAATCAAAATATTACTTAGCGACGACGAGACAACGCCGGTCAGCATGATTGGCCAGAAGATGGTGCCGATCCTGCAAAAAGATGACGGTAGCTACCTGCCGGAAAGCATGGATATCGTCCACTATGTCGACAAACTGGACGGCGCGCCGCTGTTGACCGGTAAACGCAGCCTGGCGATTGATGAGTGGCTGCGTAAAGTGAACGGCTATGTTAATCGCCTGCTGATTCCCCGCTTTGCCCGCTCCAGCTTTGACGAATTCGCCACCCCGGATGCGCGGGCGTGGTTTGTCAGAAAAAAAGAGGCCGCCATCGGCAGCTTTGAAGAGCACCTGGCTCACACGCCTGGACTGCTGAAAAACATCAACGACGACCTGCGCGCGCTGGATAAACTCATCCAGAAACCAAACGCGGTTAACGGTCAGCTATCGGAAGACGACATTCATCTGTTCCCGCTGCTGCGCAATCTGACGCTGGTCGCCGGGATAGACTATCCAGGTCGTGTGGCGGCCTGGCGCGATAATATGGCGAAACAAACCGCGATTAACCTGCTCTCCTCCCGGGCAATCTGAGTTGCTCCACCGGCGTTATGCGCCGGTTTTTCAGTTTTATCCTCTGGCACAGAGTGTGCTGGCGGCGCAAGCTGCTTTATGTCAGGATCGTTACCTGTTGATATCCCGGAAGGAAACTCATGAAGAAGTTTATCATTGCCGCCGCGCTGCTCTGCAGCGGTCTGCTGGCGGGCTGTAACCAATTAACCCAGTACACGGTGACAGAGCAGGAGATCAACCAGGCGCTGGAGAAGCGTAACAATTTTGCCAAAGATATTGGCGTTCCCGGGCTGGCCGATGTGCATATTGTGCTAAGCGATCTGAACAGCCAGATTGGCCGCGCCGAACCCAATAAAGTGACCCTTACCGGCAATGCCAATCTGGATGTCGCCTCGCTGTTCGGCAACCAGAAAGCCGTCATGAAACTGACTCTCAAAGCCCAGCCGGTATTTAACAAAGATCAGGGCGCCATCTACCTGCAGGAGATGGAAATTGTCAGCGCTGACGTTGAGCCAAAGAAGATGGAAACCATCCTGCAGACAATGACGCCGTACCTGAACCAGGCGCTGCGTAACTATTTTAACCAGCAGCCGGCCTACGTGCTGAGCGAAGATCGCAGCAAAGGCGAAGCGCTGGCGAAAAAATACGCCAAAGGCATTGAAGTCAAGCCCGGGCAAATTGTCATTCCCTTCCTCGAATAATTCACCGCGGGGGATTTCCCCCGCCAATGTATCAAAAAGAGTGCAAAGGAAAACGTTTCCGCTTATCCTTAGTGCCCGGCGTAAAAACAGCCTTTCCTGACTGATTCCACCAAGCCGGAGCACTTTCATGACCGAACAATCCCAGGTATTAAAAATCCGCCGCCCTGACGACTGGCATCTCCATCTGCGTGATGGCGAAATGCTCAAAACCGTGGTTCCCTGGACCAGCAAAACTTATGGTCGCGCGATTGTTATGCCCAACCTGGTACCTCCGGTCACCACCGTTGACGCGGCGATCGCCTACCGCCAGCGGATCCTTGACGCAGTGCCGGCGGGCCACCATTTTCAGCCGCTGATGACCTGCTACCTGACCGACAGCCTGGATGCGGATGAGCTGGAACGCGGCTTTCGTGAAGAAGTTTTTACCGCAGCTAAACTCTACCCGGCAAACGCCACCACGAACTCCAGCCACGGCGTTACCAGTACCGACGCGATCATGCCGGTGCTGGAGCGCATGGAAAAGCTCGGGATGCCGCTGTTAGTACACGGCGAAGTGACCCATGCCGATGTGGACATTTTTGACCGCGAAGCGCGGTTTATCGAAACCGTTATGGAGCCCTTGCGTCGCCGCCTGCCGGGGCTGAAAGTGGTTTTTGAGCACATCACCACCAAAGACGCTGCCGCTTACGTGCGCGAAGGCAACGACAAACTGGCTGCCACCATCACGCCTCAACACCTGATGTTCAACCGTAACCATATGCTGGTAGGTGGGATTCGTCCGCATCTTTACTGTCTGCCGATCCTCAAGCGCAGCGTCCATCAGCAGGCCCTGCGCGAACTGGTCGCCAGCGGCTGTGAGCGAGTGTTCCTCGGCACGGATTCCGCACCGCACCTGCGCCACCGTAAAGAAGCCAGTTGTGGTTGCGCCGGCTGCTTTAACGCCCCTTCCGCGCTTGGCGCCTATGCGACGGTTTTTGAAGAGATGAATGCGTTGCAGCACTTTGAGGCGTTCTGCTCGCTGAATGGACCGCGTTTTTACGGGCTGCCGGTGAATGAAGAGGTGATTGAACTGCGCCGCGCGCCGCAGTCGGTGGTGGAAAGCATTGCGGTGGAAGATGATGTGCTGGTGCCTTTCCTGGCCGGAGAGGTGGTGAGTTGGTCGGTGGGGGAGTAGGTTTTTGTTCGCGCGTGCGATGAGGTTTTCGTTCGCGCGTGTGCGATTAGGTTTCCGTTCGCGCGTGGGCCGAGGCTTTCCGTTCACTTTATGTTTGGTGCTCTTTGTTAACTCCGGTTATCAGTGAACGGGTCGGGGAGCGTCCCGCTCGCTCCCCGACACCCCTCGCGGCCCCGCAACGGAAATCGCCGCTTCGCGGTCCCTTCCACTCCCGGCCTTATCCCGCGGACCGGGCATGACTCGACGTCCTGTCCCGGCATGCCCTCCCGGCGCCATCCATGGCGCCAGGTCCTTGTCTCACGACCTTCGTTCCAGCGATTTCCAGCGGGGGAACACAACCCTCGTGATAATATCCAGTAAAACCTGACTTACGGTATGGCTGTATGATTTTGTGGTCGGATCCTTGTCTCGCGGCCTTCGTTACAGCGATTTCCAGCGGGGGAACACAACCCTCGCGATAATAGCCAGTAAAACCTGACTTACGGTATGGCTGTATAAGTTGTTGCCAGAACGTTCATGTCCGCGATTTCCCGCGGGAAGCACAACCCTCGCGGTAATGCCCAGTAAAACCCGACTTACGGTATAGCTGTATGAGTTGCTGCCAGAACTTTCATGTCCGCGATTTCCCGCGGGGAACACTACCCTCGCGATAATATTCCGTAAATTCTGGCTTGCTGTATGGCTGTATGAGTTGTTATCAGGGCCTTGCCTCACGGGCGGCCGAAACGGCATAACGCAGAGAACAACTGGCTGGTAAGTATATTTATTCTCCCCTCTTGCATATGCGCCCCGATAACTGTATATATAAACAGTATTATATACAGGGGGATATCATGCGCATCGAAGTGACCATTGCTAAAACCACGCCGTTGCCTCCCGGTGCCATGGAGGCGCTGGGGAGCGAACTTACTCGCCGTATCGGCAAGCATTATCCGGATAGCGAAAATCATGTCCTGGTTCGCTATGCCGGCAGCAACAACCTGTCGGTCATGGGCGGCGCCAGAGAGGATAAAGAACGTATCAGCGAAATCCTTCAGGAAACCTGGGAAAGCGCTGATGACTGGTTTTGTGCGAGCGAATAATATTCGTTCTTTTTACCGGGCGTCGCCGCCCGGCTTTTTATTCAGTTGACCACTTTTTATCCTGCCTTTTCCCCGGTTTTTTACTATTTATCCGAATTACTCACCCTCAGGTTGCTCAGATAATTCATAAAGTGTAAAAAAGAGAGGTAGTTTTATCCGTCGACGATCCAGACTGGCATGTTTCTGATATAATTAATTTGCTTCGCTAAAACATGCATTGAACCTCGTAAGTCGTTGTCTTAAACACGCATTAAGGGGGTTATGATGGAAAAGAATAAAGAAGTCATCCACACTCATCCCCTTGTCGGATGGGATATCAGTACGGTAGACAGCTATGACGCGATGATGCTGCGCCTGCATTATTTGACACTTAATCATCCCGACCAGGAAGAAACCGAAGTTGGCCAGACCCTTTGGCTCACTACGGATGTTGCCAGACAGTTTATTTCCATACTTGAAGCCGGTATCGCAAAAATTGAATCCAGCGATTACCAGGAAGGTGATTATCGTAAGCATTGATGTTGCTTAAATATCAACCAGGGCACCCTACAGGGTGCCTTTTTTATTATCATGACTTGTTTGTTATCGTTTGGTTAATTAGTCTGCGAGTGTATCTGTCAGAAATAGAGTAGCGCTATGCAATATGATTTTATCGTCGTCGGCAGCGGTTCTGTGGGCGCCGCCGCAGGTTACTATGCCACCCGCGCCGGCCTGAAGGTGCTGATGATCGATAGCGCCCATCCGCCCCACCAGCAGGGAAGCCATCATGGCGATACGCGGCTGATTCGTTACGCTTATGGCGAAGGAGAGAAATATGTTCCCCTGCTGTTGCGGGCCCGCCAGTTGTGGGAGGCGCTGCAGCAGGAAAGCGGAGAACGATTGCTTGATCGCAGCGGAGTCATCAATATCGGTCCGCAGGATTCCACTTTTCTGAGAAATGTCGCCGCCAGCGCCGCCGCCTGGCAACTCCCCCTGGAAACCCTGACGGCAGCAGAGACCATGAGCCGCTGGCCACAGCTCCGCGTTCCTGAAAACTATATCGGGCTGTTTGAGCCGGATGCCGGGGTATTACACAGCGAGACGGCAATCGCCGCCTGGATTCGCCTGGCCCGGGAAAACGGCTGTGCGCAGTTATTTAACTGCCCGGTCACCGGAATTACCCGCAGCGCGCAAGGTGTGGAAGTCACTACGCCGGAGGGATGCTATCAGGCGCAACGTTTACTGATCAGCGCCGGTACCTGGGTAACCAGGTTGCTCCCCGATCTACCCGTAGCTCCGGTACGTAAAGTATTCGCCTGGCACCAGGCGGACGGCCGCTACAGTAGTAACAATCACTTCCCCGGCTTCACCGTGGAGCTTGCCAACGGCGATCAGTTCTATGGCTTCCCGGCGGATAATAACGCCCTGAAAGTCGGAAAACATAATGGCGGGCAGCCGATTAGCGCCCCGCAACAGCGGGTCCCGTTTGGCGCCTGCGCCAGCGACGGCAGCGAATCGTTCAGCTTTTTGCGTCAGTTTCTGCCCGGCGTTGGCGTTTGCCTGCACGGCGCCGCCTGTACTTATGACAACTCCCCGGATGAGGATTTCATTATCGATACCCTGACGGACCTCCCTGAAGCGCTGGTAATCAGCGGCCTGAGCGGGCATGGTTTTAAATTCGCCAGCGTTCTCGGGGAGATAGCCTGCGCATTTGCTTGCGGAGAGGAAAATGGCTTCGATCTGGGCCCGTTCAGCCTGTCGCGGTTCAGACCCTGAAGTAACCGAGCCTGGCGGACAGGGAGGCCTCAGGGCCGCGCGGATAAGATGCCGCCGCGCGCCTTGCCTGCAACTCATCGCCAGTCAAAACTGGCCGGCGTGCCAATAACCAGCCCGGGAACAGATAACATCAATGCAGCGGTTTATTCATTTTTTAATTAATAACATTCGCGAACACCTGGTACTTTACCTGGTGTTATCCGCTCTGCTGGCAATTATGGATATTATTTATCTTTATTATTTTTAATCTTTCCGCACATGCCATAACTGACAAAAACTGACATTTCATCAAGATAATTTATTTTAACCACTATATTCGATGATCTGTATTGTCTCAAAGTCCTGGATGCATCTTGTTGTTTTCTGACAATAATGTCAGTTTAATTGCTTCTTTTTGCTAATCATCTGATAAAAAACATGACATTTCATTCAATTTATTTGACAGAAAGAAATAATGTCGTCCCGACCAATCATTTTAGTTGCATTTAACATTTCACCCGGTAATGTTGCACATTATCACTTCACATTAACAGGGATTTAAATATGCAATGGCGTAATACCCGGGAACGGTTTGGCGCATTTTCCGTAGCGCTCCACTGGCTGGTAGCCATCACGGTATATGGCATGTTTGGACTGGGGCTATGGATGGTGTCACTGGGCTACTACGATGTCTGGTACCACAAGGCCCCTGAATTGCACAAAAGCATCGGTATCATCCTGCTGCTGGTCCTGGTGATACGGGTGATATGGCGCTTTCTCTCCCCGCCGCCGCCCGCTCTGCCTGGTTACTCAAAGCTGACCCGGGCGGCGTCGGCTGGCGCCCATATTCTGCTGTACCTGCTGCTCTTCTCTATCTTGATTAGCGGCTACCTGATTTCCACCGCCGATGGAAAACCCATCAGCGTGTTTGGTCTGGTGGAGATCCCTGCCACCCTCAGCGACGCCGGCGTTCAGGCCGACCTCGCCGGGCAGATTCACCTGTGGCTGGCATGGTTTGTAGTGATTCTGTCACTGCTGCATGCGCTGGCTGCCCTGAAGCACCACTTTGTCGATAAAGACGCCACCCTGAAGCGTATGCTCGGGAAGGCGACACATTAATCATGGAGCATAATATGAAGAAAAGCCTGCTGGGGATCACCTTAGGTGCCCTGTTACTGACCACCGGTTCCGCTGTCGCTGCCGATTATAAAATTGATAAAGAAGGTCAGCACGCCTTCATCAATTTCCGCATTCAGCATCTGGGCTACAGCTGGCTGTACGGGACATTTAAAGACTTTGACGGCACTTTCACCTTCGATGAGAAAGACCCCTCAGCGGATAAAGTTGACGTCACCATTAATACCGCGAGCCTTGATACAAACCACGCGGAACGCGACAAACACCTGCGCGGCGCCGAGTTCCTGAATACCGGTAAATATCCGCAGGCAACCTTTAAATCCACGGCGGTGAAGAAAGAAGGCGACGAGCTGAACATCACCGGCGATCTGACGCTGAATGGCGTGACCAAACCGGTTACTCTGGAGGCGAAATTAATCGGTCAGGGTAATGATCCGTGGGGTGGCGTTCGCGCGGGCTTTGAAGCCGAAGGTAAAATCAGCCTCAAAGATTTCAACATCACCAAAGATCTGGGACCGGCCTCCCAGGAAGTGGATCTGATTATCTCTGTGGAAGGGGTTCAGCAGAAGTAACCCGATTTCCGGCCCGCAAGCGGGCCGGAATGTCGCGATTACTCCGGATCGGCTATCGTCGGCCTGATCCGCAGCGCTCCGCGGGATTTATTAAAGATTCTGGCTTCACTTTCCCGCCCGGCGCGCCGCCGCCGCTGCTCTTCCTGCGGCAGCGCCAGTTCCTGCTGGCAACTCACGCTACAACATCCATCATACTTCGCGGCGCAGTCCGGACACTGAATAAACAGCAGGTGACAGCCGTCATTCTTACAGTTGGTGTGGCTGTCGCAGGGTGCCCCGCACTGATGGCAATGAGCAATCACATCCTCAGAGATCCGCTCGCCCATCCGCTCATCAAACACAAAGTTTTTACCGACAAAGCGTACCGGCAGCCCCAGTTCTCTGGCACGGCGCACATACTCAATGATACCGCCTTCGATATGGTAAACCTGATTAAAGCCATTATGGCGCATCCAGGCGCTGGCCTTTTCGCAGCGAATCCCTCCGGTACAGTACATGACGATTTTACGCTCGCGGTGCGCTTCCATCATCTCCACTGCTTTAGGCAACTGCTCGCGGAAGGTATCCGCCGGGATTTCCAGCGCGTTCTCAAAACGGCCGACTTCATATTCATAGTGATTACGCATGTCGATGAACAGCGCATCCGGATCATCAAGCAGCGCATTCACTTGCGGGGCTTTCAGATACTCCCCGACATCGCCGGGATTAAATGTCGGATCGTCGATTCCGTCAGCCACAATGCGTTCGCGTACTTTCATGCGCAGAACCCAGAATGAACGCCCGTCATCATCAAGAGCGATATTCAACCGCAGCCCGTCCAGCGCCGGATGGAAATCAGATAGCGTGGCACGTAACGCCTCCAGACGGCTTGCCGGTACACTGACCTGGGCGTTGATCCCTTCCCGGGCGATATAGACGCGGCCAAAAACTTGCAGCGCGACAAATGCCTGGTACAGAGCGTCGCGAAAAGCCTGCGCATCGTCGATGGTGAAATACTTATAAAAAGAGACGGTGGTGCGCGGTTCGCTCTCCGCCAGCATCTTCGCTCTCAGTTCTTCATTGGAAATTCGGTTGTGTAACACTGGCATGGTGTACCCTTCCTGATCGTGGCGGTAAAAAGACGCGCGATCATAAAGCAATTACAGATAATTTACATCCTTACATTTTACGCTACATTTAATTCCCCCGTTCTCACTCTGACGCAGGATCGGGGACAATTTTGGTATCTTCTTAAAAAATGTCACAATAGTGCGATGGATAGTTGAAGCTCTGATACAACAGGATTTTCATGACTCATTTACCCCGTTTTTCGCTGTCGTTACTGCATCCTCGTTTCTGGCTGACCTGGCTGGGCATTGGCGCGCTGTATCTGGTGGTGCTACTCCCCTACCCGGTTATCTACCGCCTTGGCTGTGGGATTGGTCGCCTGGCGATGCGTTTTATGAAGCGACGCGCCAGAATCGCCTACCGCAATCTGGAATTGTGCTTCCCGGAGATGAGCGACAATGAACGTCACCAAATGGTGGTAAAGAATTTTGAGTCCGTCGGTATGGGGGTTATGGAAACCGGCATGGCCTGGTTCTGGCCCACCTGGCGCATTGAACGCTGGTTTGATGTCTCCGGTACCGGGATAGTAAGGGCATTGCAGGAACAGAAAAAAGGCATTTTGCTGATCGGTTTACATTTTCTGACCCTGGAACTGGGGGCGCGAATTTTCGGTATCCATAACCCGGGTATCGGCGTGTATCGTCCTAACGATAACCCGCTGCTGGACTGGCTGCAGACCTGGGGCCGTCTGCGCTCAAATAAAGCGATGCTTGACCGCAAGGATCTCAAGGGGATGGTCAGAGCCCTGAAGCACGGCGAGATCATCTGGTATGCGCCGGATCATGATTATGGCCCGCGCAGTAGTGTGTTTGTTCCCCTGTTCGCCGTGGAGCAGGCCGCTACCACCACCGGTACCTGGATGCTGGCGCGCATGTCGCAGGCGGCGATTGTCCCGTTTGTGCCACGCCGCAAGCCGGACGGCAAAGGTTATGAGATGATCATTCTGGAGCCGGAAAGTGCGCCGCCCCTCGACAGCGCGGAGTCTACCGCGCTATGGATGAACAAAATCGTCGAAAAATGCATTCTGATGGCGCCGGAACAATACATGTGGCTGCACCGTCGCTTTAAGACGCGTCCGGAAGGGGTTCCCTCACGGTATTAATGCATTTATCAACCGGAGCCCCGCAGATTGCGGGTCTCCCTCGCCCGAAGAGCTTTACGACGCCATCAACGCAGAGATAACCAGACTGCTCCCGGACTAAGCCCCGCCCTGCGCGGCCTGCGACAGATTTTTTTATCATCGCGGCCTTGACCTGACAAAAGTTCGGCTATTCTTTTTCTGAAACATCCGCACAGACTCAGGGAGATAATCATGTCCATGTATGCCACTCTGGAAGAAGCTATTGATGCCGCACGTGAAGAGTTCCTCGCCAGTAGCCCCGGCGTGGAGGAAGAAGATGCCGATGTCCGTCAGTTGAATATCCAGAAATATATCCTGCAGGATGGCGACATCATGTGGCAGGCAGAATTTTTCGCCGAAGAGGGAGAGGAAGGCGAATGTCTGCCAGTGCTCAGCGGCGAAGCGGCGCAAAGCGTCTTTGACGGCGACTTTGACGAAATTGAGCTCCGCCAGGAGTGGCTGGAAGAAAATACGCTGCATGAGTGGGACGACGGCGAGTTTCAGCTCGAACCTCCGCTGGATACGGAAGAAGGCCAGGCGGCCGCCGACGAATGGGACGAACGTTAAGCCATTGTTCCGCGGATGCCGGATAGCCCAGGCGCCGGCAAAATAGAGGTAAGCGCCGCTTACCTCTTATTCGTAAGGACCGTGATGAGCGTCCAGCGGCAGTAACAACGTATCCAGGATCAGCGAAAAAGGTAAATCCAGCACAGTGATATAGCGCCACGAAGTATCACGCACATCCCACTGGACGCCGGGATAGTACTGATTCCCGTGCCCTTGCCCCGGGATCGCCCGGCTGATAATACTGCCGCAGCCGCTCAGCAGCAGCACCATAATGGCAACCATAACAGCCTTCATCACTCCTCCAGGGGAAATACCGCCATCAAAAAACGCCGGCGCAAACCAACGCCGGCGCAGATGATACGCCATTCACCGTGGAGTGAGAAATATCTTCCGGTTCTCCCGCGGGCGCCTCAGGAAAAGCATAGCCAAAAGCGCGCTGAAAACCCATCAGAGATCATCGCGCTTTGCCGTTCTCTGCCTGAACCGGGACTATGGGTGCTTCGCCTTCCAGCCATCCCACGCCTGTTTAATTTCCTGCTTCGCCGCCGCGGCATCGCTAAAGCCATTCAGCTCGACCTTTTTGCGTCCGTCTGGCAACTGTTTATAGACCCGGAAAAATGCTTCCAGTCGCTGCTGCTCAATCGCCGGCAAATCGGTAACGTTATGGATATTGTCCCAGGTCGGGTCAACTTTGCTGACCGGAACAGCAACGATCTTGTCATCCTGCTCCCCGCCGTCGACCATCTTCAGAACGCCGATCGGTCGCAGTTTGATCAACGTGCCCGGCGCCAGCGGCGCCCGGGTATAGAACACCACATCCAGCGGATCGCCATCTCCCGCCAGTGACTGGGTCAACGAACCGTAGTTTGCCGGGTACGCCACCGGCATAGACTGAAAACGATCGGCGATGATAAAACCGGTAGCCGCATCAGTTTCATATTTAATGATACCGCCCGCCGGAATTTCAGTAACCGCATAAAACTCATCGGGATTATTTTCCGGCTGTGGAAAATCGAGAATATTTTGCGCCTGTACTGACGCCGAAAACAGCGCCACGCTGAGCAATAATTTTTTGACCAGAAACATGATGATGACTCTTTTGTAATCAGGAGAGTGCAGATTACGCAGAGTGTATGACAGGCCGATGACATGACCGTCTGGCCGGTGAACGGGAAAAAAATACCGCCGGTAAAACCAGCGGTATTTTAAAGCCTTAACAGGCTGGCGATGTTTTAGCCGTGGCGCAGCGTCTGAGGATTAAGCTGCAGCGTCTGGTAATGACTGACCCACGAAGAGTACTTTTCCGGAAACGCCCAGACCCGATAGTGCAGGCGGGACATAGTAACCGGATCGCTTAACAACACCAGCCGGCGATCGCGGTTCAGTTTATCCGGTGTCTCGTTCAATGCCTGCTCAACGTGGCGATCGCGGGCGATTTCCAGCACCTGGCTGCGACGATGGCGAGCGGTAGCCATCGCGGTAGCCAGCGCGTTCAGGGACGGGTTAAATACGGCATGCATAAAGCCATCCCCCAGCTCGCGACTGCGGTTCAGTTCCAGGTACTTGTCGGTATCGACCAGCACCTGCGGCGGCGAATACTCTTCCGGAATCAGGAACAATTTCCAGCGCTTGCTGCGCAGCCCTGCTGTCGCCCGGCTGGAAATCACCGACACAAACGGCGACAAAATCAGCGAGAACACGATCGGCGCCAGCCAGAACAGGAAACGCAGATCCAGCCACGCCATTCCGATGGCCCACACCAGCCCCAGCAGCAATTGGGAGCCATGACGCATAAACGCCTCGCTCCACGGGGTGGAATCATCATCGCGCTGCGGCGAGTTCCAGGCGACCTCCCAGCCAAGGAACGCGCTGACCACGAACACGGTGTGGAACAGCATCCGCACCGGCGCCAGCAGCACAGAGAACAGCACTTCCAGCAGTAAGGAAAGGGTTACCCGCACAAAGCCGCCATAGGCTTTCGGTCCTTTGCACCAGACCAGAATAATACTCAGCAGTTTCGGCAGGAACAGCAATACCATGGTGGAAGCGAACAGACCGATCGCCAGCTCCGGACGCCACTGCGGCCAAACCGGATACAGCTGGCGCGGCTGCAGGAAGTACTGCGGCTCAGTGAGCGCATGCACCACCTGCAGCGCCGTCGACAGCGCCAGGAACATAAACCACAGTGGCGCCGACAGATACGACATTACCCCGGTCAGGAACACTGCCCGGTGCACCGGGTGCATACCTTTCACCAGAAACAGCCGGAAGTTCATCAGGTTACCCTGGCACCAGCGGCGGTCGCGCTTGAGCTCATCCAGCAGGTTCGGCGGCAACTCTTCATAAGAGCCGGGCAGATCGTAGGCGATCCACACCCCCCAGCCGGCACGGCGCATCAACGCCGCTTCGACAAAGTCATGGGAGAGAATCGAACCCGCGAAGTTTCCTTCGCCGGGCAACGGCGCCAGCGCGCAGTGCTCAATAAAAGGCTTAACGCGGATGATGGCGTTATGTCCCCAGTAGTGGGACTCCCCCAGTTGCCAGAAATGCAGGCCGGCGGTAAACAGCGGCCCGTACACCCGGGTGGCGAACTGCTGGCAGCGCGCATAAAGCGTGTCCATGCCCGATGCCCGCGGAGAGGACTGAATAATCCCGGCATTCGGATTCGCCTCCATCAGACGCACCAGGCCGGTCAGACATTCGCCGCTCATCACTGAGTCAGCGTCCAGTACCACCATATAGCTGTACTGGCTGCCCCAGCGCCGGCAGAAATCGTCGATATTACCGCTCTTACGTTTGACGCGGCGGCGGCGGCGGCGATAGAAGATCTGCCCTTCGCCCTGCACTTCGGCTACCAGTTCCATCCACGCCTTCTGTTCGGCAACGCAGATATCGGGGTTGTAACTGTCGCTAAGGATATAAACATCAAAATGCTGCTGCTGACCGGTCGCCTTCACTGACTCCCAGGTAGCGCGCAGACCGGCGAACACCCGGTTCACATCCTCGTTACAGATTGGCATGATCAGCGCCGTGCGATGTTGCGGATTCAGAGGCTCGTCACCCACCGTCGAGGCGGAAATACTGTACTTATCTTTGCCGATCAGCAGTTGTAAAAAGCCCATCAGCGCGGTCCAGAAACCGGCGGAAATCCAGCAGAACAGAATGACAAACAGAATCAGGATCCCGCTTTGCAGCACATAGGGCAACAGCTGCATAAACGACACCCATAAATTCTGGCCAAGCATATCGGAGGGGTTAACCAGCGCCCAGCCCTGGTAAGGAAGAATAGACTTCATATACCAGGTTGCCACCACGGTCTGCGCCAGCGTCAGCAGCAACAGGATATAGCGGCGAATAGTGCCCACGGTACGCCACTTCTGTTCCGCCTCTTTTTCTTCTTCTGTCAGGCGCGCCAGATAGCGCGGCGTGACATCGCGCCCGCGCAGGCGGTCCCAGAAGCGGCCAATCGGGTTAGTGCGCCACGGATCCGGAAACATTGAAGAGCGTTTCGCCTTCGGCATCGCCTCAATCTGCGTGCGCCCTTCATCATCGTTGATCACTTTGCCGCTACCGGCGGCTTGCGGCCATGCGCCCTCCAGCCGGGTCTTTACCGACCCCAGCGGCGCGTCATCCTCACGCGGGTAGTCGCGATGTTCATCGTCCAGCGCCTGATGCACCGCCCGGATATTGGATGTCGGTAATTCCGCTTTCCGGTCGTCAGAAAGCGGTAGAGCCTGAATATATTCAGGCACAGTTACAGTTGATTTATTCATTGGCAGGTAGCTGGTAGCTCCAGGTTTCACTCAACGTATTGTCACCATTGACCAGCGCCGCGCGCATCTCAGTGGTTTTCTTCTCGTCTTTGATCTTCACGCGCAGCACCATACGCCAGCCTTTTATCACCGGGTTATAGCGCACGCTGCTTTCAACGATCTGTCCGTTGTCGCCAATGCTGGCCTGGGCGGTTACCGGCGTATCTTCCGCCAGCGTCTTCATCTGCTGGCCGGTAAAATCGACCACAAAAGCGATGGTGCCGTCCGGCTGACGAATCAGGTTCGACTGTTTTACATCCCCCTGCGAACGGCGCGTCTGCACCACCCAGGCGCTGTCAGCGGCATGCAGTTTGTCTTCATCGCGGGTGAAGGTGATACTATATTTATAGTTCATCTCTTTACCCGGCTCCGGCAGTTGCTCCGGCGTCCAGTAAGCCACGATGTTATCGTTGGTTTCATCGTTAGTCGGGATTTCCACCAGCTCGATACGCCCTTTCCCCCAGTCACCCTGCGGTGTTACCCAGGCGCTTGGACGTTTGTCATAGCGATCGTCCAGATCCTCAAAGCGCGAGAACTGACGGCCGCGCTGCAGTAAGCCAAAGCCCTGCGGATTTTCCGTGGTGAAACTACTTACCGCCAGATGTTTCGGGTTATTCAGCGGCCGCCAAATCCACTCGCCATTACCGGCATGGATCGACAGGCCATTGGAGTCATGAATTTCAGGACGGAAGTTAGTAGTCGGCGACGGCTGATTCGGGCCAAACAGGAACATACTGGTCAGGGGAGCGACGCCCAGCTTGCCCACTTTATCGCGCAGGTAAATTTTCGACTGCACATTAACGACCGTATCCCGGCCCGGCAGCACCACAAACTTATAGGCGCCGGTCGCCCGCGGCGAATCCAGCAGCGCGTAAATCGTTAAACGCTTGTCGGCGGGTTTCGGTCGTTCAATCCAGAACTCGCGAAAACGCGGAAACTCTTCCCCGGAAGGCAGCGCGGTGTCAATAGCCAGGCCGCGCGCGGAGAGGCCGTACACCTGACCGGCGCCGATAACCCGAAAGTAGCTGGCGCCGAGCATGCTGACAATTTCGTCGTTCTTATCTTTACTGTTGACCGGATAAAGCACTTTAAACCCGGCGAATCCCAGATCCTTGACGGTGTCTTTGTCGTGCTGCACATCGCCAAAACTAAAGTAGTCCGGGCTGTATTTGATCTTACGCACCGCCGTGGCGGTGACCTCATTGATAGCCACCGGCGTGTCGAAGTACATACCCTGATGGTAGAATTCAAGCTTGAACGGGGTCTTCAGATTGCTCCAGTAGGCTTTGTCATGGTTAAACTGGATCTGCTGATAGTCCGCGTACTTCATGTCGCGGAAAATGGAAGGCAGGTTGCTTTTCGGCGCCTCATAGCTTTTACCCGCCAGAGACTTTGCCTCTTTAGCGACATCATCGATAGAAAATGCCCAAACGGTGCTGGTATATAGCGACAGAATGACAGCGGCACCCAGCCAATGCATCTTCATCATTTTTGGTTTATGTTTCATATTAACCAGCACATCCCCCTTTGTGTGCTTAAATCAATCCGATCCATTTTAATGGATAGTTAAGGTTTCCGACAACCAAATCACGGCATTGTTCTGTTTCAGTATGCGGAGTTTAAACCGGGAAAAGATAATGGTCAGGGAATGCGCACAACTCCTGAAGACAGTGAATTGCAATTAGTGTAGGGTTGCCCGCAGTTGCCTGGCCGTTTGCCTTATGGATAAGGCGAAATTTCTGAGATTTTTCTGGAGTCACATGAGTAACGCACCTGCACAAAGAGAATTTTTTCTGGATTCCATCCGGGCATGGTTAATGCTTTTAGGGATACCGTTTCATATTTCTCTGATTTACTCCAGCCACCAGTGGCACGTCAATAGCGCCGAACCATCATGGTGGTTAACGCTGTTTAATGACTTTATCCACGCCTTCCGGATGCAGGTTTTTTTCGTCATTTCCGGCTATTTTTCATACATGCTGTTTTTACGCTACCCGCGCCCGCGCTGGTGGAAAGTACGCGTTGAACGTGTGGGGATCCCCATGCTCACAGCTATTGTCCTGTTGACGCTGCCGCAATTTATTATGCTGCAATATGTTAAAGGCAAAGCGCAAAGCTGGCATACGCTAACCTGGTATCAAAAATATAATACCCTGGTCTGGGAACTGGTTTCCCACCTGTGGTTTCTACTGGTCCTGGTGATATTAACGTCGATCGGTGTTTTTTTGTTTCAAAAAATAAAAAACCGCGCTATTAATGACGGTAACCATTCATTCTGGCAAAACATAACGCATGGTAAGCTGACGATTATTTTTCTGTTTCTGGGAATTGCCTACGCCGCCCTCAGAAGAATTATTTTCATTATTCACGCGCCGTTATTAAGCGATGGGTTATTTAATTTTACGGTCATGCAAACCCTGTTTTATTTACCGTTCTTTATTCTGGGTGCAATCGCGTTTAAACGACCGGACGTCAAGGCGCTGTTTATTAACCCCTCTCCGGGCTGCATGGTCGGAGCGGCGCTGGCGTTTATCGCCTATCTACTTAATCATCGTTACGGCAGCGGCGACGCATGGATGTACGAAACGGAGAGCGTCATCACGATGGTGATGGGACTGTGGATGGTAAATGTGGTCTTTGCCTTCGGACACCGGATGCTTAACTTCCATTCGCCGCGCGTGACTTACTTCGTTAACGCATCACTATTTATTTACCTGGTACATCACCCGCTAACACTGATCTTCGGCGCGTGGATCACGCCCCATATCAGTTCCAACGCGCTGGGATTCCTGGCCGGCCTGGTATTTGTGATCGGTATCTCCCTGGTACTGTACGAAATCCACCTGCGTATTCCGCTATTACGATTCCTGTTTTCCGGCAAGCCGCAGAATAAGAGGCCGCCTTCAACGCCCGCCGCCGGCTAATAACCCGCGCCAGCGACACCCTTTATTGCCGGCGCTGGCGCGGCAGTCTGACTGCCGCACTTGTTTACAGGCATCCAGCAACCCGGGACCAGCGGCAGCATAAATCGCGCCACCTCCACCACCTCCACCCACCGCCATGAGTTCACGGCATTAAGCCTGGCGCGTTATATCGCCTTTCAGAACGATCATTCAAGTCTGTATATATACTTCTGGCAGTGATCTTTAATCATAGCTAAATATGCTGAACTTTATATCCATAACATCTGGCACGTTATTTTTACGCCGAAAATCGCCTCATAAAATCTATTTATATCGCTATGATATAGTTATATCAATTTTGTATGACAAACAAATCCATCGAATCAAGAGCCAGCATCATATTGATTTGTTTGAATTTATTAATGGATTGCTTTTTTTTCATGCCATCTGCCTGCTAATTCTCTGGTTTACGCCATACTCATTTTTCAATTCCAGAGTGCAGGTTTACCCGCAGCAACGACGGGCACACTCTTTTTCCCATGAATAATTACCCGGAAGTGATCGGGCTGATCTGGTCCGTAGTCCCTATGTTGACAGGAGCACACTTATGGCGAGTGAAGCGCAAAAAGTTGGTCTTATTCCGGTCATGTTAATGGTCGCAGGAAATATTATGGGTTCCGGCGTTTTCCTGTTACCAGCGAACCTGGCCGCAACTGGTGGTATTGCGATTTTTGGCTGGTTAGTCACCATTATCGGCGCTCTGTCGCTGTCTATGGTCTATGCAAAGATGGCATCGCTCGACGACAGCCCTGGTGGCTCGTATGCCTATGCACGCCGGGCATTCGGTCCCTTTCTCGGCTACCAGACCAACGTCCTGTACTGGCTGGCTTGCTGGATTGGCAACGTGGCAATGGTGGTCATTGGTGTTGGCTACCTGAGCTATTTTTTCCCGGTACTGAATCAACCCTGGCCGCTGACAGTGACCAGCATTGCTATTCTGTGGCTGTTTGTTGGACTTAACATCACCGGCCCAAAGATGATCACCCGGGTACAGGCGGTAGCCACAATTCTGGCACTCATCCCCATTGTTGCGGTTGCCATTTTTGGCTGGTTTTGGTTCCACAGTGATACCTATATGGCCGCCTGGAACGTCAGTGGTAAAGGAACCTTTGGTGCAATTCAGAGCACTCTCAGCGTTACGCTGTGGTCATTTATCGGTGTGGAAAGCGCTTCAGTTGCCGCCGCGGTAGTGAAAGATCCGAAAAAGAATGTGCCTATTGCCACTATTGGCGGAGTTCTGATCGCCGCTGTCTGCTACGTGTTATCCACCACCGCTATCATGGGTATGATCCCCAATGCCGCTTTGAAAGTGTCAGCCTCGCCTTTCGGCGATGCCGCGCGACTGGCGTTAGGCGATACAGCCGGGGCGATAGTCTCTCTGTGTGCGGCGGCAGGGTGTCTCGGCAGCCTCGGGGGCTGGACACTACTGGCCGGACAAACGGCGAAAGCCGCTGCCGATGATGGCCTGTTTCCGGCTATTTTCTCTAAAGTGAACAAGGACCAGACGCCAGTGGCCGGGTTACTGATCGTCGGCGTATTGATGACCCTGTTCCAGTTGTGCAGTATCTCTCCTGACGCGACCCAGCAGTTTGCCGTCGTCTCTTCCGTGTCAGTCATCTTCACCCTGGTTCCTTACATCTACACCTGTGCGGCTCTGATGCTGGTCGGCCATGGGCATCTGGGAAGCCAGCGCCGCGTATACCTTGGCCTGACGGTCATTGCGTTTATCTATTGTATCTGGGCAGTTATCGGTTCTGGCGCTCAGGAGGTGATGTGGTCATTTATCGCCATCATGGTGATCACCGCGATGTACACCATCAATTACAACCGTCGCCACCAGAACCCATATCCACTTGAAACATTCGATAAAAAAGAATAACAGGAGCATCTCATGATTGATCTAAGCAGACATCAAAAACGAAAAATCCTGGTTATCGACAGTAGTATCAGTGATGTCGCCACCACCAACGGTCGCGCAATTTCTGAACTGATTGCCGCCCTGCAGGATGACAACTTTGCCGTTATTAGCGCCGCATCATTCGAAGACGGTATGGCCACCGTCACATCAGACGCCTCACTATGCTGCGTTTTCCTGGACTGGACTTCCGGCGGTGACGATGACGCCTCACACAGCCAGGCATTCGCCCTGTTACAGGAGATCCGACGTCGTAATAAGGATTTACCCGTGCTGTTGATGGCGGAGCATCCCTGTCTTGACACGCTCAGCCTCGACACAATGCGCATGGTAAACGAGTTTGTCTGGATGCATGAAGATACCGCGGAATTTATCGCTGCCCGGGCCCGCACCCTGATTCGCCAGTATTATCATCAACTACTGCCCCCCTTCACCCGCGCACTGTTCGATTATACTGAGGACAATCCGGAATATTCGTGGGCAGCGCCAGGGCACCAGGGCGGCGTTGCCTTCACCAAATCCGCCGTTGGTCGCGAGTTTCTGGATTTTTTTGGCGAGAATCTGTTTCGCACCGACACCGGTATTGAACGCTCCTCACTCGGTTCCCTGCTCGATCACAGCGGCCCTATTAAAGACTCTGAAACCTATGCTGCGCAGGTCTTTGGCGCCGATATGAGCTATTCGGTACTCAATGGAACATCTGGCTCTAACCGCACCATTATGCAGGCAGTGATCGGGGAAAATGAGATTGCCCTGTGCGATCGCAACTGCCATAAATCCATCGAGCAGGGGCTGGTGATGACCGGGGCTATTCCGGCATACTTCATCCCTACCCGCAATCGCTACGGTATTATTGGTCCAATTCCGCGCCAGCAATTGATGCCGGAGAACATTCGCCAAATGATTGCCAACCATCCACTGCGATCGAACTTCAGCAGCGATACGCCAGGTTATGCCGTGATCACTAATTGTACCTATGATGGCATGTGCTACCACGCCGAGGAAGCTCAGGCTCTGCTCGGGCAAAGCGTCGATCAGATCCATTTTGATGAAGCCTGGTATGCCTATGCCCGTTTTAATCCGCTATATACCGGGCGCTACGCCATGCGCGGCGCAGCCAAGGATTTTGACCGATCGGGCCCAACGGTTTTCGCTACCCATTCAACCCATAAGCTTCTGGCCGCCCTTTCCCAGGCGTCATGGATTCACGTGCGCAATGGTCGCAAGCCTGTAGAACATTCACGTTTCAATGAATCTTATATGCTACAGGCAACCACTTCACCGCTGTATGCGATCATTTCCGCCAATGAAATCGGCACAGCAATGATGGCGGACGGCAAAGGTGAAGCGCTAACTCAGGATGTAATTAATGAAGCCGTCGACTTTCGGTTGGCTCTGGCAAAAGCCCACGACGAATTTGCCCGCCAGGGGGAGTGGTTCTTCGCGCCCTGGAACGCGCCAACGATAAAAACGCCCGAAGGCAAAATGGTACAGTTTGCCGATGCCAGTCGAGAACAACTGGCCACCGACCCTGGCTGTTGGCTACTGGAACCCGGGGCAAGCTGGCACGGTTTCGATGAGTTAGTATCCGACTGGTGTCTGCTGGACCCTATCAAAACCGGCATTCTGTGCCCGGGAATGGGTGAAAACGACACGCTGCAGGAGCATGGTATCCCGGCTGCACTGGTCACCGCCTATCTCGGGGAGAGAGGCATTGTCCCGTCGCGTACCACCGACTTTATGGTACTGTGCCTGTTTTCTGTCGGCGTTACGAAAGGCAAATGGGGAACGCTTATCAATGTTCTGCTGGGATTCAAGCAGGATTACGATAATAACACCCCTCTGAAACATTGCCTGCCAACGTTGATTAAAAGTTATGGAACACACTATGCAGGTATGGGCCTGAAAGATCTGTGCGAAGATATGTTCAATTATATGAAAACCAGTCAGATGGACAGACTTCAGGCTGCTGCATTCGGGCAATTACCAACACCGGCAATGCGGCCTCGGGCCGCATTTCAGCACCACATGGCCGGTCGCAGCGAACATCTACCACCGGACCAGCTTTCTGGTCGTATCGCCGCCGTTGGCGTAATTCCCTACCCGCCGGGAATTCCGATTATTATGCCCGGTGAAAACTTTGGCAGCGATGAGCAACCCTGGTTGCAGTACATTCGCAGTATTGCCGAATGGGGTGAACACTTTCCGGGATTTGAAAAAGTCCTGGAAGGTGCCGAATTAATCGATGGCAAATATCATATTTGGGTATTATCAAAATAACAAATAAAGCGGCACAGTTGGGTGCCGCTTTATATTCAGCAATGGCTTATTTATATTCTACATTAATAATTGCCAGATTAGGTCTCCCCTGGATATTTTGGCGACTTATCCGCTCTATGCGGTAATCCCTGGAGGTCAGCGGTGATAAATTAGTCACCGATGCCTGATAAACGACTGGCTTTCCTTTATCGTCGCAGGTCATATTTAAATGCTGCCCATTTTGGGTTATATCACAACCCGATTCAACAACCCGTCCGTAAAAATGGATAACTCCGCCGGATGCGGCTTGAGCAGACATTATGTTGAATATCAATATGATAAAAATACAGAGATTGCCTGATTTTATTTTCATAACCCTTACTCCATATGATGACCATCCATGAAGGGGGTTTTGCTTCCGGTTTGCACTTTAAGCATGGCACAAGCCGTTACCACCGCCAGTCAGTTTAATCTAAAAAATACAAAATATTAAAGATTCCCTCTAAGTCAGAATAAAAAATACAGAGTGCAGAAAAAACCCTGGCTTTATATAAAAAGCATAGCGAAGTACATTCTTAATATAATCACATTACTTTTGGGTGAGACAAAATCATTCACCATGAGAATATTATATATTCTCGTGGTGAATGATTAAGTGATATATATTCCAGAAATCCCAGCAATAGTGAATTACTCAGGCGTCTGATACGACACAGGCTGGCGACGATGGGCCAGCCACTGGCCACTCCATTTCATAGCATAGCCAAACGCCAGTCCCAGAATCAGCGCGGGCAATACATGCCGCCAGTCCCCTTGCGCGCCAAATGTCGCACAGGCGCCGATAAACGTCCCCGGAACAAAAGCGAGCAGTGTGTGGCGAGCCTGAGAACACATAATAAAAGCCACTACGCCAGTCATCAAATAACCGGCCACTTCTGTGTAAGGCGCGAGCGTACTGCCATGAATAATCACTTCAGCCCAGAAAACACCGCTGCATAGCGAACCCAGGGTGGTCAGGAGCCCTTTAAAACCCGGAACCGGGCAGGCAAACCAGGCGGTGCAACCGAGAAACCCGACCCATCCTGGTAAACCCAGCGACACGGCAACCCAGGCCCACAGGCCTGAAAGAATACCAGTCGTTAATGCGAGAAATAGTTGTGTGTTCATAGCGGCGTATCATAACAGGCCCAACGCTGCTAAATGAGATCTAACTCATTTTTTAAAGATTTCAGAAAATAACGTTGCATTTATATTGTGATAAAAATCACAACTAAGAGGCATCTTCATCCACTTCCTGAAGTTCTTCCCACATGGCGTCCAGGGCCTCACGCGTCAATTGCGCCAGCGTGCGCCAGAACGGGGTTGCAGCGTGCGCTTCCAGCTTGCCGAGAAAAGTCCCGCTCCAGGGCAGGATGTAAGCGGCGAACAGGGTTTCCAGGGCTTCACTCTCCCCTTCCCCGGCATTATCTTCCAGCCATGATGCCGCCAGTAGCAGTGTTCCGAAATGGTCTGCTGGCGATGTACTTAGCGGCATACCGCGCACACTCAGAAACTGGCGTACTTCGGCTTCATTCGCCCCATCCAGCCATGCCGAACGATACGGCGGAACACTGCAATCGTCGCCGACAAAGAGCGCATTGTAGTTCGCGGTCATTGCCGACAGGTCGTATTGCTGCTGCAGGCGTCCTAACAATTCTTCCTGCGCCAGCGGCCAGTTGGCCGCCAGCTTGCCATCGCGAATCAGCGTTAAGAGCGGTTCCAGCAGCGGATCCTGAGGCTGACGGTAGTACAGCGATCCCAGCACGCGACAAATCATTGAAAACTCATTCATAGGAAGGTATCCGGTTCAGTAGAAAATGATAATGCGGCAAATTCAGCAATCGGCGCCATCCCGCGCTGCCCCAGGAAATTGAGTAGCCGCTGCGGCGAGACATTCAGGATCCGCTCCCGGGGAAACGACACGGCATCCAGTATTTTCTGGCATTCATCAAAATCGCCAATGGTAAACGCCGTATGGGAGTCCGAACCCAGGGCGAGCCAGCCGCCGGCATCGCGCACCGCAGCGGCAATCGCCCGGCAGTTATGCTCACTGCCTTTGCGGGAGTGGGTAAAGGAAGAGTTATTGATCTCCAGCGCGACATTGTGGCGCGCAGCCGCTGCGGCAACTGCCGGAATATCAACCGGATATTTAGGGTTACCGGGATGGCTGATAATATGCACATTACCGCTGGCGATAGCCGCCACCAGCGCTTGCGTATTGGTGTCCCGATCCTGCGGCGCAAAAACCGGCTCATGAAACCCGGCAATGATCAGATCCAGGGAGTCCAGCATCGGCCCGCTGCAGTCAATTTCCCCGAGGGTATTTTTGATGTTGGCCTCAATACCGCGCAGAATGCCGATGCCGTCCACTACCCGCGGCCAGATACGCATGTTCACAAAATGCCAGTAGTGCGGCGCATCCGCCATATCCGGCCCGTGGTCGGTAATGGCAAACAATTTGACGCCTTTTTGTTTCGCAATGGCAATATAGTCGTGAAGGGTGCTGTATGCATGGCTACTGGCGACGGTATGCATGTGCAAATCTACGGGATACATGTCTCTCTCCTTAATTATCTCCCGCAAGGATACCAGTATTTCATGCCCTTTTTTAGCGCAATCCCGGCAAGGGCGCCGGGATCTCTGCTAATACCCTCTTTTCAGATTCACTTCCCCGCCCGGGCGATCGCCGTTTTCAATTGCCCGGATGGCGGCTCTGATCCAGGCGATAGCTTCTTGCGGGCGCGTCACCGCGGCGATATGCGGTGTCATCGCCACCCGGGGGTGCCGCCACAGCGGGCTTTCCGGCGCCAGCGGCTCCCGGGAAAAGACATCCAACATCGCGCCATTTAATTGTCCATCATCCAGCGCCGCCAGCAGGTCGTCCTCCACCACGTGAGTACCGCGCGCCAGATTGAGTACATAAGCGCCACGCACCAGTTGTTGCAACAGATCACGATTAATAATGCCGCGCGTTTCCTGGGTATCGGGCAACAGGTTAATCAGCACCCGGGTTCCCGCCAGGAACGCAGGCAGCTCTTCTGCGCCTGCATAGCTGGCAACCTGCGGATAGTGCTTGCGGCTGCGGCTCCAGCAGCGTACCGGAAATCCCCACGACACCATGCTTTCCGCCACTTTACCGCCCAGCACGCCAGCACCGAGAACGCCAATCGTAAAGTCTTCGCGCTGATACTCTTCCAGCGGTTCCCAGCGGCACTGTGATTTCAGCCTCTGATAATCATCAAAACGCCGGAACCAGTGTAATACCTGGCTGACGGCATATTCCTGCATTTGCAGTCCCATACCGGTATCTTCGAGACGGTACAGCAGTACTCCCTGCGCCAGCATGCCCGGGTGTTCGCGGAGCTGGCTGAGGATAGAATCCACACCGGCGCCAAGCGCAAAAACGGCTTTCAGTCCGCGGCGGCCATTCAGCATAGCGACCGGAGGCCGCCAGACCAGCGCATAATCTGCGGGTTGGTTATCTCCTTCCTGCCACACCCGCAGACGGGCCTGAGGCAGTTGTTGTTGTAATCTTTCCAGCCAGAATGAAGCATCAAATGTGGGATGATGAAAAATGATATCCATGACTTCCTCCTTTCATGCCCCAGGATTACACGAAACGTCTGGCGTTTCAAAACTGAATTGTTATAAAAAACATCACCTTTCGCTGTTTAAAGCATCAAGTTGCTGGAAGTTTATCTAATTGCGCGCCGGGCATGAAAAAGAGCATTGACGAAGGGAATGGTTTTCCCTACATTAGCGGCCGTTCCGGCGTGCCAGCGCGGAGCAGACAATATGGTGAGGTGTCCGAGTGGCTGAAGGAGCACGCCTGGAAAGTGTGTATACGGCAACGTATCGGGGGTTCGAATCCCCCCCTCACCGCCATATCTCATAAGAGAGCCTGAGCTTACACTCAGGCTTTTTTATTGCCTGCGGCACAATACGGGGGGGATGAGAAGCCCCGACCGGGGTTCGACAACCGGCGCAG
>NZ_LLXO01000029.1 GCF_001484765.1 Entomohabitans teleogrylli | reverse complement strand
GCGATGCGCAAATACAGCGGCCATATCAGCAACGCCTTTGTGGTGCTGATGGGGCTTATCGCCATCTCCGCCATCTTCTACTCACTGTTCAGCTAAGTCTTCAGCGCCGCTGTTACCGGCGGCGCCTGCGTTTTCTCTGTAACCACCTATGGTGCCATTATGATTAGCGTCTTCGATATTTTTAAAATCAGCATTGGGCCTTCCAGCTCGCACACCGTCGGGCCAATGAAAGCAGGGAAACATTTCGTTGATACCCTGGAGCAAAAAGGCATACTGCATAACGTCACCCGGCTGGTGGTGGATGTTTATGGCTCCCTGTCGCTGACCGGCAAAGGCCACCATACGGATATCGCCATCATCCTTGGGCTTTCCGGCTACCTGCCGGACACGGTCGATATTGACGCCATCCCCGGCATTATTCAGGACGTTAACACCAACCACCGCCTGTTTCCGGGGCAAGGCGAACGCGCAATCGAATTCCCGGTCGCGGAATGTATGCGCTTTCATAACGAATTCCTGCCGCTGCATGAAAACGGCATGAGCATTACCGCGTTCTGCGACGGCAAAATCGCCTATTTCCAGACCTACTATTCCATCGGCGGCGGCTTTATCGTCACCGAAGAGAACTTTGGCAAAAGCCAGGACGCCGACGTGGATATCCCGTTCCCTTTCTATTCGGCGCGCAATCTGCTGGCCCACTGTCACGATAACTGCCTGTCAATCTCTGCCGTGATGATGAAAAACGAGATAGCCCGCCATGGCCGCAGCTATGTGGAACAAAATATGGCGAAGATCTGGGATACCATGAGAAACGCCATCAACCGTGGGATGAACACCGAGGGCATCCTTCCCGGCCCGCTGAAAGTGCCGCGCCGCGCATCGGCGTTGCATCGGGTACTGGCGCCCCAGAGCCAGTCAATTACGCCACTGAGCGCCATGGACTGGGTCAATATGTTTGCCATGGCGGTAGGCGAAGAAAACGCCGCCGGCGGTCGGGTAGTCACTGCCCCGACCAATGGCGCCTGCGGCATTATTCCGGCGGTACTGGCCTACTACGATCGCTTTATTAAAGAAGTCACCCCGGAAATCTACCTGCGCTATTACCTGACCGCCGGGGCCATCGGCATTCTGTATAAAATGAACGCCTCGATTTCCGGCGCCGAAGTGGGCTGCCAGGGGGAAGTGGGCGTTGCCTGCTCAATGGCCTCCGCCGGCCTGGCGGAACTGCTGGGCGGCAGCCCGGAAAAGGTCTGCATCGCCGCGGAAATCGGCATGGAGCATAACCTCGGGCTGACCTGCGATCCGGTGGCCGGCCAGGTTCAGGTTCCATGTATTGAGCGCAACGCCATTGCCGCCGTAAAAGCAATCAACTCGGCCAGCATGGCGATGTACCGTACCAGCGATCCCAAAGTCTCGCTGGATAAGGTGATCGAAACCATGTTTGAAACCGGTAAAGACATGAACGCCAAATACCGCGAAACCGCCCGCGGTGGTCTGGCAATTAAAGTGGCGGTTTGTGAATCCTGAGTCACCGAGAAAACGCCTGTCCGCAGGCGTTTTTCATTTATCTCTTAATGCGGATAATTAAAGAGCGCCGCAGCCGGCAAACGCAATATACCCAATGTCCGTCCAGTCAGACGACCATCGTCTTCAACAATATGCGTTATTTTTGCTGCATGTACCGGAAACGCGAACCAAAAGCGTGTGGTTAATCAGCGCGTAATTATTTACTGAGCGACACGGCTTAATCTTTTTTAGCGGAATCCTGCGGCACAAACGACCAGACCACGCTGCGGGTAGCGGAAGAGGTGTACCACTCATTAATCGCCGCATCCGGTTTCTTTTTTTCCGCCGCCAGCGCCGTGGAAAATTTCTCTTTGGGCTGACTCCCCTGTTTTTTGCGAATACGCATCCGCGCCGGCGTATCCGCATTAAGCGGCGCATTAACGGCGCGAATATGTGAGTCGTATAAAATGGATTCCAGCTGATGCAAACGATCCAGACCGCGTAAGATGCCAATCAGGGTGCTCAGCGTCACCGCCTCCCCCAGTTCGACACGTTTGATGGTTGCGGCACCTACCTGTGCGCGTTCGGCCAGTTCAATCTGCGACAGCCCGAGCTGCATGCGGGTTTCTTTAATTCTGCGACATAATTCAGAAATAATTTCACTGTCGGACATCGTACTGAAGCGCATCTCAGTTCCTCTACTGCGTAATGAGTCAGGGCGAATTATTTAATATATTACCTTACAAATAAAGCGGATAATTTCAGTTTTGCGATGATATCAGCATTATTTTTTGCAACCATGATAATTCCCAGACAGATGTAAAATTAAAGCGTGCTAAATTAATGACATAGATGGAACACATACCAGGCTGAGAATTAATACTCATCGGCTGCCAGCCCCCCTTTAATTAACAAAAAATGCCTTTATCGTTATTCAGGCGCTATTTACACGCTAAAAAAGAGATTTATCGCAACGCAGGGGCGCCAGACTTTATTTCTCGCGCCAAAACCTTAAAATAAAAGTGGTTATCAATCCGCCGCGCCGCTCTGCTAGCGGCCAGCCAAACGTCCATCGCCACACCGGCACATAACGGTACAATTTCATCCAGGATATCTGTAGAATCCCTGCCCTGAATATCCCAATAACGATGAATTTTTGACCTATGAGCAATGTGTCGTACCGCCAGCCGAAAATTGGCTTTGTCTCCCTCGGCTGCCCGAAAAACCTCGTCGATTCTGAACGCATTCTTACCGAACTGCGCACTGAAGGTTATGACGTGGTTCCCCGCTATGACGATGCGGATATGGTGATTGTCAATACCTGCGGCTTTATCGACAGCGCGGTACAGGAATCCCTGGAAGCCATTGGCGAAGCCCTGAATGAAAACGGCAAGGTGATTGTCACCGGTTGCCTGGGCGCCAAAGAAGATCAAATTCGCGAAGTGCATCCCAAAGTGCTGGAAATCACCGGCCCTCACAGCTACGAGCAGGTGCTGGAACACGTTCACCACCACGTACCGAAGCCCCGGCATAACCCGTTTTTAAGTCTGGTACCGGCCCAGGGCGTGAAACTGACGCCGCGCCACTACGCCTATCTGAAGATTTCCGAAGGCTGTAACCACCGCTGTACCTTCTGCATTATCCCTTCTATGCGCGGCGATCTGGTCAGTCGGCCAATCGGCGAAGTGCTGGCCGAAGCCAAACGTCTGGCCGATGCCGGGGTTAAAGAGTTATTGGTGATCTCCCAGGACACCTCCGCCTATGGCGTCGATGTGAAACACCGCACCGGATTTCACAACGGCGAGCCAGTGAAAACCAGTATGGTCGGGCTGTGCGAGCAACTGGCGAAACTGGGGCTGTGGGTCCGCCTGCACTACGTTTACCCCTACCCCCATGTCGATGAGGTCATCCCGCTAATGGCGGAAGGCAAAATTCTGCCCTACCTCGATATCCCGCTGCAGCACGCCAGCCCGCGTATCCTGAAACTGATGAAGCGCCCCGGCTCGGTGGAACGTACTCTGGAGCGCATTAAACGCTGGCGCGAAATCTGCCCGGAGCTGACGCTGCGCTCCACTTTTATTGTCGGGTTCCCCGGCGAAACGGAAGACGATTTCCTCATGCTGCTCGACTTCCTTAAAGAAGCGCGTCTGGACCGGGTTGGCTGCTTTAAATACAGCCCGGTGGAAGGCGCGACCGCCAACCAACTGGCGGACCCGGTGCCGGAGGAGATAAAAGAAGAGCGCTGGAACCGTTTTATGCAGTTGCAGCAACAGATTTCCGCCGAACGCCTGCAGGAAAAAGTGGGCCGCGAAATCATGGTGATCATTGATGAAGTGGACGACGAGGGCGCCATTGGCCGCAGCCAGGCGGATGCCCCGGAAATCGACGGCGCCGTCTACCTGAACGGTGAAACCGGCGTCAAACCCGGCGATATCGTGCGCGTGAAAGTGGAAAACGTCGACGAGTACGATATGTGGGGAAGCCGGGTATAATCCCTGTGCCGGCCCTTTTCCGGGCCGGCCAGCCCCCTATCCACAATTGCCCTCACCGGCTCCGGCGTATCGCTGAACGCATACAGCCCGATACCGGGCTGACACTTCGCCGGCGGCTACAGCTTCCGTCAGGCTACGCGGCTTTATCGCCATGCGAACACAGGGAGTGCAGATACAACGAGATAATCGACAGCGATTTCTGAGTGTTCGGTACCCCCATCTTACGCATCAGCTTAATTTTATGACTACTGATGGTTTTAAAGCTGCGGTTACTCTGCCGGGCTATCTCTGTCACGCTATGTCCTTCTGCCAGCAGCATCAATATTCGGGTTTCCATTCCGGTTAGTTCGCTGTTAATACTGGTCTGGCTATCCGGCTGGGCATAGCGATTTCTGAGCAAACCTGCCAGCATCTCTTTAATTTCAAAAATTCCGGCATGTGAAGAAATATAAAGACATTCAATATTAAAAACATAACGTAGAATTTTACAGAGAATCTCTTCACACATGATAATGGCATTAATCCTGGGGGAGTTTCTGAGACATCGCTTGATAAAAACAATGTCATTATAATTAATATTATGCTCATCCAGCACGGCAATGATGGTCATATCGTGATCTTTATCAGGTATTTCACTAATCCTTTTGTAGACAATTGTCTCATTATAGAAAAAATAACCCAGTAAAGAAGAAAGTCCATTTGCGGTGTACTGACACTCCCCGACAATAGCAATGCGACGTCCAGCTCGCCTCAACATAATCACCCTCCTGTCCTTAGGATTCGAATGTTCAACCGCAAACAGACTATACCAACTCCTCCCTTAATATCCAGCGTTTGGTAAAATCCCGGCACAAAAAAAGCTGAGCAAAACTCATTCACTCCGATAAGAGGATTCCTGGTGTTATTTTAATTAACTATATGATTTTACTGGTGATGATAAAAACACCACCGAGTAAGTTGAGTCGTTTCCTAATTCATGGGGCAAATATTTAAAACCCCAGGGCATTCCGTTATGCTCGCTGTCACTATTAACCTCCGTTCACAGGTCATGCGCTAAGACTTAATTGTGAATCCATTGCAATAAAAATGGCCAATCCTTATCAGCCATCTGCCCGTAAAGGAATTTCAGACATGCAGAAAATTCAAATTATTTCGCCGTCAGGGAACATCAAAAAGACGGCCAGCAATAGCCATAGCATTAAGGTTACGCAACCCGGTAGTATTATTAAAATCATCATCGACAAAACGGAAATTACCGGTAGCCAGAAAGCAAATAACAACCTCGTGTTAGTTAAAAAAAATGGTGAGAAAATTCTTCTTGAAGACTTTTTTTCGCCGGATAACGTCGCAAAAACGAAACTGGTGATTGAAGACGGCGGCCATCTTTATAAAGCTGAATATGATGGTAAAAATTTTGCCGGGCTGGATTTTGTCAGTGTGAAAAGTATCGATGAGGTGGTGGCCAATCCTGACGGCCCCGGTACGGCAATCTGGTTAGTTCCCTTAGTTGGCGCAGGTCTGATTGGTGGTATCATTGCTATCGCTAAACATCAGGATAATGATGATAGTTCCGGCTCTTCTGATTCATCCGCCAAAAAAGATCTCGCGACCGCCAGCCGTACGCTGGAAGCAAAACTCAACGGCCTGAGGGCGGCAAAACAGCAACTGGAAAACGCTGAACAGGCGCTGAAAGCCAATCCGCAGGCGAACACCGTTAAGGCAGTCAACGATGCCCAAAAAGCGCTGGCGGATGCCAGCCGTGAGCTGGAACAGGCAAAGTCACATCTTGATAAGGCGATTAGCGAGGCGAACAAACAAAAGATTGATACCCACAGCGCGCAAGACAGCGCCAAACAAGCCGCCGACGCACTTTCTGACGCGACTGCAGCGCAAAAAAACGCCGAAAAATTAACCCACAGCGCGGAAAAACTGCTTTCCGCCGCCGGTGACGAGGCGCTATCGGCACTGAAAAATACCCTGACTCAGGCGGAGCAAACGGCCAGCCTGGCCAGAAAAGAGCCGACTCAGGGCAATATCGACAGCGCTCAGGCACAACAAACCCAGAGCAATGCCGCGCTGAGTTCATTGCAAACATTAATTAACAACCTGAAAAGTGCCATTGACCAGGCTAAAGCGCAGGGCATCAATGTCAGCGCCGCTACGCAGTTGTTACAGACTCTGGAATCGCAGCACGAGAAATCGGCCAGGCAGATCGCCGAAGACATTCAGGCGGCGCTGAAAAACCAGCAGGATATCAATACCGCACAATCTGCCCTCACCCACGCCCGCCAGGCCGCCGACGCGGCGCAGGCGGCAAAACAGAACGCCGAAGAAAAGCTCCGCATCGCACAACAACAAAAGCAGCAGGCCCTGGAACAGCATCAGGTAGCAAAGGTCCAGGAGATCAACGATCGCATCAAAGAAGCCAATAAGGCTCTGGATGACGCGCGTAAAGCGGCTGAAAACGCCAATAAAGCCATTGACGATGCGCAGAAAGCCATTGACCGGATAAGCCCTGATGTCGCACCGGCCATGAAACCGCAGCCGCTGACGCCATTACAACCAGACAGCTTAAAACCGATTGATAAAGGACTGGTGGTCGACAATCAAAAATCTTTCACACAGTCCATTCAGGATTTCGCTAAACAGGTCTCCGAACTATTCAACACCCTGTTCCAGGAAATTGGTAATTCAGCGCCGGCGAAAATTTTCAAAAACATCATCAACGACATGATTTCCAGCTTCCATACCCTTGATGATGTGCTGTCAGCCAAAGCCAGTGCGCTGGTTAATTCCCTGAAAACCATTTTTACAGGTGGCGCCGATTTGGCAAAAGCAGAAGCCGCCTTTTTCAAAAATCTGTTGAAAATAGGTATTGATACAGTAAAAGAGCTGGTATCAGAAACCGCCAACAGCATAAAAAATGGTATTACGACAGCTCTTTCCGGGATTGCTGAATCGGTCTCAAAAGCCCTGCAAGGTATCACCCTCAGCGATCTATTAAACCCGGCAAGATGGGTGGAACTGGCGAAAAATGTGGTTACTGAAACTATCGGTAAAGTGATCACCAACATTCTCAATATGGTGAAAGAGATTCCGGCAAAAATCATTGATGTGATGAAAGAGCATATCGGTGAGCTGGGTGGCGCGCTGGCCGAAAAATTCACTGCTCAGTTTAATACCATAAAAACCGCGCTCTCCGATGTTGTCAAAGCGCTTTTTGACGGTTTTATAAAGAATCCGTTAGACAAACTGGTGAAACCTATTCTGGACAAAATCAGCGAATTTATGAGTAATCCGGTCGAGTCAATCCAGAAACTGTTGTCAACAATTTCGGACTGCATCAAAGACGGTATGGGCATACTTAAAAATATCGCCTCACTGCCCGGTAAATTCTTCGATGCCGCTAAAGAACTGATTAAAAATATTATTGACTCAGCGAAGCCCGCTAAAGTGAACGAGGGAGACGGTCATGAGATTCAGAATAGCCCAACAACGAAACTCAATAGCAACGTCAATGATGAGGTGAAAAATCTGCTGAAGGCCTTAAACAAGGACAGTCACAAAGACAAAAACGCCATTAATCTGGATAAGCATGTTCCCCCGGCGAAGGGAAGCGAACAGGCTACGACGTCTGACAAGGCGCCGGCAATCAAAGATACGCATCTGTCGCTGGCACATCAGGATGATGAACATTCCGCCATGATCCCTGTCGCTGCATGATGCCCCCCGTCCCCCAGGACGGGGGCCTTTATTACCTGAAGTATCGGAAATAAAAATAATGGATTGGTATTCAACTGCAATAAAATATCTTTTTTTTATCTCTACATTAGTATTAGCCGATGATTCAATTGCAGCGGATACAGTATTTCCGGTCACGTTCGATTCTGCCCCAACGCCAAAAACCAGCCCGGGTAATCGCCAGCGCTTATTAACAGCAGCGCCCGCCCCCCGGCCACAAAACAGCATACCGGCCAGACAACCACAGCAGAAACCGCTTACCGCACGCCCGGCGTTTGGGCCGCCAGTAACGGTTTCACCAGTACCGGCGCCGCTCCCGGCAGTAGAAGCAAAACGGCAGCCCAACGACCAGACCGCGGAGCCAGTTGCCCGGGCGGATAGGGTCACACTGAAAAGCGCCGTGACGATGGCCTTACGCTGGCACCCGGAAATCAAGCGCGCCGCAGAGGAGCTGGCGCAAATGAAAGAGACGGTCAGCGAGGCGCGGGCCGGCTATTTTCCGAATCTAAGCTCACGGATTCGCTCAGGCTTCGAAGGTCAGGAGCGTGATAAACGATCCAGCAGTATGGAGCTCATCGCCAGCCAGTTACTGTACGATTTCGGGAAGACGGGCAACAAGGTTAAGCTGGCCAGCGCCGGCGCCAACCGCGCCGCGCTGATGCTGGCCAAAAGCATCAACACGATTATTTACGAAACGACCCACAGCTACCTACAAACGCTGCGTTTTCAAAAGCTGGAGCAGATTGCCCGCCGGCAAACCGCCGGTTTCTCCGCCATCAACCAGATCGCCAGTAAACGCGCCGACCTCGGCGCCAGCGCGGAATCCGATTATTCCCAGTCCCGGGTCAGACTGGCGTCTTCGCTTTCGCTATTGCACGACTATGAAGCCCAGGCAAATCGCTGGGCCGCGACCCTCGATAATCTCACCAATACTCCGGTAGCCGCGCGCCTTGCCGACAGCCCCTCCGGCGCGATGAAAAACGTATGCCGCAATGTCGATATCCAGCGCTTACATTCGCCGGATATTGAAATCGCGCGCGCGCAGATTGACATTGCCAAAAGCCAGATTGCCGAACAAAAAGCCAACTATTTCCCGACCATAACCCTCAACCCGGGCTATGAGTACAGCCTTGAAAATAGCGATCGCGACCACAATGACCGGGACGGGAAATTTAACGTTTTCGTGAATGTCGCGGTCCCGCTGTTTGAAGGCGGCGCCCGGCTATCCCGCACCCGCCAGGCCGAGCAGGCCCTGTCCGCCGCACAGTATAATCTGGACAAAGATATCAGCGACGCCAGAAGAAAAATAACTGAGGCCAGCAGCCAGATAATCAGCCTGGAACTGAGTCTTGATGCTAAACAGCAAAGGGAGAAAGACGCGGTCAGGACGCGCGATCTTTATAAGATGCAGTATCTGGAACTCGGCACGCGCCAGTTTTCCGATCTGCTCAATGCGGAATCAGAAATCCATCAAACCCGGATGGATATCATTAACAGCCAATTCACCTTCCAGATGCTGACGCTGGACTGTTTATATTACTCCGGCCATTTGGCGAGTTTTTTTAATAACTAAATGATGCCCCCTGACTGAGATATTCATTGTGTATAAAACATCCGGCGATGATGACGTGCCAAATAATCAAAATATTCTGTTTGAACGCCCTGACTACCTGCAGGCCTGGGAAGAGGCGATCGTTGAGATAGCCCACCACTATCGGCTGGACGTATCACAGCAAAATATCCATATCACCGCACAGCACCACCATAATAGCGCCGACGATGCCCTGATTCGCTTAATGGCGAAGCGCGCCGGGCTGGCGCTGAAAACCACCGCGCCCGCTCAGCTACGGCTGAGCAACTGGCTTTTGCCGGTGGTACTGGAAATGCATGACGGCAAGCTGGCGATTGTAAAAAAAATCGAGCACGGCGATACCCTGCTGGTGACCTTCACCGGCGATCAGGGACTTATTTCTTCGCTCTCGTTCGATGAGCTTCAGCAGCACGGCAAACAAATAATCACGCTGCGGCCGATAAAAAACGCCCCCGACGCGCGCATCGATGATTATATTCGTCCGGTAGAACCCAACTGGATCTGGCGGATAATCTTTCATGATATTCGCCCTTATTACTTTGTGATCCTCGGGTCATTATTTGTCAATATTCTCGGGCTTGCCGGAATTACGTACTCCATGCAAACCTATGATCGTATTATTCCCTCTCAGTCATGGCCGACAATGTGGGTATTATTTTCCGGGGTGATACTGGCATTTATCCTCGATTTTATCCTGCGCCTGCTGCGCTACAGCGTGACGGATATTTTAGGCAAGCGGGCGGATTTAAAAATTTCCGATCGGGTCTTTGGCCACTCATTACGCATTCGCAACGGTTATCGCCCCCAGGCGACGGGGTCGTTTATCGCGCAGCTCAAAGAACTGGAACAAGTGCGGGAAATGCTGACCTCATCCACCGTCGTGGCGATTGCCGATCTCCCCTTCTTCTTTTTGTTCCTGTTGATTATTTATTCGCTGGCCGGGCTGGTTTTTCTGGTGCCGCTGGCCGGGATGTTGCTAATGGTGCTGCCCGGATTACTGTGCCAGAAAAAACTGGCCATGCTGGCGCGCACCGCCATGCGTGAAGCCAACCTGCGTAACGCCATGCTGGTAGAAACCATCCAGGGGCTGGATGACATTAAACAGTTACAGGCGGAATACCGCTTCCAGCACCAGTGGCTGCATTATACCGCGACCACCGCCCAAAGCGGACTGGCGTTAAAACACCTGACCCATAAATTGCTATCCTGGTCATATCTGGTACAGAACGGCGTATTCGTTTGCGTGGTACTGGCCGGGACACCGCTGGCGATGAGCGGCGAGCTATCCACCGGCGCACTGGTGGCGGCCTCTATCCTCAGTTCACGGATGATGGCGCCGGTATCGCAACTGGCGAATATCCTTACCCGCTGGCAGCAAACCAAAGTCGCCATCTCCGGGCTCGACAGTATTATGCACACCCCGACGGACTATCCCGAACAGGGCCGTCGGATCCATAAGGCCAGTCTTAGCGGGCATTATGCCTTCAAAGACACCCTCTTTCGCCACCATATCAATAGCCCGCGACCGGCGCTGGCGATCCCGGAACTGAACATCACCGCCGGCGAGAAAATCGCCATTCTGGGACGTAATGGCTCCGGCAAATCCTCACTGCTGAGCGCGCTGGCCGGGCAGATGCTCTGCGAGCGCGGCACCCTGACGCTGGATAATATTCACATCGATAACCTCGATCCCGCCGATCTGCGGCGCGATATTGGCTACCTGCCCCAGCATGCGCGGTTGTTCTATGGCACGCTGCGCGAAAATTTAACCCTCGGCGCCCCGCTGGCCAGCGATGAGGAGATTTATCAGGCTCTGGCGCTGAGCGGCGCGCTCGGTTTCGTGAACGACTTGCCCAACGGTATTGAATACCAGGTTCAGGAAGGCGGTCTGGGGCTGTCCGGAGGCCAGCGCCAGTCGCTATTGCTCAGCCGCCTGCTGCTGCGTCAGCCGGATATTCTGCTGCTGGATGAACCCACCGCCGCGCTGGATGAAGAAACAGAACAGCATGTGATTGACAGCCTGCATCCCTGGATCGCCAGTAAGACGCTGATCATCGCCACCCATCGTAAAGCCGTGCTGGCGCTGGTGGACAGAATCATCATCGTTTCGCAGGGAGCGGTTGTCCTCGACCAGCCCCGGGAACAGGTTATTGATACCCTTTAAGGCTCATGACTATGCGAACTCCGTTAACCCAACGCGACTCATCCTTAATGAAGCGCTGCGCATTTATTCGCTGGATTTTTCTGCGCCGCAAGCCAGATGCGCTCTGGAACACCGACCGGGATATCGATGAGGTGCTGACCTTCAGCGCCGGACATGATATTCAGCTCAGCGGCGCGGCGCGAATTATCATGGTTATTTGCCTGTTTCTGGTGCTATTTGCCATCTGGGCCAGTCTGTTCAGCATCAGTGAAATCTCACGCGGACACGGTAAGGTGATCCCCAGTTCCCGAGAACAGGTGATTCAGTCCCTTGACGGCGGCATTCTGCAACGAATTAATGTCAGGGAAGGGCAAATTGTCACCCCCGGGGAGGAGCTGGCGCAACTGGAGGTCACCCGCATCAGCTCATCTGTAGAAGAGTATCAGGCGAAATACTATGCGCTGCTGGCTCAACAGGCGCGCCTCAACGCCGAAGGAAACCATGTCGAACTCACCTTTCCACCGCAGTTATCGGAAAAACCGGAACTGGTCGAGTCCGAAACCCGGCTGTATTTGTCGCGGAAAAAGCAATTCGCGGACGCGCTGAGCAATATCCGTGAATCACGCGCGCTCATCGACCAGGAGCTGAGCATTAATACCCGGCTGGCCGCCAAAGGCGCTTCCAGTACAGTGGATGTGATTCGTTTACGCCGCCAGTTGGTCGATCTGAGTATGAAGGAGTCTGATCTGTATGCCGGTTACCAGGTAAAATCCCGCGAAGAGCTGGCCCGGGTGTCTGCCGAAACCGCCGCGCTGGCCCAGGTGATCCGCGGCCGCGAGGATTTACTTGCCAAATCAACCCTGCGATCGCCGGTACGCGGTATTGTAAAAGACATTGAAATCAACACGCTGGGCGGCGTCATTCCGCCGAACGGGGCAATCATGCATATCGTTCCGCTTGATGACACACTGCTGATCGAAGCGCAAATTTCCCCGCGCGATATCGCCTTTATTCATCCGGGGCAGGCGGCTAAAGTCAAAATTACCGCCTATGACTACTCCATTTATGGCGGTCTGGACGGCGAGGTTATCACCCTGTCCCCGGATACCATCAAAGACGAGCGCAAACCCGATGTGGTGTATTACCGGGCCTATATTCGTACCAGCCGCGATTACTTGACCAATAAAACGGGGAAAAAATTGTTTATCTCGCCGGGGATGATCGCCTCCGTGGATATTGTCACCGGCAGTAAAACGATCGCCGATTATTTAATCAAGCCTTTTAGCAAAATTAATGAAGCATTACGGGAAAGATAACTCCCTCCTGTCATCATCACCCAACGCGGTGGGTTTAATTAAGGAAACAACCATGCAAAACGAATTTAAAGAGATCGCTATTGGCGGCCATACCTTTATGTTAATACAACTGGATCCGTGGCGGCGCTTAGCGTTTATCGCCGATTTACAGAAAGAATTTCTGGTACCGCTATTAAAAAGCGGTAATGAAAACGATCTTGATAAACTGAAGAATAACGATATTGATATGCTGG
Source organism: Entomohabitans teleogrylli (assembly GCF_001484765.1). Lineage (GTDB taxonomy): Bacteria > Pseudomonadota > Gammaproteobacteria > Enterobacterales > Enterobacteriaceae > Entomohabitans > Entomohabitans teleogrylli. The sequence goes on along the minus strand of NZ_LLXO01000029.1, from coordinate 65,282 downwards.
CGATCCTCTCCGGCTTTTCTGCCGCCCTGGACAGCCATACCCTGGAAAAATGGACCCGGCGTATTCTCAGCGATGGGCTGATTGTCTATGACCGCGAAGATGGCCAGAGAGCAAAGCTCAGCTTTTCCGAACTCAATAAATTTTTCACCCAGCCCACGGATATTTTGTTGCTACTGAAAGAGGCGGTTCTGTTCAATATCGCCGACTTTAGCCAGTTGCTGAGTTCGTTTAATCGCCAGGGAACGCAGCCTGGCAAAGTCAGCGAAGGATAATCGCAATCAGGAACACAGCCAGCCCCCGCCGGACTCACACAAACCCCGTTCACTCGCCGTCGGCCAGGTGAACGGGTTTTTTCGCTGGAATAACCCGCTATGGACAACAAAACACCCAGCCAGCTATCAACATTGCGCGCGCTTTCACATCTTATTAGCCCTTAATCTTCGGATCCAGCGCGTCGCGCAGCCCATCCCCCAGCAGGTTAAACGCCAGTACCGTGATAAAGATCGCCATACTCGGGAAAATAGCCACATGAGGAGCAATCACCATATCCGCCCGCGCTTCGTTGAGCATCGCACCCCACTCCGGCGTCGGCGGCTGAGCGCCAAGCCCGAGGAACGACAAACTGGCGGCAGAGATGATCGAAGTACCAATACGCATGGTAAAAAACACCACGATAGACGATACAGTGCCCGGCAAAATATGACGCAGCAGAATCGTGAAATCAGAAGCGCCGATACTGCGCGCCGACTCGATAAAAGTCTGGTGCTTCAGTACCAGCGTATTGCCGCGCACCAGACGGGCGAACGCCGGAATGCTGAAAATCGCCACCGCGATAATAACGTTGGCCATTCCGCTGCCCATCACCGCCACCACGGCAATAGCCAGTAAAATACCGGGAAAAGCGAACAGCACGTCGCACACGCGCATAATCAGCCGGTCCCACCAGCCTTCGTAGTACCCCGCCAGCAACCCGAGCACTGTGCCGATACCGGCGCCGATGGCCACCGATATCAACCCGGCGGCCAGCGATATTTGGCTGCCGACCAGTACCCGGCTAAAGATATCCCGCCCCAGAGAATCCACCCCAAACCAATGCTGCAAAGAGGGGCCGTCGTTGAGACGGTCGTAATCGAAGTAATTTTCCGCATCAAACGGGGCGATCCACGGCGCGATCACCGCCAGCAGAAACAGCGCCGCCACAATAGCTCCCGCCGCCATCGCCAGCGGCTGAGCGCGCAGCCGGCGCCAGAACTCGCGCCACGGGGTGCGGATATTATCCGGCGTCACGACCGGCATGCTGTTCAGTATTGCCTTACGGCGCCAGTTAAACAGAGCCATATTATTTATACCTGATCGCCGGGTTAATGGCGGCATACAACATGTCCACCACTAAGTTGATAAGAATAAACTCGAGGGAAAACAGCAAAACTTCCGCCTGAATCACCGGGTAGTCACGCATTTCCACTGAATCCACCAACAGACGTCCGAGTCCCGGCCAGTTAAACACTTTCTCCACTACAATAGACCCGCCGAGCAGAAACCCAAACTGCAGCCCCATCATGGTTACCACCGGAATCAGAGCGTTGCGCAGCCCGTGTTTGATAATCACCCGCCGCTCCGGTACCCCTTTGGCCCGGGCAGTACGCATATAGTCTTCCTGCAACACATCGACAAACGCCGCCCGGGTAAAACGCGCCATGACCGCCGCCACTGCCGCGCCAAGGGTGATTGACGGCAGAATATAGTGCCGCCAGCTATCCGCCCCGACGGTGGGAAGCCAGCCTAATTCGACCGAGAAAATTTGCATCAGTACCATACCCAGCGCAAAAGCCGGGAACGAGATACCGGAAACCGCCAGGGTCATGCCCAGCCGATCCGGCCAGCGGTTGCGCCATACGGCGGCGGCGATCCCGGCGCCAAGGCCGAACAGCGTCGCCCAGACCATGCTGGACAGCGTCAGCCACAGGGTCGGCATAAAACGGATGGCGATCTCTTCCGATACCGGCCGCCGGGAGGCCATAGAGATGCCAAAATCCCCCTGCACGGCATTACTGATAAAATGCCAGAATTGTACCCACAGCGGCTGATCGAGCCCCAGTTGCCGGCGCACCAGTTCCACCACCATGGCGTCAGCTTCCGGACCGGCAATCAGGCGCGCCGGGTCGCCGGGCAGTAAGTGAACGAATAAAAACACCAGCACCGCCACAATCAGCAGCGTCGGGATCAACCCCAGCAGGCGCTTTAAAAAATAATTAAGCATGTACGACCTTTTCTCTCGCGTACCGGCGACTCCCTGTTGCCGACGCCGGATGGCCGGGGGAACGCCCCGGCCCCGCTTCATTTCACACCGTCAGTTGAGATCAGCGTCCTCAAAACTGAACCCGGTATCCGGCATCACATAAAAACCGCTGAGATTTTTACTGTGGGCGGACACCAGTTTTTCCACCACCAGCGGGATCCACGGCGACTCTTTCCAGATGATATCCTGAGCATCTTTATACAGTCGCGCTTTCTCTTCGCCGCTGGTGGTTTTCAGCGCATCAGCCAGATCGCTGTCCACCTGCGGATTACTGTAAAACGCGGTGTTGAACAGTGTCGGCGGCCAGTTGCGCGTGGCGAACAGCGGCGACAGCGCCCAGTCCGCTTCCCCGGTGGACGCTGTCCAGCCGGTATAGAACATGCGCACGCCGCTCTCTTTCTGCCCTTTGCCTTCCACCTGCGCCGCACGCTGGCCGGCATCCATGGCGGTAACCTGAACTTTTACGCCAATCTGCGCCAGTTGCTGTTGGGTAAACTGCAACACTTTCTGAGCGGTACTGTGGTTATGGGAAGACCACAACGTAGTGGTAAAGCCGTCGGGATATCCGGCTTCTTTCAGCAGTTCCCGGGCTTTCGCCGGGTCGTAAGGCCAGGGCTGATAACTTTGCGAGTAAGCGATGGCCGGCGGCAACACGCCGGTAGCCGGGGTCGCGAAACCGGCAAACGCCACCTTCACCAGCGCCTGGCGGTTGATGGCGTAGTTCAGCGCCTCGCGCACTTTCGGGTTATCGAACGGTTTTTGCGTCACGTTCATACTGATATAGCGCTGCATTATCGACGGCGAGGCCACCAGTTCCAGTTTCGGGTTCTTTTCCAGTACCGCCGCCTGTTCGAAGGGGATCGGGAACGCCATGTTCGCCTCCCCGGTTTGCAGCATCGCCGCCCGGGTATTATTGTCCACCACCGGACGCCAGGTGATGGAATCCAGCTTCGGCAGGCCCGGCTGCCAGTAGCCGTCAAACTTCTTCACCTTCACAAAATCGGTCTGATTCCAGGTCACCAGCTCATACGGCCCGGTGCCTACCGGATGGAAACCGATCTCCTTGCCGTATTTTTCCAGCGCCGCCGGGGAGATCATCGCCGTGGCCGGGTGGGCCAGGATATTGATAAAGGCCGAGAATGGCGACGTCAGCACAATTTTCACCGTCCCAGGATCGACCACTTCGGTGCTGGCGATATTGCGGTACAGGTTGTAACGCTTGAGGTGGTTATCCGGATTACTGGCCCGATCGAGATTCACCTTCACCGCCGCAGCGTTAAAGTCGCTACCGTCCTGGAACTTCACCCCGGAATGCAGTTTGATGGTATAAGTCAGCCCGTCATCAGAAACGGTATAGCTCTCGGCGAGGACATTTTTGATCTTCATGTCCTTATCAAGGCCAAACAACCCCTGGTAGAAAGACTTCGCCACTGCCTGAGAAAGGGTATCGTTGGCGTCATAGGGGTCGAGTGTCGTAAAGTTCGAACCTACCGCCACCACCACATCTTTGGCAGCCAGAGCCGGAGCGGCCATCATGGCGCATGCCAGTCCCGCCGCGATCATCCCGTAACGTATTGCGTTGTGTTTCATCATTATTCTCCTGTAAGTCCCTGCCTGTATGCTGGCCTGACGGCCGGCGCTAAACATGCTTACCCGCCATCCCAACCGGATGGCGGGCCACGTAATGCCCCGGCCCAACGGCGACCAGCGGCGCAACAGCCGGATTATCCCCCACCTTGCGAACGGCGCTCGGCAACTCATCTGACAATAAAATCCCCTGGTGGCGACGGTGGCCCGGATCGGCCACCGGCACCGCCGCCATCAGCTTGCGGGTATAGGGGTGCTGAGGATTTTCAAATACCGCCCGGCGCGGCCCCATCTCGACAATCTGGCCAAGATACATCACCGCCACCCGGTGGCTGATCCGCTCAACCACGGCCATATCGTGGGAAATAAATAAGAAAGCAATACCAAACTCCTGCTGCAAATCGAGCAGCAGATTAATAATTTGCGCGCGGATCGACACATCCAGCGCCGAAACGGATTCATCGGCGATCACCACCTGCGGATTGAGGGCCAGCGCCCGGGCGATGCAGATACGCTGGCGCTGGCCGCCGGAAAATTCGTGGGGGTAGCGCTGTGCGTGCTCCGGCGACAGGCCAACCCGCTCCAGCAGCCAGGCCACTCTCTGGCGCGCGGCTTCCCCCCGGGCGACGCCGTGGATCAACAGCGGCTCCATAATCGAATACCCCACCGTCAGGCGCGGGTCCAGCGAAGCGTAAGGATCCTGGAAGATAAACTGAATATTGCGCCGCAGGTGCTGTAACCGGGCGCCGGACAGAGTATCAATACGCTGGCCGTTGAAGGTAATCGAACCGCCCTGGGTCTCCACCAGGCGCAGCAATGCCCGGCCGGTAGTGGACTTACCGCAGCCGGATTCCCCCACCAGCGCCAGCGTCTCTCCGGGATAGAGATCGAAGCTGACATGCTCCACCGCATGCACTTCCCGGGTGACCCGGTTAAGGATACCGCTGCGCAGCGGGAAGCGGGTCACCAGATCGCGAACTTCGAGGATCGGTGTTCGCTTGTCAGGGGCCGCCAGCGGCGCGTCGGACGTCCCCTGCTCGCCGGGCAGCGGAAAGCGGCGCGGCAAATCGCTACCGCGCATCGCCCCCAGGCGCGGCACCGCAGCCAACAACTTTTGGGTATAAGGATGTTGCGGGTGGTTGAAAATCTGCTCCGCGCTGCCGGTCTCCACCGCCTCGCCGTGGTACATCACCAACACCCGATCGGCCATATTGGCCACCACGCCCATGTCATGAGTGATAAAAATCACTCCCATGGACATTTCCTGCTGCAGCACGCGGATCAACTGCAGAATCTGCGCCTGAATAGTAACATCCAGCGCCGTGGTCGGTTCGTCGGCAATCAGCACCGCCGGACGACAGGAGAGCGCCATGGCGATCATCACCCGCTGGCGCATTCCCCCGGAAAGCTGGTGTGGATAACGCTTGAGCATCATATGCGCTTCGGGGATCCGCACCAGTTCCAGCATACGCTGCGCTTCGCGCATGGCTTCTTCGCGCCCCAGTCCCTGGTGCAGGCGAATCGACTCGGCGATTTGTTCTCCTACCGCAAACACCGGATTAAGGGAGGTCATCGGCTCCTGAAAAATCATCGCCATATCGGCGCCGCGCACCTGGCACATCTCCGCGCCGCTGAGCTCCCGCAGATCGACCACCTCTTTATTGCGCCGCCTCAGCAACAGCTGGCCGCTGTCTACCTGGCTGTCACTCGCGGACAGCAGACGCATCAGCGCCAGCGCCGTCACCGATTTGCCCGAACCGGACTCGCCGACAATCGCCAGCGTCTCGCCGCGCCGCAGGGTAAAAGAGAGCTGGCGCACCGCGGTCGTCACCTGCTGCTGTTGGGGAAAGCTGACGTTCAGGTCGCTAACGGACAGGATTTGTTCGTCCGGCAGTTCATGGCTGTGGGGCACGCGCCCTCCTTTATTCGCGATAGATCCCAACGCTTGGCGCGTCACCCACCCAGGCCCAGGCCCGGTACATCCCTTCAGTGGTAAACGGCAATGCCACATTGCCTTCCCGATCGACGGCGATAGCCCCGCCGTCGCCCCCAAGGGTGGGGATTTTTTCCATAATCACCCGCTCCGTCGCCTGGTGCAGGCTCAGGCAGCGGTACTCCATCAGCGCGGCAATATCATAGGCCGCCTGGGCGCGGATATAGACTTCGCCGGTACCGGTACAGGAGACCGCCACATTAGCATTATTCGCGTAGCAGCCCGCGCCGGGCAGCGGCGAATCACCCACCCGGCCCGGCAGTTTGTTGGTCATTCCGCCCGTTGAGGTGGCGGCGGCGAGGTTACCCGCCAGATCAAGCGCCACGGCGCCGACGGTTCCCAGCTTGTCGGCTTCATCAAGGGGCGCGCTATGGTCAAGCGCCACCTGCTGCGCGCCAATAGCCTGCAGCAACTGCTGGCGGCGCTCTTCAGTAGAGAAAATTTCCGGCGACACCGGCGTCATGCCGTGTTGCATGGCAAACGCTTCCGCCCCGTCGCCGATCATCAGGACATGCGGGCTGCGCTCCAGCACCAGCCGGGCCGCCAGCACCGGGTTGCGCAGGTGGCGAACGCCGGCCACCGCCCCGGCATTAAGGGTGGCGCCGTCCATCACACAAGCATCCATCTCATGGGTGCCATCGCGGGTGAACACCGAACCTATACCGGCATTGAACAGCGGGCACTCTTCCAGCAGGCGCACCGCTTCCGTCACCGCCTCAATGGCGCTGCCGCCAGCGGCAAGAATCTCCTGCCCGGCGCCAACAATATCGGACAATGCCCGGATATACGCTTGCTCTTTGTCCGCACTCATCTGGCCGCGGGAGATAGCTCCTGCGCCGCCGTGGATGGCAATCACTGCCCTCGCCATATGCACCTTCACTATTAACGTATTATTAAATAACGTATTTTAGCTTATCGTTATCCGTTCCGGCCGCTTGGCCGCCGTACCAGAATCAGGACCAGTATAAATATCACTAACATCATCCGGCACTTATTCGATTTCTGAATATAGAAAGATGAAAAAGTGATGTAAAGCCAGGATGTTAACCATTACCCCGCCCGAGGTAGCGCTAAGACGTTCAGTGTCACGGTGTAATCTGCCATAATAACCTTCTTTCTTTTTTCCCCGCGCAGGAGCTACTCATGGAATTTACTGCCGGTCTGATCCCGCTGGAAAGCGCGCTGGAGCAGATGTTATCCCGTATTTCTCCACTGACTGAATCACAGACCGTTCCGCTGCTTGCCGGCTTTGGACGTATCACTGCCCTGAATATTACCTCCCCGCTCGACGTGCCCGGATTCGATAACTCGGCAATGGACGGTTACGCGGTGCGCATGGCCGACGTGGCGGCCGGTAAACCGCTGCCGCTGGCGGGGAAAGCTTTCGCCGGTCAACCGTTTCACGGCGACTGGCCGACCGGCACCTGTATCCGCATTATGACCGGCGCCCCGGTGCCGGCAGGCTGCGAGGCCGTGGTGATGCAGGAGCAGACCGAAACCGTGGCGGAAGGTATTCGCTTTAGCGCCGGGATAAAGCCGGGGCAGAATATCCGCCGCCGGGGTGAAGATATCCGCTGCGGCGCTACGGTGCTGGAAGCGGGTCAGAGGCTGACCGTCGGCGAACTGCCGCTGCTGGCGTCGCTGGGTATCGCTGACGTGCCGGTAACCCGCAAAGTGCGCGTGGCGCTGTTTTCCACCGGCGATGAGCTACAGTTACCCGGCCAGCCGCTGGCGGAGGGGCAGATTTACGACACCAACCGGCTAACGGTCCATCTGATGCTGGAACAACTGGGCTGCGAGGTGATAAATCTCGGCATTATTCGCGACAATCCCGACGCCCTGCGCGCCGCTTTTGCCCAGGCGGACAGCCAGGCGGACGTGGTTATCAGTTCTGGCGGCGTTTCCGTCGGAGAAGCTGACTATACCAAACAGATCCTCGACGAAGTGGGTGAAATCGCCTTCTGGAAGCTGGCTATCAAACCGGGGAAACCCTTCGCCTTTGGTCGGCTGAAAAATAGCTGGTTCTGCGGCCTGCCCGGCAACCCGGTTTCCGCCGCTCTGACCTTTTATCAACTGGTGCAGCCGCTGCTGGCGAAACTCAGCGGCCAGCGCGCGCCGGCGCTGCCGCTCCGCCAGAAAGCCCGGGCCGCGGTGACGTTTAAAAAAACCCCGGGGCGCCTCGATTTTCAGCGCGGCATTCTGCGCACCGGTCACGACGGCGTGCCGGAAGTGATCAGCACCGGGCACCAGGGTTCGCATATTTTCAGTTCCTTCAGCCAGGGCAACTGCTTTGTAGTACTGGAGCGCGAACGCGGCAAAGTGGAAGCCGGCGAATGGGTGGATGTCGAGCCGTTTAATCATCTGTTTGGAGGTTAAGATGGCGGAAGCGCTGAGCGATGAAGAGATGATGCGCTACAACCGGCAGATCATTCTGCGCGGTTTTGACTTCGACGGCCAGGAGACGCTGAAAGCGTCACGGGTGCTGATCGTCGGGCTTGGCGGGCTGGGCTGCGCCGCCTCTCAGTATCTGGCCTCCGCCGGCGTCGGTTCGCTCACCCTGCTGGATTTCGATACCGTATCGCTGTCGAATCTTCAGCGCCAGACCCTGCACCGGGACGCCACCATCGGCCAGCCGAAAGTGGCATCAGCGCGCAGCGCACTGGCGGATATCAACCCGCATGTGGCGCTGCGGCCTATTGATGCGCGGCTCGACGACGAACAACTCGCCGCGCTGGTGCGCGAACACCATCTGGTGCTGGACTGTACCGATAACGTGGAGATCCGCAACCGGATTAATCGCGCCTGCTACGGGGCGCGCGTGCCGTGGGTGTCCGGCGCCGCCATCCGCATGGAGGGGCAAATCAGCGTCTTCACCTGGCAGCAGGATGAACCCTGCTACCGCTGCCTGAGCCGGCTGTTTGGCGAAAACGCCCTGACCTGCGTTGAGGCCGGGGTAATGGCGCCGCTGATTGGGGTGATTGGCGCTTTGCAGGCCATGGAAGCGATTAAATTGCTGACCCACTACGGCACCAGTTGCGCCGGGAAAATCGTCCTGTATGACGCGATGACCTGTCAGTTCCGGGAGATGAAACTGGCGCGCAATCCGCACTGCGAGGTGTGCGGCCAGTAATCGTTCGGGCCCACGCTGCGGGGGACGCTGCGCCCCCCGTCAGTGGGTTATTCCACGCCTTTGCTGCGCAGATAGTCCTCATAGCCGCCGCCGAAGTCGACAATCCCCTGGGCGGTGATTTCCACCAGTCGGGTAGCCAGCGAACTGACAAACTCCCGATCGTGGGAAACGAAGATCAGCGTCCCCTGGTACAATTCAAGGGCGATATTCAGGGCTTCGATAGATTCCATATCCAGATGGTTGGTCGGTTCATCCATGACCAGAATATTCGGGCGCTGCATCATTAACTTGCCGAATAGCATCCGCCCCTTCTCGCCCCCGGACAGCACCTTCGCCGGTTTCTTAATATCATCCTGGCTGAACAGCAGACGCCCCAGAATACTGCGTACCGCCTGCTCATCGTCCCCTTCCTGCTTCCACTGGCTCATCCAGTCAAAAACCGTCAGATCATTGTCAAAATCCGCCGCATGGTCCTGGGCGTAATAGCCGATACGGGCATTCTCTGACCACTTTACGCTACCGCTGTCGGGCGGCAGTTCGCCGACCAGGGTTTTCAGCAGTGTCGTTTTACCCACGCCGTTGGTCCCCAGCACCGCCAGCTTCTCGCCCACCTCCAGCAACATACCAAACCCTTTAAACAGCGGGCCGTTATCAAACCCCTTGCTGAGTTCCTGCACTTCCAGCGCGTTGCGGAACAGCTTCTTCTCCTGCTCGAAGCGGATAAACGGGTTCTGGCGGCTGGAAACTTTCACCTCTTCCAGCTTGATCTTGTCAATCTGCCGGGCGCGGGAAGTGGCCTGGCGCGATTTAGAGGCGTTGGCGCTGAAGCGGCTGACGAATGACTGCAGCTCGGCAATCTGCGCTTTCTTCTTCGCGTTGTCCGACAGCAGGCGCTCCCGGGCCTGGGTGGCGGCGGTCATGTATTCATCATAGTTGCCCGGATACACCCGCAGCTCGCCGTAGTCGAGATCCGCCATATGGGTGCACACCATATTCAGGAAGTGGCGGTCATGGGAGATGATGATCATGGTGCTGTCACGCTCGTTCAGCACCTGCTCCAGCCAGCGGATAGTATCGATATCGAGGTTGTTGGTCGGTTCATCAAGCAACAGGATATCCGGATTGGAAAATAGCGCCTGCGCCAGTAGCACACGCAATTTCCAGCCGGGCGCCACCTCGCTCATCGGGCCGTAGTGCTGCTCCAGCGGAATGCCGACCCCAAGCAGCAGTTCACCGGCCCGGGATTCGGCAGAGTAACCGTCCATCTCGCCATATTTGACCTCCAGGTCGGCCACTTTATAGCCATCCTCTTCGCTCATTTCCGGCAGGCCGTAGATGCGATCGCGCTCCTGCTTCACTTCCCACAGCTCGGTGTGACCCATAATCACCGTGTCGAGCACACTGAACTGTTCAAAGGCGAACTGATCCTGACGCAGCTTACCGATACGCTCATTGGGATCGAGCGACACATTACCGGCGGTCGGCTGCAAATCGCCGCCGAGAATTTTCATGAAAGTCGATTTGCCGCTGCCGTTGGCGCCAATCAGGCCGTAGCGGTTGCCGCCGCCAAACTTGACGGAAATGTTTTCAAACAGCGGCTTACTGCCGAACTGCATAGTGACGTTACTGGAAACTAACACAGGCTTTTCCTGAAAATAATGTGATAAACGCCGCATTATGCCATACTTGCCGGAGCTATTCGCGCCCGTTATTTGTCGTCGGCTGCCGGGGGGAGATGAAAAACGTGCATTTCATCCACATCTGAATTCCCAGCGCCGCCGAATGCACCTATAATGCGCTCCCGGCACTATCACCTGTTCCATCAACTAAAACGGCCTGTGTGGCACAAATACACAACACATCAATCATGACTATGAAATTACGTACACTTTTTCTGGCAGCTTTTGCTGTGGTGAGTTTTTGCAAAACCGCCTCTGCCGTGACCTACCCTTTGCCCACCGATGGCAGCCGTCTGGTAGGGCAAAACCAGGTCGTTGTTGTCCCGGAAGGCAACAAAGAACCGCTGGAATATTTCGCCGCGCAATATCAATTAGGGCTTTCCAACCTGATGGAAGCCAACCCGGGGGTCGATCCCTATCTGCCCAAAGGCGGTACGGTGCTGAACATCCCGCAGCAGTTAATCCTGCCGGATACGCCCCATGAAGGTATCGTGATTAACAGCGCCGAAATGCGCCTCTATTACTACCCGAAAGACAGCGGCACCGTGATTGTGCTGCCTATCGGCATCGGCCAGTTGGGCAAAGACACGCCGATCAACTGGGTCACCAAAGTCGAGCGTAAAAAGGCCGGTCCGACCTGGACGCCAACCGCGAAAATGCACGCTGAATACCGCGCCGCCGGCGAACCGCTGCCCGCCGTGGTACCGGCTGGCCCGGATAACCCGATGGGGCTGTACGCGCTGTATATCGGTCGCCTGTATGCCATTCACGGTACCAACGCCAACTTTGGGATCGGCCTGCGCGTCAGCCACGGCTGTGTGCGCCTGCGTAACGACGATATCAAGTTCCTGTTTGACAATGTACCGGTCGGCACCCGGGTGCAGTTTATCGACGAGCCGGTCAAAGCCTCTACTGAGCCGGACGGCAGCCGCTACATTGAAGTCCACAACCCGCTTTCCACTTCAGAAGCGCAGATTGAAAACAACGAAGTGGTGCCGATTAGCCTGACCCAGTCGCTGCGTCAGGTGACCGACGAAGCCGGTGTAGACCAGAATATTCTCGGCCAGGCGATTGAGTCCCGTTCCGGTATGCCGGTACGTCTGAACTAACGCGCTGAGACAACCAACAGAAACGGAGGGCAAATGCCCTCCGTTTTTATATGTCACCATCCACGTAGTACCCTGCGCTAGAGATACACAAACGTCACCCCAATGATTGACTGAACATTCCCCGCCGTAACCTGACCGGTCGTGCGCCCATATCCGGCGGTTAACCCCAGATCCACCGGCGATGTGCCCACAGTACCCAGCGATACATTATTGTTGGTCGCCACCGCGCTCCCACTGCGTGATAACTGGACGCCAATCCCCTGCGCCGGCGAATTGGTTGCCAGGTTAGCAAATACTGAATTGGCTGAATCCACTGTTGTGCCGGTCAGGTAAAAACCCAACCGCTGATCCTTGGCGCAATGAACCGTCAGCGGGACTGCCGCCGTGCCAGGGTAATCAGGGAGAGTGATCGTGACATCACGTGCCGAGACATCACAGCCGCCTGTCGGTATGACAACATCATTACTCGCGAATATATTCCATGTAAACGTGGCGGTATTGACATTTACCCCTGGCTGGCCTTTATCCTGCCCTAACTGGAACATGACAAGTGTAGCGATCAAATCACCCGTTTTTACCACCACACCAGAGGCCGCAGATACCGGTGTCAGATAGAGTTTGGTGTCCCATGCAGAATAATCTCCGGATGAGAATAATTGTGCACTCGTCGAGGTCGTTAGCGGGAAATTATAGGTAACACCATAATATTTTACTGAACCGGTAAAATTAGCCAGCACACCGGCGTATGAAGAGCCTGAAACCAAGCTAACGTAATCATCCCTACCGTTTGGCACAGTATTTTTACACTCAATTGATGTGGACAGATCCACAACCAGGTTTTGCCCCGGTAAAAGAGAGGGTTGCAAATTAACATATACGTTAGCTGTTTCTGTCACATTGGTACTGGTAACTTCATTTCCGGTATAGTCTTTACATCGAAAAGCATGACTACTGTTTGAATAAATAATCAATGATAAAAAAATAAATAATATATTTCTGATAGTTGTAAAATTACTGGATTTCATATTTCCCTCCTGATTCAGGACCAGGTATAGGTGATATTAATCACCGCCTGAATAGTTCCCTGGGTCGCTCCACCATTGACCGTCAGTGCTCTCACTTGCAGCGGAAAACTTGCGGCCTGAGTGGTATTATTTACCTGTACTGTTTTCACTGCGCCATTATTTAGCGTAGTGCCGATATTATCCTGTAGCTCCAGTTGAATATTGCCCGCAGTTCCCTGATTACTGTAGTAACCGGTACTGTCTGCCGTACCGCTGAATGTCGCAGTAACTTTTGATGTCCCGACCGGGCAATTACTCAGGTCGAGCGTGACGTTTTTCCAGGCTGAGGCAGATCCTGCGGAAACCAGATCAAACGTGTACAGGTCGCCAAGATCGACCGTGGCATTCGGGATCGAAATAGTGCAAGGCTTAGCCACCACTTTGCCATAGACCGTAATCGTCACGTCAGCGGCCTGCAAGAGCGGGGAAACCATTACCAGCAATGCCGCCACCACTCCCCGTGGGTAAATCCGTTTCATATCCACCTCCGTTACTGGAATTCAAGAGTGAATGTTGCTGTGGCGTTCACCTGCCCAACGGTAACCGGAACCCGGGTAGCCATCAGACGCGCATAAAAATTCAGGGTATTGCTCTGGCTACCGGTCAGACGGGTCCAGGCGATCGCTGAAGACGCTGCGTTAAGCGGCAACGCAGTCTGGTTACTATCGAGGATCTGCACACCCATACCCGCGGCGGCCGAAGTCGCGGTATCGAGCTTTAACAAACTGGTATTGATAGTATCGGCAGTACCGGTAAAACCGACTTTTACCGCGGTTACCGCGCTACCGCACGGCGACAGGATAATGCTGAACGGTACCAGCGTTGAGGTCGAGCCAACCGCCATAAACTGTTTAGCTCCGTGATTGAGTAAATCGACAGTAAAATTTTTTGATGACGTGGCCACGGTACAGGCGTTATCACGCACATTTCCGGTGATGGTAATGCTGCTGTCAGCCGCCATGGAGCTGGCGGAACCCAGCGCCAGCGCCAGGCCCGGCAAATAATGTATTTTTTTCATTAGCATTCTTTCCTTAGCGACACTCTGCTGACAGCTGCGTCATTGCCTGATTCAGGCTCTCCTCCGGCAGGCTGTAACTTGCCACACAGTTGGCATCGTCACCCTCCCCCCATTTCACCTGTACCTTACCCGCCAGCGGCATACCGCTCAGGTAAACCTGACCGTTATCAGCTACAATGCTGCCGCTTTGCTGATTATCAGAACTGGCCAGCGCGCCGAACGGTACCGATTTACCGTTATGGGTCAGGGTCATTAATACTTTCACCCCAACGTTGGCCTTAAACTCAGCCCGTACGATGGCGCCATGGGTCGGTACTACGCGCACCACGGTTTCTTCGAGATCCACATTATCCGCCAGGGTGTTGGTATCTAACGCAATACGGTTTTCCCGGTACTCCGTGGCGTATGGCAGTACCGCATAACCACGCCAGTCGGTTGTGACGCCAGTATGGTTTTCCACTTTCACATTGTCTGCGCCGGGCGCTTTTACCAGTACCACGGTATCGTTCAGCGGTTGGCTTAACGTGACGCCGTTGGCGTGGGCCAGAATGCCGCCGCTCAGGCCATAGTACAGTTGTTTACTGCCATCGGTGCGGCTATAGCCAATGTTGGCGTTGCCATACCCGCCGCGATAGCTGAGCGCCGTATAGCCGCTGGCGCTGCTGGTGCCATTACCGCCGCCCGCATAACCGCTTTGCACGCTGTAACTCAGGTTATTACCGTCGAGCAATGTTCCGTATACGCCGGCCATATTAGTCATTCGACCATCAAGGTCGTGGGACATGTTGTAGCTGGCGTTGGCGGTACGCCATACGGATTTGCTGTCTGAACGCAGCCAGTGGCTGAACGGAATGTTGACGTTGATTGCCAGCATCTGATCGCGTTTATCCTGCCAGGCGTTTTTGCTCAGGCTATAGCTCAGCGTCCAGTTGATATCACTAATCGCCGTGTTTAACCCCGCCTGGAGTTGCTCATCGACAGCGCTTGTTCCCCAGTACGACTGGCGACTGCCGCTGATATAGAATGTCGCTCTTTGCCCCAGTTGCTGAGTGACGCTAACCTGCGCTTTGCCGCGTTTGCTATGGGCCAGATTGTAGTAATCCGTATAGGTCGGCGTGACATTGAGCTCCCCCTCGTGGGTATCGATGCTATAACCGCTCATCCGGTTATAGGTGGTATCAGAAAAACTAAAGAAGCCGCGGGTTGAATAGCGGTAACCCACCAGTTGAATGTTGGTCCCGGTGTCAAGCAGCGATTTGTTATACAGCAAGCGTAGCGACTGCCCCTGATGATCGCTGTCATCCGCCAGCGTGGCATTAGCCTGGGTCACATCCAGCGAGAAAGCGCCCAAATACCCCATATTCTTGCCCAACCCCAGACTGAAAGCGCGATAGCGATCCGCCAGTTGGGTCCCGCCATATACGGTCCAGCCGGCCGGCAGGCCATGTAATGCTGTGCCCTGGAAAAACTTAGGATCGTTTTGCTGGTTATTACCGCTGCGATATTCACCTGCCGTCAGGGAATAGCGCGTATGGCCCTCACGCTGCAGGAACGGCACCGAAGAGTAAGGCACGCTGAACACCTGAGTGCTGCCGTCAGCCTCCTTGATACTCACCTGCAGATCGCCGCCGTTACCGGCGGCATAGAGATCGTTAATGGTGAACGGCCCCGGCGGTACCGTACTCTGGTAGATCTCATAACCATTTTGTTTAACAGATACCTGCGCCGTGCTGCGGGCAATACCATGGATCGCTGGCGCAAAGCCTTTCTGGCTATCCGGCAGCATGTTGTCGTCAGTGGCTAGCTGCGCCCCGCGGAAGTTCACACCATCAAAAATTTCACCGTTGGTATAGCCATCCCCCAGGGTTAAGCGCGATCTCAGCGCGGTAATATCCCGCTCAAGCCACGTATTAACATGCTGCCATTTATTGGCGTTAGCAGAGGAACTGCCATCGCTATTGTAGCTCCAGGTGGTATTGTCGCGCAGACGCCAGGCCCCCAGATTCAGCCCGCTCTGCAAATTCAGATAGGCGTAACTGCTGCTGCCTGACGTGTCACTATCCAGACTATTGCCGGTGAAACTGTAATTCAGCAGCCCAGCATTAATGCCATGATCCCAGAGTTCTGGCGGGATATAGCCGCGGGCGCGATGTCCCATCAGCGCCTGCGGGACTGTCAGATACAGTCGCTGCTGGCCGACATCAAAACTGCTGGTGGCATCTTTAATCATTTCGTTCATGGGGACGCAGGCATCAGAAGCCAACGCCTCCATTCCCGCCACCGCCGCGATATTCACCCCCATACTGGCCAGTTGTCCGCGCGTCAGGCACGGCATTAGCCCATAACCGTCACTACCAGCATTAAAGCTGACATCCCGGGTAGTCATATAACCATCGTTAAGATAAATATCGACACGATAGGTGCCAGGCGGAACTTCCTGCCCCTTTTCAAAGCTGGATAAGTCAGCCACTGCCGCCGGATCGTCAGCCAGAAAGCGTGGGTTAAAATAGAGTTCTGCCTGGGTGGATGCCGGATATATTGCCAGCCAAAGCGCCAGCGTCACCGGCGTTAGGGTAAAAGAAAATGGCGTATTGCGCCGGGAACCTGAATGGTCCATTTCATATTTTAGATGTGACATAGTCCCTCCGGTCTGAATTCACCCGGCCGTCAGTTCTTTTTATGATCAGGGAGGAGTATTACTGGTGAATATTCCGTTAGTTATTTCAGCAGGCCCTTCATTGGCGGCGTCAGCGCACCAAAGTCATTGATGGTCCGATAAGTGATATTGTTACCAGCATCGGACGGTATCCTGAGCGAAGTTTTTCCCATTGGCGGCACCAGCGCATTATCCAGCACCCGGTTACCGGCGCTCAAATCCGTCACAGTCAAATAGTAAGGCGTCGGGTTATTGAGCGTTAGCAAGTTGCCGCTGCGGCTGAACGTCAGCTTTTCTGCCGCCTGTTCCGGTGCTAATGGCAAATTGTTCGGGCGATAATAGAGTTTAATGCGACTGATAATGGCCAACTGTAATGTATTGTTATCGGCACTGGCCTGCGATTTATCCATGGAAGGAATCGCTTTCACGTTTACCCAGAACAGACTTTCCCGATCCTGCGGTAACTGGTTATTAGTTGCGTCAATAATGCGTAATGAATTTTCTTTTTTCCCCTGCATAGCAAATAGCGGCGGGGTAATAACAAAGCGACTATCTTTGGCGCCATCATTATTTTCTATCCATGACTGAATAAGATAAGCGCTTTTTTGATCATTATTGGTTACCTGCAACTGGACTTGTTTTTGCCCGGCCGGGTAAATAACCCGCGTGGTGCCCAGCGCCACGCTGGCTTGCGCGCCGGCGGCAGATATCATCAAGAGTCCAGCCAGTAAGCAGCGGGTAATATCCTGTATTTTTCTCATGTGTGCTCCTTTATTACACAATGGTTGCTGATTTCCGTTATGCCTGCTGACTAATTTATTGATAGGTTAAAGCAAACCAGGCATGGGCATTCGCCGCGCCTCCGGTAACCTGCTTTTCGGTTGCGCGATATTTCGCCACAAAGTGGAGAGTGGTCGGCCCCTGATACAAACGTGACCCGTTGCGGGGCGGGGTATTGACGGGGATCAGGCGATCCTGCGCATCGAACAGCGCAACGCTGACGCCGCTCGCAATTCCCGGCCCTTCCCCCACCGAAAGCACCTCGGGATTTTTGTCATCGGCAATGCCATAAAATGTTACGCCAACACGCTGGCTGACCGCTGTACTACAATCCTGGAGATGAACATCGAAAGGAACAGGATTCGCATCCTCCCCTGCAAAATGAAATCGATTACTACTGATTTGCCCCATATCCACCCTCATCTGCCGATCGCCAGCCTCAACGCGGCACGCTTCGGCGATAATGACCCCCTGGAAACGCATGTTACCTCCGGGTGCCGTCACGCTCAGGCTGGCTTCAGCCATAGCAATTGACGGTAGCAGTATGGTCAACAGAGCAGATTTCATTCCTTGCATAATGGTCCCCCGGTCCCGTTGTCGAAATGGGCCATCCCGGCCCAATATCGCATCCCTGCTTTCGCAGTCGATTACTGGTACTGAATTTTGAAGGTGGCGTCGGCATTCGCGGTACCCGCTGTCGCCGCGGCGATCGCGTAGTAACGCGCCTGGAACGGCAGAATGTTGGTACCATTAATCAGCGTGGTCTGTGCGCTGTAGGACGCGCCATCCAGGCCCAACGGAGTGCCGGTGTTGTCGAGGATCTGTACGCCAACATTGGTTGCGCCGCCGGCTGCAGAGCTCTGCAGCGCCAGTACGTTGCTGTTGGTACTGTTAACCGCAGTACCTGAGAACGCTACGGCGGCTTTAGACGCCACGCTGGTGTCGCAATCGTCCAGTTGGATGTTGAAGCCCACAGCCGTGCTGACATCGCCAGCCGCAGCAAGGTTCACAGTACGAACCTGACCCATCTGCACTGTCTGGTTGACAGAATTGGTATTTACCGCACAGGCTGCGTTAACAACGGTACCGACGAAATGCACATCCCCGCCCTGCACGGAAACGGTCGCTGCGTGAGCCGCAACGGAGCTTAAGGACAGCGCTGCTAAGGTCATGATTGCCAGATTTTTGATTTTCATTTACTACTCCCTTTGATAAATAGAGCAGTGGAAGTCATATCCACTGTGGTGTTGATTGAGTTGTGTAAATCCAGGCGATAAACAGCATCCTGTTTTCACGGTTACTACATTTCCACGCCAGGCGTAGAGGGTCTTATGCTTGATTCCCGGCGTGATAACCAGTGACTGATGGCTAATTCCATCGAGAAACAAACAAAATACTTTCCTGTGGTGTTAAATTCCTCTTCTTGTGATAAGTAACCTGATTGTCACATCAATAAAAAAGAAGTCCGCTCGAGAGAATGGCTATTTCGGTAATTCCTTGCACGTGCAAACCTGCAATAAAATATCTCACAGGGAAAATTTGTTAATATATCGCAAAACGAGCTCTACTATTTCTGTAATAACAATACCTGCGACATGAATAATTATACCGGCATTTTCATTCTCAACATATCGCGACACAATAGAATCCCCACGGAGTTACAGCCGGTTAGCCCGTATTCCTGAAAAACATTACGTTTAACCCGGTAAATATATTTCAGCGACAGTCGGGAATAAGCGGACAAACCATGTACCGTATCACCATGGCTGAGCTGATTAAAAATGGTCATCACCTGGCGGGAAACCGTACCCTGACTAACCGGGATATTCGCCGCCCGCTCAAGCAACCTCAAGAATCCTTTGACTGTAACCCCTTTTGACATCAGGCAGGGAAAAACCTGACGTTCAGTCCTTATCCCTGGAATATCCGCCATAATCACCAGTCGGGCAGCCATAATACCCGGGGTTTTCAACAGATGAGTGCGCAACGAGTTATCGTTGACCGCCAGCACAACCAGATCGCCTGGCTGCGGGTAGAAAATAGTGTTATCGTCGCCGGGATGAATAAAGGAGCAGGTGATATCGCGCGATTTTATGACGTCCTGTATTCCATAAAGAAAAAAGGTATCGTCAGAGATAAAATAGTAATTCATACAATAACGCTCCTGATCCGCGAAAGTCTAAAAATAACTAACAGCTACTTTCATTCGGTAAAATAAATTCCGTTTTGATGCCGGGAATTTTAATCAGGGTTATCGTTGAAGATATAATCGTTTAAACCGATCAACAATACAAAAATCAATAGTCAATAGCTATTGATTAGATCATATTGATCGGAATGTCCTATTTCAAATGCGCTTCATAATTTTTGAATATTGCACTCCCGTGATTATCCGTAAATGGCCATTGAGAGGAGAACGGATGCCATAACCAATAACGCGCTTACAAAATCTGACATTATATAAAACAGGATAAAAATCGAGCATCGGTTATTTTCCCTGCCCGGACAAACCATTGCCGGTCTGAAAACACACAACTTTGACTATGAAAATTCCTGGAGACTGCTGTATGTAAAGAAATCATCGAATTATATCAAGAATAATAAACTTAATGTGAATAATGAATATTCCTGGAGAAAAAAATCCTGGGGAAGAGAAAATATTCCTGGAAAGAAAGCAGATACAGGTCAGAGAAAGAGAGAAATAGAGGTATTAAAATCTCTATAAAATGTGACTCATGTCACATAAATTCAATAAGTCACACTCTCTGGTTATCGAATAATTAACTCTCCCAGGGAAAAATCCTGCTTTATGCTTCAGAAAAATCAGTCCGTGATAGCGCAGTTTTCTGATTTGAGTGGTAAATAGCCAGGAAATCACAACAGCCAACAGGGAGGACTTTGCTAACGCGATGAGAGCGAGGAAGGCAAACGTGTAAAGAGAAAACAAAGCGAGGCTACAGGGGATTCAACGCTGGAGCATTGCCGTGCAGCGACAGACCCGCCAGTGGCCTGGCGGGCAGAAACAACATCGGGATTTACCTCACAACAGCACATACCCTGCCAGCGCCGCCCACAGCAGCATCGGTATCGACCATAAATGGAAACGCCACCAGATGCGCCGATCGCCAGCCAGGCGTAGCGCAATCAGGTTTGCCAGCGATCCGGGCAATAAGCCGAAGCCGCCAATATTCACTGCCCATGCCAGCAACTTGTCCGGCGGCAGATAATTCACCAGCAAAATCGTCGCCGGAACATTACTGATAAACTGCGAGAGTCCTATCCCCAGCCCATACACGCCGATTCCGGAAAGCGAACCGATGCCGTGCAGGGCACTCTGCAATACCGGCAGTTGCGTCAGCAGATAGACATCAATAAACATCACGATGAATACCAGCAACAGGCACCAGTCAATGGTCACAATCACCCGCCGCGCCAGTAGCATAAACCCACAGGCAATGATCGCCAGCCCGGCCAGCGCATAGCCGGTTTCCAGAGCCGCCAGAAAAATCCCGTACATGACCAGGCTGGCAATCAGCAGACGCGGCTGCCACTCCCGTAGCCGATCCCCGCTCTGGTAAGTCAGGCGCTTAGCCGGAAAAGCAAACCAGCCGATAACAATCAGGCTCGCCACCAGCAACGCCGCCAGCGGCGCCATCTGAACAATAAAGGCGCCAAACGAGAGGCCTGACTTCCCCCACAGCAAAATGTTCTGCGGATTACCTATCGGCGTCAGCAGCGAACCGGCATTCACCGCCAGCGCCTCGAAAATAATGATCCGGCTGACCGGTATCGCGCACAATTTGCGCAGCGTTATCGTCAACGGCACCACGATAAACAGCGCCACATCATTGGTCAGAAAGGTCGCCAGCAGCGCCGCGGCGCAGATCAGAAACAGCGCCAGCGCGCGTTCGCTGGCAAAGCGCTTCACCATACGGCGGCCCAGCACCTCAAAATAGCCGCTCAGTTCCACGCCTTTGGTTAACATCAGCAAACCGCTGAGCGTCACAATGGTGTGCCAGTCCACCGCCCCCGGCCATTCAGCCGGACGCAGGGGAACCAGAAAACTCAGGATGATGGCGATAATTAACAGTAAATGAAGAAAACGATCGTGCAGAAAGGCATGGGCCAGCTGTTTGAGCATTTAGCGGTTCTGCTCCTGCTGCTCAGTAAAGCGCCGGAAAACCTCCAGCGTCTCTTCACTGACATGATGTTCGATCCCTTCCGCATCGCGGCGGGCAATGTCGGTACTGACCCCAAGAGCCAGTAAAAACTGTTCGACAATCTGGTGGCGCTCCCGGCTTTGACGCGCCAGCTCTTCGCCTTCGGCGGTGAGCGTCACGCCGCGCCACGGGATCTGGGCAATCAAACCCATTGAGGCCAGGCGTTTAAGCATTTTCGCCACTGTCGGCTGAGACACTCCCAGGCGTGCCGCCATATCCACCTGCCGCGCCTCCCCCAGTTCCTGAAGCAGATCGGCAATCAGTTCCACATAGTCGTCGATCAACTCGCGACGATGCGCCTCGCGGACCTGGCGGAACCCTTCGACATGCTCTTCAACATTGATCAACTGGGTCTTCTTTTTGGCGGATGGCATACCTGCCCGACGGGTCATTCTTCTTCTCCTGGCGCGGCGCGCATGGTTTTCAGTGCAAACTGGCCGCTCATTGTAAACCACGACACGCCAACAACAAAAAAATAACGAAATAGCCATAGCTATATTTTATAGCCCGTGCTATATCTGTATGTAATCCAGACACCATTCAGGGATCGATTGCCAGGCAATCATCGCGAGGAGGTGTGGTATGACTGAGCTGAAGAGGTGCTTACGCGTGTTTACTCAATCTCCCTTTAAGGTCAGGCTGCAATTGCTGAACATGCTGTGCGATATGTTCAACAAGCCACAGTCCGAACCCAAAAAACCATCCTGATCCCGGCCCGATGCCTTCGGGCCGTCATTAATTTGTAAAAATTAGTGTCTATACTGTGGCGTAAGCCATTTCACATCCCCTATTTCCTGCTTATTTTCGTGGTTTTGTAGTCCGCCTCGCAAAACAGTGCGTTATCTCCTGTTGATATTCTTTACGCCGCGCTCTATCTTCTTGCAGCCTCGTCGGTAAAGCACTGGTAATCGCTTTTTTCCCCCAGACAGGTCAGGCCCTTAACGCCAGGGTAAGCGCATGGCGTGCATCAGACAGTAATCTATGAATTCGACCGTAAAAGAAGCCCAGGCAATTCGCGGTAATCTCCTCGATCCGTGGCTGGGGTTCTATTTCCTGCAATCGTTACTGATTAATTACGCGCTGGGTTATCCATTCAGCCTGCTTTACGCTATTGCATTCACCTGCGTACTGCTTCTGCTGTGGCGCGTCGCCCCGCGGTTACAGAAAACGGTGCAGGCTTTCAGCAGCCTGGCGGCAGGCGGTTATTTCCCGTTCGGCCAGGCTTACGGCGCGCCGAATTTCAATACCCTGCTGGCCCTGCACTCCACCAATATGGAGGAATCCGCCGAGATCCTGACCATCTTCCCGTGGTACAGCTACCTGATCGGGCTATTTATTATTGGCCTGGGCGTGGTGGCGCTGCGCCGCCGCCCATCGCCTGAACGCGGTTGGGGGTATGCGCAAAGCCTGTGTCTGGTGGTTGCCACGGTGGCGCTATTGTACGCGCCAGTCCACAACTACCTTACCGGCTGGGGTTTCCGGCTACAGGAAACCGGCTATCCGGTGGCGCGCTTTGTTAAAGACATCATCGTGAATAACAATGACGTTCTGGAAGAGCAGGCGCGTATGCAGGCTCTCGCCAGTAAGAAAGATACCTGGCATGTGCTTTCCGTGGCGCCGCGCTACCAGATCTATATGGTGGTGATTGGCGAAAGCGCGCGCCGCGATGCGCTCGGCGCTTTCGGCGGCCACTGGGATAACACCCCTTTCGCCAGCCAGGTCAAAGGCACGCTGTTTATGGACTATATCTCCGCCAGCGCCTCCACCCAGAAATCGCTGGGGCTAACCCTTAATCGGGTGATAAGCGGCAAACCGCAATATCAGGATAACTTTGTTACCCTCGCCAACCGGGCCGGTTTTCAGAGCTGGTGGTTTTCCAATCAGGGGCAAATCGGCGAATATGACACGGCGATCGCCAGTATCGCCCGGCGCGCCGATGAGGTGCAGTTTCTGAAGAGCGGCGATTTTGAAGCTGACAAAAACACTCAGGATGACGAACTACTGAAGATGACCGCCCAGGTCTTCGCCGCGCCGCGCAGCCAGCCGCAACTGATTGTGTTGCATCTGATGGGTTCGCATCCGCAGGCCTGTGATCGCACCCGGGGGAAATACCAGGTTTTCGTTCAGTCCCGGGAGACCTCCTGCTACCTGCATACTATGACACAAACCGACACGCTGTTGAGCAAGCTATATCAGCAGTTACAGGGCACCGGCCAGCGCTTTTCGCTGGTCTATTTCTCCGACCACGGCCTGGCATTTAAGGAACGCGGTAAAGAGGTGCAATACCTGGCCCATGATGACACCGTCCAGCAAAGCTTCCAGGTGCCGTTTATGGTGCTCTCCAGCGATGACACTGCCCACAGGAAGATCAAAGCGCGCCGTTCGGCCAATGATTTCCTGAACTTTTTCAGTCAGTGGACAGGGATTAAAGCCCGGGAGTTGCAACCAACCTACCCGTTTATGTCTAAGCAATCAGCGGGGCCGATTTACGTTACCAACTTTAAACTGCAGCGGGTGGACTATACTCATCTGGGCAGCGATCCTTTTGTTACCAGCGCCAGTCAGGCAAAAAAAATCCGCCCGTAGGCGGATTTTTTGCTTCCCGAAGGAATCAGAAACGGTAACCAACACCGGCGATCCAGGTGCCAACGTCTACGTTGCGAATGCGGCTCTGCTCATAAGAGAAGTCCAGCGCGACGTTTTCGATCGGGTTGAACTGCAGACCAGCACCGTAGGAGAAGCCAACATCGCTGGTGTCCTGGTGGCGCGGGAAGCTGTTCTGCTGGAATTTACCGTAGCCGATACCTACCACACCATAGATGCTGGCCCAGTCATTCAGACGATATGCCGGGCCGGCGGTGATACCGTAGTACTGGCCTTTTTTATACACGCCGTTCTCGCTACGATCTTTTTCAGTGTAGGTAAAGGAGCCGATCACGCCGAGGGGGTCGTTATCAAATTCATAACGGTATTTCAGGTTAAAGCCGTTTGCTTTGTTCGCCACGCCGGCCATATCGCTCTGCGCATAGCCGCCGGAAACAGTGCTGGTACCCGCCATTGCGGAACCTGCGGAAACGGCCAGAACACAGGCCAGTGCTGAAAGACATGCAATTTTTTTCATAACCACCTCAAATGTGCTTCAAATAAGTCCTAAGTTTTAAATATATCAAAATACGGTAAGAAACTCTGCGACGATTATGTTGTCTAAGCGCTCCTTCATGTAACATTTCATTTCAATGACTGAAGAAAACTTTCATAAGTAGCGAATTTTAAACCATATTGCGGAATTATCTGCGGTAAAAACGCTTCTGAACATCCAGATTAGTCCGAAACATAAACGCACAAAATGCTATCCGTTCTTCTTATTATACCCGCTCTGGCGAGAGTTTTTTTTCAACCAACCCTCAACCATGACGCAGACATCCATTACACTGGTCGGCCCTGACATTTACCTATAACCATTAACAGGATGCCGGATGTCCACGTTACCCCGTAAAACCCCCGCCTGGCTGCCGATAGTCGTACTACTGATCGCCATGGCGTCTATTCAGGGCGGTGCGTCTCTCGCCAAATCACTGTTCCCGCTGATAGGCGCCCCCGGGGTCACCGCTCTGCGCCTGGCACTCGGCACATTAATTCTGGTGCTGTTCTTTAAACCCTGGCGCCTGCGTTTTGCTCCTGAACAACGGATGCCGCTGTTGCTGTACGGCCTGTCGCTCGGCGGCATGAACTATCTTTTCTACTTGTCTATCCAGACGGTGCCGCTGGGCATCGCCGTCGCGCTGGAGTTCACCGGGCCGCTGGCGGTCGCGCTATTTTCCTCGCGCCGTGCGGTGGATTTCGTCTGGGTGATTCTGGCGGTACTGGGGCTGTGGCTGTTGCTGCCGATCGGTCAGGATGTCTCGCAGGTGGATTTGGTCGGCGCCGGATTAGCGCTGGGGGCCGGCGCCTGCTGGGCGCTATACATTATCACCGGGCAGCGCGCCGGCGCGGATCACGGCCCGGCGACGGTAGCGATAGGTTCGCTGATCGCCGCCATCATCTTTGTCCCGATCGGAACCTGGCAGGCCATTGCGCCGGTATGGACCTGGTCGCTACTGCCGCTCGGTCTCGGGGTCGCGATTCTGTCTACCGCGCTCCCCTACTCGCTGGAAATGATTGCCCTGACCCGCCTGCCGACCCGAACCTTCGGGACGCTGATGAGTATGGAGCCAGCCATGGCGGCGGTCTCCGGCATGATATTTCTCAGCGAACGTCTGAGCCTGGTACAGTGCGCCGGTCTGCTGGCGATCATTGCCGCCTCTATGGGCTCAACGCTCACATTGAAACGCGAAACGAAAATAGAGCGCGTCGATATCAATTAACCCCCCATAACCATATTTCGCACGCTTAACCGAAGCCGTGCGAAATATTATCCGCAATCAATCAGTTATATATCCACCACTGGCAGTGGTGTTGCCAGCGTGCCGCGTATATTTGTTGCGAGGTCGGCGATTCGCCACCCGCTGTCATTAATAAACTGATATTCAACAAGTTTTATATTTACAGCAGCTCTGCGCTATTTGTCTGATAGGTATTAACCTCCCCGGCAAAATGCAAATCCGGTGCTATACTTAATTCCGCAAATTAATGGGACATTCACTTCAAGAGGATATGAGTTTATGAGTACCGCTAAACTGGTAAAAACAAAATCTTCGAGCCTGCTTTATACCCGCAATGATGTTGCGGACAGCGAGAAAAAAGCCACCGTAGAATTACTCAATCGCCAGGTTATCCAGTTTATCGACCTGTCTCTGATTACCAAACAGGCGCACTGGAACATGCGCGGCGCGAACTTTATCGCCGTTCACGAAATGCTTGACGGTTTCCGTACCGCCCTGACCGACCACCTCGATACCATGGCGGAACGTGCCGTACAGCTCGGTGGCGTAGCGCTGGGAACCACTCAGGTAGTGAACAGCAAAACCACGCTGAAAAGCTATCCGCTGGATATCCACACCGTGCAGGAACACCTGAAAGAGCTGGCTGACCGTTACGCGATTGTCGCTAACGATGTTCGTAAAGCCATCTCCGAAGCCAAAGATGAAGATACCGCCGATATCTTTACCGCTGCTTCCCGCGATCTGGATAAATTCCTGTGGTTTATCGAAGCTAACCTCGAATAAATCCGTTCTCCCCTCCCACAGGAGGAGCCCTGCACCATAACAGGGCATCCTCCTGTGTATATTCCCGTCAAAAATTATTCAAATGTAATAATCACGTCGCATAATCGTTAATGAACGATTGTTTTCACGGCGATTTTCGCGGTAAAAGAGTCTCTGCTTCTCAGGTCGCGTCCTGCGCACTCTTTTGGTGATCCATAATGGTGCAACAGACGTGCGCTGCACTATCGACCGTGCAAAGTATCTGAAACACACCTAAAGAAATCAGTGTGTTGTAAAACTGGCATGATTTTTTCATGTCGGCAGATGATTACGCAGGGGATCGCCCCGTGGATATTAAAAGGAAAAGCTATGAAGTCGATTTTCAAAGTTTCACTGGCTGCACTGACCCTGGCATTTGCGGTTTCGTCCCAGGCGGCGGATAAGAAACTGGTCGTGGCGACCGATACCGCCTTCGTGCCCTTCGAGTTTAAGCAAGGCGATAAATATGTGGGATTCGATGTCGATCTGTGGGACGCCATCGCCAAAGAGCTGAAGCTGGATTACACCCTGAAACCGATGGATTTCAGCGGCATCATCCCGGCGCTACAGACTAAAAACATCGATCTGGCGCTGGCCGGCATCACCATCACTGAAGAGCGTAAAAAAGCCATTGATTTCTCTGACGGCTACTACAAAAGCGGTCTGCTGGTGATGGTTAAAGCCAACAACGACGCTATCAAGAGCGTTGACGATCTGAACGGTAAGATTCTGGCGGTGAAAAGCGGCACCGGTTCGGTGGATTACGCGAAAGCGCACATCAAAACCAAAGACCTGCGCCAGTTCCCGAATATCGACAATGCCTATATGGAACTCGGTACCAACCGCGCCGACGCGGTACTTCACGACACGCCCAATATCCTCTACTTTATCAAGACAGCCGGCAACGGTCAGTTCAAAGCGGTAGGCGAGTCTCTGGAAGCCCAGCAGTATGGCGTCGCGTTCCCGAAAGGCAGCGATGAGCTGCGTGAAAAAGTGAACGGCGCCCTGAAAACGCTGCGCGAAAACGGTACTTACAACGAAATCTATAAAAAATGGTTCGGCACTGAACCGAAATAATCCTTTCTGGTTGTTTTAACCAGAAACCTCAGGGGCGGCATTTCGCCCCTGCTATTTTTGAACCACGGTTTACAGGAAATCATCATGCAGTTTGACTGGAGCGCCATCTGGCCCGCCATCCCCCTGTTACTTGAAGGCGCCAAAATGACTCTGTGGATTTCGGTCCTCGGTCTGCTTGGCGGTCTGATTATCGGCCTGGTGGCCGGCTTTGCCCGCACCTACGGCGGCTGGATTGCCAACCATGTCGCGCTGGTATTTATCGAAGTGATTCGCGGCACGCCGATTGTCGTACAGGTGATGTTCATCTACTTCGCCTTGCCGATGGCATTCAACGATCTGCGCATCGACCCGTTCAGCGCGGCGGTGGTCACTATCATGATTAACTCCGGCGCCTACATTGCGGAAATCACTCGCGGCGCGGTGTTATCGATTCACAAAGGTTTTCGCGAAGCGGGGCTGGCGCTGGGGCTGTCGCGCCGGGAAACGATTCGCTATGTGATTATGCCGCTGGCGCTGCGCCGTATGCTGCCGCCGCTGGGCAACCAGTGGATTATCAGCATTAAAGATACCTCGCTGTTTATTGTTATCGGCGTGGCGGAACTGACCCGCCAGGGTCAGGAAATCATCGCCGGCAACTTCCGCGCTCTGGAGATCTGGAGCGCCGTGGCGGTTATCTACCTGATAATCACCCTGGTGTTGAGCTTTATTCTGCGTCGTCTTGAAAGAAGGATGAAAATCCTGTGATTGAATTTAAAAACGTATCCAAGCACTTTGGCCAGACCCAGGTGCTGCACAATATCGATTTGCATATCCGCCAGGGTGAAGTGGTGGTGATTATCGGTCCTTCCGGTTCGGGGAAATCGACCCTGCTGCGCTGCATTAACAAGCTGGAAGAGATAACCTCCGGCGATCTGGTTGTCGATGGTCTGAAGGTTAACGACCCGAAGGTTGACGAACGGTTGATTCGCCAGGAAGCGGGAATGGTATTCCAGCAATTCTATCTGTTCCCCCACCTGACCGCGCTGGAAAACGTGATGTTCGGCCCGCAGCGGGTGCGCGGGGCGAAGAAAGAAGAGGCGGAGAAACTGGCGAAATCGCTGCTCGCCAAAGTAGGCCTTGCCGAGCGCGGCCACCACTACCCGTCCGAACTTTCCGGCGGCCAGCAGCAGCGGGTGGCGATTGCCCGGGCGCTGGCGGTAAAACCGAAAATGATGCTGTTCGACGAGCCGACCTCAGCCCTCGACCCGGAACTGCGCCATGAAGTCCTGAAAGTGATGCAGGATCTGGCGGAAGAAGGCATGACAATGGTGATCGTCACTCACGAAATCGGTTTTGCCGAAAAAGTGGCTTCACGGTTGATCTTCATCGACAAAGGGCGAATTGCCGAAGATGGCTGTCCGCAGCAGTTGATCGAAAATCCGCCCAGCCAGCGCCTGCAGGAGTTCCTGCAGCACGTTTCCTGAATCTCCACAGCCCCTTACGAGGGGCCTGGACTGTTGGCCGTGCGCCTTTGCGGTGATCCGCCAAAAATCAATAAATTGATTTTCCTGATTTTTTTCTGCTGATACCTACGGGTTCAGTAATCAAATAAGGTGTATCATCTCTCCCAGCCCCTTGCCAGGGGCTTTTCTTTAATAGTCTCAGACCTTTCCCGCTTTTCCGGCCCCTGACGACAACCATCTATACTTATCTCCGGGTATCTGAATCAACCGGAGGAAACCGTGCCGTGGATCGTCCTGCTGTTTTGCAGTCTGTTTAGCCTGTCGTTACCGATCTACGCCGCCGATGCGGCAAGCGCCAGCGGCCAGCCGGCCAGCGCCGCGCAACCGTCGCCCACTCTGGAGGAGAAAAAAGCCGCCTGGGGCGCGCTGGCCGATGTGCTGGATAATGAGCAATCGCGTAACGAGCTGATTGGGCAATTGCGCAAAGCCGCCGCGACGCCGCCCCCGGAACAGCGCCTGACCCTCACCCCGCCGCAGCCGGAAGACGAAGAGAAAACGGTGCTGGAAAACGTCAGCGATGTGAGCCGCCAGTACGGCGGCGCCCTGGCGCAGCGTTTTGCCCAGTTACACCGCAATATCACCAGCGCGCCGCACAAGGCCTTTAATGAAAAGACCTTTTTCAACGCGCTGAGCCACTTCGCGATGCTGGCGGTTGCGGTATTCGCCTGTTATCTGGCGCTGCGGGCCGCTGCCGGCCCGCTATACAAACGGATGGGGGAATGGGGGCGGCGCAAGAACCGCGATCGTTCCAGTTGGCTACATTTGCCGGCAATGATTGTCGGCGCTTTTATCATTGATATCTTGCTGTTGGCGCTGACGCTGTTTATCGGCCAGATCCTCAGCGACTCGCTTAACGCCGGTAGCCGCACTATTGCCCGCCAGCAGGGGCTGTTCCTGAATGCCTTCGCGCTGATTGAATTCTTTAAAGCTATCCTGCGCCTGATTTTCTGCCCCCGTTACCCGTCGCTGCGCCCTTTTAACATCTCCGATACCCGCGCCCGCTACTGGAACCGGCGACTCAATGGGCTGAGCAGCCTCACCGGCTACGGCCTGCTGGTCGCCGTACCGATTATCTCTAATCAGGTGAATGTCCAGGTCGGCGCCCTGAGTAATGTGCTGATCATGTCCTGCATCACCGTCTGGGCGCTATACCTGATTTTTCATAATAAGCGCGAAATCCAGCATAACCTGATCCAGCTCGCCGAACGGTCAATGGCGTTTTTCAGCCTGTTTATCCGCGCGTTTGCGCTGATCTGGCACTGGGTCGCCAGCCTCTATTTCATTGTTCTGTTTTTCCTGTCGCTGTTCGATCCCGGCAACAGTCTGAAGTTTATGATGGGCGCCTCTCTGCACAGCCTGGCGATCGTCGGCATTGCCGCGTTTATCTCCGGACTGCTGTCGCGCTGGATAGATAAAAAAATCACCCTTTCAGCGCAGGTGCAGCATAACTACCCGGAACTACAGAAGCGGCTGAACGGCTGGATTTCCGCCGGCCTGAAGCTGGCGCGTATTCTGACGGTGTGCGTCGCCGTCATGCTGCTGCTCAACGCCTGGCATTTGTTCGACTTCTGGCAATGGCTGACCAATGATACCGGCAAAAAAACGATCGATATTATTATCCGCATTGTTCTGATTCTGCTGTTCTCCGCCGTCGGCTGGACGCTACTCGCCAGCCTGATCGAAAACCGTCTGTCCTCCGATATTCACGGCCGACCGCTGCCCAGCGCCCGCACCCGTACGCTGCTGACCCTGTTTCGCAACGCGCTGGCGGTGGTTATCAGCACCATTACCGTGATGATCCTGTTATCGGAAATCGGCGTAAATATCGCCCCGCTGCTGGCCGGGGCGGGGGCGCTGGGTCTGGCGGTGTCGTTCGGCTCCCAGACCCTGGTGAAGGATATTATTACCGGGGTGTTTATCCAGTTCGAAAATGGCATGAATACCGGCGACCTGGTGACTATCGGCCCGATTACCGGCACCGTGGAGCGGATGTCGATTCGCTCAGTCGGGGTGCGCCAGGATACCGGCGCTTACCACATTATCCCCTGGTCATCGATCACCACGTTCGCCAACTTTGTGCGCGGTATCGGCTCGTTTGTCGCCAATTATGATGTTGACCGCGGCGAGGATGTTGAAAGAGCCAATCAGGCGCTGAAAGAGGCGGTCGACGCCCTGATGCGGCAAGAAGAGACCCGGATGCTGGTCATTGGCGAGCCCGCTTTCTCAGGGCTGGTAGGACTGACCAATACTGCCTTTACGTTACGGGTATCGTTCACTACCCAGCCCCTGAAACAGTGGGCGGTACGCTTCGCCCTCGACGCGATGGTGAAGAAATATTTCGATCTGGCGGGGATACGCGCGCCGGTACAAACGGTGCAGGTTATCGACAGCGGCGGCGGTCACGCCGCCAGCACCGTCGCTACCCTGCCCTCCAGCGATCCAACTATTTAGCGTTGCGCGACGCGGCCTGGTGCTGGCGCCGGGCTGCATTCATAAACGTCCAGCCAATGATACGGCTCTGCTTCTGCCCCTGGGACATATCCATACGCACCACCTTTTCCACCCCAGCCTGCTGGAGGGCGCGATAGATAACCGGCAGGTTTTCCCCCCGTGAAACCAGGGTAGTAAACCACTGAACCTGGCGGGCAAACTGGCGGCTTTCATCGATCATGCGCGTAATGAATGCCACTTCTCCGCCCTCGCACCACAACTCCTGCTGCTGGCCGCCAAAGTTGAGCGGCGCAGCGCGCTCCTGACCCAGGTTGCGCCGTTTGCGTTCGCTGTGGCTACGCGCGGCGGCGGCGGAATCATGAAACGGCGGGTTGCACAGCGTGGCATCGTAATGCTCGGTGGCGTGAATAATACCGCTGAAGATAGCCTGCGGATCCTTCTGGCGACGCAGACGAATCGCCTTCCCCAGTCCGTTAGCCTCCACAATCTGGCCGGCATTTTTTAGCGCCAGGTCATTAATGTCGCTACCGGTAAAACGCCAGCCGTATTCGCTGTGGCCGATCAGCGGGTAAATGCAGTTCGCCCCCACGCCGACATCCAGGATGTTTGCCTGGCGGGGGATCTGCCCGCCATGACTTTCCGCCAGTAGATCCGCCAGATAGTGGAGATAATCCGCCCGTCCCGGCACCGGCGGACACAGGAAGTCCTGCGGTAGCATCCAGTGCTTCACCCCATAATGATGGGCGAGCAGCGCCTGATTGAGCGCCCTGACCGCCTGCGGATCGGCAAAATCGATGGTCTGGTCGCCGGCGGGAGAAGCGCGCAAATAGCTCTCCAGCGCCGGGCTGGCAGAGCAAAGCGCCTTAAAATCATAACGCTGCTGATGACGGTTTCTCGGGTGCAGACCGGACTTGCGGGGCGTGGCTGTTTTCATCGTCTTTCTCCTGTCAGGGCGCGTAAGATACCCTCTGCAGATAGCGTGGTAAATATTTCCTGCTAAATTAATCGCTGAATACCGACATCATCACAGGCGCTCTATGACAGAAAAACGTTATTACTATGAACCGGTACTGGGCCACGGCCTGCCGCACGACCCGCTGAATGCAATTGTCGGCCCGCGCCCTATCGGCTGGATATCGTCGCTGGACACACACGGGAGGCGCAATCTGGCGCCCTACAGTTTTTTTAACTGCTTCAACTACCGGCCGCCGATTATTGGTTTTGCCAGCAGCGGCTGGAAAGACAGCGTCCGGAACATTGTCGCCACCCGGGAGTTTGTCTGGAATCTCACCACCCGCGCGCTGGCTGAACGCATGAATGAAACCTCCGCCAGTCTGGCCCACGGCGAAGATGAATTTGTCCGCGCCGGACTGACGCCGCTACCAGGCCGCCAGGTTCGCGCCTGCCGGGTACTGGAAAGCCCGGTTAACTTTGAGTGTCGACTGACCCAGTGTATTCAGCTTGAGGCCGCCGACGGCACGCCGATCGAAAGCTGGTTAGTGCTGGGGGAAGTTGTCGGCGTACATATCGATGAAACGCTGCTGGAAGATGGTATTTACCAGACCGCGCGGGCGCAGCCGGTGCTGCGCGCTGGCGGCCCTTCCGCCTATTACACTATTGACGAAGCCCAGCGCTTTGACTTAGTGCGGCCAGATGCGCGTCGCTGATACTGAGTGCCGCCAGGATAGCGTTTATAACCGCGCTAGCCTGGCGGATGAACGAATAACCACCGTTTTCCCACCCTCGCCGCAACATTACATCTCCCGCTGGCGCGCGCCGGCCCGGGGCATTGACAATACTCTGGCCCGCGCCGTCATGGACTCCGGCCAGCACCGGCGAAGGCAGCACAACCACTCTGCCGTCAGGCAGCTTCGGATACTCAACCACCTGCAATCGCTTGCCTCAGGGAAGCCGGTTTATGATGAAAAGTGTGGCATAACGTGCCATTTACCCACTATGACGAAACTATCACTCACGAAATCATCAGCGCGATTTATATTTACCATATAAATCATACCATTAAAGAACGTTCAAATTTTTAGAACAAGGCCATCAATTCTCTTCAGTTTAATTATCCACTCGAAAGCGTGATACTTATCACATCAACGGTGCAGACCGCTATTTTACAGAATAACCTGCGAGAATTTAGCCATGAAAACCATTAAATATGCTGTTGCCGCTATTGTGCTTTCCACTCTGTCATTTGGTGCTTTCGCAGCACAGGAAGTAACCGCGACTAACCCGCAACACGGCGAAAAAATCGGTGTTGTGTCCGCTTCCGGCGCTTACACACTGAGCGAACTGGAAAGCGAACTGGCCAGCAAAGCCGACGCTGCCGGCGCTAAATCATTCAAAATCACTTCTGCATCTGGCTATAACATGCTGAGTGGTACCGCGGTGATTTATAACTGATCGCCGTGAAGATTTAATCTCTGATCATTGTTGTGTACTTTCCGTTGTAAATGCCTGTTTAACCCTGAAATATCCCTTTTGCCCGCGGCCACTCACGCGGGCTTTTTTTGGTGCATCGCGGATTAGCGTGAACCAATAGAAAACGGCGGTAAAAAAGCAGCGTTCCCCCGGTAAAGCGCGATGAACCTTTTTTTGCCCGCGCGATGATCGGCATCTCAAAACGCAGCATCCACTTTTTGCCGGGCCGCAGACATCTCCTGCGCTTCGCCGGTCGCCACCAGACAGCAGGCCAGCTGATTCTTAATCGATTCCGGCACTGGCTCCACCCCGGCGACACAGCGCTCCGTCCAGCGAGCGGTAATTTCCGCGTTTTTATCCGCCGGTAGCGCTATCTCTTCCACTACCACGCTGTTCTGACGCTCATACAGCACCGTAGTACCCTGAGCGTCGATCAGACTTATCTGCGGGCAGCGCTGCGGATTGGCGTAGACCTCTCCTTCAGTACCGTGCATCAGCAGAGCGCGCCCGCCGATATCGGTGAAAAATTTGCCGACTTTGGGCACATATTCCGGGTGGGAAACGCTGGACAAGCGCAGCGCCGCATTCTCGGCAAACGGAGTCATCAGCTTAGCCAGCGTATGCGCGCTGTTGCGCACCCCCATGCGCCAGCGCAGAGCCAATTGTTTTTCCAGCGGCGCACACAGCGCGCCAACCGGGATCCATACCGGATGATGCGCCTCCAGTTGCGCCTGCGCCTGTCCGGCGTGCAGCGCCGGCGCTATGCCCAGCAGTTCAAAAACGCTGGCGGAGATCACCCGGGTAGGGTCCTCGCTGACGCCGTGAACCACCACCGGAAATCCCAGTTTGCTGAGCAACAGCGCCAGCAGCGGCGTCAGGTTAGCCTGGCGGCGGGCGCCATTATAGGTGGGGATGACTACCGGCATCGGCCTGCCGACCGGCGGGGTAAGCTGTAAGCTGTGCTGGCGCACCGCTTCATAGAACCCTCTCAGCTCAGCTTCCCCCTCGCCTTTGATACGCAGCGCAATCAGTACGCCGCCCAGTTCAAGCTCCGGCACATCGCCGCTCAGCATATGATGATACAGGCCGCGCGCGGTGTCGAAATCCAGATCCCGGGCATGATTTTTACCCCGACCAATTTCTTTGATAATACTGCGGTAATCCATGATCACTCCTTGTTGCGTGATGCTCACCATCAACGCCGTTTACGGCGGCGCGGCGAAGGCGTTTTTTTCATTTTTACCTCCGGTATTTCCGGCTGGATCACCGGAAATACCGGCAGGGCCTCCAGCAGTCGCCGGCCATAGCTTTTCGTCAGCAAACGACGATCGTAGATAACAATCTCCCCCCAGCAGCCGTGGCTGCGAATCAATCTCCCTACCTGCTGGATCAGATTGAACGACGCGCTGGGCAGGCTTTGCACTTCAAACGGGTAACGATTCAGGCTTTTCAACCATTCGCCCTCCGTGACCACCACCGGGCTGTCCACTGGCGGGAAGGCGATTTTATGAATATGTACCTGGCTGAGTAATTCCCCTTTTAAATCTAGTCCTTCGGCAAAAGATTGCAGGCCCACCAGCACACTGGTTCCCCCTTTCTCTACCCGCTGGCGATGTAACTCCACCAGCCGGTAGCGCGGCTGATCGCCCTGCACCAGCAGCGCCAGGCGCAGATCGGTCACATAGCCGAGGAAACACTGCATAGCGCGTTGGCTGGCGAACAATATCAGCATCCCTTTATGCTCGCCCTTCGCCAGTTCGCTACGGAAAAAGGCCGCCATTTCCGCCAGGTGTTCGGTCTCATGCTCGATCCGCGGTTCATAGCGCATTTGCGGAATCAGTAACCTGCCCTGATCGACATGGTGGAACGGTGAATCCAGGGTAACAAAGCGATCCCCGGCTTTCTCGCGCAGGCCGGTCAGCTCCTGGAGTCTGTCGAAGCGATTCAGGGAGCGCAGCGTGGCGGAGGTGACGACAACGTGGGGAACCGTGCGCCAGAGCAGCTTTTCCAGTTGATCGCTGACCCGAATCCCGACGCAGTGCATCCACAGGTGCGGCTGGCCATCGCGCAGCTCGCGGGTAACCCATTTGGAAACCGGCGCGCCGGAAGCCTGGGCCAGCGACGCCAGCTTCCACAGTTTGCTCTGGGCCTCAAACTGGCCGAGCGCCCGGTTCATTGACAGCAGCGCCCGATGGAGGCGCACAATATCCTGCTGAGCGGTCTTCTCGCTCAAATCATTAAGCAGCGCTTCGCTTAAACCACGCAGCGATTCGGTCAGTTTGGCCAACCGTTGTACCTGAACAAGAAGTTCTTCGGGCAACTCGCCCATCGGAAAGCGGTACTCGCCTTCCCCGTCGCCGGGA
The DNA here is from genome assembly GCF_001484765.1 of Entomohabitans teleogrylli. Taxonomy (GTDB): domain Bacteria; phylum Pseudomonadota; class Gammaproteobacteria; order Enterobacterales; family Enterobacteriaceae; genus Entomohabitans; species Entomohabitans teleogrylli. The sequence goes on along the minus strand of NZ_LLXO01000029.1, from coordinate 28,741 downwards.
ATAAACAGATTCACGATGCCGGTGAATACGGCATACAGCTCCAGCGTCTCTTCGCAGTGGGCGTCGAGCCGCTCCGCAATAGCCAGCGGCGGCAGGGTTTTCGGGCGGAACTGTTCGCGGCAGGTCGCCACCAGTTTAATAAACAGATCGAGCTGCAGGCGCATCCAGCTGAGGGTGATTTCGGCGCTCATTTCCAGCGCATCGCGGGCGACATCAGGCAGATGGTGGCCCTCATCCAGCACCAGCAACAGGTTCTTCGGCTCCGGCAGCACCGATTCGTTTTCCATCGCCGCCATCACCAGCGCATGGTTCGCCACCACCACTTCCGCTTCATTGATTTCGCGCCGCGCCACAAAGAATGGACACTCTCGATACCAGAAGCAGTTACGCCCGAGGCAGCTGGCTTTGTCGGTACTGAGCCGCGACCAGAGACGATCGTCAATGGCTTTGTCCGTATGGTCGCGCAACCCGTCCCAGCGATAGCTGTCCAGATCGGCCTTCAGACTGGCGCAGAACTGCTGCTCCGCCCCACTGGAGGGCGTGAGTTCATCTTCCAGCAGCGCCAGCAAATCCCCCTGGGCGGCGTTGTCCGTCGCCAGCGCCGACAGATTTCGCGGGCATACATAGCGCCCACGGCCAAATGCCGCAGTAAATTTCAGTTCCGGAATGATTTTACGCAGCAGCGGCAGATCTTTACTGTAGATTTGGTCCTGCAAAGCGACGTTAGCAGTGCTGACCACCAGCGTTTTTTGTTCATCCCGGGCAAGTGCGATACCGGGTATCAGATAGGAGAGGGTTTTCCCCACGCCGGTCGGTGCTTCAATGGCCAGATGGCGCCCCTCATCACCGGCCAGGGTTTTCGCCACTTCAGCAATCATCTGCCGCTGCGGCGCGCGCGGGATAAAATCAGGGATCTGCTGCTGTAATGCCTTATACCAGGCAGCAATTTGCGCTTTTTGCGCCGCGGACAATGCCATGAAGAGACCACATATACTGTACAGATAACCACTATTGTCCCACGTTTCCCGATGTGGCTGTACCTTTTTCTGATCATCCCGGCTACTGCCGCGAGCGAGGACACAACGTACGGCAATTCGACAAGTCAATTCAGGTTAATATGCGACAGCGCTCGCAGCGTGGATTTTTCCGCTGAGGAGTAAAAGGAAGGGTAAAGAACGAAAGAAACGGGCGCTACAGCGCCCGTAAATATTCAACACATTTGAGCTCACACCAAAGGAGCCAATTAGCGCGGTGACTGGGCCGGTTTACGTGGCGGACGGCGACGACGCGCCCTGTCGCCTGACGGCGCCCCGGCATTGGCTGACGCGCGGTTTTCCCCGGAACGCGGCGCAGACTGACGGCGCTCTCCCTGACCCTGTCCCTGAGGCGTGCTGCGTCCGCGACCACTGCCGCTGCCGCGCTGCTGGCGACCATTCTGAATCGGCTCTGCTTTAATCGACGGATCCGGCTCATAGCCGGGAACCGCGATACGCGGAATTTCCCGCTTCAACAAACGTTCAATATCGCGCAGCAGCTTGTGCTCATCGACACAGACCAGCGACAGCGCCTGGCCGGTCGCCGCCGCACGTCCGGTACGCCCGATGCGGTGAACATAATCTTCCGGCACATTGGGCAGTTCGTAGTTCACCACATAGGGTAACTCTTCGATATCAAGGCCGCGGGCGGCGATATCGGTCGCCACCAGCACGCGGATAGCGCCAGCTTTGAAATCCGCCAGCGCCCGGGTGCGTGCCCCCTGGCTTTTATTACCGTGGATCGCCGCCGCGGTGATACCGTCTTTATTCAGTTGTTCCGCCAGGTGATTGGCGCCGTGCTTGGTGCGGGTAAATACCAGCACCTGTTGCCAGTTATCTTTGCCGATCAGATAAGAGAGCAGTTCGCGCTTGCGCTTTTTATCCACGAAATGCACATGCTGGGTCACCTGTTCAGACGGCGCATTACGTCGCGCCACTTCCACTTCCTGCGGGTTATGCAGCAATTTTTCCGCCAGCGCTTTAATCTCGTCAGAGAAGGTAGCCGAAAACAGCAGATTCTGGCGGCGCGCCGGTAATTTCGCCAGCACCCGACGGATATCATGAATGAAGCCCATATCCAGCATCCGGTCCGCTTCATCAAGCACCAGAATCTCTACGTGATCGAGCTTCACGGCATTCTGATGTTCCAGATCCAGCAGACGCCCCGGCGTCGCCACCAGCACATCCACGCCGCCGCGCAGTTTCATCATTTGCGGGTTAATACTGACGCCGCCGAACACCACCAGCGAGCGAATATTCAGATACTTGCTGTAATCACGCACGTTTTCCCCGACCTGGGCCGCCAGTTCGCGGGTGGGGGTAAGGATCAGAGCGCGCACCGGGCGACGCCCCTTGAGGTGCGGCGCATCCTGCGACAGTCGCTGCAATAGCGGCAGCGTAAAACCGGCGGTCTTACCGGTACCGGTCTGGGCGCTGGCCATCAGATCGCGCCCGGCGAGCACCACAGGAATAGCCTGACGCTGAACCGGCGTCGGCTCGCGATATCCCTGCTCCGCTACCGCGCGCAGAATATCGTCACTTAACCCAAGAGAATCAAAAGACATAACAACTCCAGACCCGCCCTGACCGCCAGTGTGCGGTGTAGTTTCCAGGGGGATATCGACGGCCGTCAGAAAGGCCGTAATGCGGGGCACAAACCACGGTGCCGTGAAGCCACGGAGTGTAGCAGCTTTTGCGGGTAGCGCCTAATATTGTGTTTCTGGTCACACTTCTGACGGTATGACCTTGCTGGACAGATTGTATTTTTCCATCTAGAGTTAATCAATCGATTGATTAATTTTTCAGAGGCGCGATGAACAGCGGTTCAACCCCCACTACCTCCCGCGGCGAACAGGCGAAAAACCAACTGATTCGCGCTGCGCTGGCGCAATTTGGCGAATACGGACTCCATGCCACCACCCGCGATATCGCCGCCGAAGCCGGCCAGAATATTGCCGCCATCACCTACTATTTTGGCTCTAAAGAGGAGCTGTATATGGCCTGCGCCGACTGGATCGGCGACTTTATCGACGGCAATCTGAAGCCGCACCTTGAGGGCGCCGTGGCGCTGCTCGCCGCTGCACAACCCGATAAAGCGGCGATCCGCGAACGCATTCTCGCCGCCTGTTGCGATATGATCCACCTGTTGACCGCCGATGAAACCCTGAACCTGAGCAAATTTATCTCCCGGGAGCAGCTCTCTCCGACCTCAGCCTACCAGCAGTTACATCAGCGGGTGATCGCCCCGATGCACAGCCACCTGACATCGCTGGTCGCCTGCTATACCGGGCGCGACGCGCAGGATACCGAAACCATTCTGCACACCCACGCCATGATGGGTGAAATCCTCACTTTCCGTCTGCTGCGGGAAACCCTGTTGCTGCGCACCGGCTGGAGCCAGTTTGATGAATCCAGCACCCGGCAGATCTGCGCGGTGGTAACCCAACATATTGATTTCGTCCTGCAGGGGCTTTGCATACACAGAGGTGGCGCAAGCGATGAAAAGTAAAAAATGGCCGATCGTGGTGATTATTGCGCTGCTGGCGCTGGTCGCTGTCGGCGGAGGGTTATGGTATGAAAATGGTCGTGATAAAGCGTTAACTCTGTACGGTAATGTCGATATCCGTACTGTCGATATGAGCTTCCGGGTCGGCGGCAGGCTGGCCGCGCTCCAGGTGGATGAAGGGGATCGCATCCGCAAGGGGGATATCCTCGGCGAGCTCGATAAAGCGCCTTACGAAAACGCGCTGCGCCAGGCGCAGGCGAATGTCGCCGCCGCTCGCGCTAAATATTCGCTGATCGCCGCCGGTTACCGGGATGAAGAGATAGCCCAGGCGACCGCCGCCGTAAATCAGGCCCGGGCGGCTTATGACTATGCGCGAAACTTTTACCAGCGCCAGCAGGGACTGTGGTCCAGCCGGACTATTTCAGCCAACGATCTGGAAAATGCCCGCTCCTCCCGGGACCAGGCGCAAGCTAACCTGAAAGCGGCGGAAGATAAACTCAGTCAGTATCGTGCCGGTAACCGGCCGCAGGAAATCGCTCAGGCTCAGGCCAGTCTGCAACAAGCCGAGGCTCAACTGGCCCAGTCGCAGCTCGACCTTTCCGACGCCACGCTGGCGGCGCCCGCCGATGGCACTCTGATGACCCGCGCCGTGGAGCCGGGCAGTATGCTGAACGCCGGCAGTACGGTACTGACCCTGTCGCTGACCCGCCCGGTATGGGTGCGGGCGTACGTCGATGAAGTAAACCTCAGCGCCGCTCAGCCGGGCCGCGAACTACTGATATACACCGATGGCCGGCCCGACAGGCCATATCACGGTAAAATCGGCTTTGTCTCGCCAACCGCCGAGTTTACCCCGAAAACCGTCGAAACCCCGGACCTGCGCACCGACCTGGTCTACCGCCTGCGCATTATCGTCACCGATCCCGACGACGCCCTGCGCCAGGGGATGCCGGTCACCATCACTTTCGCCAGCGGAGCCGGGCATGACCAGCAGTGAACAGGCGATTCACCTGCGCGGGCTGGTGAAAAGCTTTCCTGATATGGCGAAACCGGCGGTGGCCAGTCTTGACGCTGATATCCGCGCCGGCGCGGTTACCGGCCTGGTGGGGCCGGACGGCGCCGGCAAGACCACCCTGATGCGTATGCTGGCCGGATTGATAAAGCCTACCAGCGGCGAGCTGCAGGTCGCCGGGCTCGATCCAGTGCGCGAGGATCGGGTGCTACATGCGATCCTTGGCTATATGCCGCAAAAATTCGGGCTGTACGAAGATCTCACGGTTCAGGAAAACCTCAATCTTTATGCTGACCTGCGCAGCGTCACTGGCGAGCAGCGTCGCCAGACCTTTGCCCGGCTGCTGGAGTTTACCGCCCTCGGCCCGTTTACCGGGCGGCTGGCCGGCAAACTTTCCGGCGGCATGAAGCAAAAGCTGGGCCTCGCCTGTACGCTGGTCGGCCAGCCGAAGGTGCTACTACTCGACGAACCCGGCGTCGGCGTGGATCCGATTTCGCGTCGCGAGTTGTGGCAGATGGTGCATGAACTGGCGGGCGAAGGGATGCTGATCCTGTGGAGCACCTCGTATCTCGACGAAGCCGAACAGTGCCGCGATGTGCTGCTGATGAACGAAGGCGAACTGCTCTACCACGGCGCCCCCACCGATCTGACCCGGCAGATGGCCGGCCGTAGCTGGCTGATGACCAGCGCGCAGGAAAATAACCGCCAGCTGTTACAACGGGTGCTGAAACTGCCCCAGATCAGCGACGGGATGATTCAGGGCAAGTCGGTGCGTATCATCGCCAGCCGGGATGCCAGCCATGACGATTTAGCCCAAGCGACATCGCTGCCCGCAGAGAGTATCGTCGCCACGGCGCCGCGCTTCGAGGACGCGTTTATCGATCTGCTGGGCGGCGCCGGCACTGCGGAATCGCCGCTGGGCGAGATCCTGCATCATGTGGCAGGCAATAGCGAAGAAACGGTGATTGAAGCCCGTGAACTGACGAAAAAATTCGGTGACTTCGCCGCCACCGACCGCGTTAACTTTGCGGTGAAACGCGGGGAGATCTTTGGTCTGCTCGGCCCCAACGGCGCCGGCAAATCCACTACCTTTAAAATGATGTGCGGCCTGCTGGTGCCGACTTCCGGCCAGGCGCTGGTGCTGGGGATGGACCTCAAAGTCAGCTCAGGCAAAGCGCGCCAGCATCTCGGCTATATGGCCCAGAAATTTTCGCTGTACGGTAACCTCACCGTGGCGCAGAACCTGCGCTTCTTCTCCGGGGTCTACGGACTGCGCGGCAAAGCGCAGGATGAGAAGATAGCCAGGATGAGTGAGGCGTTCAGTCTGCAGCCCATTTTCAACCACGCTACCGATTCCCTGCCGCTGGGTTTTAAACAACGGCTGGCGCTGGCCTGCTCGCTGATGCACGAGCCGGATATTCTGTTTCTCGACGAACCGACCTCCGGTGTGGATCCCCTGACCCGCCGCGAATTCTGGCTCCACATCAATAGTATGGTCGAGAGAGGGGTTACGGTGATGGTCACCACCCATTTTATGGATGAGGCGGAATACTGCGACCGTATTGGACTGGTGTACCACGGTCAGCTTATCGCCAGCGGTACGCCGGACGACCTGAAACAGATGGCGGCGGACGCACAACACCCTGACCCGACCATGGAACAGGCGTTCATCTCGCTGATCCACGCATGGGATAAGGAGCACGCGCATGAGTCATGACGCTACGCGCTTTTCCTGGCGCCGGGTACGGGCGCTGTGCGTTAAAGAGACGCGCCAGATTGTCCGCGACCCCAGCAGTTGGCTGATTGCGGTAGTCATTCCGCTGTTGCTGCTGTTTATCTTTGGCTACGGAATTAACCTCGACTCCAGCCGCCTGCGGGTCGGGGTGCTACTGGAGCAACAGAGCAGCGAGGCGCTGGATTTCGCGCACGCCGTCAGCGCTTCGCCGTTTATGGCGCCGACGATCAGCGATAACCGCCAGCAACTGGTGCAACTGATGCAGGCCGGAAAAATTCGCGGCATCCTGGTGGTGCCGGTGGATTTCGCAGACCGTATGGCGACCCCCGGAGATCGCGCGCCGATTCAGGTGATCACCGACGGCAGTGAGCCGAATACCGCCAATTTCGTTCAGGGATACGCTCAGGGGGTCTGGCAGGTGTGGCAGGCCCAGCGGGCGCAGGATCGTGGGGAAAGCTTCGAACCGCTGATTGACATACAAACCCGCTACTGGTTCAACCCGGCGGCCATCAGCCAGCATTTTATTATTCCCGGGGCGATCACCATCATCATGACGGTGATTGGTGCGATTCTCACCTCGCTGGTAGTGGCCAGAGAGTGGGAGCGCGGCACCATGGAAGCGCTGCTGTCCACCGAAGTCACCCGCGCCGAACTGTTGCTGTGTAAGCTGATCCCTTACTACTTCCTCGGTATGCTGGCGATGCTGCTGTGTATGGTGGTGTCGGTATTTATCCTCGGCGTGCCTTACCGCGGCTCGCTGGCGATTTTATTTCTGATAACCAGCCTGTTTCTGCTCAGCACCCTCGGCATGGGGCTGCTGATCTCCACCATTACCCGCAATCAGTTTAATGCCGCCCAGGTGGCCCTGAACGCCGCCTTTTTGCCGTCAATCATGCTGTCCGGCTTTATCTTCCAGATCGACAGTATGCCGGCGGCCATTCGCATCGTGACCTATATTATTCCGGCGCGTTATTTCGTCAGCACCCTACAAAGCCTGTTCCTCGCCGGGAATATCGCCAGCGTCCTGGTGGTCAACGTACTGTTTTTGATCGCCTCGGCTCTCCTGTTTATTGGACTGACGGCGTTGAAAACCAAACGCCGCCTTGACTGAGGACGCCCGCCATGTTGCATCGTCTGTGGACCCTGATTCGCAAAGAGCTGCAGTCCCTGCTGCGGGAACCGCAAACCCGCGCGATTTTGATTCTGCCGGTAGTGATTCAGGTGGTGCTGTTTCCGTTCGCCGCCACCCTGGAAGTGACTAACGCCACCATCGCCATCTATAACGAAGACAACGGTAAGCATTCCGTGGAGCTGACCCAGCGCTTTGCCCGGGCGCAGGCCTTTACCCATATTCTGCTGCTGAACAGTCCTCAACAGATTCAGCCCACCCTTGATGCCCAGAAGGCGCTGCTGCTGGTGCGCTTTCCGGCCAATTTTTCCCGGGATCTGGCGCAGTTTCACCCTACGTCGCTACAGTTGATTCTCGACGGGCGCAACTCCAACAGCGCCCAGATTGCCGCCCGCTATCTACAACAAATCGTCAATGACTACCAGCAGGAGCTGCTGGCCGGGAAACCCAAACCGAATAACAGCGAGCTGGTGATCCGCAACTGGTACAACCCCAACCTCGACTACAAATGGTTCGTGGTGCCGTCGCTGATTGCCATGATCACCACGATTGGCGTGATGATTGTTACCTCGCTATCCGTGGCCCGGGAACGGGAGCAGGGAACCCTCGATCAACTGCTGGTCTCCCCGCTGGCCACCTGGCAGATTTTTGTTGGCAAGGCGGTACCGGCGCTGATTGTCGCTACCTTTCAGGCATCGATCGTGCTGGGGGTCGGTATCTGGGGTTATGACATTCCCTTCTCCGGCTCGCTAGCGCTGTTCTACTTCACCATGTTGATTTACGGGCTGTCGCTGGTGGGGTTCGGCCTGCTGATCTCGTCGCTGTGCTCCACGCAACAGCAGGCCTTTATCGGGGTATTTGTCTTTATGATGCCGGCGATTCTGCTGTCCGGATATGTCTCCCCGGTGGAGAATATGCCGGTCTGGTTACAAAACCTGACCTGGGTAAACCCGATCCGCCACTTTACGGATATCACCAAGCAGATCTATTTGAAGGATGCGAGTCTGACGATTGTCTGGCAAAGCCTGTGGCCGCTGTTGTTTATCGCGGCCACGACCGGCTCAGCGGCGTATGCCATGTTTCGACGCAAAATTGCCTGATCTGGCGCGACGGTCTTTCGCCAGCAGAGAGACCAGCGCCGGACCGGCCAGCAGCCCCAGCCCCGCCAGAGCCAGCAGGAACGGATTGTGCACAAAACGGGAGATCAACCATAACGCAATCATCGCAGTACCGAAGTACCAGGTGGTGGTTAATTCTTCCAGAAAATCACCGATATCGCGCATCCTTTGTTCCTGATGGCGCTGAAACAGCAGCATCAGCACGACGGTGACGGCGTAAAGTACGCATAAACCAAGCCCGACCCGCACCAGCGTGCCGGTCTGCCAGCCCACGACCAGAATAGCCACCACCAGCAAATGCAGCATAATCTGCCAACAGCTGAGGCCGGTTGCCACCCGGATACGTTGTTGCCACTTCATGGTTTTTCTCCTGAAGCATTTTTACCTGTATTACAGACTACCGATATTTCAGGATAATTCCGTAACCCACCCTCTTTCTGTGACAGAGACTACACTTTATTTTCATGTTTATGTCAAAAAAGAGGGCGATATGGCGCAAACGGCGGCCGTCCGAGCCCTGAAATTGCTCACCATTAATACACATAAAGGGTTCACGACCTTCAACCGACGCTTTATTTTGCCGGAGTTGCGCAATGCGGTTCGCCAGGTCGGGGCCGACATTGTCTGCCTGCAGGAGGTGATGGGCGCACACCAGGTGCATGCGTTGCGCATCAGCGGCTGGCCGCAGACATCGCACTATGAGTACCTGGCCGATACGGTGTGGCGCAGTTATGTCTACGGCCGCAACGCCGTCTATCCGGAAGGCCATCACGGTAACGCCGTACTGTCCCGCTACCCGATACGCCAGTTTAAAAATATCGATGTGTCGATTAACGGTCACGAACAGCGCGGACTGCTGTGGTGCCAGATCCCGCTGCCGGAGACCGACAAATGTCTGCACGTGGTCTGTGTGCATCTCGGTCTGCAGGAGAAACATCGCCAGCGTCAGCTCCACCAGTTGGCGCATCTGATCAATCACCTGCCGCAGCGGGATCCGGTGGTAGTGGCCGGGGATTTCAATGACTGGCGCGGCCGCGCCAACCACGTTCTGCGCGACGCCTGTGGTCTGGATGAAGTGTTTACCCGGGCGCGCGGGCGACCGGCGCGCACCTTCCCGGCGGCATTCCCCCTGCTGCGCCTGGACCGGATTTATATCAAAAACGCCAGCGCCAGCACTCCGTCAGTGATCCCGCTGCGCCGCTGGCGCCATCTTTCCGATCATGCCCCTTTAGCCGTGGAGATATTACTGTGAAGACCAGCTGGCGCGATGGAAATCAGATTCAGCTTCTTGAAAATGGCGATGGCTATTACCCGGCGCTGTTTGACGCCATTGACCGGGCCGCCAGCAAGATATTGCTGGAAACCTTTATCTGGTTCGAAGATAACGTCGGCCTGCAGTTACATGAAAGGTTGCTCAGCGCTGCTCAACGCGGCGTCAGCGTGGAAGTGTTACTGGATGGCTACGGCTCGCCGGACCTCAGCGATGATTTTGTCCATTCCCTGACCAGCGCCGGCGTGCTGTTTCGTTACTACGATCCCCGTCCGCGGCTGCTGGGCATGCGCACCAACCTGTTCCGGCGTATGCACCGCAAAATTGTCGTGGTGGATGGCGAAATCGCCTTTGTCGGCGGAATTAACTACTCCGCCGAGCATATGACCGATTACGGCCCGGAGGCGAAACAGGATTATGCTATTCGCATCACCGGACCGGTGGTGCAGGATATCTACCAGTTCGTACTGTCGAACATTCCTGAATATACCCGCCGCCACCACTGGTGGCAGCGCCGGCGTCATCAGGCCCAGGACGCGCCTGGTACCGGCGATGCTCAGGCGCTGTTTGTCTGGCGCGATAACGATGAACACCGCGATGATATTGAGCGTTACTATCTGAGAATGCTCACCCAGGCGCGCCGCGAAGTGATTATCGCCAATGCTTACTTTTTCCCCGGATACCGCTTCCTGCACGCTATGCGTAGCGCGGCGCGCCGGGGCGTGAAGGTAAAGCTGATAGTCCAGGGGGAACCGGACATTCCGCTGGTGAAATTCGGCGCCCGGTTGCTGTACAACTATCTTAGTCGCGGCGGCGTCGAGCTTTACGAGTATCAGCGCCGCCCGCTGCACGCCAAAGTCGCGGTAATGGATGACGACTGGGCTACAGTAGGCTCCAGTAATCTCGATCCCCTGAGCCTGTCCCTGAATCTGGAAGCCAACCTGATCATTTACGACAGGCAGTTCAATCAAACATTATCGACCAATCTTAATACCCTGATTGCCGAAGACTGCCGGCAGGTGGATAAATCGATGCTGCCGCGCCGCACCTGGTGGAACCTGGCTATCAGCGTGGTAGCCTTCCACTTTCTGCGTCACTTCCCGGCCATCGCCGGCTGGCTGCCGGCCCATACCCCGCACCTGGCGCTGGTGGAGCCGCCGGTCCAGCCGGAAATGGAGACCGGCGATCGTCATGAAGAGCACCCGGAGGTGAAATCCTGATGTCGTCACGCTCCCGCTGGCGCCGCCTGCGCAAAATCCTCAGCGGCCTGTTTTTACTGGCCGTTGCCGTACTGCTGGTGGTTTACGCCCAAAAAATCGACTGGCCGGAGGTATGGAAAGTAATGCGCGACGGCGATCCGTACCGCCTGCTCGCCGCGGCCGGCCTGGTGGTGGTCAGCTATCTGATTTACGGTGGCTATGAGCTGCTGGCCCGCCAGTGGTGCCATCACAGACTGGCGGCCGGTCGGGTGATGCTAATCGCCTTTGTCTGTTACGCCTTTAATCTGACCCTGAGCACCTGGGTTGGCGGTATCGGCATGCGCTACCGGCTCTATTCGCGCCCTGGTCTGCGCGGCGCTACCATCGCCCATATTTTTACCATGAGCATCGCCACCAACTGGCTGGGGTATATCCTGCTGGGAGGCGCGCTGTTCACCTCCGGTCTGCTGCGTCTGCCGGCCCACTGGTATATTGGTCCCGGCACTCTGCGGCTGTTCGGCGTTATCCTGCTGGCCATTGTGGCGCTGTATCTGTGGGCCTGCGCCCGTGCCAAAAAACGCCATATTCGCATCCGCGGCAACACCTTTTCCCTGCCCTCCTGGCGTTTTGCGCTGGCGCAACTGGCGCTGTCGAGCGTTAACTGGATGGCGATGGCGGCGACAGTCTGGCTGCTGATGGGCAGTAATATCGATTATGTGCTGGTGTTGGGGATTTTGCTGGTCAGCAGTATTGCCGGGGTCATTGTCCATATTCCGGCAGGGATCGGAGTAACTGAGGCGGTCTTTGTCGCGCTGCTGGCTGGCGAACCGGTAAGCCGCAACGCGATTATCGCCGCGCTGCTGGTGTGGCGGGTACTGTATTTCTTTATTCCATTGCTACTGGCGACCTTCGCCTGGCTGGGGCTGGAAAGCCAGGCGAAGCGATTGCAGGCCTCCTCCCCCGGCAGCGGGGAGGAAAAACCGTCGTCAGCGGCGGTTGCCAAAAATGCGCAGCAGCATCAGGAACAGGTTGATAAAGTCCAGATACAGGGTTAGCGCGCCAAGAATGGAGTACTTACGCAGATTATCGCGATCGTTGACATCAATCTGCTCGCCAATGTTTTTCAGTTTCTGGGTGTCATAGGCGGTGAGGCCGACAAACACCAGCACGCCAATATAGGTCACCGCCCACATCAGCGCCGTGCTCTTCAGCCACAGGTTAACCAGCGACGCCAGAATCAGGCCAATCAGGGCCATGAACAGCATCGATCCCAGCCCGCTGAGATCGCGCTTCGTAGTGTAACCGTACAGACTCATGGCGCCGAACATACCGCCGGTCACCACAAAAGTACTGGCAATCGAAGAGTACGTGTAGACCACGAAGATACTGGCGAAGGTCAAGCCGGTCAGCGCCGAATAGAGCATAAACAGCGAAGTGGCGACCCCGGCGCTCAGCTTATGCACCATGCCGGAAATCACAAATACCAGCGCCAGCTGGGCGATAATCAACCCGAAGAAGGTAATTTTGCTGGAAAACACAAACATCATCACCGCCGGCGTATTGGCCGCAAACCACGCAATAAACGCCGTCAACAACAGTCCGCAAGTCATCCAGCCATAGACCTGAGCCATATACGTTTGCAGGCCGCTGGCCTGCTGCACTATCGTGCCATTAGATCGTGGAAATCGATCCATGATGCTTCCTCATAAATGATAGATATCGGGCGCCTGACGGCCCACCTCTTCATTCTGGCACATTTTACCAACGCTGCGCAGCCTGCTTGTCGCTGTCGCGCGCTTCCACCCAGCGGTCGCCCTGCTCTGTCGCTTCCCGTTTCCAGAATGGCGCCCGGGTTTTGAGATAATCCATAATGAACTGGGCCGCCTCAAAGGCGGAACTCCGGTGAGCGCCGGTCACGCCGACAAATACAATCTCATCACCCGGCCACAGTTCGCCTATGCGGTGAATCACCGATACGCGCTGCAAAGGCCAGCGCTGACGCGCGTCATCGACGATCTCCGCCAGCGCTTTTTCCGTCATACCCGGGTAATGCTCCAGCGTCAGGGCGCTGACGCTGTCGCCGAGATTATGGTTGCGCACTTTGCCAGTGAAGGTCACAACGGCGCCGTCTTCATCGCACTGCGCCAGCCACTGATACTCATCACCGACGCTAAAAGTCTCGTGTCCGACGCGAATGCGGGTCTCTGTTTCCATGATTAACCTCCGGTCACCGGCGGGAAGAACGCCACTTCATCGCCGGCGCTCAGCGGATGATCGAAAGCCACCAGCGTCTGATTCACCGCCGCCAGCAGTTTCCCCGGTTCCAGCGCCAGCGCCCAGCGATCGCCGCGCTGCTCCAGCAACTGGCGCAGCGCCTCAACATCGGCCACCGGCTGTTCTATCTGTAACTCATCGCAGCCCACCAGTTCGCGTACCTGCGCAAAAAACAGTACCTTAATCATCGTCGTTCACCCTGAAGTCACCGGATTTGCCGCCGCTTTTCGCCAGTAGCCGCACCGGGCCGATAACCATATCCTTCTGCACGGCTTTACACATATCGTAAATCGTCAGCGCCGCCACCGAAGCCGCGGTCAACGCCTCCATCTCCACGCCGGTTTTCCCGGTCAGGCGGCACACAGATTCAATCCGCACCCGACTCTGCTCCACCTCGGCCTCCAGCAGTACCTCGACTTTGCTGAGCAGCAGCGGATGGCACAGCGGAATCAGTTCCCAGGTGCGTTTGGCCGCCTGGATACCGGCAATACGCGCGGTGGCGAATACGTCGCCTTTGTGGTGACTCCCCTGCACAATCATCGCCAGGGTTTCCGGCTGCATGGTAACAAAGGCTTCGGCGCGGGCTTCGCGGACAGTCTCCGCCTTGGCGGAAACGTCCACCATATGCGCTTCGCCTGCGGCGTTAATATGGGTCAACTGCGACATAACTTATTTCTTCAGATGGGGATGAAAATTACACGGATGAGTGCGCGCATCGAGCTGCGGCGCAATGATATTTTCCCAGGCGGTACGGCAGGCTTTCGTCGAACCGGGCATTGCGAAAATCAGAGTACGATTGGCGATACCGGCCAGCGCCCGGGACTGCAGCGTGGACGTGCCGATCTCCTCGAAAGAGAGCATGCGGAATACCTCACCGAACCCTTCGATTTCCCGATCGAACAGCGGCAGCAGCGCTTCCGGCGCCTGATCGCTGTCGGTCATGCCGGTCCCGCCGTTAATCAGCACCACCTGCACGTCATCGCTGGCGATCCACGCCGACACCCGGGCGCGAATGGCATAGCGATCCTCTTTCACTATGGCTTTCTCTATCACCTGATGCCCTGCCTCCTGAGCGGCATCGCGCAGGAAGTGGCCGGAAGTGTCGTCCTCTTCGCCACGGCGACTGGAAATGGTAAGAATGGCGATTCGCGCCGGAATAAATTCTGCACTCACCTTCATAGTCTTCTCCTTGTTACCGACGCGCGTTAGCCGCCGATATAAGACAGATTTTGTGTGATACCGGTATTTCCCTGATGCAGGAAGTGGGTCTGCTTTTTGTGCGCCAGCGCAGAGGCGATTCGCGCCTGCAGCGCTTCTTGTTGAGAGTCCCCGGCCAGCAAATCGCGCAGGGAGACGCCGCCATCGCCGAACAGACACAGATGCAGATTGCCCACCGAAGAGACGCGCAGCCGGTTACAGCTGGCGCAAAAATCTTTCTCGTAAGGCATGATAAGCCCAATCTGCCCGGCATAATCGGGGTGACAGAAAACCTGGGCCGGGCCGTCGCTGCGGCTGCGGATTTGGTGGATCCAGCCCCGGGCCAGCAGTTGCTCGCGAATCGAATCGCCGGAAATATGGTGGCGGCGGAACAGGTCGCTTCCTTCGCCGGTTTCCATCAATTCAATGAAACGCAACTGGATGGGCCGCGGTTTGATCCACGCGAGGAAAGTATCAAGCTGATGGTGGTTAACATCGCGCATCAGCACGGTGTTGACCTTGACCTTGTCAAAGCCGGCCTCGAAGGCGGCGTCAATGCCCTCCATCACCTGGCGGAACTTATCCTGACCGGTGATAGCGTGGAACTGACGCGGATCGAGGCTGTCGACGCTGACGTTAATCGCCGTTAACCCGGCATCGCGCCACTGCTGTACATCGCGGGCCAGCCGGTAACCGTTGGTGGTGACCGCAATCTGGCGAATGGCAGCATTTTCGCGTATCCCGGCGATAATGTCGGTAAAATCACGGCGCAGGGAGGGCTCGCCGCCCGTCAGGCGCACTTTTTCGGTCCCCAGAGTGGCAAATGCCCGGGTGACGCGACGGATCTCGTCGACGCTGAGGAAGCTTTTACTGGTGACGCCATTAGGCTTGTAGCCGTCAGGCAGGCAGTAGGTGCAACGGAAGTTGCATACGTCGGTAACAGAGAGGCGCAGGTAATAAAACTTGCGCGCATAAGCATCAGTAAGTTGTGAGACCATGTACACCTTTCCATAATCGGGAGATGCAGTTATTTCTTCCTGCACCCTGGCGGACCTGAGGACCGCGGCCAGGGCACCTTATCTTGCGACTTAGGCACCGTGGCTTGAGTGTTGTCTGCGCATTTTACGCAAACCTGGTTGACCAAATAGTAACGTGTTCAGTCGGTTTACGCCATTAACTCTTTCGTTGTATAAAGCTATATATAGCGTCATAATCGTGGATTTTAGTACAGACTACGTATAAATAGCGTTTTTGCTTTGATATACATCATAATCTTCCGGGAGAAGATCGTCTTTTTCCCCGGTTTGCGTTAACGTATCCGCAGTGCCCGTTATAAGGAATCTTTATGCGTAATCGCACGCTCTCAGACCTCGACAGAGTGGTCGCACTCGGCGGGGGGCACGGCCTGGGCCGGGTACTCTCCTCCCTCTCTTTTCTGGGATCGCGATTGACTGGCATCGTGACCACTACCGATAACGGCGGCTCCACCGGGCGCATCCGCCGCTCCGAAGGCGGCATTGCCTGGGGTGATTTGCGCAACTGTTTAAATCAGTTAATTACCGAACCCAGCGTCGCTTCGGCAATGTTTGAGTACCGTTTTGGCGGTAATGGTGAACTTTCCGGCCATAACCTCGGAAATCTGATGTTAAAGGCGCTGGATCACCTGAGCGTACGGCCTCTGGAGGCGATAAATTTAATTCGTAACCTGTTAAAGGTTGAAGCGCAGTTAATTCCAATGTCGGAACAGCCGTTGGATCTGATGGCGATTGATGCCGAAGGGCACACGATTTACGGCGAAGTGAATGTCGATCAACTGAAAACGCCCCCTAAAGAGCTAATGCTCTACCCACGGGCCCACGCGACCCGGGAAGCCGCGTTGGCGATCGCCGAAGCGGATTTAATTGTTATCGGCCCGGGCAGTTTTTACACCAGCCTGATGCCGATACTGCTGCTTGAGGAGTTGACCCAGGCCCTGCGCCGCACTCCGGCATCCATGGTCTATATCGACAACCTGGGGCGCGAACTGAGCGGCGCCGCCGCCAGCCTGAGCCTGCGGGAAAAGATCGCGACAATGGAGCACTATATCGGCAAACCGGTGCTTGATGCGCTGATCGTCGGGCCCAGGACCGAGGTTAAGGATATTGATGATAAGCGGGTCATTCAGACCGCGCTGGAAGCCCAGGATATTCCTTATCGTCACGATCGTCAGTTACTGCGCCAGGCGCTGGAACAGGTTATCCGCCCCCCAGGCTAGCGTTCCGGGTCAGCGCGCCTTTCTCAAATACCGGTTTATCCCCCGCTTTCGCGGGGAATACGAAACACCTCCACGTACGTGGAAAAGACGCTTTTCTACACTGTGCAAGCGGTCACTCCCACCCCGCAAATGGGTACTGGCGAAGTTCCGAAGTAGACTGGATATGTTGTACCAGGACGTATATGCCATTGATTTTATACGCCCCTTCACCTGCAAGTATAAACCCATTGCTGCCCAGACTTCAGGAGGGGAAAAAAGCCGCCCAAAATTACCCAAACAGCACATCACCACTGCGGTACTGCAGCCCGGGATGACAGTCAAAACGTACCACGCCCACCACGGCCTTATCGCTGACCGCACGTTTTACTGCGGCCACACCTTCAGTACCAAACCCCCCGCACAATTCAATGGCTGTGATGCCCTGTTCAGTCAGAGATGCCGCCAGCCGACAGGCGGCCTCATAGTTGTTCACCGCGCAGGTAACCACGCTCACACTCTCCGTCACCACTTCACTGCGGTGAATCTCTGCATTCCCTTCCGGGGTTAAAAATATAAATGCAGCCTTCAGTGTCATAAAAGTACTCCTTTTTCAGTTTTTCCGGGCAGGACAGGTAAGCCCTGCCGCCATGTTTTCCCTGAGCGTATGTCATCCCTGAGAGGGATAATTGTAAAAATGCGCACTGAAGTTAGTTTCCTGGAGAAAATGCGACGGTGTGGCACCGGTAAAATGCCGGAAATCGTGAATAAAGTGCGACTGGTCGTAATAGCCGTATGCCAGCGCACTGTCCAGATAGTCACGCTGCCGGGTCAACAGCAAATGGCGGGTCAGTTGTTCAAGGCGGATAATGCGCCGGAAATGGCGTGGCGTCACACCGAAGTGCTGACGAAATACCTGCTGAAAATAGCGGGTGCTGAACCCTGATTGCGCCACCAGTTCATGCTGAGTGAGGGTCAATCGTCCGCTTACACCTGAAAACCGCCAGCGCCAGCAACGAGGTGATAACCGGAAGCCGCACAATAATCACGCTGCGGTGGTCGGTTTCACTGACCGGGCGCCGGTTCCGGAGGCCAGAAAACAGAATACAACTCGCAGAGCACATATTACGGGTAAATCGACCACCCGCACACTGAACAGATTCGTCAGCAGGACTGAGAAATCCGTTTTCCCTTTTTAATAATTTCAAGGCAATCATTGAGATGTAAAATCTGGTGTTTAGTTAATGGCATCATCAGTAACCCGCCGATATTTTTTTTCTGCCAGTAGTCAAGCAGCCAGATGGAATCCCGGTGCTCCAGAACACTTTTCTCACTGAGTACACGTGCTATTTGCTGTCTGTCCGGTCGGGTCTTAAGTTGTGAAGCAGTAATTCGTTGTATTATTTTCTGCGTCTTCCTCCCCACAGAGCGCCGGTAAGCCAGCAGAGCTTCCCTGTTAATTGATGCTGAAAACAGCTTCATTTCATTCTCCGTCATGGCATTACCGGTATCCTGGAAGGGGATATTCATTTGCTGAAGCCAGGCGGATTCGAAAATGACCTGCTTATCATTTGCTATGAGCACATTTGCACAAATATCTTCTATCCGTGTCATGTGAAACACAAAAAAAGCAAGCGTCCGGTATCCCTGATACTTTGGGCTGCATAGATGACGAAAAGCCCGCTCACTGACATCGCCTAAGATTTCATCCTGAAATGTTTTTTCACGTCGATTACTGACCGATGCGGTATGTACCAGTCCGTGCAACTGACAGGCAATGGCTTTTGCCTGTTCAGCATCACCGCAGGCTAATGCATTTTTGAGCTCCCGCTGGAGAGGATTCCAGTTTTCTTTTATCGTTAACATTCATCATTACTCTGTAGTTATAAAATCTGACGTTTTATATCCAGATAACAACGCTTATCTGTCAGTGTATGACTGTGAATACCATGTGTCTCCGTTTCCTCTGATTTCACGTTATATACCGCCTCTCCGGTTTATTTTTCTCCGGCTCCGGGAATAGACCAGAAAAAACACACCAGGGCACTGATAATGATTCCACCACCGACGAACGTAGCGACGCCCGGGAACTGACCGGTCACCCCGTACTCCAGCAGCAGCGCCATAAAGGGCGTCACAAACATCCAGTTCGTCACCTGGCTGGTCTGCTCTGCAATGGCCAGAGCCCGGCTCCAGGTCACATACGCCAGCGCCCCCGGGAACACCCCCAGAAAGACAACCAGCAGAAGGTGTAAGGGTGGCGCATCCCGTATCCCGAGCAATGCCTCCGGTAGCGAGCCTGACAGCAACAGGGTACCGAAAAGGAAGCTCCAGGCTGTTATCTGCAGGGGACTGAACCGCGATGCCAGCCCACGCTGCAGCAGGTTGTAAATACTCAGCAGAACTGCTGCACCGAGCATCCAGATAACCCCCCGGGACATCTGCAGGCTGCCCTCCCACAGCAACATCACCAGCACCCCGCTGAAAGCCACAGCAGTAGCCAGCCATTTACGAACCGTCAGTTTTTCCCTGAAAACCCGCTGTGCCAGCAGCGAGGTGAACACCGGGCACAGCGCAATAATCACACTGCCGGTGGTCGGGTTTACCGACAGGGAACCGGTATTGAAGGCCAGGAAGTAGAGCGCAAACCCACAGGCGCCGGAGAGCACAAAAACGGGGATATCCCGCAGGCTCACCGTCAGCTGCCGGCGCCAGATCAGCAGTGTCATCAGGCAGATCGCCGCCAGACCACAGCGCAGCAATCCCAGCGGTCCGGCGGTAAAATGCTGCAGCGAGATTTTCGTCACCACATAGGCCCCTGACCACATGGCTACCGTCACAAAAGCATACAGCTGGCTGAAAAGCCGGTCTCTGTTCATTCTCGCTCCATGATAAATACTCTCAGTACTCCCCTGTGCTGCCTGTACGTCTTAATCAGCACCCTGAGAGCATAAACGGCAGCTGGCCCGTTTTATCAGCCGTCAGGCATTAACAGCTATACCCGTTCATTAAGAAACGTTACTGCCGGATATAATTGACGCCCCAGCGTCATCCAGACGTCTGTCGTTTATAACGAAGCCGCCCGCAGATACGTATCCCCCACTGCCGTATGTCATCCACACAGGTAAAAATAACCGGCACCACAAGAAGACTCAGGAATGTGGACGTGATTAATCCACCGATAACCACAATGGCCATCGGCGAACGGAAACCGGGGTCAGTGCCCAGCCCCGCCGCCACAGGCAGCATACCCCCGACCATCGCGACGGTGGTCATCACCACCGGACGGGTACGTTTCTTCCCCGCCTCAACCAGAGCCCTTTTCCGCGACAGCCCGTAAATTTTTTGTGCCCTGACCGCGTACTCAACCAGCAGAATGGCGTTTTTGGTTGCCACCCCCGCCAGCATAATCAGGCCGAGAATGGCGGGCATGGAAAATGGCGCCCGGGCCAGATACAGGGATAACACGGCTCCCGGAACCGACAGCACCAGTGCAACAAGTATGGTCACCGGCTGCATGAAGTCCCTGAACAGCAGGACCAGCACCGCAAAGATACACAATATCCCTGCGCCCATAGTCACAGTAAACCCGCTCATCAGTTCCCCCATCAGCTCGGCATCCCCGGTCTGACCGGCATCGATGCCTGCGGAGCGCTGCTGCAGGATGGCTAACCGGGATACCTGCTGCTCCACCTCCCCCAGAGACAGGCCATTAAGCTCAACATCAATGGTGACGGCACGCCGCCGGTCATAACGACTTATCCTGTCCGCACTGCCGCTCATACTGATGTCTGCAACATTGCCCAGCATGACCGGTCCGGAAGCCCCGGGCACCGTCAGTCTGGATAACAGCGCTGGACTGTGCCGGGCACGGTCTTCCAGCTTTACCACGATGGGTATCTGGCGTTGTTCAAGGTTTAATTTTGCCAGTGCATGGCCATAGTCACCCAGCGTGGCCACGCGCAGCGCATCGGCCATTCCTTCGGTCGTGACGCCCATATCAGTTGCCCGGGCAAAATCCGGCTGAATAATCACTTCCGGACGCACCAGGTCGGCTTCTGACGTGACTCGCCCGATACCGGGCAGGCGACGCATCTCATGCATCACCCGCCGGGCATAGTCATTCAGGATCTGTCCGTCATCACCGGTCAGCACCAGCGAGTACTTTTCAGTGGCGCCGGTCAGCGCCACTGACACACGGACGCCGGGCAGTACGTCCAGACGCTCCCGCAGTTGCGCCTCAATCACCTGCTTGCTGAGGCCCTCACGTTGCTGGCGCGGAGACAATTCCAGCGTCAGCGTCGCCTGTCGGGGATCAGCGGCAGCCAGCGCCCCTCCGGCATGGCCACCGGCATTTCCCCCTCCGAGGGTGGTATAGACAGAACGCACGTGGGGATGTGTACTGACGAGGGCCTGCGCCTCCCTGACCCGCCGCAATGTCTGCCCGAAAGTAGTTCCCGGCGGCAGCGTCAGATGCACCTGCGTCTGAGACCTGTCGTCGGACGGCATGAATCCGGTTGACAGTCCGGGCCCCAGGCCGACCAGAATACCGGAAAATAGCAGCACGGTGACCGCCAGCGTGAGGGTACGGTGCTTCATACACCGGACCGCAGCCAGTGAAAACCCGCGCTCCCAGCGCGCCTGCGGGGAGGTTTTTTCCAGAGGGTTAAGCAGATACGCCGCCATCACCGGTGTCAGCATCCGGGCCACGACCAGAGAGAAAAAGACGGCAATCGCCGCTGTCCAGCCAAACTGGACAAAGAAACGACCGACAATACCTGGCATAAAGGCCGTGGGCAGAAAGACTGCTATCAGCGTAAAGGTGGTGGCTATCACCGCCAGACCAATTTCATCAGCGGCCTCCCGGGCCGCTACTACGGACGTCTTCCCCATAGCAAGATGACGCATGATATTTTCAATCTCAACAATCGCATCATCAACCAGTACGCCGACGACCAGCGATAACGCCAGCAGCGTCACCATATTGAGCGTAAAACCCATGGCGTACATCACAGCAAAAGCAGGAATAACAGACAGCGGCAGTGCCACTGCCGCCACTAGCGTGGCCCGTCCGTTACGCAGAAAAAGCCAGACAACGATAATGGCCAGCAGAGCCCCCTCATACAGAAGCTGCATGGAGCCTTCATAGTTTTCCACCACCGGGTCAACAAAGTTGAATACCTCCGTGATCGCCATACCAGGGTGTTGTTGCTGTAAGCTGGTAAGCCGGCTGCGCACGGCCTGCATGATATCGACTTCACTGCCCCCCCGGGTACGGACCACTTCAAAGGCCACCACCGGCTCTCCGTTCCGGAAGGCGGCGCTGCGCCGCTCTGCCGTGGTATCGCTGACAGTAGCTATCTGGTCCAGACGGACCTGACGCCCGTCCGTCAGCCCGATATACATACCTGCCAGTTCACCGGCTGTGCTTACCGTTCCCGGTACCCGCATCCGCTGCTCCGGACCGCCGGCATCCATCCGCCCCGCAGAAGCCTCCTGCTGCGTGAGCTGCAACTGCCGGGAAATATCGGCGGCAGAAACCTGTAACGCCAGCAGCCGTTCAGGGGACAGCGCCACACGGATTTGCCGCGTCACACCGCCGGTCCGGTTAACGGCACCCACCCCCTTAACCCCGAGCAATGTTTTCGTCACGGTATTGTCGATAAACCAGGAAAGCGCCTGCTCATCCATCCCGTCAGCCTGAACGGTATAAGCCAGGACAGGTACAGCAGCAAGGTCAAACCGGGCAACCACGGGGTCGTCCATCCCACCAGGTAAATCCGCACGTACCCGGGATACAGCATCCCGGACATCATCCACCGCCTCCTGCAGCGATTTCTCTATCCGGAATTCAATAACGACAGAGGCAGAACCATCCTGTATGTCTGCCGTGATATGCCGGACATCCTGCAGGGACGCCAGGGCATTCTCCAGTTTACGGACAATGTCGTTTTCCATCTGCTGAGCCGCCGCCCCCTGAAAGGCGGTTGTCACCGTCACGATGGGCAGTTCCACATCCGGCATGTTCTGGATTTTCATGCCATGGAATGCCACCAGACCTGCCACGGTCAGCAGCATAAACAACAGGATGACCGGAACCGCGTTTCTGATGGACCACGAGGAGATATTCATTTATCTCCCCTCAACCACGGACAGTAGATCACCGCCGTCCGGAACGGATGGAGGGGGCACAACGCGCACCCGGTCGCCATCTGACAGAAAACCGACCCCCTCAGCAACGAGGACATCGCCCGCGTTCACGCCCTGTCTGATCGCATATCCGCCATCATGGTACGTCCCGGTGATGACGGGGACCTGCCGGACCCGCGACTGCGCATCCACCCGGAAAACGTACGCAAAGCCATCGCGCAGTAACAGGGCGGACGATGGAATGACCGGCAGAGTCGTCCGGCCAGTAATAATATGTCCGGTAGCAAACGAGCCTGCCCGAACCCTGGCGTTGTCCCCGAGCGCAACGTAAACGTAGCCGTTACGTGAACGCCGGTCAGTCACCGGGGCAACCTGACGTACCAGTCCCTTCACCGGAGCCTGTCCCGGCATATTCAGTCTCACCGCCTGCCCGGGCTGAATCTGTTCCAGCTCACCGACCGGCAGTTCTGCCAGCCATTCAAGCCGGCTCTGGCGGTTAAGCCGGAACAGGATATCGCCGGGAGAGACCACCTGTCCTGCCATTGCCAGCCGTGCAGTAATGAGGCCGGCGTCCGGTGCAGTGATACGGGTCTGTGCCACACGAAGCCGGGCAGTTTTTACCCGGGCAGACAGCACCGCGACCTGCGCCCGGGCCACTTTTTCAGCCACCAGATACTGCGTCACCTGCTGCGCACTGAGTGCGGAAGAACCCCTGAGCTTACGCGCCCGTCCGGCATCTGCCCGGGCTTCTTCCAGCCGGGCTTCAGCCTGAGCCATTTCAGCCAGAGTCTGTTCAAGCTCTGCAGTAACCATGTCCTGCTGCAGTTCAGCCAGCAATTGCCCCTTCTGTACTTCATCACCAATATCAGCATGAAGATGTCGGATGCTGAGGCCACTGGCCTCGGTGCTGACCACCGCTTCCTGCCAGGGAATGATATTACCGGTGGCAAACAGACTATCGTCCCGGGGCACTATTTCAGGTGAGAAAGTAGTCACGGTCAGAGCTGGCTGCTCAGCCGCAGCGGAAACCGTTGTTGGTTTTTCCGGAGTCAGAACTGTGATACCGCCGACAGCAAAAATCAGCAGGCCAGGGCCGGCCAGAAAATAAAAAAGACGTTTCTGTCGTTTCACCATGAATATCCGAATTCCTTTTCCGAAAAAATAAACGCCGGAGAACACCCTGATCATCCGAAATATTTTTTATACGGGAAAAACAAAAATACAGACCATTGTGCACAACTGAAAAGTATCCGGCCCCATCACGGCATGGTCAGCGAAATAATTTCCTGAGCATCCACAGAGCCGGGAAAATCAATGCAGAAACGACCACCGGAACCCCCAGAAAAAAGCAGAATTCATCCACCGACATATGCCGGAAAAATTCCGTACCCTCGTGCTTTATCATTAAGGCCACGAACATCACCAGAATAATGGCATATACCCGGAGAAAACGGACCAGAGGCCGGCCGTTACTGCCCGCTTTCGCGAGCAACGGTTCGTTGTACACCGGTGAACCGGCAGAGGTACCCGTGGTCCCGGTCATTACCAGGTCCCGGTCACCGCTGATATATTCATCATCAATACGTAACTGCAGACCCTGTTTTATTCCCTGCGACTTCGGTGCAGATATAGCCGTAATCCGACGCCTCACACCACTGAGTACACAGTCTGCCGCGAGTATGGTCTGAGCCCGGTAAAGTGCATAATCAGATACCGCCACCACCCGGTTATCCACCGTAAGCACCTCACGACGGGCAAGTTTCAGCGGGTTAAACTCTATGTAAAATTCAATACAATGCTCTCCGGACATACACCGGATTGATTTTGATTTCATCATTATATCCTTATTATACCCGACTGCTTTATGCAACCTTTACACTTCCATGACGGGCTAATTGTCCAGACGTATGGTGATAAATTTCCCGCTTATTTTTTCAGTCAGTAACAGCTCATCTTCCGATAACCAGTAAACAGAGTAAGGAATGATTTCCATTGCCCCCCTGAAAGGCGGAAGTGCCACAGGCGTCATAAAAATCCACCGCCGGAGGTACAGTGCCGGCCGACTGGCATGGTCAAACTCCAGCACCACCGAACGTGTCCCCTGCGGGGAGGTGTACTGCCGGTGTCCTTCCCGGGGCGCCAGTATCGCCAGCAGTACAAATACCACTATGCCGCCCGCCACTGCCAGACAGGTCTCCGCCGCGTAGGGAATCAGCCGTCGATGGCGTCCTGCCGCCGCCACGCCGGTCACGATAAACATAATCGCAGCCACCTCGTGGAACCGCGGAAAAACCACAACCCGCAGCGCCGCCATCAGCAAAGCAACACTGGTCAGTACAATCAATATCGCGATGATAATACGCCACACCTGAACCTCAACATCGGCTCTAAACGGACACGCCATGACACGCGTAATCGCCCAGAGAATACCTGAACATTGTGTCTTCCATATCTACCGGGACGTCTCCACATCTTGGCTGCAATAAACCGAATATGCATTTGGTCACAAACCATAAAGATCTGAACATATGGAAGATTATCAGCCTCCAGGAAATGGTAATTATTTAAAAATATTAAAGCCCACAGCCGATTACTTAAACATGAAAAAACACTCCCTCATTTTTCCGGATAGGCATTTATCTGCCCAAAATCACCAATAAATTCCAAATAAAACATCAGTGAAGACATTCAAAATAACAGCACGGAGAAATCCCGTGCTGTTATTATTAGAAAAATATCACTAAAGAATTCCAATCCTCGTTGTCTGTCCGTAGCCAAATGAATATGTCACATTATTCACAGTACAGGAAACAGTGGCAGCGTCAGGGAAGTTGCCATAACCAATACCGGAGGTACCCCCTATCGCTGAGGCATACGGGACGCTAACCGTCGAGGACCCCGCGTCTGTAGAAATTTTCTGAATAAATGCATAGACTCCTATTATAAGGGGCTTTTCAGCCCCTTTACATTAAAGACCCAAGGTATTGTCTACTGCAGTCTTACCATCTCCTGATTTAAATATGTAAGCCGTACCTCCAACTGTACAGGTAAAAGTGAGCATTCCATCAAAGCCCAAAGACCCGTGCCCTATAACTGGAGATGTCGTTTCTCCTGATGCTGCCAGCACGACACTATAAACATACCCCGCTCCACCGTTTTTGCCTATGGATACATCCTTTGTAAAAGAATAAACCTTTGTACCAGCATTAAAAGTAGAAGAATTGTTACTCCAGTTATAACCTTCAAAGGTATGGCGATTTGCCATAGTAGTATTCGCATTAGCGGCATATCCTGTCCCAGAGGCCCCTACAACAGTAACGGTATCACATTGAATGGCATTGTTACTGGAGTCCAGAAAACGAACTGCTGAACTGAATGTCCTGTAATTACTGCCATTACTTCCTCCGTTGTAAGACCACCATGCGTTCATTTTTGCCGAAACCGGCGGTGGAGAGGTTAAAGTAATGGTCACACTGTTATTGATGACAATCCCCTGCTCAAGTCCCCCTGATACCCAGAACGTCTCGGTGCCAGCCGTCGTACCGGCAACCACCTTCAGGTAATACACCCCCGCCGTGGTGCTCGCCTCAAAACCACTATAATCCGTATTTCTCGCTATCGCTGTACCCGTTCCCGTTTTCATCAGGGCGCCCGCGCCCGCTCTCACCTTCAGGACACTTTCCAGCCCCGTGACACCGTTTCCTTTCACATCCTTCACTGTAACCACAATCATCGTACTGTTGCTGCCATTCGCAACTAACGATTTACTATTCGCCAGTGATTCCCCATTTGTCTTCTCTGAGAGAGATATCCACGCACTGGACGCGGGGCCCGCCGTCAGTGTTAAATTAACTCCCTGACCAACAGGCATCGGTCTGAGAGCGCCAAACGACGCTAATTGCTCCACCCATATACGCTCATTACCTGCTACTGTTCCCGATAATGTTGCCGTGTAGGTCCCGAGTGATGTTCTGTTGAGCGCGGTGTAACCTGGCGAAGCAGCTACTCTGGTCCGTCCGTTAGAAGATTGCACATAAACCGTTCCCTCATTATCGGTAAGGTTGCCATTAATATCCTTCAACTTCACCGTCAGTTGCGTCGTCTCTGTTCCGTTAGCTGTTATCGATGACGATGACAACTCTATCGAACCGCTGTGCAGCTCGCCCGGCGTCAGTGTTAAATCAACTCCCTGATTAGTAGGCATCGGTCTGAGAGCGCCAAACGACGCTAGCTGCTCCACCCATATACGCTCATTACCTGCTACTGTTCCCGATAATGTTGCCGTGTAGGTCCCGAGTGATGTTCTGTTGAGCGCGGTGTAACCTGGCGAAGCAGCTACTCTGGTCCGTCCGTTAGAAGATTGCACATAAACCGTTCCCTCATTATCGGTAAGGTTGCCATTAATATCCTTCAACTTCACCGTCAGTTGCGTCGTCTCTGTTCCGTTAGCTGTTATCGATGACGATGACAACTCTATCGTCCCGCTGTGCAGCTCGCCTGGTGTCAATGTTAAAGTTACCAGGTTATCACCTGTCATCGGGCCAGGAATGTGATCGGGAAAGGACGATGCCTGCACCACCCAAAAATCATCGTCACCCGCTGTTGTCCCTGCCTGAATCTGAGTCGTATAAACCCCTTCCGACACTTCTGTCAGTATCAGATAATTTCCTGATCCCATGGGCACATTCGTCAACCCTCTTCTGGACCCGACATATACGTCACCATTGTTCGATACCAGGTTGCCATAAACATCCCTCAGTTTTACGGTCAGCGTCACTACACTACTGCCGTCTGCCGGTACCGAAGATGACGACAGCTCTATCGTCCCGCTGTGCAACTCACCCGCCGTTTGTTTCAGAGAGATCCCCTTCTGCTGCCCATTCTCAGCTTCCATTGGACGAAGGTTACCAAAGCTTACCTGCTGTTCGACCCAGATACTCTCCGTTCCGGCTGTTGTCCCAACGATGACTTTCCCCTGGTAAGTTCCTGGTGTCCCTGCCAGTTCAGACAAAGTCATCTCTCCGCCAGCTGAGATGCTACGTGTTAAGCCCAGTTTTGAGGTGATAGAGACAGGATTCCACCCCCTGACCGGTCTGCCCTCACTATCTTTCAGTTTCACTGTCACCGTCAGTTCAGTTGTGCCGTCTGCTGTCCTTTCAACACTTCGCACTATCCCGTCAGAAGACCATGATATTGTCCCTGTCGCTGGAGTCAGAGGAGTCAATGTCAGTTCTGCTGAGTTGTTGACAATCGTGCCATTAGGCAATCCTGACACAATCCTAAAAGTATCCGTACCAGGAACCAGGCCAGCAATAACCGTTATTTTGTAAATCCCACCTCCGACTTCAGTTAACTGATTCTGATCACTGTCAAGACTGGTTAGTTCTTCACTTGACAGTACGCGTATCGGACGTTGTGCACTCCAGCCCTCAACAGCCTGGTCATTCTCATCTTTCAGATCTACGGTGATTATTACCTGACTTACCCCATCGGCCACAACTGACCCGGGGCTTAACGTTAACGTACCTGTCACTGTTACAAAGTGAATATTGGTAGTCTCACTAATATCATTGCCTACCACAGCACGAACGCTAAATGTTCCAGGCTCATAACTTGTAAAAGTCGCAGTAACAGAACCATTTTCATCTGTCGTACCTGGCACAGTGATTGTCACGCCTTCAGCAGACGTAAAGTTTACCTGTGCACCCTGTACAAACTCATCAGACGCATTTTTTACAGTGGCTTTTACTTTGTTAACATGGCTACCATCAGGCAATGCATCATCTTCAATAACCTCCAGTTCAAGCTGGAACTCAGCAACGAATGTCACGTTCACACTACTGCTGCTGTCGTTGCTCAGGCTGGCAGTCACCGCCGTCACACCTGC
>NZ_LLXO01000028.1 GCF_001484765.1 Entomohabitans teleogrylli | reverse complement strand
TGTATGAATAACCGGTAACTGTCAGATCAGGTCTGAGCTAATACAGCTAATATATACCGAAGGCCCCATAAGTTGTATGTGAGAACACTTTAGATTTAAAAGTATAGCAGTCCCCTTTATTATAACTTCATTATTATCAGTATGTATTTCTATTTTTGCCAACATATCTGTAGACATACCATCTATTTTTAAATAATTAACTCCGCTACAATTTATACCACACCTACATCTATTATAACCTTTAACCCATTTCGGTGGTGGGTTATCTGGCAATTCATTTACCAAGTCAAAAGATATTATTACTGTAGCAGCTTCACGATCTATTTTTATGTCAAAGACATCGATTTCATTTACTTCAATAGATTTAGTGAAAACTTTGTTAAATAATATACTACATCAATATTATTCCAGTACATGTGGCTCTCCTCAAAATTCATAATGATCAAATGTACCAAGAGCTGAACCCGTTCGAGTATTTTCAATTGGTCTCACATTTAAATGAGGACCTTGATTTCTTATTCCATTTGGATAAGAGTACCCAGCAGAATGATCTTGGATAATAATTCTAGTTCCATCTGTTCTGGTAAATTGATATTCCCTTATCCAGACTTGATTACCATTGCTATCAAAAATAGGATTTTTTCTGGAATCAGTCATTGGTACATTTCTATGATCACTATACAACCCAGTTTTAGAATTAAATATTCTATCTGGTTGTTGATTCATTGGAATACCAGCATCTCTTTTCGCAGCTCTGAAAGCTTCATTTCTTGATTCGAATTGAGCACTACATCCTGCTAACCCTAATGGATCTATCCATGACAGCGGATTCGGCGCATACTGATATAAGTTTAATCCCCCCGCCAGCCCTATCGGATCAAATCACGCAATGTAATCGAAGTTCGGATCGTACTGTCAGTTTCGTATATAAATCACTAAAACCATCACGTCATAGTTCATACGCTACCGCCACACCCTGATAAAGATAAGCTATCTGCACGAAGTTTATTTTACTATCTAATCAGCAGGTTAAATACAAAAATATTATTTCCAAAACACAGCGCCGCTGTACGGTGGGTTATCTGCCCAACCGCAGTGACACGCCGGTGATCAAAATCAGCGCCAAATGGCTGAGAGAAGCGGGATTTGAGATCGGCACGGGCGTTACAGTGAAGATCTCGGAAGGCTGCCTGATCCTGCTCGCGGATAACAACGAAGTGCAGGAACTGCGCAGGGAACTTTATCAGGTTAAACAGGCTGTTAAGGGGATGCGTGACGGGATGTTTAGTGTGCTGAACGAGAGTTAAATAATAAAAAGCCGGGAAGATTTTATAACCTTCACGGCTTTTATTTTAATATTTTTTCTTAATTTCTTTTATCCATGCATTAAATTCTTTTACTAAATAAGGATCTTCATTCTCTGATAATATTTCTTGTAGATATCGACAAGTATCTTTATTTCCCATATCAATCACGTATAAAGCAATCGAGTCAACGATATCATTTTCAAAAGAATCAATAGCCACACAATATATGTTTATTAAATCTCTCAAACCATCATTAACATCAACTTCTAATTTATTTAAGGCTTCATTATATTGATTTCGGATATTCATAAAACCTCACATTAATTATATGGGAATCGTCCCAGAGACATTGGAATGTGAACATCAGCGTTATGATTCGGATTCGTTCCTCGATCAGAAACCCCACCAGTGGCAGTATGCCTGCCAGTCACGTCTCGCGGGCGATAATTCCCATTAGAAACACTGGATGTTGGAACTGTTTCAATATGAGCATGAGGTACAGCATCAGCATAATGTGAAGGTGAGCGAGGATTTGCCGGGTCAAGCCTCACTGCAACAGTATTTCCATCAGGTAATGCTTTTGTCCAGACCTCTCCCCCACTATGCGCTTGTACCGACGAATAACCTCGATTACGCAAAGTTTGTCGTATTTCCCCTGGAGTTTTTCCTGCAAAATTGGGTAGGCCACCTATTTCTTCCTGAATATTCTGTGCACTTCTGAAGCGCCCATCACTTCCCCTTAATTTACAAAGACCAAGTGGATCAATATAAATTAACGGATTCGGTGCATAGGCATATAAATTCAGCCCCCCCGCCAGCCCTATCGGGTCATCCGAACAATCTTATCACCTGAGCCAATCGTACCGTCAATCCGCATCATATAGATATGCTACCGCCATATCCCGATACTCCCTCGCTCAATTCTAAGGCCAAAGACAGGGTTTCCAAAGCATCGTACCGCTATAAAGGCCGGGAAGAGTTAATTTCTTACCAGGCCACTTTTATTTTAATATTTCAGCATAGAAAAACATTTCTTCATAAGAAAAAATTATATTTTTTGTATTCGGAATATAAATAATACTCGATTCATCACTAGGATAGAAAAAATCATCCCATGCTTTTATAAAAACGTCCGAAGAAATGACAATAGCCGCTGCTCTCCGCCCCCAAAAGAATAAAATATCGGAGAACCCTCTTAGTTTCTCGCGAAAAAAAATTGCAGACTCTTCTGCCTCATCAAAATCAAGTTCCATTTTTTCAATGATACGACATTGCGATGGTTTAATACTCATTAACATATCAAATGGAAAAAACTGTTCCCAAAGTTTCTCAGACTCGTCCCCATTAAGAAGCACAATCTTTCTTTTCTCATCAGGAGATAAACGACAATCTTCTGAATTCAGACGCCAAGCTATAGGGTAGAGAGCTTCATCAAAAATGATATCAGTCATAAAAAATATGCCCTTTTCCGCTACCAGGAGCCTTCTTACCTGAACCATAATCCGACCATTTTATATGTGGCAGGTTATTCTCTGGCGCATTCATAGTATGAGACTCATTAGGATGATGTTCAAAACCAATTTTATCAGGATAATTTTTACTCCCAAAATACTCTGGATACTCCGGAATTTTAGGTTTGGAGTCTTTCAATAGACTTTCCGCAGTACTCTTATCTGCAACTCTAAAATTAGGCTTACTACTGCCATTATTCCTCATCGTATCAACAGCCTGTTTCCACTCTTTAGAACCAGGCTTTATAACAGGCAGATTCGAAGCATCACCAACCTCATTACCAGTCAGACCACATCTTAATAAACCAAGCGGATCGCCCCATGACAACGGATTCGGTGCATACTGATAAAGGTTTATTCCCCCAAGCAGTCCTATCGGGTCGGGTTACGTAAATGTTCCACAGTCCGAGTCGTAGTACTTCAGAAGGTTGCAGTGCAATCCCGCCTTGCGACATCAAGGCATAGTTTCAGAAAAAGTAAGGAGCAATCACCATACCCCAATTCACTGGGTGCTAAATAATATCTGGTAACATCCCTTATTTCAATTCTATTTCATTACAACTTCTTTACTTTCCATATTCTTTGCGCAGCTAAAAAAGATACTCCTTTGAACCAAGACGCACATTCAATAACTTGTTCCCATGAATATATTTTATGTGAGCTAAATTTTATCGATTCATCTTGATTCATTATCTCAATAAAATAATACCCTTTATTATAATCTCTTTTTTCTATTCTATCTTCAGCTCTTGCCGAACGTATAGAAATAACACAATCATCTAATAAACAAAATCTTTTCTTTATAATCGCATCATCTTGGTTCCATGGATTTGTACTTGCCATTTGTTCTGATTGTTTCAGCTCATTCACTACTGTATACCAAATAGCTTCGGTATCACTTGCCTTTGCATTCTCTCTATCAGACTCGGATCTAAATATAATTTTGTCCATTTTAATAATCCAAATGTAAATTACTTAAAATACCCTCTGCCTCATTCCAGGCATTGACATGGGAACCAGCCCCGAATTCAGGATGTCCTAAAATATCATCACGCCACCCCGCAGTTCCACTTGCGTTTGTAGCACCTATACGTCCTTGAGAATCTTTCCACGTATATGGACCACCTCTAAAGTCAGGCTTTCTTGTTATGATACGATCAGAACCGAGATTCCCTGCTATTTCTGATGCAGCCTGTCTTGCAGCTCGACGATTAGGCATCTGATATCGATTCTCAGCGGTCTGAATCCCGCCATGCTTTTTGATAATATCTTCAGCACGTTTCTGGCCTGTACTACTAGAGAAACATGATTTTAGCCCAAGTGGATCAATCCATGAGAGCGGATTAGGCGCATATTGATAGAGATTTATCCCCCCCGCCAGCCCTATCGGATCAGGAGTCGTGAAGCGCCCCACCTCCGGTGCGTAATACCGGTAGGTATTATAGTGCAGTCCGCTTTCTTCATCCAGATATTGACCGGCATAGCGCAGCGGTTGATGGAATCCCCCCAGCGGCTTGCTGAAATTACGCCACATCGCCTCTGTCTGGCGCGTAACCTGACCAAAGACACCGTACTGACCCGACCACACCATCTCTCCCTGCTCGTTGGTCACTTCCTGCGGCGAACCGTTCAGACAGCTGTGATACCAGTACAGGTTTTCCATTCCGTCACGGCGCTCAATACAGGCCAGCGGCGTGTAAATTTCATTCGGGTCATAGCAGTATATCTGCTGCCTGCCCTCTGTGCGGCTTTGCAGCAACCGCAGTCCCTGCCACAGGAAGCGGGTTTCCTGCCGCTCCCGACGGCTGGTGACCACCTTGCTCAGACGTCGTCCCAGCGCATCATAGTGATACTGCGCCTCAAACAGCCCCTTCGGGCCATCTCCCCGGGCGCCGACCAACCGGTTATCCGCATCATACCGGTAGCGCTGACTGCTTGCCCCCCTCTGTCTTACCGACAGGTTGCCGAACGCATCATACTGGTAACGCCACTCCGCCCAGCGCGCCAGTCGGTTGTCGTGACACGGCGCACTACCACGGGCTGAAGGGGCACTCTTCTGCGTCAGCAGCGGCAATATCAGGGCGTTATCCGCATGGTCATAATGTACTGCGGTTTGCCCCGTCAGCGCCGAATAGGTACTGCGTAACCGCCCTTCCTCATCGTAGCCATAGCTCAGCATACCGCGCTGGCTGTCTTCCACCGCCGCCAGTTCATGCTGGTCATCATAATGGTAAGCCCGCCACAGAACGCCCTGTTCCGGCGCTCTGAAGGAATCGCTGATACGACTGTGGATACTACTCTGCCACTGCCTGCGCCCCAGACGATCATACTGCCGGCGCTGCACCAGAACGCCCTGGGTGCGACTAACCTCCCGGTGCAACGCATCGCGCTCAAACTCGGTGATTATCCGCTCATTAAAACGGATCGCCGTGGCATGTCCGGAGCCATAATAGTGCCAGTTGAAACGATCGTTATCCGGCAGCTCAAGGCCGGTCAGATTACCCAGCGCATCATAGTGGTAAGCCAGTTTTTCCTCACCGTTGTGTTCACTGACCACACGGCCCTGCGCATCCCTCTCGAAGGTCACGGTATTGGGCAGGATCCCCAGTTTCGCGCCCTGCTCTGTGGGGGTACGGCTGGCGCTGAGCAGGTTGCCCATGGCATCCCAGTGATACACGACTTGCTCAGTCTGAGTCTGGCGCTCAACCAGTCGCCCAACGGCATCATGGCGCAATCTGGTGATTTTCTCCGCACGCCGGTCTTGCGCATCCACAATACCGCGCTGCACAATCTCCGCCACCAGACCATCAGCGTTAAGATGATAACCATAGCGGGTATCATCAGGCCGCTGCTCTTCCTGTAGCTGTCCCTGAGCATCGCGGATAAAGCGATACACGCCGCCGTTGCCATTATCTAACGCCAGCAGGCGACCTTCCACATCATAATCGTAGCGGACAACCCGGTTAAGGCGGTCCGTGGAGCTCAGGAGTTGCCCACGCGCGTTGTAGCGCCAGTGGCGCGGCAGGTTATTTCCCTGCTGGTGGGCGAGCAGCCACCCGGCCCCGGACCACTCAAACTGTTCTGTCGAACCATCCGGCAGGGTCAGCATGATCAACTGCCCGCTATCGTCATACTGATAGCGGGTTTCCTGTTGCAGCGCATCGCACAACGACACCCGCTGTCCCAGCGCATCGTAGCGCCAGCGCGTCTGCTGGCCGGAACAATCAATATAAGCGGTCAATTGCCCCCGGGCATTCCAGCTTAACTGGCTCTCGCCGCCCAGGACATCGGTAATCCGGTCCGGCAAAAGAGTATTCGCATGGGGGTAGTGATACCGGGTGGACTGCGAAAGCCGATCGGTCTCCTGCACGATGCGCCCACGATCGTCCCAGTCGGTGCTTTCAGTGGTCCCATCCGGCCAGAAGACAAAAGTCTGCCGATCGCTGTTGCGTTGATATTGCCAGCGGGTCATGGCGCCGCTGGCGTCAGTGACAGACGCCAGCCTGCCGAGTTCATCCCAGCAGCACTGTCGCAGATGTCCCAACGGCGATCGATAACCAGCAGGATTGCCCGCCTTATCCCATAACAGTTGATGTTGATTGCCGATACGATCGGTATAACGAATCACGCGCCGCTCATGGTCCAGCAACCATTCCGCCGTACTGCCATCCTGCCAGGTAGCGATACGCCGCAGGCTCTCCTCGTCCCAGGTCAGCCGGTAGCCGTCTCCTTCACTGGTGTGATGCCCGGTCACACACCAGATACCATCCATCTCCTGCCACTGGTAATGACAACGTAATCCGCCAGCATTTTCATGCCACAGCAATAACCCCGTTTGCTCGTCCCAGCCAAAGCGGCGCACCACGGCTTCACTCCGGTGCCGGACGGCCACCAGAAAACCATCCTCGTTATACTGGTAGCGGGCGCGTAATACCTCTCCCTCAGCGGTCTGTTGCCAGACAGCCGCCAGACGATTGAACCGGGAATGGTACTCACATCTCAGTGCCAGACCGTCGGTCGCGGTAATGGATACCATCTGGCGCTGCTCGTTGTAGTGGAACGTCTGGCGATTGCCGACATTGTCGCTGATGGCGCAGAGCGGGGCATGACCCGCCGCGTCGAAAGCCGGATAGTGATAACGCTGCGCGCCGGCATCGCTGATACTCCAGCTACCATCGTTATGGTGAGTAAGCCAGCATTGCTCGTCCGGGCAAAAAGTTTGATGGCCTGTCGGCACATCCGGAAAAGGAATAAAATCGCCCCACGCGTTGCGCCACAGAATGCCGTCTTCCACTTGCCGGAGCTCACTTTCCCAGAACAGACTCCAGCCGCGACCCAACACCCCCTCATACGCATAGCTGCTGAGATAGCGGCGCTGCCAGAACAGCGGTAGCTCGCCATCAAGGGAAAAATCCAGCTCATCTTCGTCATTGAGGAATTTTTGCCCGCTTGTCACATCCACCGGATTAGCCAGAATACCCACCACCGGAACGACTATTGCCAGCGGCCCCAGCATACAGAGAACTCGGGCAATTTTTGCTGAACCCGGCAGTCGGGCAAACAGTTTCTGTATCGCCCCTGGCCCCTTACTGGCCGCGCCGCCAAAACTCACCAGGCCCGCGGCGAACATCGTCAGTTCAGAAACGGTATAGGCCCAGGCGGGAATTTCAGCGCTAATGGCTTCGGTAGTCGCCGCCGCGCCGCCAATAAATACATTGGGTGATCCCGCCATAATAGTGGCATCGCAGGTGGTTTTATCACTGCGACGAGCCGCCGGCGAACCATTGATAAAGACAGAGGAAGAGCCCTGCGCTACCTGTTGCGACAGGTGTTTGTCGCAGGCAACAGTACTGAGGCTCGCCACCCCGGCGGCTTTACTATTGATAAAGACGTTGGTAGACCCGGTGACAATAGTCCCGCTGGGGCTCATCGAACCCGCTCCCGCCTCGACGCAGGCATCCCGGGCTTTCTCCCCGAGATAGTTGGCCGCCATGCCCACAGCCACGGAGGCGCCAATCAATAGCACACCTACGCCCAGACAGGCGGACGCGCAGCCAGCAGCAAACAGCATCCCGCCGAGTATCCCACCAGCGGCATTGATGATGCCCCCTAAAATCGTACCGCCTATCAACCCGGCGAGGGCGTGAGAATGGCCGATAGCATCGCCAACGCGCGCAGCTTCCAGCATGAAAGTTCGCTCCTGTCCCTGTGCGAAATATGACTTTTACGGAAGTTGGTAACTGCTCAGGCAGCCGACAAAAAAAGCTTCATCCTGTTCACTCAGGGGATGATTGCTTACCAGAGTGAAAATCAGCACCACCGAGGGCGAAACCGGAAAGACAGCCTGGCGCTGGTATAGCGTCTGGCCTTTTTGTGGCTGGTAACAGGAAAGCAGCGTCAGGCCATTAATCAGTCCATCACCCAACACCGCAGGCTGTTCATCCAGCGCCTGGAATTTGCGCAGCCCCTTTTGCAATACCTGGCGCTGACGTTCCAGATAGGATTCAAAATCTTCATCGGGACGCAAACGATCCCGGGAAATGTTCATCGACGGACCGTTTTCCGCCACCAGAATATTGACGGTCTGCTCACGATACCCTGCCGGCAGAGTAATACTCCCTTCGCTAAAAACGCAGCGCGATGTTACAACCTGAGTCATCCATCTACTCCGTGATAATGAAATTCAATCCTGAATGATGGCATAGAGTTTTATCACAGTCTCAGGAGGCTGGCGATAGCTGAATCAAGGATAAAAAAAATATCAAAACCGCTTTAAACGAAGGTAAGCCAATTATATTCAGGAAAGCCTCGCGGTCCGGTTATGAATATTTCCGGAATTTTCCCTGATGATATTTAACCCCTGCCTGAAAAATCGTCTCCGGTATTGCTGTAACGTCACAGTCGCCCGATATAACATGAGATATATTCACGATCTTCTGGCGGCGTTAAAAAAGATGAATGCCCACTCTGCGACGTGATGTACATGTAAAAAATTTGCCGCATAGCGGTTTGCCAGAGTGCCAGCCAGAAGTAATGACACGGCGATTTGCGGAAGTTAAATAACGGCGAAGGCCGAATTTGCTGGCCGGCACAGGGAGAATGTATTGACTGGCAAGAGAGAGTTTATCTACAGATTACCCCCTGCCAGCGCCCTGGCAGGAGATAAAACCGATCGCTAATTTTATACCAGCCGCGCAATCCACTGCCCGACATCGCCACGCAGGAAATGCACCGGCGGCACTTCAATCACCGTGTAGGCGCCGCTGGCCATTCTGGTGGTCGCCCGGGCGGCGGAAACCAGAAATTGCGAGGTCAACGCCGGGTTATTGATGCGCATTGAATATTCAAACAGCTGATTCTGGGTGGCGCCGGACACACCTTTATGGGTCAGATGTACCCCGTGCCCCATATCTTTCAGGCTGTCGATACATTCAACCTGCTTAACATGCGTATCATCTGATGCGAAATAATCATCAGCCTTCACTAAACGCTCAACGGTGGAAAAATCAGCGCCGTTTTCCAGCTCAATATAGACCAGACGACGGTGAATGCCGGTACCCTGGGGAACGGTAATCGACAGCGCATCTTTAACGCCGGCAATGGATTTCGCCGCTACCGAGTGCCCCATACTCATCCCCGGCCCAAAGTTGGTATAAGTGATGCCTTTCGGCGCCATTGCCAGCATCAGGGCGCGCACAATAGAGTCGGAACCCGGATCCCAGCCCGCCGCCATAATCGATACCGCGTTATGGTCGCGGGCAATCGGATCGAGGGTATTTTTCAGACTGACAATCTGCGAATGGACGTCAAAACTGTCCACGGTATTAATTCCCAGCGCCAGAATCTCACTGGCGACCTGTTTGATAGCCCGGGTCGGCGAGCAAAGGATCGCCACATCGACATCGTGCAACTTAGTGATCCTGTCCACCACCGGGTAGGCCGCCAGTTCCACGGGACGTTCACCGGCGTTGCGCCGGACAATACCGGCAATATCAAAATCTTCCGCTGCGTTAAGCGCTTCAATGGCATAACGCCCGATATTTCCATAGCCGACAACGGCCGCTCTGATTTTTCTGGACACGATTATCCTTATCCTGTTTTAAAAAATTAATCTCGTACATCCGTCTGTGAATTTACCAGAAGAAATAGCTAACCGCTTATCCAGGCTCACACTTTTACGTCATTGTGGTTTTCCGCCAGAAAACTCTCCTGCATGCATTGCATAAATATTTCCATCGCCGGGCTGAGTACTTTTCCCGCGTGGTGCGCGCATATTGCCTTAATCACCAGCGGATTCTCGGTAAACGGCAACGCCCGTAACTCACCGGAACGCAGTTCCTTTTCAACCGCAAAACGCGGCAAAAACGATACGCCCAGATTGCTGGCCACACAGCGTTTGATACTTTCAATACTCCATAACTCAATAGTGTTTTCCAGCGTGATACTTCTCTGGCGGAGGGTACTTTCAAAGATCTGCCGGAACAGGCACTGGGGCTCATTGATAATAAAACTGACCGGAATATGCTGACCATAGCGAGTAAAATCCACTCCCGCCAGCTCTGCAGAGGCCACCAGCACCAGCGGATGCTCACCAAACGAGTCCATCTGCAACGCGGCATCATTTCCTACCCGGTAAAACACCCCGAGATCGGCCTCATCGGTCAACAGGGCATCGCGAATCACATAACAATTCAGCGACCGGAGAGCCAGCCGTACCCCGGGAGCCCGGCGTTTAAAACGCAGCAATACATCCGGCATTTTATAGGCCAGCAGGGTTTCCCCTATCGCCACCCGCAGTTCACCACCGGGTTCCTGCTCCTGGTGCGCGGCGTGACGTATCGTATCCATCACCCGCGTTAACTCATGTACCTGCGGCATGACAGTCTTTCCGGCCGCCGTCAGATACATACGTCGCCCTATCTTTTCAAACAGTTTTAATGACAACTCCTGTTCCAGTTGTTGAATATGGAATGTCACCGTGGACTGGGTACAACATAGCCGCCGTGCAGCCCGGGCAAATGACCCCTCCTCCACCACCGTCTTTAACGTTATAAATCTGCGTAAGTCCATGGAATGCTCCGCAAAAAATATCGAAATCATCGAATCAAGAATGCAAAAACATTCACTTTTTCGATGCAATAACTTGCGCTACTGTGAGAAAAAATTAAGGAGAATGCAAGTGTTGCTATCGCTGACCGGAACCTTTCTGACCTATACCCTGATTACTGCTTTCACACCCGGGCCAAACAATATTTTGATCTTAAGTTCGGTCACCCAATATGGCCTGCGCCGCAGTCTTGGCGTACTGGCGGGAATTTGTCTCGGCTTTCTGATAGTCATGTTACTGTGCGCAGTGATGACAGTAACCATCATTCATCTTATTCCCGCCATCGCCGACTGGCTGAAATGGGCGGGCAGCGCATGGATCCTCTGGCTATCCTGGCGGATAGCAAACAGCACGCCCACGGGTAGCGGGGCATCATCCAGACCGTTAAGTTTATGGACAGGTTTCGCGCTACAGTTTGCCAACGTTAAGATTATCCTGTACGGCATTACGGCGCTGTCGACCTTTGTCATCCCTTACACCCAAAGTATTGGCTGGCTGGGCGGCATAGCCGTTGTGCTGGCCGTCATCGGCTGGCTTGGCACCGGCTGCTGGGCGCTGGCCGGACACGTTTTGCAATCCGTATTCCAGCGCTATTTTCGCGCAATCAATATTATCCTTGCGCTGTTACTGGCCTGGTGTGCACTGAAAATGCTCATGCAGTAATAACCCAGGCGCCACGCCAGTGATTAACCCGCAATACCGTCTCCTGATATCGCGGTCATTATTTGCAGGATTTATTCACCGTCCCGATCGCCATCATCCTCTACCATAAAGACCGGTTCAATGCGTTTAATACCTTCACTATTAATAACGATACGCGCCCGCTCCAGAATACTCTCTTTACCATCGGTGACCCGGCGAATCATATTGATGTGGTACACCTTATCGCCGTAAATCACATGCTCTTCTTCAAGGCTGGTTAATTGATCGAGCAGTTCATCGGTGTGCTTCAGGAATGGCGTAATGTCCAGCCGGGTAATGTCCATCACGGAACGGTTAAAACCGGCAAACAGATTGCCGGCATTACGCAACTGCACATGTTTTGAGTAATGAAGAATATCCTCACTCAGATAATAATTCTGGATATCCAGGACGTGCACTTTACGGCGCATCGCACGCACATCTTCGGGAAGTTTACTCTCTTCGGTAAAGACGAATGATTCATCACAGACCCCCACCAGTTGGCGCAGGTTCTTAAAAATAAACTGCCGACGGTCCGGCAGCCAGCGGCGAAAGCGCGAGAACAGCCGCAGTTTAAAGCTCTCTTTCATCCGGTCTTTAAAGATATAGCCGATCACCATCGCCACAAACAGCTGGAAGCTGAGCGCGCCATATTTCCCCTGCCAGACAAAGGCCACCGCGGTGGCGAAAATCATCGCCAGCGCCGCCGCCAGTCCGGCAATGGTATGCGCCAGCAGGGTTTCGCCGTTTTTGCGACGAATATCCAGATACATCGGGCTGTTGATATATTTTTTCAGGGTATTGAGCCGGTAGATAACCAGCTCATTATCAGCGTTCGGCGTCGGAAAGGTCGCCGGGTGGTTGGCCTTACGGTACTGCATCTGCTCGCGCCAGAAAGCGCGCAGCTCTTCACGGGCCGGACTGTCGGGAAAACTGTTGAGGATTTCACGCCCATACTGGCTAAAAGTGACCGACAGATATTCATCGCAGTAATCAACCACCCGCAGCGCATTCGGTTCTGCCTTCAGCACCATTTTTTCGCGCATCTGGCGAAAATCGCGCAGGATATCCGCAGAGGTCGTAGTGAAATGCATCAGCACCCGATCCTGCTTTTCACCGCTCAGTTTTTTCAGATAGCGCGCCTCAAGATGCATTGCCCGTTTGAACGTCAGACAAAACTTCTTAAGCTGATACTCATAGCCGGACTGTAGCGGCGTATCGCTGTCATGCAGAGTGATCAGGCGCATGATTTCTGCCAGCAGCTTCGGGCAGTTAATGGCGAATTTAC
Source organism: Entomohabitans teleogrylli (assembly GCF_001484765.1). Taxonomy (GTDB): domain Bacteria; phylum Pseudomonadota; class Gammaproteobacteria; order Enterobacterales; family Enterobacteriaceae; genus Entomohabitans; species Entomohabitans teleogrylli. The sequence goes on along the minus strand of NZ_LLXO01000028.1, from coordinate 65,724 downwards.
GCAGCATCACTGTCTGCGGGCGCAGACGCAGATAGTTTTTCAGATTCTGTTGCAGCGCCTGGGGCGGATAGTTCCAGCGGTTAATTTGCAGGCTGGAGGGAAAGAAAAACCAGGTCTCGATATGGTAATTTTCCAGTTGAAAGGCCTTTACCCCGGAATGCCGGGGAAAATAGACACGCTGTTTAATTTCGATACTGCGTCGTCCCGATGCTTTCAACGTGTCGCCTATCACCTTCGCCTCCTGTATTACGCCATTATTCCTTACGGCATCTTACCAGAGTCGCCACCGGAACCCTATTCGGGCCGGCTTTCCACGGCCAACAGGGTGCAGAATCAGAGAATCTTCTGATCCGGGTAAGCCATGCGCGATTGATCCCCGTCACCGGTCGGTAACGGTAAATATTGCTCCAGAGCGGTATTTTCAGATCATTCTTGTGTTCATCTACTGTAAATGCCTTACACATCATAAAGTAATAAATTTAAACAGAATAAAGCTTGCCACTATTTCCGCCAGCGGATGAAGATATCAGGGTCAATAATTAACACCGGAAATTTGCGCTATCTTTGTTATCTACAGTGTATTGCAGGAGACACAATGGACAAATTAAAAGTATCAGGGTTAGCTTTACTGATCCTGTCCGTCAGCGGCGGATTTACCACCAGCGCCCGGGCAGAAGGGGCTTTAGCGCATCCAAAGAAAGCCACGGCAGATAAATCGTATGATGTACAGGAATTCAGCGCAAATTTTAAAAACTTCCGCCTCGGCGACACCGTTCCCGATATTTACCGCAGCCAACCCTACGAAATAAAGCAGTGGCAAATCAGAAATTTGCCAGCGCCAGAAGCCAACAGCCACTGGACCTATATGGGCGGGTATTATGTACTGATCGCTGACGCCGACGGTAAAGTGCTGCGGGCGGTTACCGGGGATATCTTTTACTGATCGCCCGGAATGTCCGGAACGTAAGCGCAGTGCCGGTTCCCGTATCGGGCGGTCTCACAACGGTTACCTTCGGACATATTTTCTTTATTAGCATATTCAGAGCTTTACTTATCTTTTCCGCGCACGCGCCCTACACCGCCTGATAAACCACTATACCTGGTATTGATACCCTTTTGTGTAAGGTATTGAACCGGACCATCACGTTTCGTCCTGGTCTGCAGTATTGCCGATAAATCAGATCATCCTGCGGTCTCTATATCAGACCAGCAGGCGATCGGCGTTGATTATGAGGTGATTTATGACCCGATTACAGACAATGTTATTCGTGCCCGGCATGTTGATTGCCGGCGCCGCTTTCGCTGCCGCACCGCTGGATAACCAACAGGCTCAGGGCCTTCAATCGCTTGGGACTGTCTCTTTCGGGCAGGTAAGTTCCGATCCGACCAGCGTTCACCAGCGACTTGAAGAGGAAGCCAAAGAACGCGGCGCCACCGGATGGCGGATTATTGAAAACCGTACCGGCGACTACCAGCACGTCACTGCTGAACTGTATAAATAACATACCGCCTCGCCTCCCTGACGGATCAGGGCTCCCGAACCGGCACCGGGAGGCGATCGACGGGTACGCTGGTTGCAGGCGTCTGTCCGCCGGAGACTCTTTTAAATAGCAAACGGTATAATAAAGTTGCTATCCCGGCAAACGTTCGCCGTGATATCAACCGCATCAGTATTAAATAAGATAACTGATTACCCTACCGCAACCTGACGTTGTTGTAATACTATCTCTGCATCATATCGCTATATTATAGGAGAAGTTAATTCTGCGGATAAAACATTCAGTACCAGGTTTCCCCCGTAATATTTTTATACAACAGATGTCGGTTCTTTAAATTCATTTTCTTTACCAGCGCTGCACGATGCGTATAAAACGTTTTTTCATTGATCCCCAGGCTACGCATGATTTTAGCGCTTTCAATCCCCCCAATCACGCAAAGTAAAATCTGCCTTTCCCGGCCAGTCAGGCGATGACGCGGGTTATATTTAATCCTGTCATCCTGTACCAGCAACCAAGTGTATAAGTCCTTACTACTGATTCGCTTGGGTAAAAAAATAATTTTCTGATGAGCTAACAAACAATTCACATAATGGTATTCGAAATCGTCCTCAACAAATACCACGGTTTTTTCAGTTATTTCCTGCCGACAAAAATCAATATTTTGCTGCAGGTAATCTTTATCAGTAAAATAAAACTCTCCGGCGACCAGGTCTTTCGGCAATAAGGCTTTCAGCCCCTGCATTAAAAAAATGTCGGAACAAATGAAAGGTTCGTTACGCTTTACATCCATAAAATATACTCTTTATGCTGTATGTGAATTCCCTGACAGGCCCATAAAATAAATTCGCAGGCCAGAAATACCTTTTTTAACTAAAGACTAAAGACGTTACGCGCTAACTCAGCATGAGAATACTTTAAGCTCAATGCAGACGACACTCAGCACAAAATTAGTCTACCAGTAGAATAATCAACGGATTCAAACTAAAATCATTAAAAACCAAAGCAATACTTAATTTTTATCTAAATAAATGATATAAAAAAGAATATAATATCGCGAAACCAGAAGGGTACATTGTTCATGACAGTGATTTAAATGCACAAAATAACAACAAAAACTATCAATAACATAAAATTAATCGCCAAAAAACCAACAAACCAGGAATTTTATTAGGTAATTTTATGAGATAACTCATACCGTGATGATTAAATTTTATGCTGCCAGAAATAGCACAGATGCCCGAAACCGCTCTCTATCCAGGCTGCCAATAAAAGAAAATCCTCTTATTCATTACAAAGTTAATTTTTCGTATTAGCCGGTAATATCGCCATCCGCCCCCGCCGGGAAGGAATTATCTTACCTGAAATAAAGAATATTCTTATATTAGCCGGTATCGAGGAAAGCGCTAAAACAACGTAGCGCAAATGCCGTTAATTCCGGCGTTTTAAAGCGAAAAAGTCGCGCCAGTGATTACAACCCCAGCGCTTCCTTGAGGCTGCGCAAATAGCGGCGACTGACCGGGATACTCTGGCCATTACGCAGCAGTAACTCGGCCTGGCCGCCCTCTTCGAAGCGGATCTCCTGTAACTGCGCCATATTGACCAGATACTGACGGTGGCAGCGCAGCAGCGAAGTTCGGTTCTCCAGAGTACGCAACGTCAACTCAGTAAATCCCTCTTTGCCCTCAACACTGGTCACATATACGCCGCTGAGGCGACTGCCGACATAAGCCACTTCATCCATCGGCAACAAATAGATGCGGCTCTGCCCGGTACAGGGAATAAATTTCAGATCCTGCTGGGTTTCCGCCAGCGGCGACATATCCTGATCGCTACGCTCCTGGCGCAGTCGGTTGAGGGTTTTCTCCAGCCGGCAGGCCTCGATCGGCTTTAACAGATAATCGAACGCATGCTCCTCAAAGGCCTGTATCGCGTATTCGTCATAGGCGGTGAGGAATACAATCCACGGCCGGTGCTGCGGATCCAGCATCCCCACCATCTCAAGGCCGCTGATACGCGGCATCTGGATATCGAGAAACACTACATCCGGATGCAAACGATGCACCGCCCCTATCGCTTCCACGGCATTCGCACACTCCGCGAGGATCTCAATATCCGCCGCCGCCTCCAGCATTGCGCGCAGGTTTTCGCGGGCCAGCGGTTCATCATCAACAATCAGGACCCTGATCATGGGGTTTGCTCCACAGGTAAACGTAACGAAATGCGCGTAAAGCGATCGGCCTCGCAGTTAATGTCGATGCCGCACTCATCGCCATAGCGGGCGCGCAGACGCTTATCCACCAGGCTCATCCCGAGCCCGGATACATTATTTTTTGGCTCATACAGCCCGGCATTATCTTCGACGGCCAGGATCAAATGCTGCCCGTCGCGGGCCGCGCTGATGATAATCTCCCCGACGTCGAGCAACTGGGAGGTTCCGTGCTTAATCGCATTCTCGACGATCGGCTGCAGGGTAAATGCCGGCAGCCGGACCTGCTGTAGCTCATCGGCGATACGCATTTCCACCCGCAGTCGCGACTGAAAACGCGCCTGTTCGATCTGCAAATATGCATTCACATGGGCCAGTTCATCCGCCAGGGTGACGATTTCCGAGGGGCGCTTGAGGTTCTTGCGGAAAAAGGTCGACAAATATTGCACCAGTTGGCAGGCCTGCTCGCTATCGCGACGAATCACCGCCATCAGGGTATTGAGGGCATTAAACAGGAAATGCGGGTTGACCTGAGCATGAAGCAATTTGATTTCTGACTGTGTCAGCAGTTGCTTCTGCCTTTCGTACTGGCCGGCAAGGATCTGAGCGGAAAGTAACTGGGCGATCCCCTCCCCGAGGGTACGGTTGATCGAGCTGAACAGGCGGTTTTTCGCCTCGTACAGTTTGATGGTGCCAACCACCCGGCCATTTTCACCGCGCAGCGGAATCACCAGCGTGGACCCCAGCTTACACTGCGGGTGTAGCGAACAGCGATACGGCACCTCATTACCGTCGGCATATACCACTTCACCCGACTCGATAGCCCGCAGGGTATAGCCAGAGGAGATCGGGCGGCCCGGCAAATGGTGATCGTCGCCGGCGCCGGTAAACGCCAGCAGTTTTTCGCGGTCGGTAATCGCCACCGCGCCGATATCCAGCTCCTGATACAGCACCTGGGCGACCTTCATGCTGTTTTCTTCATTGAATCCCTGGCGCAGGATCCCCTCGGTGGAGGCCGCCACTTTGAGCGCCGTGGCGGAAAATGCCGAGGTGTACTTTTCAAACATGGCGCGCTTATCCAGCAGAATACGCATAAACATCGCCGCGCCGACAGTGTTAGTCACCACCATCGGCGCGGCAATATTCTGTACCAGATTCAGCGCGTCGTGAAACGGACGGGCGATCAGTAAGATGATGCCCATCTGCACCAGTTCGGCGACAAAGGTAATCGCGCCGGCGGTCCATGGATTGAACACTTTATCGCTGCGGCCGCGCCGCACCAGCACGCTGTGCACCAGACCACCCAGCAGCCCCTCGACAATGGTGGAAATCATACAGCTCAGCGCTGTCATACCGCCCATCGAATAACGGTGCAACCCGCCGGTCAGACCGACCAGACCGCCCACCAGCGGCCCGCCCAGCAGACCGCCCATCACGGCGCCGATAGCGCGGGTATTGGCGATTGAGTCTTCAATGTGCAGCCCGAAATAGGTACCCATGATGCAAAAAATGGAGAACGTGACGTAGCACAGCAGCTTATGCGGCAGACGAACCGTGACCTGCATCAGGGGAATAAAGAGACGGGTTTTGCTCATCAGCCAGGCGATCACCAGGAACACGCACATCTGCTGGAGCAACAGCAACACCAGGTTAAACTCGTACATACTTACCGCGCAAACATCCATTTAAAACGGCGTAACATACACCGAAGGGGAAAAACTTTCTTTGAAGACTTTCAATAATTGTATAAAAGAAAAAAACTTGCAGATTCGCGCCTGGCGGGAAAGCGACCGACCGTTTCTGCGCACCCTCTACCTGCACACCCGACGCCACGCCTGGACGTGGATGGACGGTAGCCGCTGGCGGCTGGAAGATTTTGACGCCCTGATCCGCGGCGAACGCGTCCTGGTCGCCAGCGTCTCAGGCCATCGGGCGGGGTTCGCCGCCATCTGGCTGCCGGACAACTTTCTGCACAGCCTGTTTGTCGCCCCGCAGTGGCAGGGCAAAGGGATCGGCAGCGCGCTGCTGCAGGCCGCTCAGGACACCTTTACCAGCACCGGCGCGCTGAAATGCCTGGTGAAAAACGACGCGGCGCGACGTTTTTACCTGCGCCACGGCTGGCACATCGCATCACGCGGCGACGCGCCGCAGGGCGATTACTGGCTGATGCACTACCCGCTGCCGCCCCGCCGCCGGAACGCCCCGCTGCCCTGAGCTTACCCCGGGCAGCGGCAACGCTTACACGGCGCGAAACGCGATATCGCCGGGAATGATCTCCCCCTGCCAGTACAGCTGCGCGGCGACGCGCCCGGCCAGCTGGCGGTAGAGCGTGGTAAACTCACTTTCCGGGCGGCTGACCACCGTCGGCTGGCCGCGATCCAGATCCTCACGCAGGCTGATATGCAGCGGAAGCTGACCGAGCAACTGAGTATGGTACTGCTGCGCCAGTTTCTCCGCGCCGCCAGTGCCGAAAATCGGCTCATGGTGCCCGCACTGGCTACAGATATGCATACTCATGTTTTCCACAATGCCCAGCACCGGCACGTCGACTTTTTCAAACATCACGATGCCCTTCTTTGCATCGATCAGCGCGATATCCTGCGGCGTGGTCACCACCACCGCGCCGGTTACCGGGATGTTCTGCGCCAGGGTCAACTGGATATCCCCGGTACCCGGCGGCATATCCAGTACCAGGTAATCGAGATCCGGCCAGAGCGTCTCCTGCAACAGTTGCAGCAGCGCCTTACTGGCCATCGGCCCACGCCACACCATGGCGTTATCATCCGTCACCAGATAACCGATGGAATTAGTCGCCAGCCCGTGCGCCATAATCGGCGCCATATGGGTACCGTCCGGCGATGTCGGGCGCTGCTCTTCCGCCCCCAGCATGGTCGGGATCGACGGACCGTAAATATCGGCGTCGAGGATCCCCACTTTCGCCCCTTCCGCGGCCAGCGCCAGCGCCAGGTTGACGGCAGTGGACGATTTCCCTACCCCGCCCTTGCCGGAGCTGACGGCGATAAGGTTTTTTACCCCGTTAACCCCCGGCTGATTTTTCACCCGCTTCAGGGTGGCGATTTGGTAAGACAGCTTCCAGTCAATGGCCTGCGCCCCGGTAATACGCAACAGTTCCGCGCTGCACTGCTCTTTGAGCGCCTCAAACGCGCTATTCCAGGCAAACGGCATCTGCAGTTCAATATGTAGCGTGTTGTCCAGCCAGGCGACATGATGCAGCGCCTTCAGCGCGGTGAGATTGTGCTTCAACGTGGGGTGCTGAAAGTTGACCAACGTCCCGGCCACCATGGCGCGCAGGGCTTCCGGAGATTTGGTCTGGGATTGCGAACTCATCCCTGCTCCTTTGTTATTGTGAGAAAACGCTATCCGCTAAGTCTACCAAAAATGACCGCGCTTGCCCCATAACCCGAACAGGTGTAGATAAAGAAAATTCACCCCGGGCGAAAGACGCCGGCTCTGGCCCTTACGTAACCATAACCCTTTTGGTAATATCAGAACCCCTTTTACAACAGAAGATGTAATAGCTCTATGAATCAGGACGCGAAGAAAATACTGGTAACGTGCGCGCTGCCGTACGCCAACGGCTCCATCCACCTCGGCCACATGCTGGAGCATATCCAGGCTGATGTCTGGGTCCGTTACCAGCGAATGCGCGGCCATCAGATTCATTTCATCTGCGCCGACGATGCCCACGGCACGCCGATCATGCTTAAAGCGCAGCAGATGGGGATCACCCCGGAGCAGATGATTGGCGAAATGAGCCACGAGCATCAGACCGATTTTGCCGGCTTCAATATCAGCTACGACAACTACCACTCCACCCATAGCGAGGAGAACCGGGCGCTGTCGGAGCTGATCTATTTTCGCCTCAAAGAGAACGGTTTTATCAAAAACCGCACGATTTCCCAGCTCTACGATCCGGAAAAAGGCATGTTCCTGCCGGATCGTTTTGTCAAGGGCACCTGCCCGCGCTGCAAATCCCCGGATCAGTATGGCGATAACTGCGAAGTGTGCGGCGCGACCTACAGCCCTACCGAGCTTATCGATCCTAAATCGGTGGTGTCCGGCGCCACGCCGGTGATGCGCGAATCAGAACACTTCTTCTTTGATCTGCCCTCATTCAGCGAAATGCTGCAGGCGTGGACGCGCAGCGGCGCGCTGCAGGAGCAGGTGGCCAATAAAATGCAGGAGTGGTTCGAATCCGGCCTGCAGCAGTGGGACATCTCCCGCGACGCCCCGTATTTCGGCTTTGAAATTCCTGACGCGCCGGGCAAATATTTCTATGTCTGGCTGGATGCGCCGATCGGCTACATGGGTTCTTTCAAGAACCTGTGCGACAAACGCGGCGATGCCGCCAGCTTCGACGAATACTGGAAAAAAGATTCCGACGCCGAGCTATACCACTTTATCGGCAAAGATATCGTTTACTTCCACAGCCTGTTCTGGCCGGCGATGCTGGAAGGCAGCGGTTTCCGCAAACCGACCAACCTGTTCGTGCATGGCTATGTCACGGTTAACGGCGCCAAAATGTCGAAATCCCGCGGCACGTTCATTAAAGCCAGCACCTGGCTGAAGCATTTCGATGCCGATAGCCTGCGCTATTACTATTCCGCCAAGCTGTCATCGCGTATCGACGACATCGATCTGAACCTTGAAGACTTTGTGCAGCGTATTAACGCCGACATCGTCAATAAGCTGGTGAATCTCGCCTCGCGTAACGCCGGTTTTATTACCAAACGCTTCGGCGGCGAACTGGCGGCAGACCTGGCGGATCCGGCGCTGTACCAGATCTTTACCGATGCCGCCGCGTCGATCGGCGAAGCCTGGGAAAGCCGCGAATTTGGCCGCGCTATCCGTGAGATCATGGCGATGGCCGATGTCGCCAACCGCTATGTGGACGAACAGGCGCCGTGGGTCGTGGCGAAGCAGGAAGGCCGCGATGCCGATCTGCAGGCTATCTGTTCGATGGGCATCAACCTGTTCCGGGTGCTGATGACCTGGCTGAAGCCGGTACTGCCTTCACTGGCCGAACGCGCCGAAGCCTTCCTCAACGCCCCCCTGGAATGGGACGCGGTGCGCCAGCCGCTGTTGTCCCACAAGGTTAATCCGTTTAAGGCGCTATACACCCGCATCGATATGAAGCAGGTGGAAGCGCTGGTGGACGCTTCGAAAGAAGAGGTGAAAGCCATTAACACCAGCATCCCGGTCAGCGGCCCGCTGGCGGATGACCCTCTCCAGGAGACCATCGCCTTTGAAGATTTCGCGAAGGTGGATATGCGCATCGCGCTGATCGAAAACGCCGGGTTTGTCGACGGTTCTGACAAACTGCTGCGTCTGACGCTCGATCTTGGCGGTGAAAAACGCAATGTGTTCTCCGGTATTCGTTCCGCTTACCCGGATCCGCAGGTGCTGATTGGCCGTCTGACGGTAATGGTCGCCAACCTCGCGCCGCGCAAGATGCGTTTCGGGGTTTCCGAAGGGATGGTGATGGCCGCCGGCCCCGGCGGGAAAGATATTTTCCTGCTCAGCCCGGACAGCGGCGCCCAGCCGGGTCAACAGGTAAAATAATGGCTCAATACGGGCGAATTTATATCGCCCGCCATGGTTAAGACACAGGCCCGGAAGACACTGTTTTCCGGGCCTTTTTCTGGAAAGACCCACACTAATACGTTGCCTCTGGCCGCGCTGCTACGCTGCCTCGACGGCGCCTGCCGTACAGCGACGGAGCGCACGCCGACCGACGTTTTGTGCCAGGTGGAACTGTTAATTGAGCAACTGGAAAAAACGTTTATTGTCGCTGAAAACGAGAGGATCGACTGAGGCGTGGAAATAACATTTAATGTTTCATTAACATTATCGTTTCGCCGTATAATCACTGCGCTAACAACAGGAGCCTCTTATGAAAGCAGGAAAAATTGTCTTGATTGCCGGTATGGTGATTTTATCTCTCGGCGGCATTGGCGGCGTCATGCTGGCGGGCTACAGCTTTATTGTCCATGGCGGCTGAAGCGCCGCTGTAACCGTTCAAATCCCCGGTCGACAATTATCGCCGCCAGCGCCACCAGCAGCGCCCCCTGGATAACCCAGGCGGTATTAAAGCCGCTCAGGCCGATAATGATTGGCGACCCCAGCGTACTGGCGCCCACCGTAGAAGCGATAGTGGCAGTGCCGATATTAATGATTGTCGATGTTCGCACCCCGGCCAGAATCACCGGCGCCGCCAGCGGCAGTTCAACCCGTATCAGTTGTTGCCAGGCGCTCATCCCCGCGCCACGCGCCACCTCTTTCACCTCCTGCGCTACGCTGCCCATTCCCGCCAGCGTGCCCTGCAGAATCGGCAGCACGCCGTAGAGAATCAGCGCGAGAATCGCCGGCTGGTTGCCGAAACCCAGAACCGGTACCGCGATAGCCAGCACCGCCACCGGCGGAAAGGTTTGCCCGACAGCGGCGACGGTTTCCACCAGGGAACGAAACTCCCGTCCCGCCGGACGGGTCACGGCAATCCCCAGCCCGATGCCCAGCGCGGCGGCGGCAAAGCTGGAAACCGCCACCAGCGCCAGGTGCCTGACCGCCAGCATGGCAAAACTTTCCTGCTGGTAGACCGGTCTGGGCAGATCGTCGAACCACCAGCCAAACAGCGGCGCGCTGTGCGGCAGCGCCCAGAGCAGAAACAGAAACAGCGCCAGTAGCCAGAGTAACGGATCAGTCAGCCGCCGCATCGTCATCCCCCTGATAATTCAGTACATCCTCCAGCCGCACACTCCCCAGCGGCGCGCCATCGTCGGATACCACCGGCAGCGCCTGGCAACCACTGGCGATAAATTGCGACAGCGCGCTCTTCAGCGAGTCGCTCTCCAGCAGCGGCTGCCGACAACCCTCCAGCCATTCGCCGCGCCGCAGGCAATCCCGTACCTGACGCAGCGCCAGCAGGCGCAGCCCGGTTTCACGCTGACCAAAGAAGTCCGTCACCAGCGGGCTTTGCGGATGCATCAACAGCGTCTGCGGGCTACCCTGCTGGACAATACGCCCGCCGTCCATCAGCACCAATCTGTCGGCCAGCAACAGCGCCTCATCGACATCATGGGTCACCAGCACAATGGTGCGCCCGTCGCGCCGCTGAATGCGCTGGATCTCCTGCTGCAGCATGCCGCGATTGACCGGGTCGAGGGCGCCGAAAGGTTCATCCATCAGCAGCACCTGTGGATCCGCCGCCAGCGCCCGGGCCACTCCCACCCGCTGCTGCTGACCGCCGGAAAGCTGGTGCGGGTAGCGATCGCGGAACGCCTCGGGATCCAGCCCCAACAGTTCCAGCAGTTCATCCACCCGTCGGGCTATTTGCCGCCCCGGCCACTTGAGCAACTCAGGCACCGTGGCGATATTGCGCGCTACCGTCCAGTGTGGAAACAGGCCGGTGGACTGAATGACATAGCCCATACGCCGCCGCAGCTGTAACGGGTCGAGCTGGCGGATATCCGCGCCGGCAAAACGAATCACCCCGCTGTCGCACTCCACCAGACGGTTGGCCATTTTCAGGGTGGTGGATTTCCCGGAGCCGGAAGTTCCCACCAGTACGGTAAACTCGCCTTCCCGGCAGGTGAGCTGTAGATCCGCCACCGCCGGCCGCCCCTGATAATATTTACTTACCCCCTCAAACGCGATCACGCCGACCTCCTTCCAGTAATGCAATGGGCAGCGCCAGCAGCGCATCTTCCAGCACCGCCAGCGCCACCACCGGGATCACCCCCAGCAGCACCAGATCCAGCGCGCTGCTGAGTAGCCCCTGAAATACCAGCGCGCCGAAGCCCCCGGCGCCAATCAGCGCGGCCACCACCGCCATTCCGGTAGTCTGTACCGCCACCACGCGCAGGCTGCGCAGCAGTACCGGCAGCGCCAGCGGTATCTCCACCCGGAAAAACCGCTGGCGACGCGACATCCCCATCCCGCGCGCGCTCTCCAGCACCTCGCGCGGCACCTGCGTCAACCCGGCCACCGCGCCGCGTACCAGCGGCAACAACGCATACAACACCAGCGCGATCAGCGCCGGCGCCATGCCGGTGCCGCTGATCCCCAGTTGTCCCAGAGCGGGAAAATGCCGGGACAGCCCGGCCAGCGGCGCGATCAACAATCCAAACAGCGCCACCGACGGGATGGTTTGAATGATATTCAGCAGGGTAAAGGTGGCGGATTGCAGGGCCGGACGTCGGTAACACAGCCAGCCCAGCGGCAGGCCGATCAACAGGGCGGGAATCAGGGTACCGAACAGCAACAGCAGATGGCGCGCCAGCGCATCATTAAAAATAGCGGCGCGGTTAGCGTATTCTTTTAACAGTGAAAAGCTGTCAAAACAGCCGCCAGCCAGCAGCGCCAGCGGTACAATCCAGATTTGCGCATTCAGCAGCCAGCGCCAGATAAAGCGGCGGCTCAGGCGCGCGCTGATGTCCGCCGCCGCCAGCAGGCATAACGCCAGCAACAGCCACAGCCCGCTACCCGGCGACACCCGCGCCAGAGCGCTACCCTGTTCCGCCAGCCGCGTCGCCGCGGCAGCGCTGAACCACAGCAGGCCGCAAAACAAGCCTTCTACCGCCAGCAGGGAGAGGATATTCAGCCAGCGGCGCGGCGCTAACAACGTCACGATAACCAGCGCCAGCGCGATGATGGACGGCCAGCGCCAGCCCCCCGGCAATAACTCCGCCAGCAGCAGCGGCTCGCCGGACACCAGGCGGTTCGGCGCGTAGCTGAGAAAAGGCAAATTGATCGCCAGTACGCTCATCGCCGTCAGCAGCAACAGCACCCGATTGTGACACCGCCATAGGGTGGTTACAGAGCCGCGAACCACGGGCTTATTTCACAAATCCCTGAGTTTTCAGCCACTGCGCCGCCACGCTGCCGGCGTCCTGGCCCTCGACGGCGATACTGGCATTGAGTTTCTGAAGCGTTTTTTCATCCAGCGCTTTGAATACCGGATCGAGCCACTCCGCCATCTGCGGCCACTCTTTGAGTACCGCTTCGCGCACCACCGGCGCCGGCGCATAGATAGGCTGGACATTTTGCGGATCGCTCAGGGTGGTCAGCCCGAGCGCCGCCAGCGGCCCGTCGGTGCCGTAGGCCATGGTGGCGTTAACCCCGGAGGTCTGCTGAGCCGCGGCGCGAATCGTCACCGCGGTATCGCCGCCCGCCAGCGACAAGAGTTGGCTCTGTTGTAGTTTAAAGCCGTAGGCTTTCTCAAACGCCGGCAGCGCATCCGGGCGCTCGATAAATTCCGCCGACGCTGCCAGCTTAAACGTTCCCCCTTCCCTGAGGTAGCGACTGAGATCGGCCAGCGACGCCAGATGGTTTTTCTGCGCCAGGTCATCGCGTACCGCAATGGTCCAGGTATTGTTGGCGGGCGCCGGCGTCAGCCAGACCAGTTTGTTTTGCTGGTAGTCGCGCTGTTTCACCGTTTCATACCCCTGACGGGCATCTTTCCACACCGGATTGGTTTCATCGCGGAAGAAGAAGGCGCCGTTCCCGGTATATTCCGGGTAAATATCCAGCTCCCCGGCGGTCAGAGCCGCCCGCACTACCGGCGTGGTGCCAAGCTGCACGCGGTTAACGGTCTTTACGCCATGGCTTTCCAGCACCTGCAAAATGATATTTCCCAGCAGCGATCCTTCCGTATCGATTTTCGATCCCACTTTGACCGGCTGCGCGGCCTGAACGCCGACGGCAAATATCATCAGCCCGGCCATGCACCCGTTTTTAACCCTTATCATCCTGGCTCCTTTTTCTGCAAGGCGGCTTAGTCTGTAACAAAGCGTAGTTGAGAATCGCCGCGGAGTTATCCCATTTCACGATATTCCTGTCCCCGGAAACTGAGAGGCCGCCCTGACGGCGGCCTCTCTGACCAGAACTTACTGCAGTTCAAAACTGCCCTGCTGCACCCGGGCGGAGTCCAGACCAATAAACACATTAAACTGGCCTGGCTCGGAGACATACTGCATCCGCGCGTTCCAGAACTTCAGCGCTTCATTATCAATCGGGAAAGTGACAGTGCGGGTTTCCCCGGGCTTAAGCGATATTTTCTGGAAGCCTTTCAGCACTTTAACCGGACGGCTGATAGACGCCGTGACATCCTGCAGATACATCTGTACCGCCGTCGCCCCCTCCCGGTCGCCGGTATTGATAACCTCAACGCTGGCCTTGAGCGCGCCGTCGCGCTTCATGGTCGGCGCCGAAAGCGTCACTGGCGACACCCGGAAGGTGGTGTAGCTCAGGCCATAGCCGAACGGATACAGCGGCGCATTGACTTCATCAAAGTAGCGGGAAGTGTATTTGTTCGGCTTTTCCGGGTTATAGGGCCGGCCGGTATTCAGGTGGCTGTAATACACCGGAATCTGCCCCACCGAGCGCGGGAACGACATCGGCAGCTTCCCGGACGGGTTATAGTCGCCAAACAGGACGTCGGCAATGGCATTGCCCCCTTCGGTACCGGCAAACCAGGTTTCCAGAATCGCGTCCGCCTGCTGATCTTCTTTCACCAGCGTCAGCGGGCGACCGTTCATCAGCACCAGTACCAGCGGCTTACCGGTGGCTTTCAGGGCGGCGATCAACTGGCGCTGGCTTTGCGGCAAAGCGAGCTCGGTACGGCTTGAGGCTTCATGGGCCATCCCCTGGGCTTCGCCGACCACGGCGACCACCACATCCGCCTGTTTCGCGGTATTCACCGCCTCGTCAATCATCTCCTGCGGCGAGCGGCTGTCCACGCTCACCGCCTGCTCGTACTGATTGAGGAAATCGACAATGCCTTTGTCATCGGTCACATTGGCGCCTTTAGCGTAGAGGATCTTGCCGCTCTCGCCGACGACGTTTTTCATGCCGGTCAGTACCGTTACCGTCTGAGTCGCCACGCCGGCCGCCGACCAGCTCCCCATCATGTCGCGCTGGCTGTCGGCCAGCGGCCCCACCACGGCAATGGTGGCGGACTTTTTCAGCGGCAGGGTTTGCAGGCGATTTTTCAGCAGCACCAGACTTTCCCGGGCCACTTCGCGGGCCTGCTGGCGGTGCAGACGGCTTTCAGCATTGGTGTTCTGGGGATCGGAACCTTTCGGCCCGAGATGACTATAAGGATCGTTAAACAGCCCCATATCATACTTGACGTTCAGCACATGGCGCGCGGCATCATCAAGCTCCTGCATGGTGACCGCGCCGCTGCTAAGCAGCTCCGGTAGGTACTTACTGTAGTACTCGTCGCTCATGCTCATATTGATGCCGGACTTCAGCGCCACCCGCACCGCATCGCGCGGATCGCTGGCGACGCCGTGTTTGATAAGCTCCTTAATCGCCCCATGATCGGATATCGTGATGCCTTTAAAGCCCCACTGATCGCGCAGCAGATCTTTCAGCAGCCAGCTGTCCGCCGATGCCGGCGTGCCGTTCAGGGAGTTCAGCGCCACCATCACCCCGCCGCTGCCGGCATCCAGCGCCGCTTTGTAGGGCGGCATATAGTCGTTAAACAGCCGCTGCGGACTCATGTCCACCGAATTATATTCCCGGCCCCCTTCCACGGCGCCGTAAGCGGCAAAATGCTTCACGCTGGTCATCACCGAATAGCGATCCGCCGGGCTTTTGCCCTGCATCGCTTCCACCATAGTGCGGCCCATCACTTCGGTAAGATAAGTATCTTCCCCAAACCCTTCCGAGGCCCTGCCCCAGCGCGGATCCCGGCTGACATCGACCATGGGCGCCCAGGTCATGTTCAGGCCATCGTCCGCCGCTTCATAAGCCGAAATACGTCCGACGGTTTTCACCGCCTCAAGGTTAAAACTGGAGGCCAGCCCGAGGCTAATCGGGAACACCGTACGCTGACCGTGGACCACGTCATAGGCAAAAAACAGCGGGATTTTCAGCCGGCTAAGGTCCATGACCTGATCCTGCATGGCGCGGATATCCCCACGGGTGACGGTATTGAAAATCGCCCCGACCTGACCCTGTTTAATCATCTCGCGGATAGCTTCTTTCGGATTATCCGGCCCGACGCTAATCAGCCGCAACTGACCAATTTTTTCATCGGTCGTCATTTTTTTCAGCAGTTCGCTGACAAAAGCATCGCGCGCTTGCGGTGTCAGAGGATGATCGCCGAACAGCTCATCCGCCAGCGCGGGCTGCAGGGCCAGACTGACGGCAATACCTACACTACACAGCCATTTCATGGAATATATTCTCCGGTTTGCGCAGCGCGCTCCACGCCGCCACGGTAGTGATAAGGCGCCCAGTGTGCCACAAGCCCGGCGCCGGAGAAAACGGGTAACCCGTCTTATTTGCTGATTTTTAGACCATTTTAAATGCGCCGCGCCGCCGGGAGGTCTATGCTTAGGGGAAATTAAGTCACCCACCAGGGAGTGGAACATGTCCGCGATAACGCCATCCGATAACTCAACGCTGCTTACCGAATGCCAACGCCTGCTCGGCTCCTCGCACGTTCTCACCGACCCCGCCGCCACCGCCCGCTACCGTAAAGGTTTCCGCTCCGGGCAGGGAGAAGCGCTGGCGGTGATGTTTCCCGGCACGCTGCTGGAACTATGGCGCATTCTCGAACGCTGTGTACAGGCTGATAAAATTATTCTGATGCAGGCTGCCAATACTGGTCTGACGGAAGGTTCCACGCCGAGCGGCAACGATTACGATCGCGATATCGTCATCATCAACACCCTGCGCCTGAACCAGCTACAGTTGCTGGATGATGGTCAGCAGATCCTTGCATTCCCGGGCACCACTCTCTATCAACTGGAAAAAGCGCTCAAGCCGCTGGGCCGGGAGCCCCATTCGGTGATCGGCTCCTCGTGTATTGGCGCCTCGGTGGTGGGCGGTATCTGTAACAATTCCGGCGGCTCGCTGGTGCAGCGCGGTCCCGCCTATACCGAATTGGCCCTGTATGCCCAGATAGACGCCCGGGGTCGGCTGATGCTGGTCAACCATCTTGGCATCGATCTCGGGGAGTCTCCTGAGCAGATCCTCGGGAAACTGGATGACGGGCAGATCCCGGACGGCGCGGTGCGCCACGACGGACGTCAGGCCTCGGATCATCATTACAGTGAGCGGGTACGCGATGTGGATGCCGACAGCCCGGCGCGCTATAACGCCGATCCCAGCCACCTGTATGAAGCCTCCGGCTGCGCCGGTAAGCTGGCGGTGTTCGCCGTGCGGCTGGATACCTTCCCGATTGAAACACAGCAGCAGGTGTTCTACATCGGCAGCAACAATCCGCAGGTATTGACCGATATCCGGCGCCATATTCTGTCCAGCTTCCGGCATCTGCCGGTGGCCGGCGAATATATGCACCGGGATATCTATGACATTGCGGAAATCTACGGCAAAGATACCTTCCTGATGATCGATAAACTGGGCACCGATAAGATGCCGTTTTTCTTCACCCTGAAGGGGCGCGCCGACGCCTGGCTGGAAAAAGTGCCGTTTATCAAACCGCATTTCAGCGATCGCCTGCTGCAAAAACTGAGCGGCTTATTTCCGCGTCACCTTCCGCCGCGTATGCAGGAGTGGCGCGACAAGTACCAGCACCATCTGCTGCTGAAAATGTCCGGGGAAGGCATCAGCGAGGCCCGCGACTGGCTGAGTACCTGGTTCGCCACTGCGGATGGCGCATTTTTCGAATGTACCCCGGAGGAAGGCGCCAAAGCGTTTCTGCACCGTTTTGCCGCCGCCGGCGCCGCGGTGCGCTACCACGCGGTACACGCCGCGGAGGTTGAGGATATTCTGGCGCTGGATATCGCCCTGCGGCGCAATGACGATCAATGGTTTGAGCATTTACCGGCGGAGATCGATAACCAACTGGCGCATAAGCTCTATTACGGCCACTTTCTGTGCCATGTCTTCCACCAGGACTATATCGTCAGGAAAGGCGTCGATGTCCACGCGCTAAAAGAGCAGATGCTGACGCTACTGAGCGAGCGCGGCGCCCGGTATCCGGCGGAACATAACGTCGGCCATCTGTATCAAGCGCCGGAGAGCCTGACACAGTTCTACAAGGCTAACGATCCCACCAACAGTATGAATCCGGGCATCGGTAAAACCAGCAAGCTGAAAAACTGGCAGCACAGCCACTGCGGCTGTTCGGCAGAACACCTGCACGACCCGGGCTAAACCCGGGCTCACCGGCGCCAGCAGCGGACACGGCTGGCGCCGGGATAACTTCAAGGTTAAGGCCCCGCGCCATTACGCACCGCCTAAATAGGCGCGCCTCACCTCCTGATTGTCCAGTAACTCCCTGCCGGTGCCACTTAGCCGAATCTGGCCGGTGGCCATCACATAAGCCCGATCGCACAACTTCAGGGCGTGATGAGCGTTCTGCTCCACCAGAAACAGCGTCATCCCCTGTTGTGTCAGTTCGCGCAGCACCTGAAAAATCTGTTTGACCACCAGCGGCGCCAGCCCGAGACTCGGCTCATCCAGCAATAACAGTTGTGGTCTGCTCATCAGGGCCCGGGCGATAGCCAGCATCTGCTGCTCCCCTCCGGAAAGCGTCATCGCCCGCTGGCTGCGCCGCTCTTCGAGACGCGGAAACAACTGGTACATCCGCGCTTTATCTTCATTCTGGTAGCGATCGCCGGTGGGAATGGTCCCCATGACCAGATTCTCCTCCACCGTCATATCCGGAAAGATTCGCCGCCCTTCCGGGACCTGGGCAATTCCGCAGCGGGCGATGCTGGCGGTGGGTTTACGGCTGATATCCTCGCCGCGATAGCAGATTTGCCCGCCGGCGATACGCGGCTGGCTAAAAATAGACATCAGCAGCGTCGACTTACCGGCGCCGTTAGCGCCAATCAGCGCCACCGTCTCCCCCTGATTAACGGTTAACGAAACCTCTTTCAGGGCCTGTATCTGGCCGTAAAACACATCGACCTGACGAAACTCAAGCAGCGGCTGGCTCATTCGGTGGTTTCCTCTTCGTCGGTCCCCAGATAGGCGGCAATAACGCTGGCATCCGAGCGAATTTCCTGCGGCGTTCCCTGGGCTATCACATAGCCGTGATTGAGCACAATAATGCGATCGGAGATCTCCATCACCATGCCCATATCATGCTCGATCAACAACACCGTCACGCCGTGCTGCTGGCGCAACAGGCGCACAATCCGGCTCAGGGCGCGGGTTTCCGCGGGGTTAAGGCCGGCGGCCGGCTCGTCGAGGCAGATTATCTCCGGGCCGGTACACATAGCGCGGGCAATCTCCAGCCGCCGCTGCTGGCCATAAGAGAGCGTCCCCGCCAGCCGGTTGGCGCAGTCGGTCATTTCCACCAGTTCCAGCCAGTAAAAGGCCCGATCCAGCGCCTGATTTTCGGCGTGGCGATAACCGCGCGTGTTGAGTATCCCGGCAATCAGGTTACGGTTGACCTGCATATGCTGAGCCACAAGCAGGTTTTCAATCACCGACATTTCGCGGAACAGGCGGATGTTCTGGAAGGTACGCGCCAGACCCGCCCGGTTAACAAGGTGCGTGCCGCCGAACATTTTGTAGTAAATGCGCGATCCCAGATGGAGCGGGTTCACCAGATCGGCGAAGGTGATCTTTTGCCCGAGGATCTGAATCACATCGGTAGCCCGGGTATGCGCGTTGAGCATAATCGAACCGCCGGTCGCGCGATAAAAACCGGTAAGGCAGTTGAATACCGTGGTTTTACCGGCGCCGTTGGGGCCGATAAGGGCGGTTATCGATCCGCGCTGCACTTCAAGGTTAACGTCATTCAGCGCTTTGATGCCGCCAAAATGCATCATCAAATGCCTGACCTGCAGGATGCAGTCACTCATGGCGCCACCCCCTTACGAATGGCTACCCCCATCCGGCTGGTGCGCACCAGCCCGCGCGGCCGCCAGATCATCATCAGCACCATCAGAACGCCGAACAGCAACACCCGATATTCGGCAAAACCGCGCAGCAGTTCCGGCGTTACCGTAAGGACAAAGGCCGCCAGCACCACCCCCAGCGTCGATCCCATACCGCCGAGAACGACAATCGCCAGGATTAAGGCAGATTCAAAAAAGGTAAACGAGGTCGGGTTGACAAATCCCTGGTAGGTGGCGAAGAAAACCCCGGCAATCCCCGCCGTCGATGCCCCAATCATGAACGCCGAAAGCTTGACCAGCACATGATTCAGCCCCATCGCCCGGCAGGCAATCTCATCTTCGCGCAGCGCCTCCCAGGCGCGGCCAATCGGCATATGGGTCAGCCGATGCTTAATCAACAGTACCAGCAGCACCACCAGCAACAATACCGCGTAGATAAAGATAAATTTGAGATTGGGGTTATAGCCTATTTGTAAAAACTCATGCACCGGTACCCCGCCCTCCTTTGCCCGTCTGGCGAACTCAAGGCCGAAAAAGGTCGGCGCCGGCACGGAGACGCCATTGGGCCCCCCGGTAAAGCTGACCCAGTTATTCAGAACCAGACGGATAATCTCCCCGAAGCCGAGGGTAACAATCGCCAGGTAATCCCCGTGCATACGCAGCACCGGAAATCCCAGTAGCGCCCCGGCCAGCGCCGCCATAATCGCCCCCAGCGGCAGCATGGCCCAGAAACCCAGCCCCAGATACTGATAACCCAATGCCAGGCCATACGCCCCGATCGCGTAAAACGCCACATATCCCAGGTCGAGCAGACCGGCCAGGCCCACCACGATATTCAGCCCCAGCCCCAGTAATACGTAGATAAGCCCGAGAATGGCGACCGTTAACAAATATTTAGTGGCGATGAAGGGAAATAACACCGCCAGCGCCAGCAGCAGGGGAATAATCCAGCGCAGCCGGGAGCGATAACCGGGCGGGCGCACATACACCCCATCGTCCGCCCCTTCAAAGCGCGCCTTAAAGCGGCGCCCGGCCTGGCTTTGCAGCCCCAGACTGATCACCAGTCGTCCGAGCATCACTATCGCGACCAGCACCGCCACCCGCCGGGCGGATAAATTAAAACTGTATCCATCAAGCACAATGCCGACGATCGGCCCAAAAACCACCAGCGCACACAATCCGGCCAGCACGCTATCTATCAGGCTCTGCCTGATATCCAGCCCTGGCTTGCGGGAAACCTCTGTCATTTTTTACCCCTTAGACCTTAGCAGCGACCGGACGACCCAGCAGACCCTGAGGGCGAAAAATCAGGATCACCACCAGCAGGGCGAAAGAGAAAACATCTTTGTAATCCGAGTTCACCATCCCGGCAAACTGGGCCTCGGCCACCCCCAGCAGTAGCCCGCCAAGCATCGCCCCCGGCAGCGAACCGATGCCGCCCAGCACCGCGGCGGTAAAGGCTTTAATGCCGATAATAAAGCCGATATAGAAATCAAAGGTGCCGTAGTTCATGGTCACCAGAACCCCGGCCAGCCCGGCCATCGCCGCGCCGATGACAAAGACCAGCGAGATCACCCGGTCAGTATTGATGCCGAGGATCGCCGCCATCCGCCGGTCCTGCTGGGTAGCGCGACAGACACGCCCCAGCCGGGTACGCTGGATTATCCAGGTGAGGATAGCCATCCCGACCAGCGCCGCGGCCACGATAAAGATTTTGGTCCAGGTGATTTGTACTACCCCGTCGGCGACGTGAAAACGCACCACGCCGCTAAGCAGTGTCGGAATGCCTTGCTGATTCGGCCCCTGGCTGATTTGCACATAGTTTTGCAAAATCAGCGACATGCCAATGGCTGAAATCAGCGGCGCCAGCCGCGTCGAGTTACGCAGCGGGCGGTAGGCAATGCGTTCGATAGCCCAGCCGTAAACGCCAGTCACTACAATAGTGAACAGCAGCGTGCCGAAGATCAGCACCGGGAAAGAGTGAATACCAAAATAGCCGAGCAGAGCCAGCCCGATCGCGCAGAGGTAGGCGGAAATCATGTAAACCTCGCCGTGGGCGAAGTTAATCATGCCGATAATGCCGTAGACCATGGTATAGCCAATGGCTATCAGCCCGTAGACCGCCCCCAGCGTCAGTCCATTGATCATTTGTTGCAGAAAGAAAGCTTCCATAGAAACCATCCAGCCGATAAACAGGCGACGTCCGGCATCCTGTGTACGCCGCCTGCGCAAGTATCACGCCCTTAATAACGCAAGGGCCGGGGAATTCAGGATCTGGCGACGATTAAAGCTGGTGATATTTGCCTTTATCATCCCACTGGTAGACAACATAGTCCGACACTTTCAGGTCGCCTTTACTGTCCCAGGCCTTTTTGCCCATCACCGTATTGACGCTGTTGGTCTTCAGCCACTCGCTGGCTTTGGCGTTATCTGTACCCACGGCGTTATAGGCGGCGGCGATAGCCTGGATGGAAGCATAGGCATAGAGGGTATACCCTTCCGGCTCAAAGCCTTCGGCGCGGAATTTTTCAATCACGCTTTTACCCTCCGCAATGGTGCGTGGATCCTGGCCGAAGGTCATCAGCACACCGTTAGTGAACTGTGGTCCGCCAGCGGCGGTCACCAGTTCCTCAGTAACAATGCAGTCGCCGGAGAAAAATTTAGCCTGCACCCCCTGCTCGCGCATCTGCCGCACCAGCGGCCCGGCTTCCGGATGGCAGCCGCCGAAGTACACAACATCCGGCTTCAGGGCGCCGATTTTGGTGACCAGGGCGTTAAAATCCTTCTCGCCGCGCGACAGCCCCTCATACAGAACCTCTTTAGTACCGCGTTTCGCCAGCGCCGCCCGGGTGGCGTCGGCCAGTCCCTGACCGTAAGTATCTTTATCGTGGATCACGGCGATCTTTTTGGCTTTCAGGACGTCGAGCATGTAGTTCGCGGCAATCTCGCCCTGCTGGTCGTCGCGACCGCACATGCGAAACATATCCTTCATGCCGCGCTCGGTGATCTGAGGATTGGTCGAGCCGGGGGTAATGGTCAGAATCCCCGCCTCGTCATAAACCTCGGAAGCGGGCATGGTCGACGACGAACAGAAATGGCCGACCACGGCAGAAACGCCGGACTCATCAACCAGCCGGTTCGCTACCGCCACCGCCTGCTTTGGCTCACAGGCGTCATCCCCCTGCACCAGGACAATCTTTTCACCCTTAATTCCCCCAGCCGCATTAATATCCGCTACGGCCTGCGACGCCCCTTTCCAGTACTGGGCGCCGTAGGTGGCATTCGGCCCGGTAAACGGACCGGCCACACCAATTTTCACCTCCGCCTGCGCATAAAACGCCGCGCTGAGACAACCCGCTATCGCAACCTGAAGAACCAACGTTTTAAGTTTCAGAGACATTCGGATATTCCTCACTGATTCACAGCCAGGCGCCATACACTGGCGCGGAAAATATCACTTACTGCATTTTTGCCAGCGGTTAACCTACGGGCCGCAATAGCTACGCTGACGCAAGCAAAAGTCGCACCAGAGGCTAAATACTATGCAGATCAATTAATGATAGATGAGCTCAAAATGATTACCGCCTGCGGTAAAACATATTTCAGCGCCGGGAGGGCCGAACCGCCGGCAGGGTGAGAATCAGGCACCGCGCCGCAAAATATTCTGTATTGCCTGGCGGCGCTGCTCTGCTTTGGTGCAAACGCACCGCTGGCGCCACTGATGCTATTTCACAGGCCAGCAAAAAAGGCTTGTCTGAATAAAGGGAGTGAATAGCGCGGATAGATTCGGGAATGAACAATCGATGCGTCCGGGCGGAGCATCGGCGGAATATCCTCATCCAGGGTGACCCCGAAGGATAAATAAACCACGGCGGAACCCAGCATCGCTGCATTCCGCCGCTTACTGCTTATTCCACCTGCGCGGTGGCGCGGGACTCATTACTGACCATCTGCGCCGCTTTCTGGCGTTTATAGCTCATCGCCGCCGCCGGCACCGGCGTTATTTTCCCGGTCTCCAGCCAGCTACGCAGGCGGCTGGCGTCGGCAAAGTGGGTATATTTTCCAAAGGCGTCCATCACCACCAGCGCCACCGGGCGTTTATTAATCAGCGTGCGCATGATCAAACAGTGGCCCGCCGCATTGGTAAACCCGGTTTTGGTCAACTGGATATTCCAGTCGTCGCGGTACACCAGATGGTTGGTATTGCGGAACGGCAAGGTATAGGCGGGATGGCTGAAAGTGGCCATATCTTCCCGGGTGGTGCTGAGCTGCCCTATCAGGGGATATTGCTTCGTGGCGATCAGCAGCTTACTCAAATCCCTGGCGGTGGAAACGTTATCTACCGACAGCCCGGTCGGCTCAACATAGCGCGTGTGGGTCATCCCCAGCGCTTTCGCCTTCGCGTTCATCGCCCGAATAAAGGCCGCGTAGCCGCCGGGGTAGTGATGCGCCAGGCTGGCCGCCGCGCGGTTTTCCGAGGACATCAGCGCCAGCAGCAGCATATTCTTACGGCTGATCTGGCTGTTCAGGCGTACCCGCGAATAGATGCCTTTCATTTCCGGCGTCTGGCTGATATCAACGCTGAGCATTTCATCCAGCGGCTGGCGGGCGTCAAGCACCACCATCGCGGTCATCACTTTGGTAATCGACGCCATCGGCCTGACCAGGTCCGGGTGGCTGGCATAAATGACTTTATTAGTCTGTAAATCGACAATCATCGCGCTACCGGAGGCGATTTCCGGCTGCGCGGCATAACCAGCGCCACTGGCCGATGCGGCAAGCGCCTGAGGCGCAAAAGGAGTACTAACCAACAGCGCAAGGCTGAATAAAGAAAGGCGAATTTTGTCCGGCATGATGACGCTTCTGAAAGATTATTCATGCGCAAAATAATGCACACCGCTTTCGCTTTTATAATCAATAACGAAAGCTGGCGTCGCATCATACTCTGCGGCGCTTGCGCCATGCCAGAGAAGAATCGTGACGAAATGCTGCATTGCCGCTTATCTGAGCGACAATGCAGCCGGTTCAGAACAGACGGTAGCCGTAGCCCCACAGAATCACGGTGATCGCCAGCAGCACTTCCAGCACCAGCACCCCTATCGCCAGAGTCGAGCCGGAGAAGCTCAGCCCCTCATTCCGCGTGATACTAAGGAACGGCGGGATACCGATAAACAACAGATAGCCGGTATACACCAGCGCCAGAGTTCCCACCAGCGCACACAGCCACACCAGCGGGTATAGCGCCACAATACCGCTCAGAAACAGCGGAGTCGCCACATAGCCGGCAAATACCATACAGCGCCGCAGCGACGGCCGCTGCGGATAGTTACGCGCCATCCACCAGATAACGCGCCCCATCACCGCCACGCCGACCAGCATCGCGGCATAAAACAGGATGCCAAGATAAATACCGGTCAGCGGCGCCAGCCGCACAATCGTACCATCGCCAAAATCCCAGCCGATTTGCGTGGTACCGATAAATGCGCAAATAACCGGGATCGCCGCCAGCAACAATACGTGATGCGCGTAATGGTGACCGACAGATTCATTTTCATGATGAATTGACTGCATTTCACGATTCGGATGGGAGAAAAGTCCCCAGACATGGTTCATAACGCCTCCTGGTCTGTCTACCCGCGGAAAAGCAACTGCGTCAGCGTCGCGCTGCGACACATTAATGATAAGTATAATTCACCCGTCAGATTATTTATTAACCAGTAAAAATATATCCTTCAGCGCAAAGCTATAAACAGGGTGTATGCTTAATAACGGGAAATAACAGAGAGATAGTGACTGTCCTGATGGATATTAATCATTTGATCGCGCAGTACGGTTACGCTGCGCTGATCGTCGGCAGCCTGGCCGAAGGGGAAACCGTCACTCTGCTGGGGGGCGTTGCGGCTCATCAGGGGCTGCTGAAATTTCCGCTGGTGGTGCTCGCCGTGGCGCTGGGCGGCATGATTGGCGATCAATTGCTGTTCCTGCTCGGCCATTATTATGGCGATCGCCTCCTGCGCCGTTTTCACCGCCATCAGAAAAAGATAGCCACGGCCCGGCGCCTGATCCAGCGCCGACCATGGCTGTTTGTGATTGGCGCGCGCTTTATGTACGGCTTTCGCATTATCGGCCCGGTACTGATCGGCGCCAGCCATCTCGCGCCGCGGGTGTTTATTCCGCTGAATATCCTTGGCGCGCTGGTGTGGGCGCTGATTTTCACCACTCTGGGCTATCTGGGCGGTGAACTTATCGCGCCGTGGCTGCACCATCTTGACCAGCATCTTAAACATCTGGTCTGGCTTATTGCCGCAGTCGCGGCGGTCTGGCTGGCGCGTCTGTGGTTAAAACGCCGCGCCGCGCGCCGCGAACAACAAGAAAGGGATTAATCCACGCCAGGCTGCGCCTCCCCGGACGCCACAGCAAACGCGGCAACCCTCCACCCCAGGCCATTCCGGCGCTGAGATAACCTCCACAGGGCCGCGATGCTTACCTGGCGAAAAGGAGCAAATGGAGAAAGATATGACACAGAATATTTATGATAATCCGCAGTTTTTTGCCGGTTACGCTACCCTCGATCGTTCGGTAAAAGGGCTGGAAGGCGCGCCGGAATGGCCGGCGCTCAGCGCCATGCTACCGCCGCTGCTCGGCGCCCGGGTTGCCGATCTCGGCTGCGGCTATGGCTGGTTTTGCCGTTATGCACAGCAGCAGGGGGCAGCGCAGATTACCGGCTATGATGTTTCAGCGCGAATGCTGGAAAAAGCGCGCTCCATGACCGGCAAAAGCCCGATTGTTTACCGCCATGCCGATCTGGAAAAACTGCAACTCGCCGCGGATTCGCTGGATCTGGTGTACAGTTCGCTGGCGCTGCATTACCTGGAAAACATCAGCGGGTTATTCGCTACCGTTTACCAGGCCCTGAAACCCGGTGGGATACTGGTTTTTTCCGCGGAGCACCCGATTTATACCGCGCCGCTGGTACAGGGTTGGGTGGTGGATAAAACCAGCCAGAAATCGTGGCCGGTAAATCATTACCAGGCCGAAGGGGTGCGCATCAGCAACTGGTTCGCCGCCGGAGTGCGCAAACAGCACCGCAAGCTCGCCACATGGATTAACCTGCTGATCGCCAACGGTTTTACGCTAACCCATATTGACGAATGGGGGCCGGACGCCCAACAAATCGCCGCCAATCCGGCGCTGGATGAAGAGAAAGAGCGGCCGATGATTTTCCTGCTCAGCGCCCGCAAACCCTGATACACGCGCCTGGCCGCCATTCGGACGCACTGGCGCCGGCAGTCGCCATGGCACACGCCCCTCTGCCGCTGGATATCCCTGAACTGACGTTTTCGTGGCATCCGGGCCGCAACAGCGATCCGGGATGAATATGGTTTAAAGGATTTTTGCGACGCCAGCTTGCCTGAAAGGAACCCGTTCAGGAAAAGCGCATTAATGGGCGCACTCTTTACGCACCCGCTCAATATGAATCGCCAGAAACATCACCTCTTCATTGGTGAGATCCCGCTGATACTGACCGTTGAGATGCTGGCTGACTTTCTGCGCGCAGCGCCATGCTTTCGGGTAGTTTTCTTTGACCGCCACGTGCAGCGAAATATCGTCATCCGGCACCACGGTGCGGTTGAGCATGCGCTGGGCGAAAAATTTCAGGTGGGTGACAAAGCGCTGGTAGCTCAGCGACTCTTCCTGATATTCCAGCTGTAGCTGGTATTTGACGATATGCAGAATCTCCTGCATCACCTGCGTAATGTGCATCACTTCCGGCATTTCGCTGTCGAGCTGCGCAGTAACCAGATGCAGCGCGATAAATCCGGCCTCATCTTCCGGCATCAGGATACCCAGCCGTTTGTCGATGATCGCCAGCGCCTCCATCCCCAACTGGAATTCTTTCGGGTACAGACGCTTGATTTCCCACAGCAGCACATTGCGGATGGTAATCCCTTTACGCTGGCGTTCAATGGCGAAGTTACAGTGATCGGTGAGCGTGATATACAGGCTTTCCTGTAATTTCCCCAGCCGCTGGCGGGAAAGTTCGATGATGCGATCACAGGTCGTCATCACCTCCAGCGGGATCTGGCTGAGCAGTTCACTGAGGCGCGCCACCAGTTCATCACTCTGTAGCGCGAACACCTTTTCCACCTTTGACGGATCCAGCCTGTCGCCGGGGTGTTTCTGAAAGCCCAGACCGCGGCCCATCACCACCTGTTCCCGAGCCTGGTCATCCAGTACCACGACAACATTGTTATTGAGAATTTTGGCGATCTTCATCACTACCCCGAAAACAAAAAAACCTGACCTCCGGCACGGGCCGGAAAATCAGGTTATGCCTGCTGATGCAGTAACAATCCTTTTGCGGCACTGTAGCAGTTCCCTTAACTCCCGCAAACAGAGGCATAAAAAAACGTGATGCAGATCGGCAATCAAAACGTTACTGGGCTTTTCAGCGCCTCTCCCGAAGCACCCTGCCTCCCACTCCTGAGCCGCGACGCCAGCGTCTTGCTGGCTGGAACGCGCTAACCGCGTTGCGCAGCTTTCCTGGTCGCAGCGTAATCATGGCTGACGCCATTAAGAGAGCGGCCCCCTTAATGATGACGGCATCTTAGCGGGCATCAATAACTCTCGCGATCTCCGCAGAGGTTTTTAATGCCCGGATCGTCCCGAAAAGTACACTGGCCTGAGGATATTCTTTGCGTAAATACCCCAGCCACTGCTTAATGCGCGCCACGTGGTACATACCGGTGTCCCCCTGCTTTTCCAGACGGGTGTATTTCCGCAACAGTTGCACGACCTCATCCCACGGCATCGGCGGCTGATGATATTTAATCACCCGGCTCAGGTTGGGCACATTCAGCGCCCAGCGCCCGACCATCAGCGCATCGCAGCCGGTTGCCGCCATGCAATCCTGCGCGCTTTGCCAGTCGCGAATTTCGCCGTTGGCGATAACCGGTATGGTCAGGCGGCGGCGAATCTCGCCAATCGCCGCCCAGTCGATACGCTCCGCTTTATAACCGTCTTCTTTGGTACGCCCGTGGACCACCAGCTCGCTGGCCCCGGCCTGTTCAACCGCATCGGCAATCTCCAGACTGCGGGCGCTACTGTCCCACCCGAGACGCACTTTTACGGTGACCGGCAACGCTGCCGGCACCGCCTCGCGCATCGCTTTCGCCCCCCGGTAAATCAGCTCCGGATCTTTCAGTAGCGTCGCCCCGCCGCCGCTGCCATTAACCAGCTTCGACGGGCAGCCGCAGTTAAGATCCACCCCCCAGCTCCCCAGCGCCACCGCCCGGGCGGCGTTTTCCGCCAGCCACTGCGGATGCTGGCCCAACAACTGGATACGCACCAAGGTGCCGGACGGCGTGCGGCTCTGGTTGCGCAGCTCCGGGCACAGTTTATAGAAGGATTTTGCCGGCAGCAGGCTATCCACCACCCGCAGAAATTCGGTGATGCACAGATCGTAGTCGTTGACGTCGGTCAGCAACTCGCGAACCAGGGAATCAAGTACTCCTTCCATGGGGGCGAGGAGGATGCGCATAGTGGTGTCCGTTTTGGTTGTGAGGCGCGGAGCGCCAGGGGTTAGAAATGGTTGTTTGTGGTGTTGTGGCTCAGTCTGCCGGTTTCCGTTCGCGTT
Source organism: Entomohabitans teleogrylli (assembly GCF_001484765.1). Taxonomy (GTDB): domain Bacteria; phylum Pseudomonadota; class Gammaproteobacteria; order Enterobacterales; family Enterobacteriaceae; genus Entomohabitans; species Entomohabitans teleogrylli. The sequence continues at coordinate 36,534 of NZ_LLXO01000028.1, read as the reverse complement.
ATGTTATCCATTCTTTACTGGCTTCAGTAATTCGCGAACGGGTTAAGGGGCGCTACGCGGGAACTTCCACTCCCGGCCTTATCCTGCGGACCAGGCATGCCACATCACTGTTGCGGCATGCCTTTCTGGCGCCATCCATGGCACCAGATCTTTGTCTCACGGCCTTCGTGTCAGCGATTTCCAGCGTGACTCTGAAACCCTCGCGATAATACCCAGCCTAATCTGAAACAACCCTATTGCTGTAGGTTTCTTCAGGTAGTCACTATTTCGGCCCGCTATGGTAGCGCCCCGCGGGAAAATCGAAAACCGTTATCTGTTACGGGCAATAAAAAACCCCGAAGCCGGACAGGCCTCGGGGCAAACACATAGCACACCCTTTAATCAACCGTCTTAACGCGGTTCCAGACAGTTATCTTCTTTCCAGCCGTACAGCCATTCCATTGCCCGGTAAAACTCCGGCTGGCCTTTACCTTTCCACAGCAGGTTACGCACCTGGCGTTCAACGCCCGCGGCATGGTACAGACGCCCCATCTCGCGGGTCGACCACACGATACGCGCGGTACGTGGAATACGTACTGACTCATACAGCGCAAAGGCCTTCGCCGCATCCCCTTCGCAACGCTCCAGCGCCTTACCGATGGTCACCGCGTCTTCCAGCGCCATACAGGCGCCCTGCGCCATATACTGGGCTACCGGGTGCGCGGCGTCGCCGAGCAGCGTAATCCGATCGTTACCCCACTTCTCTACCGGCTCGCGATCCGCGGTGGACCAGCGCCGCCAACTGGTGGGTTTATCCAGCATCTGACGCGGACGCGGGTGAATACCCTTGAAGTAAGAAAGCACCTCTTCCTTACTGCCGTCCTTCACCCCCCACTCCTCTTGCTCGCGGCTGTGGAAAGTCACCACCAGATTGTACTGGGAACCGCCGCGCAGCGGATAATGCACCAGGTGGCAGTGTGGACCCGCCCACAATACCGGCGCATTAATTTGCAGATCTTCCGGCATATCGGCCTTATCAATCACCGCCCGGTATACCACATGGCCGGTCACCCGCGGGCCGTCTCCCAGAAGCGCCTGACGCACCACCGATTTACCGCCGTCGCAGCCCAGCAGAATATCCGCCGTCCAGCTATTGCCTTCGCTGTCATACACCGTGACATCGTTTTCTGTCTGGCTAATGTCCACCACCGTGGTGGAGGTGCGGTACTGAATATTCGGATGCTGCAGCGCGGCTTCCCATACCGTCCCGTGGATATCTACCCGGTGAATAACCGCGTAGGGACCGCCGAAATGGTCGCGGAACGCCTGGCCGGTTTCAATACGCACCACCTGCTCCGCGGTCACCGCGTCCATCATACAGATATGATCGGTAAACACCGCCCGCTGGCGGGCAACTTCCCCGACGCCCAGGCTATCGAGGGCTGAGAACGCATTTGGACCAAGCTGGATCCCGGCGCCAATTTCCCCAATTTCATGGGCTCTTTCCAGCAGCATCACGTCGATGCCCTGACGGGCCAGCGACAGGGCGGCTGCCGCCCCACCAATGCCGCCGCCGACGATAATTGCGCTTTTTACTTTAGCCATGGCTTGTCTCCTTTTATTGATTACGCCGGGATCTTGTCCGTCTGGTTTTCCGGAGCCGCCGCCACAAAGGCGGGCAGTTCCTGACAGGTCCGCCATACCGCCAGACAGCGCGGGTACGCACTCAGGTCGCACCCCATACGCTGGGCGTTGGCGATTTGCGGTATCAGACAACAATCGGCCAGGGTTGGGGCATCACCCACGCAGAAGCGTCCGGATTCGCTGCGTTTCAGCAACTGCTCCACGGCGCTCAGCCCCTGTTTAATCCAGTGGGCATACCAGCGATTTTTCTGTTCTTCGCTGATGCCCAGCTCTTCAGTCAGGTAACGCAGTACCCGCATGTTATTTACCGGGTGGATGTCGCAGGAGATAGCGTAAGCAATCTCCAGCACCCGGGCGCGTATTTCATCCTGTTCAGGAATCAGCGGCGCCTGGGTGTATGCCCTGTCGAGCCAGTCGATAATCGCCAGCGACTGGCCCAGCGCCTCTCCTTCATCGGTGACCAGCGTGGGCACCAGGGCTATCGGGTTAAGGCGCCGGTAATCCATCTGATTCTGCTCGCCGATGCGGATATTTACGCCGACGGTCTGGTAGTCAATGCCCTTCAGCGCCAGCGCAATACGCACCCGATAAGAGGCGGAACTGTTGAAAAAACTGTACAGCTTCATGGCAAACTCCTGCTCACACCACTTTCACGGCGATCGGCGTCAGGCCATCCACATTCCCGGTCATGACGTCCCCTTTGACGACCGGGCCAACCCCTTCCGGCGTACCGGTGAAGATCAGATCTCCCGGCTGCAGTTCGAAATAGCCGGACAGGTAGCTGATGGTTTCCGGTACTGACCAGATCAAATGACGAATATCACTGCGCTGGTGGTCTTCACCGTTGACCTGCAGCCAGATCGGCGCATTGTCCATACCGCTGACGCTGGCCGCCGGGTGCAGTGGCGCAATCGGGGCCGACAGGTCGAAAGCCTTACCGATTTCCCACGGACGCCCCATCTGGCGCATCTCCATCTGGCGGTCGCGGCGGGTCATATCCAGACCGGTTGCGTAGCCCCAGATATACTCATGGGCTTTTTCCAGCGGAATATCGCGCCCCTGCTTACCGATCGCCACTACCAGCTCAATCTCATAGTGGTAGTTATCGGTCTGCGCCGGGTACGGCAGTTCCAGCGTGGTGCCAGCCGCTACCGGCACAATCGCATCCGCCGGCTTGCAGAAAAAGAACGGCGGCTCGCGATCCGGATCAAATCCCATTTCCCGGGCGTGAGCGGCATAGTTACGGCCCACACAGTAGATACGGCGTACCGGGAACTGCGCGTCGCTGTCGGCAACGGGAACCGTAACAACGGGCTGCGGCTGGAATACATAATTCGTCATGATCTCTCTCCCAATTAATTGCGCGCTTCGCGGAACAGGCCGAGGAATTCCTGTACCGGACGATCCGAGAAGCTGAAAAGTACCGCCTCGCTGTCGCAGTCAAAAGAGACGGCGTTCCAGTTCGGCACCACAAAAGTATCTTTCGGCGTAAAGGTGAAGGTCTGCTCGCCGATAGTGACGCGCCCGCTGCCTTCCACCACGTGGTAGACCGTGCTGTCGGTACTGCGCGCCGTTTTTGAACGGAAGCCCTTCGGCATCAGTTGCAGGAAGGCGGCAATGGTCGGCATCGGATAGCCGCCGTTGACCGGGTTAACGTAGCGCAGTTTGTAACCTTCCCACTCATCCGGCTCGCCAAGGCGGCTCAGATCGTGCAGCGCTTCGCGGCTGCGGTCATAGCGATAGTTAAAGATCGGCGACGAGTTACCGCTCTGGTGGCGCAGCGGCAGCATATTGGCGGCGTAGCGCGGCAGGTAATCCCCTTCGCGGCGGGTCACCGGCTGCTGATCTTCCGGGTAGTTTTCGGCAAAACCGCAGCCAAGGTAGTTAACCAGCGGCAGATCCAGCCCGTCCAGCCATACCACCGGCTCATTACCGCTGTTGCCGTGGTCGTGCCAGCGCCACTGGGGCGTCAGGATAAAGTCCCCTTCGTGCATCACCGTACGCTCGCCGTCGACGGCGGTGAACGCGTCATTACCTTCCACAATAAAGCGCAGCGCCGACTGGGTGTGGCGATGGCTCGGCGCCACCTCGCCCGGCATAATCAATTGCAGGCCGGCATACAGCGAAGACGTAATCGACGCCTGACCGCGCAGGCTGGGGTTTTCCAGCACCAGCACCCGGCGGATAGCCTCTTTCGCGCCAATCAACTCGCCGCTCTGCATCAGGTACGGGCGAATATCCTGGTAACGCCACAGGGCCGGCGCACAGGTCGGATTGGGGGTGTTGGGCACCAGTGAATGCAGCGACTCCCACAGCGGCGCTAAATCCATGCCGGAAATTTGCTGATAAAACTGCTGACGTTGTTCCTGTACAGAAATATTGGTCATAGTCGTTCTCCTTATAGATTTAATCATTCGCCGCGCTGTGGCGGGGTACAGCGGCGTATCCAGGCGCAGTCACCGACAGACGCACACGCATCGACAGAGTGAGCAGCACCAGCATCAGGGCGCAGATCAGCGCCGGTAGAGCAATAATGGTGAACAGGGCGCCAAACGACAGATTCATCGCCATCATCATGCCGCCGCTAACCGAGCCGACGATGGCGCCGCAGCGACCTACCGCATTCGCCCAGCTCACGCCAGTGGCGCGGCACTGAGTGGGATACAGCGTGGCGCTCAGGGCGTTCAGCCCCACCTGCGAGCCGCTGATACCGATACCGGTGCCGAAAATCGCCAGCGCCATAATCCACAGCGAGCTTTCCGACAGGCCGATCATCACAATACACACCGCGCCCAGCAGGTAGCTGACGGCCAGCACCCAGTAAGGGTTAAGCCTGTCCATCATCCAGCCCAGCAGCATCGCCCCGAGGGTGCCGCCAATCTGGAATGCAGCGGTGATCCACGACGCATGCTGAAGATCGATGCCGCGATGGTTCAGCAGCGTCGGCATCCAGCTCGACAGCAGGTAGATGATCATCAGACTCATAAAGAACACCACCCACAGCATCAGCGTGACGACAATTGAGCGGCCGCGGAACAGGGCGCCGACGCTGCTACCTTTATGGCTGGCTGGTTCATCCAGATAGAAATGGGCGTTGCGGTACTGCTCGCCGGCGATACGGCTAAGGGTGGCGGCGATTTTTTGCTGTGGCTGGTTGTGCCGTACCTGCCAGCGCGGAGACTCCGGCAGTAAAAACAGCAGGCCGACAAACAGCGCCAGCGGCAATACACCGCCCAGCACCAGAATGCCCTGCCAGCCAATGCTGTGCACCAGTTGAGCGCTGACGATACCACCCAGCGCCGAACCGAGGGTGAAGCCGCAGAACATCAGGGTGACCAGCGCGCCGCGCCGGCGGGCCGGCAGGAATTCGGACGTCATGGTAATCGTATTGGGCATCGCGCCGCCCAGCCCGAGGCCGGTCAGAAAGCGCAGGATAACCAGGGTCTGTAAGTCAGGAGAGAAAGCCGACACCAGACTGAGCAGGCCAAAGAAGGCCACACACCACTCAATCACGCGTTTACGGCCAAAGCGGTCGGAAAGCGGGCCGCACAGCAGCGCCCCGCCAGTCAGGCCCAGCAGACCAGCGCCGAACAGCGGCGCCAGGTCGGCGGCGCTCAGCGCCCAGTGCTGGCGAATATCGGGAGCGATGAAGCCAATCGCGGCGGTATCGAAACCGTCCATCATCACCACCAGGAAACAGCAGATGACGACGCGCCATTGAATAGCGCGGATTGGGGAAGCGTCGATAAGCGCCTGAAGATCGCAACGTTGTAGGGTCATAGCAGATGCCTCGGTGCAGGTAAGTAGAGGTTGTTATGTTGTGTTTATGTTGCAATCTTGTGGTCTGAGGAATGAGATGTACAATGGTATTTCAGGCAGTGCTATAACCAGGAGGTTATATCTTTATGGCGGACTGGACCCAGAAACTAAAACTGCACCACTGGCAGTTGCTGGTGGCGATTGGCGAACAGGGTAATCTGAGCCGGGTGGCAAAAATGATGCACATCACCCAGCCGGCGCTTTCCAAATGGCTTAGCGCGCTGGAAGAAGAGATAGGTTTTGCCCTCTACGAGCGCCACAGCAAAGGACTACGCCCTTCCGAGGGTGGGAAATTGCTGCTCGAGCATGCCCAGCGGGTGATAAATGAGCTGGAACGCTCCCGGGAGGAGATGGCGCGCTTCCGGGAAGGCGGGCTGGTCGGTAGCCTGAAGATCGGCTGCTCGCCGGTGGCCACCGACTGTGTCTCGCAGGCCATTTTGCCGCTGCTGGAAGAGATGCCGGGGCTGCATCTGAACATAGAAGAAAAGGTCATGACGCCGCTGCTGCAGGATCTGACCTCCGGGGTGCTCGACGCAGTGGTGGGCAGGGTCGGCGGAAAAGCCCTGAAACTGCCCCTCAATTATCAGGTGCTGTATACCGAGCCGGTGTGCTTCGTGGCGCGCAACGATCATCCGCTGGCCGGACGCAGCGCCATTAGCTGGCGCGATCTGGCGCCGTGGCGCTGGATAGTCTGGCCCACCGGTACGCCGATCCGCATCAGTATCGACAGCGCGCTGGTGGATAACGGCGTGATGATGCCGGAGAATACCGTCGAATCCGCCTCCATGAACGTCACCCTTAACCTGCTACAGGCCAGCGATATGGTGTCGATCCTGTCGTGGCGACTGGCCCAGCGCTATGAGGCCCAGGGCCAGTTGTCGATCCTCGCCCTGCCGCGTATTGAGCAAAAAGGCAGCGTCGGCGTATTCTGGCGTAAAGACGATAACCCCTCCACCGCTCTGCTGCGCCTGATTTATCATCTGGAAAAAAGCGCCGGTTGACCGTCTGCGGCGTGCCGCGGAGGAATGTCTGATATGCTTTTAATTCATGATGTGATCGGTAGCACATTTTTGGGTTTAATTGTATGATGAATGCGTTTCTGAAAGGATGACCACCATGCGCAAAACGCTGATAACACTCTGGGAATATCTTCGGGCTTTTATCCTGATCTATGCCTGCCTGTATGCCGGAATCGGCATCGCTTCCCTGCTACCGATCGTAATTCCCGGCAGTATCATCGGGATGTTGATTTTATTTGTCCTGCTGGCGCTGCAGATTATGCCGTCAAAATGGGTGTTTCCCGGCTGCTACGTGCTGATTCGCTATATGGCGCTGTTGTTTGTGCCGATCGGCGTCGGGGTAATGCAGTACTACGATGTGCTGCGCGCGCAATTCGGCCCGGTGGTGGTCTCCTGCATTATCAGCACGCTGGTGGTACTGGTGGTGGTGAGCTGGAGCTCCCAATTGGTCCACGGCGAGCGCAAAGTCATCGGCCACGACGAGGCGGAAAAGCATGATTGACAATATCTGGTGGTCTCTGCCGCTGACCGTTGTGGTTTTTCTGGCGGCCCGCAAGCTGGGAGCAAAGTTTAAAAGTCCACTGCTCAATCCGCTACTGCTGTCGATGCTGGTGATTATTCCGCTGCTGCTGACGCTGGATATTCCCTACCAGCGCTACTTTGCGGGCAGCGAAGTGCTTAACGATCTGCTGCAGCCGGCGGTGGTGGCGCTGGCGTTTCCGCTCTATGAACAGTTGCACCAGATCCGCGCGCGCTGGAAATCAATTATTACCATCTGCTTTGCCGGCAGTATTGTGGCGATGGTCACCGGCACCGGTATTGCCCTGATGATGGGGGCCAGCCCGGAGATCGCCGCCTCGGTACTGCCGAAATCGGTCACCACGCCGATCGCCATGGCCGTCGGCGGCAGTATCGGCGGTATCCCGGCCATTAGCGCAGTGTGCGTAATCTTTGTCGGTATTCTTGGCGCGGTATTCGGCCACTCGCTGCTCAACCTGATGCGCATTAAAACCAAAGCGGCGCGCGGGCTGGCAATGGGCACCGCTTCCCACGCGCTGGGCACCGCCCGCTGCGCCGAACTGGATTTCCAGGAAGGGGCCTTCAGTTCGCTGGCGCTGGTGATCTGCGGCATTATCACCTCGCTGACGGCGCCGTTTCTGTTTCCGCTCATTATGGCGCTGTTTGGTTAATACTTGCTGCATATCTCGCAAATATTGCAATCAACAACTTCATTACATTAAAACAGAGATATTGATCACAATTGATAGCGCAAATGGGCCGTACACTACGCTCCCGTTACTCTGCTATGAGGTATCGCCATGCATCCACGTTTTGATTGCGCTTTCGCCACGCTGCCGGAAAAACTCCAGGCGGCCCTGTTGCCGCTGCTGAATGATGACCACTTCCCGGCCATGCTCAACGCTGACGAAGTGCAACGCGTCATGGATGAAAGCGGTCTGGATCGCCAGGCGCTGTCTTTCGCCCTGCTGCCGCTGGCCGCCGCCTGCGCCCAAACGCCGGTATCGCGTTTTAACGTCGGCGCTATCGCCAGCGGCGAAAGCGGCAACCTCTACTTCGGCGCCAACATGGAATTTCCCGGCACCACCATGCAGCAGACCATTCACGCTGAACAGAGCGCCGTCACCCACGCGTGGATGCGCGGTGAAACCCGCCTCACCGACATAACGGTCAATTACACCCCCTGCGGCCACTGCCGCCAGTTTATGAATGAACTGAACAGCGGCACCGATTTGCTGATTCATCTGCCGCAGCGCCAGCCGGGCACCCTTGGCCACTACCTGCCGGACGCCTTCGGCCCGCGCGATTTACAGATAGCCACGCTGCTGATGGACCCGTGCGACCACGGTTTTATCCCCCACGGCGACGCGCTGACCCAGGCGGCGATCGATGCGGCCAGCCGCAGCCACGCGCCCTACAGCGACTCGCCGTCAGGGGTAGCCCTGGCGTTACAGGACGGCGCCATTCTGACCGGGCGCTATGCGGAAAACGCCGCCTATAACCCGTCGCTGCCGCCACTACAGGCCGCTCTGAATCTGCTGTTCCTCACCGGCCGGGGCGCGGGCGATATCAGCCGCGCGGTGCTGGCGGAACGCGAAGCGCCGCTGCTGACCCAGTGGGACGCCACGCTCTCCACGCTGGAGTCGCTGGGTTGCACCTACGTCGAGCGAGTAGCGGTCGCATAAAAATTCGCCTACCGGCCCGACCCACTGGCGAAAATTACTGCAACCAGTCAGCGATTTCTTGCTCTTGCCGCAGGGGTAAAGTAGCCTTGGGAAAATTCCCCGTTCCCGAGTCGAGTCGGCAAGTTCATGTTTAAGCGCCTGTTGTACAGCCTGCTGGTCATTATCGGCTTATTGCTGTTGGCGGCGCTTGGTCTGGATCGCTGGATTAGCTGGCGCACAGCCCCCTACGTGTATGATGAACTTCAGGATCTGCCCTACCGCCAGGTGGGCGTGGTGCTGGGGACCGCCAAGTATTACCGCACCGGGGTGATTAATCAGTATTACCGTTACCGGATTCAGGGGGCGCTCAACGCCTACAACAGCGGTAAAGTGAACTACCTGCTGCTCAGCGGCGACAACGCCCAGCAGAGCTACAATGAACCGGTGACCATGCGTAAGGATCTGATCGCCGCCGGCGTCGATCCGGCGGATATCGTACTGGACTATGCAGGGTTCCGCACCCTCGACTCCATCGTGCGCACCCGTAAAGTGTTCGACACCAACGATTTCATCATTATTACCCAGCGCTTCCACTGCGAGCGGGCGCTGTTTATCGCCCTGCATATGGGGATTCAGGCCCAGTGCTATGCGGTACCGTCGCCAAAGAATATGCTCAGCGTGCGGCTACGGGAGTTCGGCGCCCGGCTTGGCGCGCTGGCGGATCTGTATATTTTTAAACGCGAGCCGCGTTTTCTCGGGCCGCTGGTACCGATTCCGGCGGTCCAGGAAGTGCCGGACGGCGCCCAGGGATACCCGGCGGTCACTCCGCAACAATTGCTGGATCTGCAAAAAGGCCGCCGCGACAAATAGCCGGGCGGCCCGTTTTACCTGAATAACGCCGCTCCCCGTCGTACAGGGAGCGGCGGTCCCGGCTTAGTACAGGGTTTTCTGCGGCGGTCCGGCGAACTGAATCTCGCCAATCGCGCACATATCCACCTCCACCACCACCGGTCCCGGATAATTAATGGCTTCCGCCATCACGCCGTCAAACTGCGCCGCTTCGCTAATCCGGTAGGACTGAATGCCCATTGAGCCCGCCAGAGCGGCGAAATCCGGGGTCAGCAGTTGGTTGTAATACTGACGACCGGCAAAGTACTTATCCTGAATACCGCGCATCACGCCATAGCCGCCGTCATTCATCACCAGCAGAGTGATATCGCAGCGTTCCTGAGCCATGGTCGCCAGTTCGCCGATGCCGAGCATCAGTCCGCCGTCCCCCACCAGCCCGACAATTTTTTTGCCCGGGTTCGCCACCGCGCTGCCTACCGCCATCGACAACCCCATGCCAATCGCCCCCGCCAGGGAGTGAATATTGCGCAGCGGCGCGGCGGCGCGAAACAGTCGGCTACCCCAGACGCTGCCGGAGACCGTAATATCGCGCACCAGAATACCGTCAGCCGGCAGCGCCCGGGCAATGGCGTCGTTGAGCCGGGCATAGGGCCCCGCCTGGGCGCGCAGCGCCTGCTCCGCCTGCGCCACGGCGGCGGCGATCTGTCCGTCCCATTCGCCGTTGCGCCGCTCGTCCGCCAGCAGACGCTCCGCCAGCGCGTTCAGCACCTGCCCACAGTCAGCGACGATCGCCTCGCTGATCTGATAGTTGCGGTTTATCGCCGCCGGATCGATATCAATCTGCACCCGCACTTCCGGCAAACCAAGGCTCCAGGTGCGGGTCTCGTTACTGCGCAGACGCGATCCGGCAATCACCAGCAGATCGCTTTGCGCCAGTAGCTGCTCCACGGAGGGCGAATTGTGGAACGCCCGCAGGCTGCGCGGATGGGAGTCCGCCAGAATCCCCCGCCCGTGAGTGGAAGAGATCACGGCGATCCCGGCATCCGCCAGACGCCGCACCGCGTCGGCACAGCCCAGCGCGCCGCCGCCGACCCACAGGATCGGTCGCCGCGCCTGGCTCACCCGCTGGTACAGATGCTCCAGTTGCTCGTCCGTAGCCTGCGGCGCCACGGGCGACGCCGGCGGCGCCGTCAACAGCGCCACGGGGATTTTCTCGGCCTGCACATCAATCGGGATCTCAATCGATACCGGCCCGCAGGGCGGCGTGCGCGCCTCAGCGATCGCTTTATGCAACAGCGCCACCGCCTGCCCGGCATTACTGACGCGGAAGGCCTTTTTGCAACTGGCGCGCAGAAAGCCGAGCTGATCGCGGGCCTCGTGGATAAAGCCCACATCGGCGTCCAGCCAGGCCTTTTCCACCTGTCCGGTAATATGCAGCAGCGGCGAGCCGGCGTTGGTCGCCTCCACCAGCGCGCCCACGGCATTGCCGGCTCCGGCGCCGGTGCTGGTCAGCGCTACGCCAAGGCCGGAAAAGCGCCCGTGGGCGTCCGCCATAGTCACCGCGCCGGCCTCGCCGCGCGCCGGCACAAAATGGATGCGCTCACGGCGGCCAATGGCGTCCGCCACCGGCAGGTTATGGATGGAGATAATGCCGTATACGGCGTCTACATGGTACTGTTCCAGCGTTCGGGCAATCGCTTCGCCCACGGTAATCTCTTCGCTCATCGTCAGCCTTCTCATCAGTTATTATTGCCACGCCGGTTCAGTCGCTCCACAGATTACTCTGCCCGCTCAGCCCCAGATAAATACTCTTTTGCTGCATATATGCTTTAATGCCCTGCAGCCCCTTCTCCCGCCCGAGGCCGCTGTCTTTAAAGCCGCCGAACGGGGTGGAAATCGAAAATGTTTTATAGGTGTTGATCCACACGGTGCCGACCTCCAACGCCCGCGCCAGACGCAGCGCGCGCGGAAAATCCCGGCTCCAGATCCCCGCCGCCAGACCGTAAACCGAATCGTTAGCCAGGGCTATCAACTCTTCTTCGTCGTCAAACGGCATCGCCACCAGCACCGGGCCGAAAATCTCCTCCTGGCACACCTGCGCCTGGTTATTCAGCCCTTCAATCAGCGTCGGCAGATAGTAACTGCCGTTAGCCAGCGCCGAGTCGGCAGGGGCTTCGCCGCCCACCAGCACCCGTCCGCCCTCTTTTTTCGCCAGTTCCACATACGCCGCCACGCTGGCGCGATGGGCCGGGCTAATCAGCGGACCCAGATGGGTGTCGGCGGCAAACGGAGAGCCCACCCGCAGCCCGCGCGCCAGTTCCGCCACCCGCGCCACCAGCGCCTGATAACATTCGCGTTGCACGAACAGCCGCGCTCCGGCGATACACGCCTGGCCGGCAGAGCTGTAAATGCCGTAGCTGATGCCGCGCGCCGCCTGTTCGAGGTCGGCGTCTGCCAGTACGATGGTCGGCGATTTGCCCCCCAGTTCCAGCGAGGTCGGAATCAGCCGCCCGGCGGCGATCGCCGCCAGATGGCGCCCGGTACGGGTTCCGCCGGTAAATGAAATTTTGCGCACCGCATGGTGACGGGCGATGGCTTCGCCCACCACGCTGCCTTTACCGGGCAGGACGCTGAGCAGACCTGCGGGTAATCCCGCCTGTTCAAACAGTTCCGCCAGCTTCAGGGCCATCAGCGGCGTGGCTTCCGCCGGTTTGAGGATCACCGCGTTACCCGCCGCCAGCGCCGGCGCCACTTTCTGCATTTCACTGGCGATCGGCGAGTTCCACGGCGTGATGGCCGCCACCACGCCAAGCGGTTCATACTCACTCAGGGTCATCACCGCGGCGCTGCGCGGCGTCGGCAGCTCGCCCTCCAGCACTTCGCAGGCGGCGGCAAAATAGCGCGCGGTCGCCGCGGCGCTGGCCACCAGCCCGCGGGTTTCCGCCAGCGGTTTACCGTTATCAAGACTTTGCAGGCGCGCCAGTTCCTCCTGCTGCGCCACGATCAGTTCGCTGACCCGATACAGGATGGTCGCACGCTCATGGGGCAGCCGCCCGCGCCACTGCGGGTCGCGCCAGGCCCGATCCGCTGCGCCGATCGCCTCTTCCACATCCTCAAGGCTGGCGGCGTTAAGGCGGGCGATTTCCCTGCCATCCGCCGGATAGCGGGATACCATCTCTTCACCCCGACCGGTGCGCCAGCGCCCGGCGATAAAAATCGGCTGTAAATCCATCGCGTTCTCCCTACCAGGCATAGTCCTGGTTCAGTAAATGACGGCAGGCCTGTACCGCGCTCAGGGCGGCCAGGGTGGAGGTTTTCGGATTCGCCGCCAGCGGATTGCCGCACAGCTCAATATGAAATTCACCGAATCCGCCGCTGGCGTGGATCACGTGGGTATTGCGCCGCGCATCGGGATCGACCTTTAACTGCACCCGGGTATCGTCAAGGCCGATGCCCATCAGCGCGATCGTGGCCGCCACGTTGGCATTGGCCGGAAACAGACGCGCCGCTTCGCGCGCCGTACCTTCGAAAAAGATTTGCGCCTTGCGCACCGTATCCAGATCCACCAGTTGTTCCGCCGGGCTGCCGCGCCAGCTGGCGGGACCTTTGCAGGACTGATACGTCACGCTATCCAGCCCCCCTTCCCGGGCGCTGGCCAGGCCGTCCATACCGGCGACCGCCCCGGACAGCACCACCAGACGTCCGCCGCCCTGCTGCGCGCTGCGCTTCAGCGCCTGCTGCAGTTCGCTATCGGCCAGCGCGCCGGTGGAGATCACCGCCATGGTCCAGCCGCGGGCGAGGACAGCCGCGCCATATTCCCGCACCGCCTGCTGGCTGGCGCACTCCAGTACCAGATCCGGCGCGACCGGACACTGCTGCGGATCGCTCAGCGCGGCTCCCGGGCTGAAGCGCGCATTGATGGCGTCATGATGACGCGGATGGGCCACCACCCAGCCGACGCTGACCCCCTGCGGCAGGCGCTCTATAACCGCCTGCGCCATCGCGCCGTAGCCAATCAGCATGATTTTTTTCATTTCCGGCCCTCACAGATGACGGTTAAAACCGCCGGACACATCCAGCGTGGCGCCGGTGGTGAATGACGCCAGCGGCGAAGCGAGAAACAGCAGCGCCTGCGCCGCTTCTTCCGGCTTACCGAGCCGCCCCATCGGAATGCCGCGTTTACGGGCAATGGCGGCGATCCAGCTTTCCCAGTCCTGGCTCTGGTCGTCGCGCTGTTCAAAGCGGCGTCGCCACTGGCCGGACTCCACCATCCCGAGCAGGATTGAGTTGACGCGGATCCCCTGCTCCACCAGCGATTTCGACAGGTTGAGGGTCATATTGAGCAGTGCCGCCCGGGCCGCCGAAGTGGCGATCATGTGCTCTTCCGGCTGTAGCGCCAGCAGCGAGTTCACGCAGGTCACCGACGCCCGGCCCGAACGGCGTAACTGGGGTAAAAAGGCGTTTAGCGGATTCAGCACCCCAAACAGTTTCAGTTGTGCTTCATGCAGCCAGGCGCTTTCCGGGGTCTGCTCAAAACTGGCGACATAGCCCTGTCCGGCGTTATTGATCAACATCTCCGCCGCCCCCAGTTGCTGCTCCACCCGCTCAGCAAACTGCTGAACTTCCTGCGCGTTAAGCACATCGCAGCCGTGAGCGACAATGTCAGCATCGGGAAACTCACCGCGCAGGCGCTCCAGCGCAGCGCTCAGGCGCTCCCGGTCACGGCCGCAGAAAGCGACTTTCGCCCCTTCGGCCAGCAGCAGGCGCAGGGTGGCGAACCCGATACCGGATGATCCGCCGGTCACTACCGCCACCCGTCCTTCAATCTGGTAATTCATAACCCGTCTCCTGATGACTGCCGCGCGATATCACACAGCAGCCGGTTAAACTGTTCCGGGGCATCGAGATAGCTGGCATGGCCGGCGGCGGCAATCAGCCGGAACGGCGCGCCGCAGCGCTGCGCCAGCGCGGCGGCATCCGGCGCGGGCGTAATCCCGTCCTCAGCGCCGCACCACACCGCCAGCGTTCCCCGATAGTCGCGCAGATAAGGCTCCAGCGCATCATCGGCCAGCATGCGCGCGGCGGCGAGAAACCCGTCCCGGCGCAGGGCCAGCATGCCGTCGCGCACGGTGGCGATATCCACGGCATCGGCTCCCGGGCGCAGCAGCAGCGGGCCGCGGCGCTGCGCATAATCGGCCACATCCTCCGCCTGACGGCGACGGATACTGAAAACCTGTTCACGCCGCGCGCTGTCCGCGCCGCCGTAGCCCTGCGCCGGATCGGCGAACGCCAGCCCGGCGACCCGCTGTGGGTAAGCGGCGGCAAAAGCCGCGGCCATCATGGCCCCCAGCGAATGGCCGACGATCGTCGCCCGCTCCAGCCCCAGCGCATCCAGCCAGTGGGCCAGCGTCCGGGCATAGTCCGCCGCCCGCGGCCGGGATACGGCCAGCGGCGTGCTATCGCCATAGCCCGGCGCATCCCAGGCCCACAGCCGACAGCGAGCGCACAGCGCCGGGTCCGTCAGCTGTTTATGCCAGGAAGCGGCCCGGGAGCTGATACCGTGCAACAGCACCACATCCACCCCCTGACCGGCGTGGCGATAGCTCAGTTGACCGCCGTTAAGGCTCAGACTGCCCTGCTCCATTAGTTACGCTTCACTTTCGACAGCGGATGATCTGCCGGATAGGTCGGGGTGACCGGCTGCGGATTGCCGATCATCACCAGCATCAGCGCCTCTTCTTCGCCGTGATTAAACAGGCCGCGATAGATCCCCTTCGGCACTGAAATCAGGTCGCGTTCGCGCAGCACGGTCTGGTATTCCTCTTCGCCATCGCGCACGAATAAAGTGATGGTGCCGCGCAACATGAAAAAGACCTCTTCAGCATCGGTGTGCAGATGCAGCGGCCCTTCGCATTTCGCCGGCAATACCATAGTAGAGAAGGTGAAATGCTCAGCGGGTACCGTGTTGACATCGTTTGCCACCCCGGTGGCGCCGGTACCGATGTAACGCATCTGGGCGCGGCGGTATTTAGGGTCGAAATCCGCCTGGAATTTCAGGGCATTCCAGTCGTACTGGCGGCCTTCAAAGCGCGCCACCCGCGACTCCACCCACTCCTGCAACGATTTATCCTGCGGTTTTACCGCCTGCGGTCTCAGTTCGGTCATGTCAGACATAGTGATTCTCCGGTTATCAATAGTGTTTCAGCAGCGGCAGCAGCATCAGGCACCCCACACCGGCCACCGCGGCCAGGAACAGCAAACCGCTGTCCATATCGTGGAGGGCAGCAATCAGCAGGCCCATCACTACCGGCGCCAGAGCGCCGGCAAAGTTACCCAGTCCGTTAAAAATGCCCCCCGCCGTGGCGCTCACCTGGCTGGCGGTGGCTTTCGCCAGCAGGGCGAAAATATTTGGCGCCCCGGTGCCCCACATAAAGGTGCTGAAGGCCATGGCGCCCATCACCGCCCAGGTACTGTCCAGATACAGCACCAGCAGCAGCCCGGCGCCGGCCCCGCACATCGAGACAAAACAGCTCAGGGCGCGCCAGTTGAGGCGATCGGCATACCAGGCGCCGAGCACTTCGCCAAGCAGCATGGCGATAAACGGCAGCGAAGAGAGATAGCTGGCGTGCTCCAGATGGATGCCTTTACCGGCGATCAGATAACTGGGCAGCCAACCGTTCATGCCCCACAGATAGGTGAGAAAGGTGACGTTAAACAGGCAGATCAACCAGAAATGCGGCTGCCGGAGCAGTTCGCGTCTTTCCTGGCGGCGCTGGCGCTGCATCCCGGCGCGCTGCGCCGGCGCGGGCATTGCGGCAGCGCGCGGCGGCCTCATGTGGCGCAGACCGAACCACACCCACAGCATCACCGGCACCGTCATAGCCGCCATGGCGAAAAAGGTCGCCTGCCAGCCGACATGGCTGAGGATATACAGGGTGACCGGAAAGCCGACCGCGGCGCCAATCGGCGTGCCCAGCAGCCACAGCATGGTGGCGCGCGCCTGGAGATGCTGCGGAAAGGCGTGGCGGATAATCGAAAACGCCAGCGGGAACAGCGGCCCTTCAGCGATACCGAGCAAAATACGCAGCGTCATCATGCCGTGATAAGAATGGGTAAAACCCATCATGATCATCAGCAGACACCAGATCCCCATCATCGCCAGCAGCAGTTTTTTCGGGGAAATCCGGTCGCCAATACCGCTGAGCAATGTCGATGACAGGCCGTAGGAGAGCAGAAATGCCGTCATCAGTAGCCCGAGCCGGGTGGGATCAAAGTCGATGCCCAGCGCCTGCTGGAAACCGGCATCGGAAAACAGCGCCGCAATGCTTATCTTGTCGAAAAACGCCAGCAGCACACAGGCAAACAGCGCCAGCGGCACACTCCAGCGCACCGGCTGCGCCTGCGGTTGCGTCGTTTCCGTCGGCACAGGCTGGCCGACGCGCTGGCCGATGCTGTCGTCCAGTTCGTGGGTGGTAGTCATGATGTTTCCTCGCGGAGTAAAGCCGTGGTTTATTTCAGCGACATCAGTGAAAATTCCGGGTTGACCAGTTGCGCCGGATCCAGTTCGCGGTCAGAGGCCTGCCAGCGCCGGGCCAGTTTAACCGTGCGCGGATCATTGAAGCTCACCAGTTGGGTAAGACGCCCGCGCTCATCAAGCGAAAAATAGACATCCCCCGCCGGCTGGCGGCGGATCCAGGTACGATCGGCAACGCCGGGCAGCCCGAGGATCTGGATATTGTGGCCGTATTGATCCGACCACAGCCACGGACCGTCGTCATATTCCGGCGCCTGGGGATCGCGCATCGCCGCGGCGGTGGCGATAGCCTGATTTTGCGCCCAGGCCCAGGATTGCAGGCACAGACCGAGCCGCGGATGTTGCGCCACATCGCCGACCGCGAAAATCGCCGGATCGCTGGTTCGGCCCCGGGCGTCCACCACGATGCCCTGCGCGACCTTAAGACCGGCGCGGGCGGCCAGCTCGCTGTTCAGCGTTACGCCAATCCCTACCACTACGCAGTCAAAGGCCTGTTGCTCCGTGGCCGCACTGCCGATAAGCGCCAGACCTTGCTGGTCGTCGAGGGTGACGGCGCCGCAGTTGAGATGCACCGTCACGCCGTGACTCTGGTGCAGCGCCAGCAGTCCGCTGGAAACGTCAGGATCGACGCTACGCTGGCACAGACGCGGCTGGGATTCGAATACCGTCACCGCTTTACCCAGTCCGCGGGCGGTGGCGGCAATCTCCAGGCCTATCCAGCCGCCGCCGACCACCGCCACCCGCTGCCCGGCGGACAGCCCGGCGCGCAAACGCGTGGCGTCGTCCCAGCTGCGCAGGGTGTAAACCCGCGGATGGGCCTGCCATTCGCGGCCCGGTAGTCGCGCCTGACCGCCGGTGGCGATCACCAGTTGGTCATAGCGCAGACGCTCGCCGCTGCTCAGCACCACCTCCTGCGCCGCGCGGTCAATCGCCTCGGCCCGCAGCGGTCGGCGCCATTCAAGGTTCAGCGCCGCCAGCGTCTCTGCGCTGAACAATGGGCTGAACGGCGGCTGCGCCTGCTGTAGCGCCGATTTGGACAGCGGCGGGCGCTCATAGAAATCCCAGGATTCGTCGCCGACCACCACCAGCCGACCGGTAAACCCTTTATCGCGCAGGGTTTTCGCCGTCCAGCCGCCGGCCTGCCCGGCGCCGATAATCACAATGGTGTCGCTCATAGCGCCCCCTCTTTGCGCTGCTGGCGGCGGGTATCGGCGTCAATACCGCCTTCGACCGCCCATTCGGTAAAGGACACCAGCGAATGCTCCAGCTCGCGCGGCTGCCAGTTTTCCGTCAGGTAGTCGTCGTTGGTGTAGTATTCAAACGCGCCGCCGCAAGGGCTGTTGACATACCAGAAGTAAGCCGAAGAGACAGGATGGCGGCCAGGCCCGATAAAAGTGCTCCACTTCTGGCGGTTCATGGCGATACCGCCCCCCACCACTTCATGGATATCGCGCACCGTAAACGCCACATGATTCAGCCCGGCGCCGCGCTGTGGCAGTTTCAGCAGGAACAGATTGTGGTGGCCGCCACGCGCCTGGCAGCGCAGAAACACGGCGCGATCGATATAGCGATCGGATACCTGAAAACCGAGGACTTCACGATAGAAACGTTCCGTGGCCGCCAGATCGTCAACAAAGAACACCACGTGGCCGATATTGATCGGCCGGGCGCCCTCATAGAGCGGACTCGGCTGATCGACGCGGCGCACATCGCCCCACTGGTTGATCGGCGGTACCGTCAGATTAACCTCCACCTGGCGGCTGACGATGATGCGCAGGGTCATGCCGTTGGGATCGCGGCACTCCAGCCCGTCTGCGGTTTCGCGAAAGCCCGGACAATCACGCAGGCGCGGCGCCAGCGCCGCCAGATCCGCCGCGCTGGCCACTCCCCAGGTCATGCGGCGCAGGGTCGAGCCGTCTTCAAAAGGGGCCGGCAACTCAGAGTCCTGCAGCGAGGCCAGCGCAACGCGCGCCCCGCTCAGGGTAGTGAATTCGCGACCTGGAGGGGTCGCATCCGCGGCGGGCGTCAGGCCAAAATCCTGCATAAAGCGGGCGCAGGCCTGTAAATCCGTGACGCCAAATTCAAGCCGTTCAATGCCGGTAACCGGTGAAAATTCGCTGTTCATCATTGTGCCTCTTGGTCCTGTGCGCCCGGATTCAGGCGTACGGGTGCCCGTGACGCATAAAAACGCGCCCGAAACGTGTTAAGGAATCACGGCCTCGCTCAGTAGAGCGGCGCCCCCAGGAAGCCGGAAATTGTCCCGGCGGCTTCGCGTACCTGCTGGCGCAGCCGCTCGCGGTCGGCGGCGGGGATCTCATCCAGCGGTACCATAATGCTGACCACGGCGGTCACCTTCTGCTCACGGTTGAATACCGGATAGACGATGGACGAAATACCGTGGCGATAAAACGATTCGCCAATCACATAACCGCGCGCCCGGTCTTCCTGCACCATGCGCCACAGGGCCTCGCGATCGGTAACCGCGGCGTCCGCTGGCAGCGCTGGTTGCGGGTACAGACGCTCAAACTCGCGGCGGTCCAGACCGGTGAGCAACATACGTCCCAGCGAGGTACTGTGGGCCGGCAGCCGGGTGCCGACGCTCACCTGGTTAATGGTGGCGCCAGCGGCGCTGACCCGCGCCACATAAATAACGTCAGCGCCATCGCGGATCGCCAGGTGGCTGCTGCACAGGCTGCTGTCGCGCAGCCGCTCAATCACCGGCTGCCCGGCCTGCACCACATCCAGCCCGGCGATATATTCAAAGCCCAGCCGCAGTACGTTGATCCCCAGCGCAAAGGTGTTATTGCGCGGGTTGCGCTGCAGAAAGCCCATGTGTTCAAGGGTCTGCACCACCCGGTAGGCCGTGGCCTTGGGGATATCGATCAGCCGGTGCAGTTCAGTAAACGACAGCTCCTGATGCTGCTGACTGAACAGCAGCAACAGTTGTAGCCCCCGTTCCAGGCCGGGAATCAGGTATTTGTAGCCCGCTTCTTCGTCGTTGATGGTGCTCATCGCCATTCTCCCGGCTGGTGCCACTAGTTAAAGATAAAACCGCCGTTTACCGGCAGTAGCTGGCCGGTGACAAAATCCGCCAGCGGCGACAGCAGATACAGTACGCTGCCGTCGACATCCTGCGGCTGCTGAGCGCCGGCCAGCGCGCGGCCGGTTTCATACAGCTGGTGGCGGGCGGCCGGTACGTACTCGGTGGCCTCCACCCGGGTCAGGCCGGGAGCGATGGCGTTGACGCAAATGCCACGCTCCCCCAGCTCGCGGGCCATCGAGCGCGTCATGGCGATTACCGCCCCCTTGCTGGCGGTATAGGCCAGCAGGTTAGGCGCGCCCCACAGCGCAGTGTCCGACGCCACGTTGACTATCTTGCCGCCGCGCGGCAGCAGCGGCACCGCGGCGCGGCTTACCAGCCAGGTGCCGCGTACGTTCACACGCATCACCCGATCCCACAGCTCGATGTCATAATCCAGCATATTGACGCCGCCGACGCCGGTCGCCAGCGCCGCGTTATTCACCAGTCCGTCGATCCCGCCGCCGTCGGCAATGCGCGCAAAAGCCTGCTCGATGGAGGCCGGATCCGCCAGATCAATAGTCACCGCGTCAACCTCAGCCCCCTGCTCGCTCAGCGTCGCCGCCGTCTCCTGCAGCGGCTGTTCGAGGATATCGCACAGTACCAGGCGCGCCCCGGCATCGGCCGCCGCCCGGGCAAAACTCTGCCCGAGACCGCGCGCCGCGCCGGTGATCACAATACGTTTTCCCGCCAGCAGAGCGCTCATTGGCGGTTTTCCGTCGCGGCGGCGTTGATACGCGCCAGATGCTGTTTCGCCTCTTTTTGCATCATGCGTCGCAGGCGCGACAGCCCGACATCGTGCTGATACAGGTATTCATGGTCCCGGGCCTGCGGGGCGAGGTTTTCCAGTACGATGCGGTCCTGTTCCAGAACATCCCAGTGCAGTTGTTCCAGGCGATTACGGTACATAAAGCGCCACATATCGCGCTGCCAGCCCTGCACCCGGCGAATACGCCAGAAGAACACCCGGCAATTATCGTTGTCTTCCGGTACCACCATGCCAATGATCCAGAAGTGACCGCCGGGTCCGAAACGCTTGCGATACGGGATCGACAGCCGCAGCCAGGCGGCGCCGGTATGGCCGTATTCCACCCAGTCAAAATTGACCCCCATCTGACCGCTTTTGCGGAACATAAAGCCGTTTTCGGTAGGCTCCAGCAGCATATCGGCCTTGCGGTCCCCTTCAGCCATAGAGTGCGATGCGGAATGCAGGTACGAACCGTGCATCGGGTCCATCACGTTTTCCAGCGCATACTGGTAGTTACACTTCCAGGCCGCGGTACATAAAAAGTGGCTGTACTGTTCACCGTCCGCCAGCTCTTCCGGGAAACTGAGCGCCGGCGGCTCATCGCCAGCCAGCACGCCGAACCACACAAATACCGCGCCATGGGCCTCCTGAATCGGGTAAGAGCGCAGGCATTTCTGCCCTACCAGCGGGCAGCGGTCTACCGCCGGTACATCTTTCACTTCCCCCTGGCCGTCCACTTCGACGCCGTGGTACCAGCAGGCCACCCGATCGCCGAGATTCCAGCCGAGGGACAGCCGCGCGCCGCGGTGCGGACAGCGGTCCTCCAGGGCGTGTAGTTGACCGTCGCGGTCGCGCCACACGACGATTTGCTGGCCGAGGCGGGTGATGCCCACCGGGTTGCTGCTCACTTCCCAGCTGGAGAGTACCGGATACCAGTTGTCGCGCAGGCCGCTGTCGAGATACGCCTGGACTGAATCAAATTGCGTTTCTGCCGTCATGTTGCGCCCCCGTCAGTAACCGTTAATGGCCAGATATTCACGAAACGTCTGCTCGCTCCACGGCGCGCCGCTGCGATCGAACAACCGGCGCTGATTGAGCGCTTCCACCAGTTCGGACAGGGTTTCCAGCCCGGCGTCAAACAGCGGTTCAAGAGCGGCGACCAGCGCCCGTTCAAAGCTGTCCGGTACGCGGCTACGGGTCTGCCAGACCACGTTCTGGTACTGACCAGGGTGATGAATTTTACCGTTGCCGCCTTCCTGGGCCGGGATCAGCGCCTGGGTATCAGGCAGCCAGGGATTAAAATCCTGAATTGGATTCACGGGTTTACTCCTCTATCAGGGTGATTTGGATACGGTTGTCCAGGATGCGCAGGGGATAGCGCTTGAGATCGCGGCCCCCCGGTTCGCGCAGACACTGGCCGGTTTTGATGTCAAAAATCGCTTCATGGAGCGGACATTCCACCTTACCGTCCTCGACAAATCCCTGGCTGAGCAGCGCATAGGCGTGAGGGCAGACATCTTCCAGCGCGTAGTATTCGCCGTCTACCAGATAGATGCCGATCTCTTTGCCGCTAACGGTGCCTGAAAAAGGAAATTCCTCTTTTACCTGAGACACTTCGCACACGTTGGTCCAGCTCATAAAAGCATTCCTCTATCTTTTTGTTTCATATATGAAACTTTGTTTATTATTTGGTACTTGATCTCTATAACTGGCGGCCAAAATGTCGTCAACAAAAAGAAACTAAAAATTAACAATCAAGAAACAAAATTGAAGCATTTGTGAGTCGATTCACAGTTATGGGATGTATAAGAAAGGAATTTGACAGGCGGTTATGCAGTCGGTCAGCGGCGAAGAAATATTATGTAACATGCTGAAATATAAATTTATTTTATAAAAAATCCCGGCATAAAAATAAAAAAGCCGCCCGCAAGGGCAGCTTTGTGATGAGCAAAATGATTATTTTTTACGCGCGTATTTCAACGAGTCGAGAGCTACCGCGAAAATAATGATCGCCCCTTTGATAATGTACTGCCAGTAGGGGTTGACGCCGATATAGGTCAGGCCGTAGTTGATGACGGTAAAAATGATCACCCCGGTCACCACCCCCAGCACCGTACCGACGCCGCCGCTGAACGAGACCCCACCCACCACGCAGGCGGCGATGGCGTCCAGTTCGTACATAAAGCCAAGGTTATTGGTGGCCGAACCAATACGCCCCGCTTCCAGCAGGCCGCCGAAGGCGTAGAACACCCCGGACAGGGCGTAAACCATCATCAGGTTCAGGCCGACGTTGACACCGGAAACTTTCGCCGCTTCCGGGTTGCCGCCGATGGCGAAAATGTTTTTCCCGAAGCGGGTCTTATTCCACAGGATCCACACAAACGCAATGGCGATCAGCGCATAGAAGGTAATGTAGGAGAGCCGGAAGCTGCCTATCGCCACGAAGCCCTGGGCAAAGGTCGAAAATCGCGAATCGAAACCGGAGATCGGCGACGCACCGACAAAATCGTAGTAGAGCGAGTTGATGCCATAGACGATAATCATGGTGCCAAGCGTAGTGATAAACGGCGTAACATTCAGGTAAGCGATGACAATACCGTTGATCAACCCGATCAGCGCCCCTATCGCGCAGACAATCAGAATCACCAGCGGAATCGGCATCGTCGCCATCTCAGGAAATACTTTATTAGCGTTATCCATCGCCTGCAGCAACGTGGCCGCCACCACCGCCGCCAGCCCCACCTGGCGCCCGGCGGACAGGTCAGTCCCCTGAGTCACAATAAGTCCCGCCACCCCGAGCGCAATAATAATACGCACCGATGACTGGGTAAGAATATTACTCAGGTTGAGCAGGCTTAAAAATGTCGGATCCTGGAAAATAATAATTGCCAGCAGGACCAGAAGCACAATGTAAATACCGCCCTCTTTGAGATAAGTGAGGAAACTTTTTTTATTCAGCGCACTCATGAGAAACCCCTGATATCAAAGGTGCAATGACGCAAGACGTAATATTTCGTGTTGCGTTGTGGTTCTGGTGTCAACAATTCCGGAGACGAGTCCATTACTCATCACCAGAATACGGTCAGTAATCCCTAACAGCTCCGGCATTTCCGAAGAGATAATGATGATCCCTTTCCCTTTCTTCGCCAGCTCGGCGATTAATTGATAAATTTCAAATTTAGCCCCAACGTCAATACCGCGGGTCGGCTCATCGAGCATTAAAATTTCCGGCTGGGTAAGCAGCCAGCGGCCAATAATCACTTTTTGCTGATTACCGCCGGACAGCGAGCCAATCTGGGTGCGATGGCCGGGGGTTTTTACGCGCATGGCGTCAATCACCCACTGGGTGTCGCTCTTCATACGCGAATTATCCAGCAAACCGACGCTGTTTTTATATTTGCGGATATTAGAGATCAGCGAGTTAAAGCCAATATCCAGATAAGCGTAAATCCCGGTGGAGCGCCGCTCCTCGGTCACCAGCGCGAAGCCGTTATTAATCGCCTCATTCGCCGAATGGTTGTCAATCCGCTTGCCGTGCAGGGTAATCGTGCCGCCTGATTTTTCGCGGATCCCGAACAGCGTTTCGACAATATCGGTTCGCTTCGCCCCGACCAGACCGGCAATACCGAGAATCTCCCCTTTATGCAGATCAAAAGAGATATCGCGAATCGACGGCTGGCGCAGGCTGGTCAGATTACGTACCTGCAGAATCACCTCGCCGGGATGGTTTTCTTTATCCGGGAAGCGCTGATTCAGGGAGCGGCCAACCATCATGGCGATGATCTTATCCATATCCAGCCCTTCCAGCGGCTGGGTGGCGATCCACTGGCCGTCACGCAGAATGGTAATCTCATCGCACAGCTGAAATATCTCTTCCATTTTGTGGGAGATATAAACAATACCGCAGCCGCGCTCTTTCAGTTTGCGAATGATTTTAAACAGATGGTTGACCTCTTTTTCCGTCAGGGAGGAGGTCGGCTCATCCATAATCACGATACGCGCATCGTAGGAGAACGCTTTGGCGATTTCGATCATCTGCATTTGTGAGACCGACAGAGTACCAACGCGGGCGCGCGGATCGATATCAATATCCAGCTCGTCGAAAATCGCTTTGGTATCGCGGTACATTTTCTCCTGATCGATAAACATGCCTCTGGTGGGGTAACGCCCCAGCCACATGTTATCCATCACCGAACGCTGTAATACCAGGTTCAGTTCCTGGTGCACCATGGAAATACCATTTTCCAGCGCCTCTTTAGCACTGGTAAAATCAATTTCCCGGCCTTCAAAAATAATCGTGCCGCTATCTTTTTTATAAATACCGAACAGGCACTTCAGTAATGTCGATTTTCCGGCGCCGTTTTCCCCCATCAGCGCATGAATAGAATGGGGACGCACTTTCAAATTAACATTGTCCAGCGCTTTAACACCGGGAAATGATTTACTGATATTGCTCATTTCCAGCAGAAATTCGCGCGAGGCGGATGAATCATTGCTGACCATAAATATTACCTGGCGGCGCCGTAAGCGTGGCGCTCAGACACGTTTAAAACGGGGCGCAATATTCCGCGCCCGGAAACCAGCATCAAAGTGAATCATTGCTAATCGCGGCGACGCGCAAATGCCGCAGGCCGTGTCGAATCGCCCATCAGCCTGCGGCACAGCCAGGCCCGACGCCGCAGCTATGCCGCGCCGGGCGCAGGCCGCTTACTTCGCGGTAAACTGCGCCAGGTTGTCTTTATCCACCCCGACGTACGGCACGCGCACCACTTTGTTATCGATTTTCCAGTCGGTACCGGCAGCGGCTTCTTTACCTGCCGCCAGGTTCTTCGCCAGATCGAAAGTCGCTTTCGCCTGGTTGTTGGCGTCGTTCAGAACAGTACCGGCCATCGCGCCGGATTTCACCAGCGCCAGCGCTTCCGGCAGCGCATCGACGCCGAATACCGGGATGCTGCTCTTATTGTGCGCCTTCAGGGCTTCCACCGCTCCCATCGCCATGGCGTCGTTATTGGCGATCACCACTTCGATTTTGTTGGCGTTCGGGCCGGAGAGCCAGGCGTCCACTTTGTCTTTCGCCTGTGCGGTATCCCACATGGCGGTATCCAGCTGCAACTGCTGGGTTTTGATGCCTTTATCGTTGAGCTCTTTGATCACATAGGTGGTACGCGCTTCGGCGTCCGGGTGGCCAGGCTCCCCTTTCAGCAGCACAAACTGAATTTCACCGTCTTTATTCAGATCCCAGTTGGGATTGGCTTTCCAGTGTTTGGCAATCAGGTCGCCCTGGATAATCCCGGACTCTTTAGAGTCGGTACCCACGTAGTAAGCCTTGTCGTAGCTGTCCAGCGCTTTGCGTGACGGCTCTTTGTTGAAGAACACCACCGGAACATTCTGGGCGCGCGCTTTATCAATCACCGTTCCCGCCGCCGCCGGGTCGACGAGGTTAATCGCCAGCGCCTTCACCCCTTTCGCCAGCAGCACGTCAATCTGATCGTTCTGCTTCGACTGATCGTTCTGCGAGTCATTCATCAGCAGTTGGACGTCCGGCGCCGATTTGGCGTCTTTTTCAATCGCCTTGCGCACCACTGACATGAAGTTGTCATCATATTTATAAATTGTCACGCCGATACGGGTATCCGCCGCGTGGGCCATGGAGCCAAATAACATGCAGGACGCCAGCGCGGACAGGGTCAAGACCTTCTTAATCATGATATCTCCGGTTTTATACAGGGTTGTTCTGATCAAATACTGGCGGGCAATAATGTTAATAAAACGTTACTGAACGCCGGGCTTTATTTTTATTGTTGCTTTTCATCCCTGTTCGGTGACGCTCCGTGGCGTGAATATCGCTGTCTGTGGACGTAAACCGTGGCTTACCACCCCAGACTAAAGTTTACATATTGTTTACAATCATGAAACGTTGCCATCATAGACAGAGTAATGTTAACAATCTGTGAATTCACTCACAGATTGAAAGCGGTTACATTAAATCGTCGTTAAATCTCCTGACCGGGGGCTGGCCGCTACCGAATGACGACGCACCAGAGTAGGCAGAAACAGATGCGTCTGGGCGTCGTCGATCTGCCCGGCAGCGCCGCGCAGCGCCAGTTCCGTGGCCAGTTTCGCCATTGAAATAATTGGATAGCGCACCGTGGTTAACTGGGGATCGGTATAACGGGCGCCGGGGATATCGTCAAAGCCTATCAGCGACAGCTGGCGCGGCACCAGAATGCCATTGTCTTTCAGCGCCGTCAGGGCGCCGGCGGCCATCCCGTCATTGTAAGCAAACACCGCGCTCAGCCGCTGGTTGCGCCCCAGCAGCTCCACCATCGCGGCATCGCCGCCCTGCATATCCGGGCTACCAACCCCAATCCAGCTTTCCGGGGCCTGAATGCCGGCCTCGCCGAGCGCCTGGCGCCAGCCAGCGCGCCGCTGTTCATCGTCGTCAATGGCGTGACTTGACGCCAGATAACCAATACGTCGGTGCCCCTGGTTAAGCAGCATGCGCGTCGCCATCATCGCCCCGGCGAAATTATCCAGCGCGACGCAGCGCCCCTCATAGCCGGGTACGACGCGGTTGATCAGCACCATGCCGGGAATATTACCCATAAAACTGGCCAGCTCGCCGTCGCTGAGCATTTTGGCGTGCACAATCAGGGCGCTGCAGCGCTGGCGTATCATCACCTCAATAGCGTGCCGCTCCTTCTCCGCCTGGTGATAACTGTTGCCGATCAGCAGATATTTTTTATGCTGCCAGGCGACCGTATCCACTGCCTTAACCAGCGCGCCAAAGAAGGGATCGGAGACATCCATCACCACCACGCCGACCGTATCGCTGTGCTGAGTCGCCAGCGCCTGGGCGTTGGCATTGGGGTGATAACCCAATTGCGCTACCGCCTGCATAACGCCGTCGCGGGTGTCGGCGCTGACCAGCGGACTATTGTTGAGTACCCGGGAAACGGTCGCCACGGAAACGCCCGCCAGGCGGGCGACATCACGAATGGTGATCATAACGACCACCCGATTGATTCTGGCAGCAATTCACTGGCGGCCCCTCAGGGAAGAAATGAAGGAGCTATTCTGTCAGCGCCAGACCTGCGCCAGCGTGAGACTGGTCACAGGATGAAAACGGTTACAGGAAAGAATGTTGTTAAATGTGATCTAAATCGTTAAATCAATGTTAGCTATAAGTGGCTCCACTGGCTCGCTGCGTCAGTTGACGCCACAGCCATTCCAGCGGCCCCTGGCGGAACCAGCGCAGCCACAGCACTGAGAAGACCAGGTTAACTGCCCAGATCGCCGGTACAAAAGCCAGCAGTTGCCAACGGTCGAACTTCAGGAACAGCCCGCCGACATGGAACAGCGCAACACCGATAACGCTTTGCAGCAGATAATTGCTCAGGGCCATACGCCCGACGCAGGCCACCGCCCCGATAATGCGCCAGCGCGCCAGCCACGGCCAGTAGCCCCAGGCCAACGCCGCATAGCCGATAGCCTGAAATGGCGCCGCCAGTTCCCGGGGAGCCTGTAACAGAAATGCGCACCAGCGGTAGTCCCACCCCAGCCGCCACTGGGCGATAACCCCCGGCAGATCGATAGCCAGCCCCGCGGCCACCAGCAACCAGCCGCTACGCCGATAGTGCCGCAGGCTGTACTGCCCCTGTAACCAGCCGCTGCGCATCAGCGCCGCCCCGAGCAACATCATGCCCATCAGTTGCCAGCCGTACTGAGCGCCCAGCGCCAGCAGGTTAGCGGAAAGCAGGTCGGCGCGATTACGCACCGCTTCCATGCCGCCCTGTAATTTCCAGAACTGCTCATACTGAATATGGGCGGCGTCCGGCACCCAGGAGCGATTGACCTGATCGCCGGATACCATGCCGAGCAAAATCAGGACAGCGATGCCCATCAGGTACAGCAGTACCCCGGTTTTAAATAGCTGGCGGCTACTGGTAGCATCACGGATTAACCGCCAGCCGATCAGCCCCACCAGGCCATACGCCAGCAAAATATCACCGTCCCACAGCAGCAGCGCATGCAGAAAGCCCAGCAGCACCAACAGGGAGAGGCGCGCCTGGATCCAGCGTTTACCGCGCGGCAGCAGCATTTGCAGTCCGGCGCCGAACAGCAGAGCAAACAGCGTCAGGAATTTTACCTGGGCGAAGAGATCGAGTAGCGCCCATGTCCACGCCTCGTGGGCGCGAATAGCGCCGGACCAGGCGGGATTGAGATAGGCCGCCTTCGGCAGTCCAAAGGCGGTGATATTAAGAAGCAGGATGCCGAGAATGGCGGCGCCGCGCACAAAATCCAGCGTAATATTTCGCTGCATGGCCCCGCTCCCGATCAGTTGTGGTGACGTACCGCGCGCAAAAATTCCTGTCGGGTATTCTGGCTGGATTTGAACAGACCGCCCAGCGAGGTGGTGGTAGTGGCGCTGGTGGCATCGCGAATGCCGCGCGCTTTAACGCAGTAATGCACCGCGTCAATGGATACCGCCACGTTGTTGGTGCCCAGCAGGGTCTGCAGCGCCACCAGAATCTGCTGGGTTAACCGCTCCTGCACCTGTGGGCGCTGGGCGAAGAACTGCACGATACGGTTGATTTTCGACAGGCCGATAACCGAATCTTTCGGGATATAGGCCACGGTGGCTTTACCGTCGATGGTGACAAAATGGTGCTCACAGGTGCTGGTCAGCGTGATGTCACGCACCGTCACCATCTCGTCGACCTTCATTTTGTTTTCGATCACGGTGATTTTCGGGAAATTGGCGTAATCCAGCCCGGAAAAGATCTCGTCGACATACATTTTGGCGATGCGATGCGGGGTTTCCATCAAACTGTCATCGCTCAGATCGAGATTTAACAATTGCATGATTTCCGTCATGTGGCCGGCAATCAGGCGCTTGCGGGTTTCGTTGTCCATCTCGTGCACCGGCGGGCGCAGCGGGGTTTCCAGCCCGCGGGCGACCAGCGCCTCGTGTACCAGGGCGGCTTCTTTACTGAGTGATGACATCAATTGTTCTCCTGCAGGTGTGGCTTATCTTCACCCTGCGTGGGGTAAAGTTTGCGCTCATTGTGCGGCAGTCACCGCGGAGAATCCAGCGCGGCGGGTAACTATTATTATCATCGTTAATTCCATTGCTGATACCCAACGCCGAAAAAACCGCCCGGTCTGTAACTGCCAGGTTATGAATATGATGCAACATCCGTTATCGTGGGTGAAGTGAAAGTTCCTCACCGGGAACTGAAAAAGTCGCCACAAGGGAGATATTGATGGAACTACTCGAAGAACACCGCTGTTTCGACGGCTGGCAACAGCGCTGGCGCCATGCCTCCGCGACGCTGAACTGCGCGATGACCTTCAGTATTTTTTTACCCGGGCCGCGCGACAGCGCGCCGCCGCCGGTGCTGTACTGGCTTTCCGGACTTACCTGTAACGATGAAAACTTTACCACCAAGGCCGGCGCCCAGCGCATCGCGGCGCAACTGGGCATCGTCCTGGTCATGCCGGATACCAGTCCGCGCGGCGCCGATGTCGCCAACGACGAGGGTTACGATCTTGGTCAGGGCGCCGGTTTTTACCTTAACGCCACCCGCGCCCCGTGGTCGGCCCATTACCGGATGTTTGACTATTTGCGCGATGAACTGCCGGCGCTGATCAGCGCTCAGTTTCAGGTCAGCGAGCGGGCATCGATTTGCGGCCATTCTATGGGCGGACACGGGGCGCTGATCATGGCGCTAAAAAACCCGGGTCGCTTCTGCTCGGTTTCCGCCTTTGCCCCGATAGTCAATCCGGGCCAGGTGCCCTGGGGCCAGAAAGCGTTTCGCGCTTACCTGGGCGAGGATGAGAGCCAGTGGCAGGCGTGGGACAGTTGTGTTCTGATGCGCCAGGCAAAACCGCAGGATCATATTCCGGCGCTGATCGATCAGGGCGATAGCGATCAGTTCCTCGCCGATCAATTACAGCCGGCGCTGCTGGCGGAAGCCGCCCGCCAGAGCGGATGGCCGCTGGAACTGCGTATCCAGCCGGGTTACGATCACAGCTATTATTTTATTGCCACCTTTATCGAAGACCATCTGCGCTTCCACGCCCGCTATCTGTTCGCCTGAAAAAACGCCGTGCAACCCGAACCGGGTTGCACGGCGCTAACCGCGATAACCGGTCAACAATCAGAAACGATAATCCAGCGACACAAAGTAGCGGCGACCATCCTCATTGAAGCTATAGTCGTCGCGGCTCAGGTCTTTATCGCCAAGGTTCAGCACCCCGGCGCGCAGTTTCACGTTCTTTGTCGCCTGCCAGCCAGCGCCGGCATTCCAGATAACGTATCCGCCCGGCGTCGGTCCATTAGCGGCGGTGGCGCGACTCTCGCCGCTGTAATTCGCGGAAACGTAGAACGACCAGTCCTGCAATGGCGCCCAGTCCAGCGTCCCATTAGCGTTGTGGAACGGACGGTTTTCCAGCGGCTTATTGCCGCCATCGCTCA
This sequence comes from Entomohabitans teleogrylli, assembly GCF_001484765.1. GTDB lineage: Bacteria > Pseudomonadota > Gammaproteobacteria > Enterobacterales > Enterobacteriaceae > Entomohabitans > Entomohabitans teleogrylli. Next base: position 5,200 of record NZ_LLXO01000028.1, on the reverse strand, counting down.
GGTTGCGGCCATCGGTGTAGGTATAGTTGAGCGTCAGTTTCCACTGTTCGTTAAACGGGACTTTCAGCTCTGTCTCCAGTCCGCGGATACGCGCTTTATTGACGTTGAAGTAACGGAACACCGGCCTGCCGTTTTCCATCCCCACATAGTTGGGGTAAGACGGCGCCAGCGCCGGGTTTGAGGTACGCAGCACGTCTATCATATCGTCCACGTTATTCTGGAAAGTGGTAATACTGGCCGATACGCCGTCCAGCCAGCCTTCATCGCCGCTGTAGTAGAGGCCGATCTCGAAGTTTTCACTGGTTTCCGGTTTCAGATCCGGGTTACCGATAATCCGGCAACTGCCGCGGCAGGAGTTGCTGGTCCAGTCCGGGCTGAGCTGTAGCAGCGACGGGGCTTTAAACGCCGTTGCCCAGCCCCCTTTCACCGTCAGCGTATCGGTGGCGCTGTACACCAGGTAGGCGCGCGGGCTCCAGTGATCGCCATAGGTTTCATGGTCGTCCATACGCACGCCCGCGGTCAGCGCCAGCGGTTCGAAAATCCGCCACTCATCTTCAAGGAACAGCGCGTACTGACTGGCGGAGGTACTGCCGCCAGCGCCGAGGTTAACCGGATCTTTGAGCTTGTCATGGCGCCACTCGCCGCCGAATGTCATCAGCTGATTGATCTCCCCGAGAGGCAGCACATATTTACCGTCAAGGGTGTTGCTTTCCGAAGTAATGGCGCCGCCATTATCCTGGTTTTTGTTATCCACCTTCTCACCGTAGAAACGCAGTTCGCTGTTGCCGTAGTCCCAGCGCCCGTTATGCGAAAGCGAATAGTTCTGGCGCTCAAGGCGATTCTTATCCAGCGAATCGGAATCACGATCCTGGCGATCGAAACCGTAGCCAAGGTTGAATTCATGGTTTTCATTCGGCGTCAGGGCGAACTCCACGTTGCCGTCGCGCGAGGTATAGCCTTCAATTCGCGGCGACAGACCGCTGGCCGCCGTGGACGATGACTGCTGATCGTCTTTATCGCGTCTCGCCAGGCTACCGTACACTTTTACGCCCAGCAGATCGTCAACCAGCGGCCCGCTGGTGTAGAACTGGCCGCCATAGCTGTCGCCGCGATCGCGATGTTCCTGAATCGTGGTATCGAGCGTGACGCTACCGTGCCAGGCCTTACCCACTTTACGGGTGATAATATTGACCACGCCTCCCAGCGCATCCGAACCATACAGCGAGGACATCGGCCCGCGTACCACTTCGATACGCTCAATGGCGTCCACCGGGATCCAGTTGAGGTCGAAATCGTTATGGCGGAACACCGCGTTACGCGAGTTTACCCGCTTACCGTCCACCAGAATCAGGGTATAGCTGCTCTTCAGGCCGCGAATACTCACCCCTTTGCGGTTATCCCCTTCGTTGGTTAACTGCACGCCGGGGACTTCCTGAAGGATATCCTTCAGATTCTGAATCGGTTTACGCTTGAGTTCTTCGCGGGTGATGACGCTGATACTGGCCGGCGCGTCTTTGAGGTTTTGCTCCGAACCGGAAGCGGTGACAACCAGGGTTTCTTCGCGGGCCTGGGGCTCTTGCGCCGCCAGCACAGGAAATGCCAGGGAAATCGCGGACGCGCACAACCCTCCCCGGGTGACAAGGTTTAAGCGAAACATTCCATACTCCATGAGGTCTCAAAAAAATAAAAAAGTACTACTCACACTGCGCAACGCGCTGCCCGCTACTTTGGCCGGCAGCTGCCAAAAACCGCGCTATACGACTGGTACGTTTGCCAGTCCATCAATCAATACCTGCGGCGTACCGCGGGAGCAGCGTTCAATGCGCCCCACCACGCCATAGACTTCCGCCAGGCTCCCGGCGGTGATGACCGCTTCCGGCTCGCCGCTGGCCACCAGCCGCCCCTCTTTGAGCATCAGCACATGTTCGGCGTGGCGCAGCGCGATATTGATATCGTGCACGACCACCACGGTGACAATGTCCCGCGCCCGGGTCTCCCGGGCCACCAGATCCATGACATGAAACTGATAGTTAAGATCCAGGGCGCTGAGCGGCTCATCCAGCAGCAGCAGCGATGGCCGGCGAATCAACGACTGCGCGAGCCCCACCAGCTGTTTCTGGCCGCCGGAAAGCTGGTCGAGATAGTTGAGCGCCAGATGGGAAATCCCCAGTTGCTCCAGCAGCGACATTACCTGCGCCTGCCCTTCCGCGCTGTGGCGTCCCCCTGACGCCCGCTGCGCGACCACGATCGACTCCAGCACATGCAGATGTACCCCCTGGGGCAGCGACTGCGGTAAATACACCACCTTTTCCGCCCGCTGGCGAAACGGCAGCGTCATTAAATCCGTTCCGTCGAGCAGCAGTTCTCCGTGAGCCTGATTCAGCCCGGCCAGCGCCCGTAGCAGCGTCGATTTACCGCAGCCATTGGGCCCGAGCAATACGGTGATTTTGCCGCGTGGCAGCGTGGGCACACTGAGATCGGCAATCACTTTGCGTTTCGGGTAGCCCGCCGTGAAATGGTTGATTTGCAGACCGCGCATCTACACATTCCCCCGGTGACGCAGAATAATACTCAGGAAGAAGGGAACCCCCACCAGCGAGGTGACGATCCCTACCGGAATGATCACTCCGGGAATAATATTTTTGGACGCCACTGACGCCAGCGATAGCACCAGCGCGCCGATCAGCACGCTGCCGGGGAGGTAAAAGCGGTGATCTTCACCAAAAATCAGCCGTGCAATATGGGGCGCCACCAGGCCGATAAAACCGATCGGCCCGACAAACGCGACCGACAGCGCGGACAGAATACTGATGCGCAACAGCGTCGTCAGACGCAAACGGCGGACATCAATACCAAAACTGACCGCCCGGTCTTCCCCAAGACGCAGCGCGGTCAGTTTCCAGGCGCTCATCATCGACAGCGGCAGCACGATGGCGAACACCAGCACCAGCACCCCGAGCTTCTCCCAGGAGGCCCGCGCCAGGCTGCCCATGGTCCAGAATACCAACCCCTGCAAAGTATCTTCGCTGGCAACGAACTGCATCATCGACACCAGTGCATTGAAGGTGAACACCAGCGCGATACCGAACAGTACCACGCCAGAAGTCGCCACCCGGGTCCAGCGGGTAATACCGTCGAGCATCAGCGCCGCCAGTAGCGCAAAGATAAAAGCGTTAGCGGAGATAAACCACTGATCGGGCACCCCGGGGATACCAATTCCGAGGACAATCGCCAGCGCAGCGCCAAACGCCGCCGCCGACGAGACCCCAAGGGTAAACGGGCTGGCCAGCGGGTTATTGAGGATCGTCTGCATTTCCGCCCCGGCCAGGCCGAGGGCCATCCCCACCACCAGCGCCATTAACGCATAGGGTAAGCGGATATCCCAGACAATAACCCGGGTGCCAGGGCTGGCGCTGGCCGGGTCGATCAGCGTGCGCCACAGGGTTTCCAGCGGTAGCCCGGAAGGGCCGAGGGTGAAATCCAGCAGCAGCGACGCGAGGATCGCCGCCACAATTAGCGCCATCATGAATAAACGATGGCGCAATACCTGCTGGTAGCGCCCCAGAACGCCCGGGGCGTCTGCCGCGCGCGACAGAGAATCGGTGGTGGAACTCATCACTGATTTACCTTCTATCCCTGGGTATCAATCCAGTAAGTTCCGGCAGGTTCTACCGCCAGGAATTGTTGATACATTTCACGTTCAGTTTCCCGCGGCTGCAATTCGGCGAATTTTTCCGGGTAGAACCAGGTCGCCATCGCCTGAATCGCCAGAATGTTGTATGGCGAGTTGTAGAAATTATGCCACAGGCCGTGGGCGCGCCCCTGTTTCACCGCGCTGAGCTGGTTAATGCCCTTGCGCGAGGTAATCTGCTGCAGGCTGCTGCGGGCTCCAGCCTGGGTAGCCTGCGCGCCCATCACCAGTCCCGGGGAGGTGCCGGGCGCTTTGCCGCCGGTGGCGATATAGACCTGCGGATCCACCGCCAGTACGGTTTCCAGATTGACGGTGCCCAGCGGACCGGGCAGCAGCGGCCTGGCAATATTATCGCCGCCGGCCAGATCGATAAAGTCGCCCATATTCCCCTTGCCCGCCGAACCGCAACACTCTTCCAGAGTCGCGGCGCGCAGGTCAATAAATACTCGCGGTTTGTCCTGCTGCGCAATTGCGCTGGTGATATCGGTGACTTTCTTTAACTGGGTTTCATAGAAGGTAATGAATTTTTCGGCCTGCGCCTCGCGCTGCAGGGCTTTACCTAATACCCGCATGCTGGGGATGGTGTTCTTTAACGGCGCGGTGCGGAAATCGACAAAGATCACCGGGACGCCGGCTTTTTCCAGTTGCTGAACCAGTTCGCTGTTGCGCCCCGGGCCGTGACCGGCGAGGCCGAAGATGGCGATATCCGGGTTCAGGGTCAGTACTTTTTCCGGGCTGACGCTGTCGGCGGTGGTATTGCCAATCAGCGGGATTTTGTCAATCTGCGGGAATTTGGCTTTATAAAGCGCATAGGTTTGGGTATCCAGTTTGCGGAGATCCCCCTGCCATCCGGCAATGCGGTCCAGCGGCTGTTGCCCTTCCAGCAGCGCCAGGGCATAGAACAGTCGCCCTTCCCCGAGCAGGATACGGTTGACCTGTTGAGGGATAGTCACTTCGCGGCCGGCGATATCCGTTACGGTAGCGGCCCATGCGCTGGATAGCGCGCCGACGGTGAGGGTGAGTGCCAGACAAAGATGTTTGAGATGGCTGAGTGGTTTCACATTGCTCTCCTGCGCTCCTTACAAGACCGCGCTAACGATAAAGCAAATGATAATTCTTATCAATTTAATTGTTACAGTTTGAGGGGATTTTGGGGGGTTGTGCCAGGGGGATTGTTTTTCGTTTACGTGGTGTTGGTGCTTTTTGCTGACGCCGGTTGCCAGTGAACGGGTTGGGGAGCGTCCCGCTCCCGGCCTTGTCCCGTGGACCAGCATGATTCGACGTTCTGGTGCGGTGTGTTGGCTAGTCTGTGGTGTTGTTGTTTTTTCCGCTCACGCGGTGAGTCTGAAGCGACGCTTTTTTCCGTTCACTTTATGTGTCTTGCTCTTTGCTGACGCCAGTTATCAGTGAACGGGTCGGGGAGCGTCCCGACACCCCGTTTCGGTATGCTGGCTGGTATTGGGGTGATGCACCGCTGTTTTTCCGTTCATGATATCAGCCGGGAATGTG